>JAQUAF010000040.1 GCA_028687435.1 Verrucomicrobiia bacterium | reverse complement strand
AACCAAACGATTTTTCATGGGATGCCTTCTTATTGATATTTCAATTGCAGGAAAGCCATTTAGACCACATCAAAAAAATTCGCAACCTTTTTCTGCATTTTTTAATAAAATAATTATCACTTGATTTCTAATATATAGCACAAGTTATTTTTATCATTTTTGTAAAAAACCGTCTATTCCCGACAGGGATATCCTGTTGACTTTTGCAACACCCTTGATTGGAAGCGGTTGAAAAATTCCATCCATTACAAAAATGATAATTTTTCAGGGATTGCCCGCTTTTGCCTCGCCGAGTTATCCCCAAAGTCCCGCAGAACGTATGGCGTTCAAGGGGGGAGTCTGGATTCCCGCATCTGCGGGAATGACGGCAGAATGGGAAGATAAAAACATATTGAAAAATGGCTGGCATCCGCCTTCTGTTGGTTTGCCGTCTCTTTTATCTTTTCAACTCCCGCCACCACAAGGCGCCAGTCCATGGAGTAAGCCATCGCCCGCAACGGTCTGTTGCCTCGCATCGGCATACCCTCACGTCATTGAGGCGCGACCATATCAATATCATTAACAAGCCACTTAAATATTTCATCACCAACAGCCTGTTGTCCGCGTCGGTTATAATGTGCATCCATTTTAAAAAAGATGGACTTTTCAGAATCAACTTTTCGTAAAGCAGCCCTCAAATCAAGAAATGGAATATTTAATTTACTAAAACAAGACGACAACCGATCAAATGGACGGGAAAAAGACATTTCACACATTTCCATGCCAGGCATAGATTTTATGCGCTCAGGCCACTTTTCTGGCCAAAGGTTTTCGAAACTTGGCAACAGGACAACACAAAGCTTTGCTCCATCGGCACCAACCATTTCTGATAATTTTCCAAGCAGCAAATAGGTGACCATATCAGCCTCCAGAGTCCAGGAATCCATTCCGTCACCAGAATAATAACGGTATTGCCCATGTATGGGCAATTCCCATATAGTATTCGATTTGATAAAGTCTTCACCTTGCTCATGTATCTGTTTTGAGATTTTGGAGTTTTTACATATCTGTCTAATCTTCCACATAAATATCCTGAATTTATTATAAAGATGAGAATATTGATACCACGAAACATTTGTAAAGCGTCTTGCATTATCTTTATAAGAGATCTCCATTTGTTCACGGTTGCCAGGAATCTTAGAAAGTTTACCTTCAATCAAACGAAAATGAGGTCTGGCAGATCTTAAATCGTTTTTATAAAAGACATTTCCTGGTACATCATTTTGAGGATACATAACCAAGACGACTAAATCAGGATGATATTTCTTTATGTAATATTCATAACAGAGAACTTCTTGATAAGTATCCCAACCGCCAATCCCGAAGTTCATACACTCAACCTTTGTCTTTTTCATTGACCGATTTAGCAGTGTTTCAACAATCCTAACAAAACAATTACATTCATCAACCTGTTCAGCAAAGGTAAACGAGTCTCCAAGGAATGCAATACGATAAGCACATTGTTTCTTGTCAACGATATAATCCTTATCCCTAAAACCCTCACTGTTAATTTCTATAAATGTGTCGTATTCACCAAACATATTAGTGGCACGGCATCGGGATCCAGGTTTCTGAATGTTTCCAGTATTCATGTCAGGTACCATAAATTCAGGGTAACGCGGATGTGGAAAAAGAACTCGAACGGCAAGTTCAGCAAAACCTAATGCCATAAGAAAACCAAAAAGCACTAGCATTAGATATTTCATTATCTTTGTTGTATACATGGCAATATCCGAAAACTGGGTTTAAAGTTTTTGACGATCACATGAAAATCGCCAGAATTAATACAGTAAAAAGTAATATTGATGAGAATGTGTCGGCGTGGTGGTCTCCAAGAAATTGAAATTATATAATAAGTGATTCCATTCCCCCAATGCCCCAACCAACCCTTCAACCTCTCACCGCCACCCAAGCCCCGGTAGGGGATCGCTTGATTTAAAGGCTGGCCCTGCCCGATGCTCAGGGGACCTCTCCGCCGATTCACCCAAAATTGGAGGGGGAGGGGGGAGGGGGATGTTCACTTGCGCTGCGCGCCCGGTTGCCCCCATAAGAGCCGGCATGCCATGGTCGCGAATGGCGTTTTGAACAAGGTGAGTGTTGGCTTGGGAAAGCGAAGCTTCACCGGCAAATTCAGGCCAGCGGTTCACCGCGGACTTGACGTGATCAAGAATTTCCCTCACATGCTTCTTTTCCAACGAATGGGCTCCGGCCAATCGGATCAGGTTTTCAAGTTTCGGCTCGATGTTCCCATTCATGGTCATACTGTGAAACTTGGGGTTCCCGCACGGACTGAAAGTCAAATCGTATGCAGGTGAAAGGGTCCAGTTTCCCTTGTCATCCATTAAAAAGGAAAAGTTGCGCGCATGGTCATCGCAGTTGATGGCCGCCACATTGAAAGCAGCGCGTTTGAATAAATCGCAAATTTGCTGATAGTCCCTTGTCAGCCTGGCCGTTGCGCGAAAAAGCCCGGAGTAATCGGAATGCTTGAGGGAATGGGATAGGCCGGCAAATGACTGCAAATGGATCTTTTGGTTTTCACCCTCTCCGGTTTGGCGGTCAAAACGGCGGACCGCAAAATGGGCGCGCCCCTTTGAATCCATTATGAGCCGGGTGGGAGGCATGGGAATGCCTGCGGCTTTGGCCATCAACGAATATCCATATTCCATGCGATGAAGATCAGACGGAGACCATTCAACCTGGACTCCCTGGGGAATGGCGGCCGCCAATTTGATGAGCCATGCGTCAAACCCTTCCGGAATCACGCCGCAGCCCGGCGCCATTTCCCCGCCCCGGATGGCAACCAGAATCTTGGGACGGGCGCCGCCGGCGGAAGTGGAAATCCTGTCAAATTGAGCGCTTAAATGCGCTTCCACATTGGATAAAACATTCTCCGCTTCGGCGGTAAGAATCGCCAAATCGAGTTGTTTTTTAAGCGGTTTTTCCCTGGTCATCACATCCTCAAGATGATAGGTGAGGGCGCCCATGGGGCGTGTGTGCAAATAGGCAAGCAAAGTCAATGGCGTCAGGCTGGATTCCGGAATCCCTTGTTGGGCAAAATGTTTCCGCATGACATGAAGGCCCCAGGCATCCGGAAGACTGTCAAAGAACAAACCGGGCAAATTGAGCATTTCGGAATTTAAATTTTCGAAAATGCCTGCGCGGCCCGGCATTTGGATGGGGGAGAGTTCCAGCCCGCGCGTTATCCACCCCTGGTCATATGAAAAAAGAATGCGCTGATCGTATTCGCGAAGCTGGCCAACGATCTGATCATGATATTTGACGGTAAGGCGCATGAGTTTTACGCTGGAAGTGTCTTTCGATGCCTGATGCGCAATGGTATTTTTGCTGCCACCTGCTCGTACTGTTCAAGGGAGGCCAGGGCAGGGGGCTCAAGGAACGCCCCAAAATCACCCAACCGCCCCAAAACCATAGCCACTCTGCACAGTCGGCAAAACTGGATTTGTCCATTGGCTTCAAACCGGCGATAGGTCTCCCAAGGAATGCCGGCACGCTTGGCGAACTCTGCCTGAGTCCATCGCGCCTGAAGTCGAAGTTGGCGCACCCGTCGCGCAATGAGAAGCCGTGCAGATTCACTATCAGCAGGTTGCCTATTACCATTAACAATGTCTTTTACCTGTTCCATTGGCTATATACTACCACTCATTCATAAAAACGCAAGTTCCATTCGGACGAATCTTTCAAAATGATGGTTGCCTATTACCAATATTCATTAATTTATAAACTTATTGGTAATTGGCAACCATAGGCATCATGCCATATGGATCGTTTCGGCTGGATTGTCTGGGGTTGTCCAGGCGGTGGCGGAAATCTATCCAAGGGCGCTATGGCAACGCTGCCAGGTTCACTTCCATCGCAATGTTTTCGCGGTGACCAAGAGCCGTGTTCGCGAGGTGGCGGCCATGCTCAAGGCCATTCACAGCCAGGAAAACGCCGAGACCGCCCGAGAGAAGGGCAAGCAAGTTTCCGAATGGGCGCAGCGCACTGATGCTGGTGTGCGCCCGCCTGCGTCATATCACCCATAGCTTGGGGTTAAAAGGGCATTGAACAAAGTCAATACCGTGGTAGCCGGGGAGGGCGGCAGGGTGTAGAATGAGGGCATGAGCGTTTTTGGTTTCCATGCCGGGCCGGTGTGCCGCTTTCGGGGAAATGCCGCGGGAGGGCTGGCTGGCGCGGACAAAGGCGGATGGCATGAGGTGCGGCTTGTGGATATATCGCTGCCTCAGCAAAAGCGGATGATTGAAAGGATTGTGTGTGGAATGAAAAGAAGGACGCAGAGATGAATTCAAAGACTCTCAATGGGACTCGAAATTTTCTGTTTGTTTTGTTCCTTGGATCGGCTTTTTGCCCCTTTTGTTTCCGGGCGAAAGCCGGGACAAATTTTCCTTTTCCACCGGGGCTTGTTTTTCGCTTGGAAATGGACGCGGGGGGCGGAAATAAGGTGAAAGACGCGGTGGATGCGACTGAATATATATTGGAGGCGGGCCAGGCCGCATCCGGCTGGACAGATGGGCCTGCGGGAAAGGCCTTGCGTTTCAATGGAAAGAGCGATTTTGTCGATTGCGGACGGTATGCCAAGTTTGATTTTGACGACGCGTTCAGCGCCTCAATTTGGGTCATGCCGCTGGAGCAGCCGACGGCGTACTCGAATATTTTCAGAAAAGAAGCGTCCTATTTGCTTCGCACCCGTCCCGATGGGACGATTGAAGGGCAGCTTCTTATTGGCAATCGTTGGGTTTCAACCCCGAAAATTCCTTATACTCCGGGAAAATGGCTGCATGTGGCTTTCACCTATTCAAGCTTAAGGAGGGCGATTGTTTGTTATAAGGATGGGGTTTATTTTGGAAAGACAGCGGTGGAAGATTCGTTCGATTATAAAATCAATTGTCTTGATCGGAGCCTGATTCTTGGCGCGGGAACGGCCGGATCGTTGTTCTTTCACGGCGCCGTAGGTTCTTTCATGTTGTTTAACCGCGAACTCTCGGCGTCCGAAGTGGGCTCTTGTTGCGTCCATGTTCGCAAAAAAGGGGATGGCGAAAGAAGCTTTCTTCCGGAGGCGGAAATCGCTTTTGCGCAGACTCCGCCAACCATTGATGGGGTTGTGGATGACCCCTGTTGGAATTTGCAAAAACCACTTTCGGATTTTTTGTTGAACGATGGAACTGGAAAGGCAGTGGAGCAGACATCGGTGCGGATCTGTTATGACGATAAAAATCTGTATGTTGCCTTTGTTTGCAAAGAATCGCAGATAAGAGGTGTTGAGGCGCGGGTAAAAATCCGGGACATGGATGTTTGGACCGATGATTGCGTGGAAATTTTTGCCAGCCTTGGCATGAAAGACCGGTATTGTCATTTTGCAATCAATCCGTTGGGGACGGTGTTGGATGAGGTTTATGTGTTGAGGGGGGGGAGGTTTGAGGTGGACAAGGGATGGGATGCCAAAGGGCTGCAATCGGCTGCCGGGCGCAATGCCGGCGGATGGAATGTGGAAGCGGCCATTCCGTTCAATGCGCTGGAGTCTTCCTATGGCGGCATATGGCGCATGAATTTTTGCCGCGCCGAGCGGCGGATTCCTGAGTTCAGCTGCTGGTCGTGCCCGTATGGCGGTTTTCATTGTCCGGATCGTTTTGGTCTGATCAAGGGGGTGAAAGACGATTTTCGTTTTGAATTGGCCATGGCTGCGCTTGGCAAACAGCTTTGTGATGCGCGTCAGGCGTTTGGAGAATGCTCCAAACAGTGGGATGATGATCGCCGTTTTATAAACATGCCGGTTTGGCGGAAAATTCTGAAGCGGCGGACGGAGGCAAAACAAAAACTGGAGGAATTGGACCGCAGGTTAAAGACGACCGAAGGCGCCAGGGATCGGTTGGTGACATGGCAACGTTTGGCAGGGGATTTGGATGCTGCTAGGGAGGGGCTGGACCGGTTAAAGGAAGACTCGATGCAGGCGGCGGCTTGCTGCCGCGCCGCCCAGATTTGCGGGACGGAAACGCCTGAATATTGTGTGATGAAAGCCAGCCCAATGGAAAGAATTTTTCGCAAGGATGCCAGGCAAAGGGAAATGGCCGGGGAAATTGAGATATCCCTGTGCCGGAAGGAGCATGAGGGCGCCCAGTTGTTGATTCTCCCGTTTAAAGAGGATTTAAAGGATGTTGAAGTGAAATGCGGGGATTTGATGGGAAATAAAAAATCCATTCAAAGTGAGAATGTTCATATTTATCCGGTGGGATACATAAAAACCAAATGGGCGGGGGACGTCCCCGATCCGCTTTTAAAGATGGACAAGTTTTCCGTGTCAAAGGGGAGCGTTCAACCTGTATGGGTGGATGTTTGTGTTCCCGAGGATGTGCCGGGAGGGGTTTATAGGGGGAAACTGACTGTCAAACCCAAGGGGATGCATTCCTGGGAAACGAAGATAAAGGTTAATGTGTGGAATTTTATGCTGCCGCGCAGGCATCTTTTGCGAACACGGGTTGGGGGATTGCGCCCGGAATTGCGCGAACTCTTGCTGGAATACAGGATGTCTCCCGGTTTTGTGGGGTATCCGGAAATCAAAAGTCACAAGCCGAAAGAGTTTGCGGATGTCAAACCCCTGTTGGAAGCACGATTGGAGAACTATCGGAATCGGGGGATGAACGCTTTTTTCATGGAATTTCCATGGTATCTCCCTTATTCGTGTCCTCCGGCGGTCTGCCGATATCGTTATCCGGATCATATCCCGGTGAAAATGGAACCGGGCGAGCGTGAGCATCTGATCCGATATTTTCGGGATTATGCCGAGTATCTGAATGCCAAGGGCTGTTTGTCGGAGGGGTATGTTTATCTTTGGGATGAACCTTGGAAACGATCGGTCGGCGCCATACAAGAGATGGCGCGAATCATTCGTGAGGCGAATCCAAAGATAAAGAGAATGGCTATTGGCACAAGAGCCTTGATCCCGGAGCTTGTTGGTTCGTGCGATATCTGGTGCCCGGCTTATGAGGATTGCTGGAAGGACCCTGCCAACGTTCAATTTATAAAAGAGAGGCAAAAATCCGGAGAGGAGGTTTGGGTCTATGGGGCGCCGTCATTGTTGTACAATCGCGACGCTGTCAAAAGATCGTTTATGGAAGTTCGCTTGACCCCTTGGAGGATTTGGAGGGAAAAGTTGGATGGTTTTGTGTTTTGGGCGGCGGATTACTGGGGCGGAAATCTTGTCAAAATCGAAAATACCGATTGTTTTTGGGAAGATGTCAAGGCAAGCGAGGTTTTTTCTCCCGGAAACGGTGTGTTGATCTATCCATTGCTTGGGGATAAAAATGTGTTTTCTTCCATCCGGCTTGAGTCGTTGCGGGATGGAATTGAGGATTACGAGTACATGGCAATCCTCAAGATGTATCTGGATCAATTGAAAAAAACAGGCAATGGCAAGAAGTTCGCGGATGAAAACGAGAAATTGCTTCAAATACCTGATGAAATTGTTTCATCTTTCATGCAATGTGGAAAAGAGCCGGAGATTGCAAGGGAGCCGGAGGCCGTGTATCAATGGCGGGCGCGGATTGCCGGTGCAATCGAAAAGGCGATGGCGTTATGCCCGGCTGGGAAGTCTCCTGTAGAGAAGGTCTGTAACGGAAAGAACGAATGATGAAATGTTTGATGAACGCCTCTGGGTTGTTGGTGTTTTGGTGGATGGTGCTTTCAAGCATTGCCGGAAATCTGGCTGCGGTGGAGGCGGATTTTACGCTGTTGAGCGTTTCTTTTTCCACGGAACAGCCGTGGCATCTGGCGGTTGCGGAGGATGGGAGCTTGTTGGCCACTGAGTTGCGGAAAAAGGTGGTATGCAAGTACCAGCCCGATGGCGAACCCGACCTGACCTTTGGGGACAAAGGGGTGATTGGAAACGCCGACACCGACGGCGATGGCAATCCGCATGGGATTGGCGACGGCGAGTTTTCTGGCGCCGACCGGTACAAGGGGCCGACTGGAATTGCGGTTGACGAAAAAATGAATGTTTATGTGGCTGACGAGCGGAATTCGCGGATCATGAAGTTTTCAAAAAATGGAAAACTGGATGTCTCTTTTGGGAAACGCGGGGCGGCGGGGATCAACGAGGATCGCAATGGGGATCGCATGATGGATGCCGGCGGCGGCAATGGAGAGTTTCGTTTTCCCGGGGGGGTGGCTTATCATGAGGGGAATCTTTATGTGGCGGATCTGGGCAACAAGAGGTGGCAGAAGATCGATTCGCAAACGGGGGAGTGGAAGGGAGGGGGAAAGCTTGATGGCATGTATCCGTATGCCATCGCGGTGGATGGCAAAGGGTTCATTTATGTGGCGGGCGGCGAGTATTCGCCGCCGCATCTGGTTTGCAAGGTTGTCAAACTGGCGCCGGATGGCGCGACGGCCCGCGATTGGGGAAAGGACGGCGTGTTGGGCGGCGCTTTTGGCGAATGGGAGGGGCAGTTCAAATCGGTGACAAGCCTTGCCGTCGATGCCGATGGTTGCCTGGTTGTTTCCGATGGCGGAAACCGGCGGCTGCAGGTTTTTGATCCCAACGGCAGATTTGTTTGTGAGTTTGAGCCCCTGTCGCATCCCGCGCGGATAGGCGGAATTGCCCTGGGGCCGGAGCGGAGGATTTACGTCAGCGAGTTTTCCGGCAAGGGCGGCTTCTATCATGACCGTGGGGTGACCAAGGTTTACCGGATGAGGAAATTTTGATGAAACTTTGCCGATCAATGCGTTTTGTCATGGAGGCTAATCTGTTGAACATCGATGAACAGGATGAATGGGATGATAAAAATCGCATGAACGGATTTGGATTTGATCCTGTTAATCCTGTTTATCGATGTGAATTTCACCCGGCGCTCAACCCATGCCGCATCTTTATTTCACTTCGAAATTTTTTATGAAACCAAAAATTCATTCCCGTTTTTTCATCTTTTGCCTGGCTTTCATCCTTGGAGGGGCGATCCGGCCGGGACTGTTGAAAGGAGCCGAATATTTCAATATCGTTTTTCCCGACGAGACGGCGAACGTGTTTTTGGCGTCGCAGGGGGTGAACTTCAGGGTGATTGTCAAGGCTTCCACGCCATCCATCATTGCGACGCTTGAGTGCCAGATAAAAGATGCGGACGAAAAAGTTATTGGTTCATCCGCGACCGCGGTGGAGATTCCCTATGCCCAGCATCCGGCCTACCGCAACGCGCTTGGCGTCAATCCGGATTGCCGTGTCAATCTGCCGGTCAAGCGCAATGGTTCCTTTACCTTGCGGGTGGCCTTGAAAGACCGGGCGGCAAAGCTGCTGGGTGAGGAACGAAAAAACGTTCATGTGGTCGCGGGGCCGCCGGATGACGATGCCGGTTCTTTTTTTGGCGTTTGCGGGGGCGATGGGGTGATGGAGAGGTTGATGGGGGTAAAGTGGATCAGCCAGGAGGTCGCCTGGCCTTGGGTGGAGCCGGAAAAAGGGGTGTTTTGCTGGCAGATTCCCGACCGGTTTATCGCCCGCCAACAGGCAAGAAATTTGCAGGTAAAGGGCATGCTTAACAAATGCACACCATGGGCGCGGCGCGGAGATCCTTCCAAGGAACTGAATCCGGGCAAACTGGAGCTCAAGCCGCCGCGCGACATGGCGGAGTGGGGGCAGTATGTCGCCAAAACGGTGGATCATTATCGCGATAAAATCGTGTATTGGGATCTGTGGCCCGAACCGGGATGCGGCTGGCAGGGCACTTTGCCGGAATATGTGGAGTTGATGAAAGTGGCGTATGAGACTGCGAAGAAAGTGAATCCAAAATGCAAGATCATCGCCAGCGCCGACACCGGCTACATCACCTCCGCCCACGGCTACCTGAAACAGTTGTTTGAAAATGGCGCCATGCCTTATTTTGACATCCTGGGCATCCACCCGTACTGCGGCAGCAGCAGTCCCGAGGCCCAGCAATGGGAGGAAAGATTTCAGGAACTGGTCAATCTCATGGAAAAGCATGGCGGCGCAAAACCCATTTGGGCCACGGAGGTTGGCTGGCCCACAGGCAGCAGCGTGATTTCCGTGGATGAACGGACTCAGGCCAATTATCTGGTGCGAATGTATGCGTTGGGCCTGAATACGCCCCATCTTGAAAAGCTGTTTTGGTTTTTGATCTCGCCATATGGAAAAGGGGATCGATGGGGGGTGTTGGAAAAGGATCGCGACGGGCTTTTCCAGCCAAGGCCCGCCTTTTTCGCCTATGCCGCCATGGCGGATATTCTCAGCGGCGCCGTCTGCAAACGGGCGGTTTTCCCCAAGGATGTCAGGCCCAGGATGACCCGCTGCCATCTTTTTGAAAAGAAGGATGTCGTCATTGCCATGGTCTGGCGGACGGGGGCGGCGGCGGAGCTGCCGGTTTCCATGGATCATGTCGGGCAGGTGAAGGACTTGTATGGCAACCCAATGGAGATCAAACAGGCGCTTTCGATCTCGGAATCGCCGGCGTATCTCATTTTCAAGCGCGGCGCAAAGATGGGGGAGATCGAACCGCTGTTTGCAAACGCCAGCGTCAAAATCTTGGGGGCCGAACCGCTGATTGCCCCGCTTGCCTGCGTGGCGGAGCCGTTGCGGGATGAAATGCCCGGCGTAAAACAGGTTGATTTCCAAATCCGGAACCAGACCGGAGGGGAATTGAAAGGCGCGATGGAAGCCATTCCTCCGGCGTCGTGGAAGCTTGCGCAGGCATCGCAGACATTCAAGCTGCCGGCCGAGGAGAAAAGGAAATACAGTTTTCATGTCGCCGCCGCCGCGCCGGCGCCTTTTCATGAATATCCGTTTTCCCTCCGCGCCATGCTGAAGGATGATCCCAAGGCGGTGTTTGAATTCAAACGGAGCCTTGATTTTCCAATCGCAAAATTTTTCAAGACCCCGCCGAAAATCGATGGCGATCTGGCCGATTGGCGGGGGCAATATCCGGTTCATCCCCTGGAATGGCTGACGGGCAGCAAGGATTTCAAGGGCGAAAACGATCTCCAGGCAACGGCCTATACCGGGTGGGATGAAAACTGCTTTTATTTCGCCTGCCGGGTGTATGACGATGTTTTTGTTCAGGATGGAAAAATCCTTTACGGCGGCGATAGCGTCCAGATTGCGTTCGATGCCGGGAATAACGCAAAATCCGCTTCCTATGACGGTGACGATTATGAGTTCACCTTTGCCCTTGCGGCGGATGGCCCCCGTTTCGTGTGCAACCAGCAAAAGAATGTCAAAGAGGTCCGGTTTGCGGCGCGAAAATTTTGTCCGGGCGCGCCCAGGCCTTACGAGATTTGCTATGAGGCGGCCATCCCCTTTTCCTGTCTGCCTCCCTTGCCGTCCCGGGGCGGGACGGACTTTGGATTCAGCCTGGTGGTGTTGGATAACGACAGTCCCGATGCATTGGCGCCCAAAGGCGGCATCCAATATGGGGGCGGGATTGCCTGCGGCAAGGATCCCCAAAAATTCGTGAAATGGAAATTGGCGAAATGACGGCGGATGAATTGAACTTGCATAATGGCTGGAGCGGCCATCTATTCAAGGTATGGAGAACATGAAGAGTTGGGATGAAATGACAAATAAGGAGGGGGGGGACAGAAGCGCGAGGGGGTTCACGCTGACCGAGCTTTTGGTGGTCATGGTCATCGTCTCCATGTTGGCCGCCATGCTGCTCCCCGCAGTAAAGGCGGTCCGGGAGCAGGGTCGGAGCGCCGCATGCGTGAACAATCTCCGCCAGATGGGCAATGCCTTTTTTATGTACCTTCAGGACAATGATGAGACGGTGATGGGGCGCGGGGATAATGCGCATCCGCCTTTTTGGTTTAACGCCCTCAAGCCATGCCTCAACAACAACACCAACGTGTTTCGGTGTCTTTCCAATCCAAATCACCAGTTCAATTTCAGTTGTCTTTCCTATGGATACAATATTTACATCCAGGGGAATTCGGCTGATGTGACGTTGTTCATCAGACATTCCAGCATCAGCAAGCCGGCTGCGAAATATTTTCTGATGGATAGCGATGGCGATAAAAGCGTGGATTATCTTGTCAGCTCCGCTCTTCCGCCCAATATTGAAAGCGTTGGAACCCGGCATAAAAATGGCGCCAATGTGCTTTTTTTCGATGGGCATGTGAACTGGTTTTCCGCTGCTGATCTTGTTGTTTCGGATGGATGGAAGGATATGACCAAATAGCCTTGAAATCAGGCCGTACTTCTTTAATCAGTTTTCCTTGCTCTTAATCTTGACAGTATGAAAAGTTTAGCTATATTCATTATAACGTTATAATCAATGGGTGGGTGTAAAATGTTTGTCAATTTAAAATCTCAATAGTGGCTGATGTTTTTTCGATATGAAAAAGAAAAATATCGCGAAGGCGTATCGGTCTGTTGACGCCATTGATTGGCGGATTTTTGATGGCTGTCGATATGGGGTTGTTGACAGTCTTGTGAACGGTTTTTCATTGGCGGATTTTTTTGCGGGTGAGGCGGATCTGCGGCGGATCAAGACGGCCTCTTTACCCCATCAAACGGCATGGAAGGGAAAGGATTTGGCGAAGTTCGACATGTTGATTGTGGCGCAGGATGTGGCGGCTCAGTCGAAGGTCTTGCAAAAAAACGCCATGTCCTTGGCGGAATATGTGGCGCGGGGAGGGGTGTGCTGGATCATGCACCAGGAAGCGCTTTGCTGGGAATCCGCCTGGCCGGCGAATTCTCCGTTTGCCGATGTCTGCCTGATGCGCAAACATGAGGAACGCGAATCCGCAAAAATGGTGGGGGGCAGGCAATACGTGGCGCCATGGATCACGCAAAGACGGCATCCGGTCTGGAATACGCCGAACCATCTGGATGAGGGCGATTTTGTTTTCTGGCAGGCGCCGTTGAACGGCCGGACGGTCGAGACAACCGCCACTGGCGTGGTGGTTGCCGGACGGGAATGGAAGGTTCTGGCCCGCCATGCCGATGACCGGACGCCGGAGACAGCGGGATTGGTTTTGGAACGCCGGCATGGCAAAGGATTGTTCATATGGACGCAGATTTTTTCGCCGCAAATTTTTGGCCGCCGCCAATGCTTTGAGGCCGGAGTCTGGCGGAAATTCCTCCAAAACATCCTGACCTATGCCCGGGATTTCCGAATGGGAAGACAACTGGAGGTGGAGGTGCGATGTTCCCGGTGGGCGCTCAAGGCCGGGGAATCCGTGAAAATTGCCGTCCGATGCGCAGATGGAAGTCCATCCTCATTTGAGGCGAAAATTTTCCGTCCCGATGGATCAATGGAATTGTTGCGCCCGGAAAAAGCGGGGCAACGGACGGGCGTCTTGCATTACAAGCCGGAACAGGCCGGAGAATACCGGGTTCAGGTCGAGGCGAAGTCGCGTTCCGGCGGCAGGGGGTGCGGCAGTTCATTCTTCAAAGTATCAAAGGGTTGGACTCCGTATCGGTTTTTTTCCCATGCGCATTTTGGCGAGTGGTCCGGCCTTTCGCCTGGCGTGCTTTACGGGGTTTGCCGCCGCATGGGAATCGACGCGGCGCTTCTCTCTCCGACCCGGTCAACCCCGTCGCTTGGCCGCGAAATGGCCGGGATGGACAGTCCCTCAGTCAGATTTTTTCCCGGCGGAGAATTTCACTTTTTCGAAAAACCGAACAAGCACCTTCTCTTCTTCAATCTGCCGATCAAACGGCTGACAGCCATCTTGGGCGGATACGATTCCGCGCGATACGATGAATCCTGGATCAAGCGGGTCCAGTCGGCTGGCGGCTTGGTGGTGGCGGCGCATCCGGAGGACGAGGCTTACTGGGTTGAAGGCGGTTGCGATGGCATGGAATTCGAACCCAGCGACAGAAGGCATTGGGACAGGGCGCTTCGGCAGGGTAAACGCGTTTTTGGGTTGCCATCGACCGACAATGGTCCCATTCAAACCCTCAAAATAGCCCGGATCGGACTGATGTGGTTGAAGGACGAGCCCCTGGACTGGCGGTCGTTCCTGGCCGCGATAAAAGACAGCCGGGTCATGCAGATAGGCGTGGAATCCCTAGATGGGGCCAAGGCGCGGACCAATGTCTTTTGGATGGACGTCAACGGCCTGCTGAAACGCGAGGTGACGGTCGAATATCCCGATGTCGATTTGAGGATTCGGGCGCAAAGCGAATGCAGAATGAAAACATTGTCCATCATTCGGGATGGGAAGATTGTTCGCCGGGTCAGGTTGATGAAGAACGACTTGGATGAAGTATTCAAGGTGAAGATCGGACGAAGGTCCTATCTTCGTGTGGAGATGGCCATGGAAGACGGGAGAACCTGGCTTTCAAACCCCGTTTTTATCGAGGTGACCGGGAGTGCGCGTTCGCGCTGAAATGAATCAAAATGGGAATGGCGGGTTTTATCTTTGGCTTTCGAAAAATGAGCAAGACCTTTTTAAGTTTGTGCGTGTGGCTGGGGTTCTTTTGCGGAGCGCTTATGCTTTATGGAAAAATCAACGCCAGACCAACGCCCTTTCAATTCAAATGCTTCATCGTCGGTGTCTGGTTTGCGACAAATTTGCTGGTGGGCGCAGCGGCGGAAACGCCGCGCTTTAATCTGAATATTCAAATCGATCAAACGCGCTATCCTTACAATGTCTGTTATAATAATGAAACGGTGAATATTAAATGCCTGGTTGATGGAGATGTCCGTCCGTCCCTGAAAATTGTTTCGGAAATTGCTTGCAAGCAGGCAAACAAAACCATCCGCTTGCCGTCGCAGCCCCTTGTTGCCGGCGGCCCGGAGGGTCAAAGCGCCGTCGAACTTCGATGCAACCCCCTTCAATGCAATGGCCCCCATTTGTTGACCATCAGGTTGTGTGATCAGGAAGAAAAAGTGCTCGCTGAAAAACAAGTTCCGCTTCATGTCGTGCCGCCGGCGCCGGTAAAAATCAATCCGTTTTTCGGCTTAAGTTCCGTGGTAAATCCAAAAAAGAATCCCATCCGCGGCAAAGTCTTGGAAAAGATTGGCATTTACTGGGACATCGCCGTGGCCTATTGGGACATCTCGGAGCCGACCAAGGGGGTTTATAATTGGAATACCTGGTCGGCGCCCTTGCAGGACCTGCGGGAAAAACCCGATCGGCTTCATCGCTGGGTGCATATTCGCGATCCTTTGCCCAAATGGCTCAAGGCCAATGACCAATCCAGGGAAAAACGAATCAAGGTGGATACCTGGCTGGACTATCTTGACGATTTTCAAGAATATGTCCACCAGTTGGTGAAAAAAAATCATGATCTGGTCAAACACTGGGAAATTCTTGGTGAAGCGGATTCGTGGTGCACCCCGCAACAGTATGTCCAAATAGTCAATGCGGCTTATCAAGGCCTGAAGAGGGCCGACCCGGAATGCAAACTGATTGTGGGCGGTTTGTTGGGGGATGGGCAGAACTATCTTGAACAAATCGTCGCCGGCGGCGCCAAGTTTGATATCGTGAGTCTCCATCCCTATTGTGGCACTCAACCTCCGGAAAAATTGTTCCCGCATTCCATTGCAAAGACCGCGGCTTATATCAAAAAACTGACCGGCGAACCCGCCTGGCTGAACGAAGTCGGCTGGGCCGCCGGCACGGGCGCTCTTTGTGTTTCCGAACAGGAACAGGCGGAATATTTGGCCCGGATGTATACCATGGGGTTGAGCATTGAGGACGTGAAAATGATCTCCTACTTCGTCTTCGGAAAATATCAGGAGGTGACCAATACTTGGTGGGGAATGTTCTTGATGAAGGATGGCAATCCCGATTTTTCCCCCGCATTTTTTGCCTACGCCAACCTCATTTCGCAATTAAGCGACGCAAAATATTTGAAAGTCATTTCGCCGAATGATATTGGCAAAAGCACTTCGGCCTACATTTTTCAAAAGAATGACGATATCCTGGCCGTTTGCTGGCGAATCGGTTTGGGAGCCGGTTCCGCCAGTTTGCCGGTCAATCCCAGCCAAATAACCATCACGGATTTGTATGGCAATTTATTGCCTGTTGAGGGAGGCCAGGCGAACGGCAGCGTCATTCCCTTAACCTCCGCTCCGTGCTATGTTTTGTTTAAAAACAAGCCGGCAGCGGAAGTCGGGCGTTTGTTTGCGTCAATCCCGGCTGTTGCCAACTTGACGCGGAAAGATGAAAAAGACTGCCTCGAATTCACGCTGCGGCCAAGCCGGCAGACTTTTCAGTCTCTGAAACAACTGGAATTCAAGGTGAAAAACAATGGGAATCGAAAAATTGAGGCCGCGATTTCCCTGGCCGCCTCCGGGTGGAAGTTAACGCCCGGGGAAAAGGAGAATGTCGGAATCCCGCCCATGGAGGAAAAGGTTTTGACTTATGATGTTTCCGGAAAACAGCGGATTCCTTTTCATGATTATCATTTTGAATTAAGCGTAAAGGGCGAAAGCGGTTGGACTCAAACCAAGGATATGGTTCTTGATTTTCCCCTGTGCCGGCACACTTCCCGTCCCGTTGTGGTGGATGGCGACCTGGGCGAATGGAACGATGCTTATCCGCTCAATCTGAACCGCAAAGAACAGGTGATGCTCAACAAGGACTGGAATCCCACGGATTTAAGCGCTCAAATTTATACCCAGTGGGATGAGGAGAATCTTTATTTTGCCGCAAAAGTTTATGATGATAAATTCCATAATGATAAAACCGGGGACAGGATTTACTGCGGCGATTCCATTCAGATCGCTTTTGACACTTTAAATAAAAAAACAAAATTTGGGTATGGTGAGGACGATTATGAATACTGTTTTGCGTTGACCTCCAAAGGGCCGGAGGTTTATTGCTCGTTCGGCAAACTCATTGGCGCGGTCCGGGACATCCCGCTGGCGGTAAAAGTCACGGAAACCAATCCGCCTCACCCGTGGATTATCACTTATGAAGCGGCCATTCCGCTTTCACGGCTAAAACCCCTTCGGTTGAGGGAGGGGCAATCCGTGGGGTTCAATGTTTTGATCATGGATCACGACGGGACCAGCGGCAGTGTGCAGAAAGGATTAATTCAATATGCCAACGGGATTGCCTGTCCCAAGGATCCGTCCTCCTTTGTCTCTCTTTTGTTTGTCGAAGAGAAGGGGGCGGAAAAAAAATGAAACGAAGATCGCTTGCGTCGTGCCCGAACGGTTTTCCGAAATCCAAAATCAACACTCCAAAATTTGTGAATTCAACCTTGAAATTTCCGAAGGCGATTAAATCCGGAATGACCGTGGTTATTCCCGAAGGCGGCGAAAAAGCGTATGCCATCGCCGGCGAAGTGTTTGCGGGCATGTGGGAAAAGATAACCGGAGTCAAGCCGGCGCTGCAAGCCGCCGGCCAGTGCCGGGCGAAAGGTCCGTTGGTGGTGATCGGATCGGACGCCGTCAATGCTTTGGCGCAATCGCTGGTGGTGCGGGGAAAAATCAGGGAATTTGCCATCCGGTATGGCACCGATGATTACCATATCCTTTCGATGCGCGACGGTCAGCGGCCCGTTTTGCTCCTGGCCGGCGGTTGTGGACGGTCCACTCTTTATGCGGTCTATGATTTCTTCAAAAGGCGGGCGAAGGTCAGTTATTTTTGGGACGGGGATGTGGCGCCACAACTAAAGACCATCCGGCTGGACGGATGCGATTTTCGCGAGCGTCCGCGTTTTGCCTGGCGCGGTTTGCGTTATTTCGCGCATCGCGGCCTGTCGCGCTTTCAGGCCGAACATTGGAATCTTGATGATTGGAAAAAAGAGATCGATTGGTTGCTTAAAAAACGACTGAATATTTTCATGCTGCGGATTGGCATTGACGACTTGTTTCAGCGGGCGTTTCCCGAAAGCTGTCCCTATCCGCCAAACGATGGGCCTGATCCCGACGCCGTGCCGCGTTCCTACGAGGACAGGACGTCTTTATGGCCGCTAAAATATCGCGGAGAATTGCGCCAGCAGGTTTTACAATACGCCTTTGACCGAGGCTTGATCCATCCTGAGGATGTCGGAACCATTACGCATTGGTATTCACACACTCCGTCATCCTTTTACAAAAACAATCCCAACTTTCCCGTTTTGGGCCAAAACACCGAAGGATATGACACGGTGACCGGACGGGTGTGGGATATTCATGACGAACGGACGTGGCAGGCGTATTGGCGGTTGACCCAAACCCACCTCCGCGAATTTGGCCAGCCCCGTTTATTCCATACCATCGGGCTGGCGGAACGAAAGTTTGGCAGGACGGATGAGGAAAACTTGAAAATCAAGCTGTTTGCCTATCGCAAAATCCAGTCCCTGCTGCGGCGGCATTATCCCGACGCGCCCCTGCTGATTGCCAGTTGGGATTTTATCGTTTACTGGAAAAACGCGGAGGTTCGCCAACTGCTGCGGCAATTTGATCCGGAAAAAACGGTTGTTTTGGATTATACCGCTGATCACGCCGGCCGCAAGCCATACAAGGATTGGGGGCTCTATAAACATTTTCCGTGGATATTCGGGATGTTTCATGCCTTCGCGCCCAATTCGGAAATCAGCGGTGATTATAAAATGCTGGCGGAACGTCTGTCCGAAGCCGCGGCTGATCCTTATTGCCGGGGCATGGTGTTGTGGTCTGAGCTGTCTCATGGCGACACTTTTCTTCTGGAGTATCTTGCGAGCAACAGTTGGCGCCCCCAAAAGCTTTCCCTGAAGGATCTCATCCGAAGTTACTGCGGGACACGCTATCCGGCAAAAGCGCGATTAAGAATGGGGCGTGTCTGGGACGCCTTGTTTGCCATTGCCGGTTTCTCGCGCTTTAATGTTCATTTTTTGGATGCCACCAAGTCGTTTGTTTTTGAGCCGCATTTTCGCATTCTCACCTCTGACGCCTATTGCGATCTAACCCGGAAAAGAATGGAGTGTTTTGGATCAGCCTATCGAGCCGCCAGGGGGAATCTGCCCCAAAGCGCGCTGGTGTTCAAGTCGCTGGCTGATTTGACTTTTGCCCTCTATGACGATCCTTTTTGGCGGCGCGACGCCATTGATATTGCCCGGACGGTGCTGAATCAGGTTTTGCGCTGGACCATGGTGCGGTTGGCGCTCGAACTGGATGCCTGGCGCAAAGACCGGACCCGGGCTGTCCGGATTCGTTCCTTGCGCGGCCAAGCCACTGCAACGTTGCGGTTGTTGGGGGAGGTCTTGTCGCAGCATGAAGATTATTCCTTGCATGCAAGCCTGGAAAGGCTGTCGCAAACAACCAGCATTAATCCCCACTCCGAACAAACATTGAAAGGCAATGCGGAAAATCCCTATTGCCGCACCTATGTTTACGAGTTGCTTCAGCATGCCTATCTCCCCGAATTTGATGTGTATTTTTCATGGATTGATGAGCGGCTGAAGAGCGGAGGCGCGCGGGAGTGGCGCCGCCCCAAGTTATTCGCGGAAAAACAACGGGAAATTCAAGACCATTTTTACGCCACGCCGCTGCATGAAATGGCACCCGTCGGCGAACGCACGGCGGCCTCGCTGAAGTTATTATTTGCAAAGATTGCGAAATTATTGGAGGGGATCGAATGGTGAAAAACAGGCATGGTTCAAGGGGGCAGGGTTCACGGGGCGCGGTTTATGGAGCGCAATTTAGGGTTAAAAGGGCATCAAAAAAAGTCAATACCGTGGTAGCGCGAATCGACTGGCCGATGTAGGCTAAGAACATGATGGAAATTTTGGCATGGTTCAACGGTTCAGGGTTCACGGTTCACGGTTTAAGGACAAGGCACGAACAATTCAGCAAGGTTCAAGGGGTAAGGTTTTAGGCGCTAATCCAAACTTTCATCCTGCCGCAACGGGACAAAAAATATCTTGCCATTTGCAATGTCAATTTTCCTAACAGCCTGACAGTCTACAGCCTACAGCCTTTTTTCGCGGCGCAGTCTGCGAAAAAATCCAAGACCTGCCATTGAAGGTGTTACCCGATTTTGAACCATGCCGAATTTAGCTTAAAAAATCAATTGACAAAATGAGTGTTTTATGGGATTCAATGGGTAATCTCACAAGCGGGTTTGACAGAAAATCGTCGTGGCTCGCCAATGTTAAAAACTCATTGGTATGCAACAAAAACAGATCGCAAATCAACTTCGAGATTATGCCAACCAACGCAAAACACCAAGGCCTGGCTCTCGCCGGGTGGGGAGCGCCACCGGAGGATCCATTTTGTTGAATGGTTTCACGCTCGTTGAGCTTTTGACCGTTTTGGCCATAATCTCCATCTTGGCGGCCCTGCTTTTGAGTTCGATGAGAAGCATTCGGGAGCAAGGAAGAAGCATTGCTTGTGTGAATAATTTGAGACAGTTGGGGACGGCGCTTTTTAGTTATCGCAATGATAACAACGACATGGTTCCGGGCAGGGGAGATGGGGCGCACCCTCCCTATTGGTTTGTGGCGCTGGCGCCGTATGTTGATAATAAAACAAATACGGTCTTCCGCTGCCCTTCAACGAAAAAATTTAAATGTAATATGGAAAGTATATCCTATGGATATAATATTTTTATTCAAGGAAATTCAGCGGATGCCGGCTTCTTTGTCCGTTATTCTAATATCGTTAATCCTGCGGCAAAATACTTTTTAATGGACAGTGATGGGCCGGTTTATAACCATTTGGTTGCGCCTCCGCCGATTTGGGATCAATGGTATGGAATCGGCAAGCGTCACACTGGCGGATCGAATGTGCTTTATCTTGATGGCCATGTAAGCTGGCAGGAGTGGTCGAAGATTGTTGCGTCCGATGAATGGAAAAATGTGGTCGAATAATATATGGCTTCGGGCGATGGGGTGTGGATCGGCAAAGGTAAAAAGGCATGACCTCAGATGCCGCCGCTTCTGGAATGAATGGATAATATGCGATATGGCGTTTCATGGAACGCTGGCGGCGGGTAATGCAATATTTTGGTTGGATGCCTGCCTTGCGAGTTGCTGCGGATTTCTTCAGAGGGGATGATGATCTCTTCTTGAAAACAATGGCGCTGGTGTGTGAAATGTAAAAAGGAGGCAAAGGTGAAGGAGAGATACCGTGATTGGATTGGAAATTTTTTCGTTTTGTTGGTTGTTTTATTTGATTTTCATCTTGTTTGTCCGCTGGTAAAGGCAAAAGATGATTCGCCGCTCCCGGCGGGGCTTGTGCTCCGGCTGGAAATGGATGAAGGGGCGGGAAATAACGTGAAAGACGCGGTGGATGGGGTGGAATATCCGTTCGGGGCAAACCCATCCACACCCGTTTGGATTGAGGGGGTAACGGGAAAGGCCCTGTTTTTTGACGGGAAGGACGATTTTGTCGATTGCGGCCGGCATACCAAATTTGATTTTGATGATGCTTTTAGTGTTTCCGTGTGGGTCATGCCCCAGGAGCAATCAGTTCAATACTCAAACATTTTTAGAAAGGAATCATCCTATTTGCTCCGCACCTGTCCCGGCGGAACGCTCGAAGGCCAGCTCTTTATTGGCAACCGGTGGGTTGCAACCCCAAGAATACCCTATAAGTCGGGAGAATGGCTGCATGCAGCCTTTGCCTATTCAAGCCAAAAGAAAGAGCTTGTTGCTTATAAGGATGGAATTTATTTTGGCAAGACAACGCTGGAAAATTTACCCCATTATCAAATTCACTGCACCGATCGCAGCTTGATTCTTGGCGCTGGAATGGCTGGCAACGGAACGGTGAAATCCTTGTTTTTTCGCGGTGGTGTGGATTCGTTGATGCTCTTTAACCGCGAACTCTCGGTTGGGGAAGTGGGGGCTTGCCGCGCGCAAATGCGCAAAAATGGGACTGGCGTAAAAGCGTCGATTCCTGAAGCGGACCTCGCGGTTGCGCAAACCCCGCCGACAATTGATGGGGTGCTGGACGAACCGTGTTGGAATTTGGGGAAATGTCTTTCAGATTTTTTGCTAAATGACGGAAGCAGGAAGGCAACAGAACAAACAGAGGTCAGGGTGTGCTCTGATCGTAAAAATCTATATGTCGCCTTTGCCTGTAAAGAATCACAGATGAGCAAGGTTGTTGGCGAGGCGAAAATTCGGGACTTGGATGTTTGGACTGATGATTGTGTGGAAATTTTTGTCAGTCTTGGCATGGAAGATCGGTATTACCATTTTGCCATCAATTCATTGGGCACGATGTTGGATGAACTCTACGAGTTGCGGGGGGGAAGAGTGGAGGTGTTTAAGGCATGGGATGCCAAGGGGTTGCGGTCAGCCGTGAAGTGCAATGCCGACGGGTGGAATGTGGAAGTGGCAATACCTCTTGGGGAGATGGATGCTGCGTATGGCGGCAAGTGGCGGGTGAATTTTTGCCGCGTTGAGCGGCGGATTCCGGAACATGGCAGCTGGTCATGCACGTATGGCGGTTTTCATTGTCCGGAACGTTTTGGTTTGGTTACGGGCGTGCAGGATGATCTCCGCTTTGAATTGGCAATCGCCACGGTCGATAAACAAATGGGTGATGCGCGCCGGGTATTTGGAGAATATGCCAAAGAATGGGAGCCTGGTGATCGTGTTTTCGCGGTGATGCCGATGTGGAAGGAAATCCTGAAAAAACGCGGGGAGGCAAGGCGAAAGTTGGAGGAGTTATCCTATAAATTGAAGACGACAAATGGCGTTAAAAACAGGAGGGAGGTGTGGAAACAGGTGGCCGGGGATTTTGCGGATGTCACAAAGAGTCTTGCAGATTTGAAAGGGGATTCGGCGCAGGCGGCGGCGTGCTGTCGTGCCGCCGAGATTTGCGGTTCGGAAACGCCTCAATATTGTGTGCTGAAAGCCAGCACGATGGAAAGAATCTTGCGCAAGGACACCAGGCAACGGGAGATGGCCAAGGAAGTTGCGATATCGCTGTGCCGGAGAGAACATGAAGGAGCGCAACTGTTGATTCTGCCATTTAAAGAAGATTTAAAGGATATTGAAGTGGAATGTGGAGATTTGGTGGGAAGCACGCAACGTATTAAAAGGGAGAATATCCGTATTTTGCCGGTCGGATATATCAAAACCAAATGGGCTGGTGATGTTCCGGATCCACTCCTGGAGTTGAATAAATTTTCTGTGGCGAAGGGAAACATCCAACCGGTTTGGGTGGATGTTTATGTGCCTGAGGATGTCCAGGGCGGCGTTTATGGAGGAAAACTGACCATCAAGCCCAAAGGGATGCATTCTTGGGAAGTGGGAATACAGGTTAATGTCTGGAATTTTATGCTGCCGCATAAGCATCTCTTGCGGACGCGCGTGGGGGGATTGCACCCGGAGTTGCGGGAACTGCTGCTGGAATATCGGATGTCACCCGGTTTTGTGGGATATCCGGAAATAAAAAGTCGTGAGCGGAAAGAATTTTCGGAGGTCAAGGCCTTGCTGGACAGCCGGTTGGAGCAGTATCGCGCCAAGGGGCTAAATGCCTTCTTCATGGAATTTCCGTGGTATCTTCCGTGCTCCAACCCGCCAGCAATATGCCGATATCGCCATCCAGAGCATATTCCGGTGAAAATGGAATTGGGAGAACGGGAGCATTTGATTCGGTATTTTCGGGATTATGCCGAATATTTGACGTCGAAGGGCTGTTTGTCGGACGGGTATGTCTACCTTTGGGATGAACCTTGGAAACGATCGATTGGAGCAATACAGGAAATGGCGCAAATCGTTCGCGAAGCCAATCCGAAGATAAGGAGGATGATTATTGGAACAAGAGCGTTAATGCCGGAGCTTATCGGTTCGTGCGACATCTGGTGTCCCGATGGCAATTGTTTTAATGATCCTGCCAAATTGCGATTTGTAAGAGAACGACAAAAATCCGGGGATGAAGTTTGGCTGTATGGTCTGCCGGGGTTGTTGTATGATCGCGATACGAAAAAGAGATCTTTCATGGAAATACGTCTGACCCCTTCGATGATCTGGAAAGAGGGATTTGATGGTTTTGTTTTTTGGGCAGCGGATTATTGGGACGGAAAACTTGTCAAGATTGAAAATACCGATTGCTTTTGGGAATATGGCGCAAGAAGTGAGGTTTTTAATCCGGGAAATGGAGTTTTGATCTACCCGCTGCTTGGCCGAGCAGGTGTTTTTCGTTCCATTCGACTGGAGTCGTTGCGAGATGGGATCGAGGATTATGAGTACCTGGCCATTCTTAAGATATATGTGGAATGGCTTAAAAAACAGGACCCCCAATACAAAAAACTTGTGGCAGAAACAGAAAAATTACTGCAAATACCAGACGAGGTTGTTGCGTCTGTCACGCAATATACATTGGAACCGGAAAGGGTGTATCAATGGCGTGCTCGTGTTGCCGCAGCAATTGAAAAGGTAATGGCCTTATCTCCAGAGCGTGTTTTGCCTGTCGGAGAAACGGGACGGAACCAGTGAGGGGATGGCTTTTCCATTCCGTTAGCGGCAGCCGCTGGGGTTGGCTCGGTTGATTGATCTGGACAACGTGTGGTTGGGGGCCGTTGCGATGACGGAGATGGAAGATCTTCGGAAGGTGATACGGCAATCACTTAAAAATTTGACAAAATGAAAAGTTTCGATATATTCATTATAACGTTATAATCAATCATTGAGGACATTTCTTTTGAAAATGGAAAACATGAATTTTGTTTGTCAATATGTAAATATTGATTTTGATGGAAGGCTGGAGTTGTACGCCAATAGGGGAATGGTTCAACGGTTCAGGGTTCACGGTTTTGGGAGAGAGGAACTAAGGGCTTGCGTAAAAATCTAGATTCCTTGAAACGCAAAATATGTTGTTAAAAAATCAACTTTTCAGCGGCCTGTCCCATTCTGAATTCTGGCTTCTGAATCCTGACTTCATGATTCCAGCTACGCTGGGTTGGGAGAATGGCAGATGAAAGAAATTAAAATAGGAGTGGCGGGGTTTGGCTGGTGGGGGCAGGTGCTGGCGGGGTATTTCCGGGAAATTCCCGGAGTGAAGGTGGTGGCCGTCAGCAAACGGCGGAGGGATTTCACGGATGCGGCCCTGGGCGATGCGAGGCATTACGTTTCCACGGAGGAGATGTTCAACCGGGAGAAGCTGGACGGGGTGATTGTGTCCACGCCTCCGGACGCGCACCTGCCGGCGGTGGAGATGGCGGCGGGGCGCGGGATACATGTATTTTGCGAGAAGCCGATGGCGCATCGGCTGGCCGATTGCGACCGGATGATCAAGGCTTGCGCGAAGAACAAGGTGGCGCTGATGGTGGCCTTCAAGCATCGTTTTGCGAAATCATTCTTCCATCTCAAGGAGAACGCCGCGCGCCTGGGCAAACCGCAATGGGCGATGTACACCTATCCCTTGTGGAAGGTGGAGGACCCGGGCTGGAAATTTCAGGAGAAGGGCACGCCCGGGATCGTGGTGGAGAACGTGGTGCACGCCATTGACGGCCTGGTTTTTCTGATGGGCGACGTGGAGCGGATTTACGCGGAAGGCAACCGTGTGGTGTTCAAGCACAAGACACTGCCGGATTCGGCGATTTTCACGTTGCGCTTCAAGAACGGGGCGATTGCGGCGATCGGCGGGGGGTGCACCTCGGATCGGAAGATCAGCCGTGAGTATCTGGACATTCATTATGAGAACGGCCTGGCGCAGATTTGGGGGAAGCTGGATTATCCGACGAATTTGAGGCTGCTGTACCGCGAGGAGGCGCAGCCGGAGGATCATGTGTATGAGGGCAGCGACGGGGTGAGGGAGGAGGTCGGGTATTTTGTGCGCTGCATCCGCAATGGGGAGGAACCGAAGATTTGCGATGGAAAGGAAGGCTGGAAATCCGTGGCGATTGCCCTGGCTGTGTTGGAGTCCATTCGAAGCAATAAAGTCCAAAAAATATGAAATCGATTGTTTTCAGAGAGCTGCCGGCCCATGAAACCACCTGGGCGATCACCACTGGAAAAGATGGGAATGTTTACATCGGGGTTTGCGGGGAGTTGACCGATGCCTTGAGCGTTTTCATCACCCGTTACGATCCCCGTCAGGACAAGGTGGACTATCTGTTGGAAGCCGGCCCGGCGCTGAATGAGCCTTCCGATTCGGGCAAGTCGCCCATTTCCAAGATTCACTATTGCATGCTGCCGACAAGCGACGGGAAGTTTTATTGCGCCACGCATTATTCCGGCCCGCCGAAAGGTCATTTCATCTGGCGGCCCTGGCATACATGGGACGATCCGGAGGCGATGTCGCCAGGGTTTCACATTTTCGCTTTCGATCCGCAAACCGAGAAAACGGAGGATTACGGGATCATGTCGCCCAACGAAGGGAGCCGGGCCGCGGCATTGGCCGAGAAACGCGGATTGATTTACGGTGTCACCTGGCCGCGAAATCATTTTTATGTTTATGACCTGAGGAATCGACGGTATCGGGATTTTGGAAGGATTGGCGACGCCAATCCCCAGGCCGTATGGATCGATCCCCAGGAAAACGGCTACACCTCCGATGACTTGGGACGGCTTGTCAAATATGATGCCGATCAGGGCAAACTGTTGTTTCTGGACCAGTATCTCCCGAAAGATCCGGATTGCGCCGACAACGGGCGGAGCGTTTACGACATCGTTCCTTCCCCGGATCGCGAATGGGTTTATGGCGTGTTGTGGAATCTGGAGGCGGTGGATTTTTCATCGAGACTGTTCCGCTACCATTTTGCAAGCGGACGGATGGAGGATCTTGGAATGGGACATGGCAAGGATAAACGCGATCATCTGGGCGGGCTGGTTTTTGGCGACGACGGTTATCTTTATTATGCCGCGTCCCGAAAGGATTCCAAACGGCGGATCGGCTACCGCATGTATTTGTTCCGGATGGATCCAAAGACCGGGAAGAAGGAGGAAATCGAGCCGTTTGACGATGGCGAATATCACTCGGAATACATTGCCAAGGCCACCAAGGATTTTGCCGGCAACCTCTACTTTTGCGACTGCAGCAACCGTCCCACGCGCATTTACACCCACACCCCGCCGGGATGCGGAAAAGTCCACCAAACCCAATGGCCTTTTGGACGCAGTTGGGGCTGAAAACAGGTTTTAGGTGAAAGGTGCAAGGGATAAGTGCATCCCCCGACCTCTCAACCTTGAACCGCTGAACCGTGAACCTTATTAAACCTCTTTCCCAAACCCTGAAACCTTTACTTTCCATGCCCATCGACAAACAGAAACTTTTGCAACGGAAGTGGCCCACATTTCATTTTCCCCTGGCCCAGGAGATCATCGACAGAATCCCCAAGGGAGAGGAGGGGGAGATCAAAGGCGAACCCGTCCGCGTGGATGATTATGGGGCAAGGGTGACGGCCAAAAAGGGATTTCAATATGAACCGCCGCCCTGGCCGGAGGATTATTTGACCGCGTATCAGGTGTCCGTTGGACGGGTGGATGCCGTGGCGCTGCCCTTTGAGCCGGGGGAATGCGCAGTGAAGGCCATGGTCAAAACTTCGCGGGGTGTCTGTTATGGAATCACCGGGGGAGCGATGTCGCATTTGTTCTCGTTCGATCCCGCCGCCAAAACTGTCACGCCGCAAGGGCGTCTGGACGGCATGATCCGCAAGAATGGCATGGCGCCGCTCGCGGATGGCGCTGTTCTTTGGGCCGCGCACCTGGCTGGAGGCGAAGGCTGGCTTTATGTCCGGTCCGAAGGCGGGAGTCCGGAAAAAATCTGCTGCCCGGTGAAGGGCGAGGGAATCGCCGCCCTGGCCTCCAGTCCAGATGGACGGCAGGTTTATGGGATCAGCGACCGCAGTGGTGTTTTCTTTGTTTACGATTCAAAGACGAGGACCGTCGCGCAAAAGGGGGCGGTGGATCGCGACGGCTTGTTTTCGTCCACCCTGGCGGTTGACGATCGTGGAGATGTTTATGGCGGCGCCAGATGGACCCGCCTGTTCAAGTACGACGCGCGAAACGGAACCCTGGCGCAACTCGAGACCAAAGCGCCCCTTCTGGCCGGAAGGGAGATGTACACCCGGATTGACGCCTTGCTGTTCGATCCCCGAAGCCGTTCCGTTTTTGGCGGAACCTCCGATGGAATGCTTTTTCAATTCCATCCGGAGAACGGGAAAATGATTTCGCTGGGCAAGATTCTGAACCAGCCGCGCATCCGCTGCCTGACCATGGGCGGCGACGGATGCTTGTATGGAATCGCGGGCAAGGACTGCTGCCATTTGTTCCGTTACAATCCCGCGGATCGCGATTTGCGGGATCTGGGAATGCTTTTTGTGGCTTCCCCCCGCGCCTGGAATGGTTACGAATTCGATGCTGCCGTGACGGGTCCCCAAGGGGAGGTTTGTTTCGGCGAAAACGACCAGATCAGCCATGTGTTTGTTTATTCTCCGTCATAATTCAATGTTTAGGAATTTCAATGTTTGTTGGGAAAAGCGGTGCAGGAGCCCCGCCCTCCATTTGCTGCGAAATGAATGGAGGGCGGGGCTCCTGCACCGCCTTGCTGAGTTTCTGTCGAGCCGCCATAAAAATTAAAAATTTAAATTGAGGAAAACAACAAAATCTTGAATCGCGAGCCAAAGCACCTCAAGAATTCCTAACAGCCTTCAGTCTAATAATCTATTATGTTTCCCAGCGCTTCCACCAACATTTACGCCCATCTTCCCTTGCGGGAGGCATTGGATCACATGGCCACCACCGGTTTTCGACATGTGGAAATGGGGTCGCCTCATTTCCATGAGGTTCGCGAAAAGGGCGGGGAGGCGGATCTCCCGAAGGGACATCCGTCCATTGTCTCGATCCATGGCGATCCCCCGCCGGACATGCCCTTGATCGCTCCCGAATTCGCGGGATGCTTTGAGGCGTTCTACAAGCCGGTTTTCGCGTTTGCCCAAAAAATGGGGGCGGAGCTTTTCGTTTTGCATCTCGGTGGCGGCGCCAAACGTCCATGGGATCAGGTCCGGGATGTCGCCGCGCAAAACTGCCGCCGGCTGGTGGATTTTGCCGCGCCGTTTGGCGTCAAGCTGGCGCTGGAAAACGAGTGGCATGGCGGAGGGTTTCCCAGGACGCCCGCCCAGTTTCATGAGATGGTCCGCCTGGTGGACCGCCCGAATTTCGGCGTGACGCTGGATATCAAACATTCCCAGACCTCCCGGGAACCGGATTCCATGCCGGAAGATTTCATCCGCAGCCACGGCAAAAATCTGTTGAACTGCCATTTTACCGAGTTGGAATATCCCTATTTTTCGATCATCGAACTGGGCGATTGGGGCATCCCCGGCACGGGTCAGGATCGTCTGCCGCGCCTGATCGCTTCGCTGAAAGACTGCCGGTACGCGGGGCCGGTCACCGCCGAGTTGAACCAGCGCTATGTCCGGTCGGTGCTGGAGATTGTTGTCAAAGTGCTCAAGTCCGCGGGAACGAATGTGGGCGATATGGAGAAGATTCTTGCCGGCCATCCATCGCTTGAGGACAGGATTTTGACCTACACATTCAGTTTTTTGAGGGATTCCATTGGGGGAAGATCTCCAGTCATTTGATTAACCCGTCTCAAGAGTTGTTGTAAAATTGCGCTGGATTCCCGCTTTCTCGGAAATGACCAGTGCGAGTGTTTGTATTGCCGCCTTGATGCTTTTGAGTGTTTCTTTTTTGTCGTCATCCCCGCGAATGCGGGAAGCCAGTCGATTTTTTGCTGTTGTTCGGCGGCCTTGTCTCAAAAAAATTGACAAAACCGTTTCTGGTGATATGTTTCTTTTATAAGAACATCGTTTAGATAATCAAAACACCTGTTTTATGCCGGAACTTCATACCTTGATCAAGTCGCTCAACCTGTTGGAGACGGTCGCCGCCCAGGATGTCCAGGGGATTGGGACGCGGGAATTGGCGCGGCAGCTTGGGCTTAACATTGCCACGGCGCACAATATCGCCATGACTTTCAAGGCGCGCGGATATCTCGATCAGTCGGTCGAGTCCAAACGTTTCACGCTCGGTCCCCGTCTTTCCCAACTGGCGGCGAGTTTCCGGCCCGCCGAGTCCCTGCGGCGGGCATGTTTGCCGGCTGCCCAGGAGTTGTTCGAACAATTGAAGGAAACCGTGATGGTGGTCATGTTGGAAGGCAACCGGATGTCGCCCCTGATCAATCTGGAGTCGCCCCAAGCCCTGACTGTTCGCGATTCGGGTGATTTCGCCCTGGCCGTGTATGGAATGGCCACCGGAAAGCTTCTTTTGGCTGCCATGCCGGAGCCTTTTTTCGAGGCTTATTTGAAGGATCATCCGCCCGAAAAATTTACGCCTCGTTCCTTGTGCGATGCGCGTTCCGTGAGGGAGGAGATGGCCAGGATTCGGCGCCAGGATTATGCCATGACGCGCGATGAGCTTTGCGAGGGGGTGAGCGCTCTGGCCGTGCCGGTGCGTGACGCCTCCCAACGGATTGTGGCCGCTTTGGGTGTCAGCGCGCCTACGATGCGTTTCAATAAAGTGCGCGAGCGGCAGATTTTGGACGCGTTGAGGAAAGCCGCCGCCCGGATTCAGTCAACCAAGGTATCGTCCGCTTCGGTGGCGGCAATGATTCATTGAAACAAGGTTTGTTATGAACACAGCACTGGTCGATCGGGTTACCCTTGAGGTATCGCTCAAGCCTTTCAAAGTGATGAACGAGGAAGCCATTCGCGCGGTTTGCGTTGAAATGTTTCGGCAATGGGATTTGCTGATCCGCCAGGCGAATACTGTTTCCGTGCTTGTCTGGAGCGCAGATGGCAGCGAGATTCTGGATTATCGCGGACGTCTTGACGACGAGATGGAATGGGCGCGTTACATTGGCGTGGCCAATCCGCCCAAGGAAACGCCATGGGATCCCCAACGGCAGGGATTGCACGCTCGAAACTGGTTGTATGTCGAATCGCCGCCGCGCATCACGTATCGCTGGCTCAAATTCATTGTCCAGGCATTGAGGGAGGTGGGTCAGGGCAGGACTGGCAAGCCGGTTGAAGTGGGCGCCACCTTCGATCCGGGCCCCGAGTTTGCGCGTTCCACCTTCAAATACGTCCGGCACCGGGAAATTTCCACAGGCCATTTGATGGGGGATAAAACCTGGGTGAATTGTGTGGCCCGGCTTAAGGCCGATCAGGAATCCTATGCCGGTTTTCCCGGCGGCATCCCGGAAGGCACGCCGTTCGGCGTTTTTTTGGGACGCCAATCGCAACGGTTTCTTTCCGACCTTGGTTTCGATTACCTCTGGTTTTCAAACGGTTTCGGTTATGCCTTGTGCGCCTGGTCGTCGGTTGGCGAGGTGTTTGACGGAACCAGTTTCAGTCTCGGAAAAGCCGCTGAATTGCGCGCCGACATCCTCTCGTTTTGGAAGCTGTTCCGCGGGGAATGCCCGCGATTCCGGCTTGAAACCCGCGGCACCAATCTGTCCACCGCCATGGATTTGTCCGCGCATGGCTCGCCGGTCAAAGAGATCTATGAATGCGAGGACCAGCTATGGGCGCCGCCCAATTCGCCGTGGGCGGCCCTGGATGGCGATTATGGACTGGAAATAGTCGGTTATCTCTCGCATATCGCCGCGCTGCCCAAAACGGAAAAGTTTCCCTATCGATATTACCTTCACGATCCCTGGTGGCTGAACAGTCCTTGGTTCGATCGTTATGGACGCGAACCTCACGACATTTACCTGCCGCTGGCGCTGGCGCGTGTCGATCAACATGCCGGGATCACCCGTCCTTCCGCGGTCAGTCTGCTGACCATCGACAATTCGTTCGGCGAAATGCCGGAGGAGGGCCCCTTGGAGGTGGTTCCTCATCTTTTGACCGGCCTCGGGCATTTTTCGGACGCCCCCGGCTTGGTGACCTGGATTTATCCGTTCAGCGAATATCACGAAATGACGTTTGGGGCTTCGCCTCGCATTGATGAGGTGTTTTTGGGCGACTGGTTCATGCGGGGGGCGGTCAACCACGGTTTTCCCCTCAACACCGTGGTTTCCACCGGGAACTTCATCGCTTCGTTGAAAACCTGTCCGGATTTCTATCGTGAGACCATCCTGGCCACCCCGGTTCCCGCTGCGGGCAGTCCGCTGGAAAAGGCTTTGCTTGACCTGGCCGGGAACGGGCATCGCATTGTTTTGTATGGACCCGTGACGCATGCCGGCAAGAGTTTGCTGCGTGCCCTCAATCTCCGGCTTGATGCGCCGGTTTCCGGCCAGTTGGCGTGGCAATCGTTTCTTGAAGGAGATTTTCTGGACCATCCCGTGTCCGTTGCCGCGTTGCACCATCGGACCAATCTGTCCGGCGGTGGAATTGATTCCGTGATGGATCAGGCAAATTGCGCGGACTGGCAGGTCTGCGCCACGGTTGCGGATGGGAACCGTGGGCGAATTTATTCGGTGATGAGGGAATTTTCCGGAGGCAACGGCAAAGGTTGTCTCGCGTGGGTTCGGGGGAGCTTCAATTGTCATTTTGAAAAAGCCCTTCTTCCGATTCCGGACGATCCGGAGAAACTTGTCCAATCGGATTTGTTGATGCGGCATCTTCTTGCGCGGATGGGATGCGTTATTCGGTTTCAGAAGGAGTCGCCTGCCGTTCGCGACCCGTTGTTGCTGGCGGCGCGGCATCGCAACGGTTTCTTTTTCTCGGGCTATACGCCCTCCACCACCGTCTCGATGCGCCTGAAGTTTCCCTGGGGCGCGCCTCTTTTGGTGGGATATGAGACCCGGCTTCGAAACGGGCATGCGACCTACGCCATGCCGCGCGCGTGGCATCGGGAGTGCCGTTGTTTTGTTGAACAGGCCGCCGACACGATTGTCTCCTGTGTCGAGCATTATTCCTGCGAAATGGGGATTCGCCGGCGACTGCTGATCACCGGCCTGCAAAATGCCACCGTCACTTTTTTCCCGGAAACCCCCATCGAAAATCAAATCGTAAAATTTCAGGTGATGGATAATTCGTACCTGGGACTTTCTCCCCATGTTCCCCATGAGGGGGAAAACGGCGGACGCCGCCTCGTTGCGCGCAAGGTGAATGACCGGCTCTTGATCTCATGGGGCATTCCAATCGAACGATCATAAATTAAGCCGAGCCGGAGCGCGGCAGCTCGACGCTCGATCCGCCTTCGTCCCGCCTCAGCGGGACTGCGGCGCGACAAGCGCCCGACTCAAAGACAACTGGATTCCCTCGGATGCGGGAATCCAGAGACTGTCGCAAATAAAATTTCTCGCAATCTCGTTTTTATCCAAAAAAATGAAAAACAATCCAATCTATCCGCTTTATCGTCATATTTCCAATCGCGTTCCGGCGCCCTGCCGGATTGGCATTTTCCCGGTTGGATTGAAAAAATACTGGAGCCAGTTTCCCGGTTTGCTGGACGACTTGAACCGGCGGGTTGGGATTTTTGTCAAACGACTCGGAAATGATCCGGATGTCCAATGGGTCTGCGCCCCCATGACGGACAGCGCGGAAGCCGCGTTCAGGACGGCGGAACAGCTCAGGGCGGCCGATTGCGATCTGATCTTCTGCTATCTGGCCACCTATGCCCCGGCGGCCACTGTCGTGCCGGTGGTTCAATCAGTCAATCGGCCGGTTTTTTTGGTTTCTCTCCAGCCGGATGCCCGCATGGAGTACGACCGGGCCACCCAATACCGGCAACTTCTCAACGACAATTGCACCAGTTTGCCCGAAATCGCCAATGGCATGATCCGGGTAAATCATCCGCCGGCGGGCATTGTGGTGGGCCGGTTGGAGGATGATTTGCGCGCCGAAGTCAGAATTCAAACATGGGTCCGGTTGGGCAAGGTTCTGCATGCGTTGCGTGGCGCGGTGATCGGTCAGATGGGGCATACTTACGAAGGCATGCTCGACATGCATACGGACCCAACCCTGGCCACGCGCGCATTCCAGTGCCATGTCCAGATGATTGAACCGGAGGAACTGCTTGCGGAGGTCAAGGCTGTCCAATCGGATGCCATGAGGGACAAAATCCATGAGGTTGAGGGTTTTTTTGATTTTCCCGGCGCCGGCACCGATCCGCATGCCGGACCGGTGACGCGTGAGCAACTGGAGTATTCCTCGCGGGTTGCGGTGGGGCTGGATCGGTTGGTGGAGAAAAACCATTTGCGAGGACTTTGCTATTATTACATCGGGGAACCGGGAGGCGAAATCCATCGCCTGATTCCCGGCATGATTGTCGGCAATTCCTTGTTGACGGCTCGAGGAATTCCCGTTGCCGGCGAATGCGATCTTAAAACGTGTCTGGCCATGTTGATGATGGATCGCTTGGGCGCGGGCGGTTCGTTTTCCGAACTGCATCCCCTGGATTTTGTTGATGATTTCGTGCTGGTGGGACACGACGGTCCGGCGCATGCCGCGATCGCGGACCGGAAACCCGTTTTGCGCGGACTGTCCCTGCTTCATGGCAAGGAAGGGCAGGGGGCTTCCGTGGAGTTTTCGCTCAAGGCCGGTCCCATCACGATTGCCGGGTTGACGATCGATTCGGACAATCGTTTCAAGCTGGCGCTGGCCGAGGGGGAAAGTCTCAAGGGCGCCACCCCCGCCACGGGCAATACCAATACCCGCGCAAAATTCCGTCCGGATACCGCCACGTTTATCGAACGCTGGTCGATGGAGGGGCTCACGCATCATTTTGCCACCGGCATCGGTCATTTTGCCGGGGAACTGGCCCAATTGGCCGCCATCCTCAATATTCCAAGCGTCAATGTGACAGCCTGCCTGTCCAATTAGCCTGAGTTTCTCAGATTTCGGCGTTTTTCAATTATTTTCCGAGATCCTTCAGGTTCAAACTTTGGAAAATGCCGTATTTTGGCGCGTGTGGAGACCTGCTCCATGGATTTTATTTCCAAGTTGTGTCATGGTCTGACACTGCAATTTATCGTCGCGGCAACAAGCGGTGCAGGAGCCCCGCCCTCCCTTTATTTTGATATGAAATGGAGGGCCGGCCTCCCGGACGGCCAGGGGAAAGAGGACATCAACTGTTTCTCAAATCGGAGGCGCCCTTAAGACGCTGCAGCGGTGAAGAAGGCCCGCTGTTTTTTGCTGATGGGTTTGCCTGCCTTTTCCATCGCGGCAAGCAAATCCTCCCAGCAAAGACGTTTGGTCGCCATGGTGGGATTGCGCAGAATGTATGCGGGGTGAAAGGTGGGCATCAAGGGAATGCCTTGGTATTCGTACCAGTGTCCGCGGACTTTGGTGATGCCTTCCTTGAGGGTGGGGACCAGCCCCTTGATGGCGGTGTCGCCGAGAGCCACCAGAACGCTTGGGCGAATGAGCCGGATTTGTTCCTGGAGATGGGGAATGCAAGTCTGCATTTCGTCCGGCGTCGGTTTGCGATTTCCGCTGGGAGTGTCAACGTTCGGACGGCATTTCAGGATGTTGGCGATGTAAACGTCCGAACGCTCCAGTCCCATGGCCTGGATCATTTTGGTCAGCAACTGGCCCGCGCGGCCCACGAAAGGTTCGCCTTGTTTGTCTTCATCCGCCCCCGGCGCCTCGCCCACAAACATGATGTCCGCATTGGGATTGCCCACGCCAAAAACCGTTTGCGTCCGGAAATCCACCAGATGCGGGCACTTGCGGCATTTCAGGATTTCCTGGCGGAGTTTTTCAAAACTTTTCTTTTCTTCGGATGTCATGGGAGTCTTGGTTGAGATGGTTGACGGCGGGGTTGGAGTTTCGGAGAAAGGCGGCGGTGATGCGCGTGGAGCGGCGGTTGCCGATGGCCGGACGGGGGAGTTTGGACGGACAACCGCAGTGGATTTTCCCCCGGTTTTCCCGGATGCCGGCCAGTTGCGTATCATGGCGGGATCCAATTGCAAATGCCGGATTCCCTGTTGCCTCTGTTGCTCAAGGTAACGAATGACGTCCTGGACTGGGGTTGCGGTCATTGAAAAGGATGAAGGTTGAAGGCTGAAGGCTGAAGGAATGGAGCCCGCCGCGACATCGGAAGAACAGGGTTACCGCCGAAGGCTGGCGAGGATTTCCTCCAGGGTTTTTTCCGGCGCCGGGGAGTCCAGCAGAGACCGGCCCATGACAAGGTAATTGCTTCCTTCCAGAATCGCCTCCGCGGGAGTCATCACGCGTTTTTGATCGTGAGTGTCGCCTCCGGCTGGACGAATCCCCGGAGTCACCAACACCACCTTTTCCCGGTGTTCCTGGCGCAGCAACCGGACTTCCTTGGGGGAGGTGACCAGTCCGTCCACGCCCGCCTCCACCGCCAGACGGGCGAGGTTCATCACCTGGCCGCTGACGGAATGGTTGATGCCGATTTCCCGGAGGTCGTCCTCGTCAAGGCTGGTGAGCACCGTCACCCCGAGCAGCTTTGCCGTGACCGTCGGACTTTTGGCGCGGTTTTCCGCTGCGGCTTCCACCGCCGCTTCCATCATGTCCACTCCGCCCCCCGCGTGCAGCGTGATGAATTCCACGCCGGGACGCATCAGGTTGAGAGTGGCGTGATGGACCGTGTTGGGGATGTCATGCAGTTTCAGATCCACAAACACCCGTTTGCCTTGGGCGATGATGGCTTCCACCACGGACATGCCTTCCTTGATGAAAAGCTGCAATCCCACCTTGAAAATGTCCGCTTGTTTTCCCAGCCGCTGAACCCAGTCAACAGCTTCGGCACTGGTGTCAACGTCAAGGGCGATGATGATCGGGCTGAGTGGAGTGGTGGATGAGTTCATTGATGCGCCTTTTTATGGCAAAACATGCGATGGCATGAGCGGGTTATTTTAACATGGATGCACAGGATACACAGGATTTTTTGAGTCTGTGTCATCGGATTTTTTATTCATATCCTGTTTATCCGTGTTAAAAGCCGAACAATCTTGTGAATCCTGTCAAAAAAGTTTTCAGCCGCAGGCGGACTCAATCCCTAAAATTATTGAAGGAAAGGGAAAGACCGAAATCCTTGCCGCGAACCAGGGCGATTGACGACTGAAGCTCGTCCCGGCTCTTGCCTGTCACCCGGATTTTTTGCTCCTGGATTTGGGTTTGCACCTTGAGCTTGGCGTCCTTGATGGATTGGATGATTTCCTTGGCTTTTGGGGTTTCGATTCCCTGCACGAGTTTCACGGTTTGCCGCGCGCCGCCGGTGGGCGCCACCTCTGCCTTGCCAAAATCGATGTTTTTAAGGCTGACGTTGCGTTTGGCCAGTTTCCCGGTGAGAACTTCCACCACGGATTTGAGCAGAAATTCGTCCTCGCAGGACAGTTGGATGACTTTCCGATCCCATTCAATCTCGATGCGGCGATCCTTGAAATCAAAACGCGTGGAGATTTCCTTCCGCGCTTGGTTGACGGCGTTATCGACCTCTTGCAGGTTGACTTCGGAAACAATGTCAAAAGATGGCATGATCCAAAGGTAGGATTCTGTTTTCCATGGTGCAATAAAAAATTAACCATTGCCAATTTCAAAACCACATTTTACATTCAGGAACAGGAATAAAGGTTGTATTCAAAGTCCAACATGAACCATCACCATCACCATCGACGCCTGCAAGTTGACTATGGAGTCTGGGGCATTTTGCGCAAGGTGGCGGTGTCGATCATTGTGATCTCGATTTTTGTCCTGGTCATAGCTTCCTATGTGCCGGCGTTGCGCCAGAGCCAGCGATTGGAGGAGGATATCGAAGTCAAACGTCAGGCGTTGTTGCAACAACGCAAGCTCCATGATGAATACGGCGGAGAAATCCTCTTTTTGAAAACCGATCCCGAGGCTGTGGAACGCAAAGTCAGGGAGAAAATGGGGCTGGCCAAGCCCAACGAAGTCATTTACCACTTCGAATCGACAAAGAAATAGGTTGCCTGGACTGAAGGCGGCTTGGAGATCCGCCCTCCATTTGTGGAAAATGATGCAAGGCGGGTCGAGCGTGTTTTCGTCAAGCATCACGGCGCCAATGGATGGTCTGGTTCGCCGCCTTGACTCTTGCTGCGGGAAATGAACCGTCCGGATCCCGCTCCATGGCTTCCACCCATGACCGTTTCTTTTCTCCGCTGACGAGGAACCAGACCTGGCGGGCGGCATTCAATACGGGATAGGTCAGGGTCAGGCGTTCAGACGCCCCAACTGCGCGAGCGGCTTCAGGCAGACGGTTGACAACGGCCATCCGGCCGGTGATTTCCAACGCCGGACTGCCGGGAAAAAGCGACGCCGTATGCCCATCCTCCCCGATGCCCAGCAGAATCAGGTCGAAAACAGGCGGTGTTCCCAACCGGACGCCGAGTTCCTTTTCATAAAGACGGGCGGCCTCATCGGGTGAAACATCCGATGGCCACGGATGCCAGTTTTTTTCAAAAGACGGATGATCCTTTCCCAGTGTTTCGCAAATCATCCGCTGGTTGCTATAAGGATCGTCAATTGGAACGCAACGCTCGTCCCCCAGCCACCAGTGGATTTGCGGCCAGGGCAGGGCGGTTTGACGAAGGGCTTCATAAAAAGGACGCGGCGTTTCACCCCCGCAAAGCGCCACATGAACCGGTTTGCCTCGAGAGGATGTTTCGCCAGCCAGCGCCTTGAAGTCCTGGACCAAAAGATCCAGCCATTCCTCAGTCGAGGCGCAAGTCAGAAGTTTGGGCAACGGGCGCATAATGAAAACAAAAGTGAGGGAGGAATATTGGACAGGATTTTTATACAAACCCCTCCCCTTGGCAAGGGGAGGATTAAGGAGGGGTATTGGCGTCGTGCATCAAGGTTCAAGCCGCCGGGCCTTGGGCCCGGCTTAATTTTATGTTCAGGAATTTCAAAGTGTTGAGGAAAAGGCGGTGCGGGAGCACCGCCCCATCAGTAATGGCCACAAAAGGCACAAGCAGCGGCAATCGCGATTGCCGCTTTCACAAGATTTAATTTCAGAATGGAGGGTTGACATTTGATAAAACATATTTTGTGACATCGTCAACGTTGTCCTGTTGACGATGCTTGTGCCTTTTGTGGCTATTCAAGTTGCCGCGCTCGGCACGGCTTAATTTTACATGGATAAACAAGATGGACAGGATGGGAGATTGAAATTGTAATTGTCAATTCTTAATTATTGATCCAAATTGTCGTTTATTGAAAATCCCTTGTCATTTCCTAAATGGCGATGAGGTGCTTTCATACCTTCAGCCTAACAGTCTAACAGCCTACAGCCTTTTTTCGCAGCGTGTCTGCGAAAAAATCTTTAAACCGTTGAACTATGAACCCTTGAACCCACAAAATAGAATAGTAAAATATTAATTTTTTATTAAAAATTTAACTTTTTTCACTGAAAACTTGAAAAATAGTGAAATATGAGTATTGTGAATCTACCATGGTTCTGCCGAAACTTGATTATCATAAAGATCGTTCCTTGTTTTATCAGGTTGTTGAGCATTACCGCACTCAAATTCAAAATGGCGATTTGCCCAAGGGAACGATGTTGCCATCGTGTCTTGAATTGAGCCGATCCATCAATCTGGCGCCGCAGACCATCAATCGAGCCTTTGATCTTTTGGCGCGGGAAGGGCTTGTTTCCCGGCGGCGTTCGGTGGGCACGATCGTGGGGGCGGCGGAGGAAATGGAGGGGAGGGCATTCGCCACCAGGAGAAAACGCAGGATTTCATCGGTTTTGCCCCCTGTTTGCATGGCGATTCGCCGGATGCCCGCCAAACCTTGGCGTGATCCCAGTCTTTTTTCGGATTTTTTTCAAGGCTTGACGGAAGAATTTGGCGCCCAAAATTGCCGTTTTGAAATTGCCAATTTCGGGCCCGATGATTCCGCCCTGGATTTTGTAAAGGCTTTGGTTGAAAGCAGGCAGACGCGGGGCTTTGTCAACATGGCTTTGGATGAGGACGCCACCGAATGGTTGATTCAGAAGTCATTTCCCCAGGTGACCATTGACCGCGATCTTTCGGGGCGGGGAATCCCTGGTGTCATGGCTGATTCCATGGCGGGATATACCGAGGCATGGAAACATGCCGGGGAGTTGGGACATCGCAAAGCCGCGTTTGTTGGAATTGAAGAAGAGGGAATTCGCTATCGGGAATGCATGGCGGGGCGGGTCTTGGCCCAGTCAACCTGTTCTTTGGAGCCGTTTGTTGCCATTCCGGTGGAAGGGGATGACCGCGCCATATTGGATGCGTTATCGCGCGCCTTTGGCGGTGATTTTGGGAAAGGTTGCTGGCCGACGCTTTTCTTTGCGCAAACGGATTTGATTGCCATTCATGTCATTCGCGCCCTTGAAAGGAACGGAATCGGCGTGCCGCGCGATATCTCGGTTGTGGGGTATGACGACTCGGTCATTGTCTCGCAATTTGATCCGCCGCTGACCACCCTGTCCAAGCCCCGCTCCCAGATGGGGGCCGCCGCCGCCCGGCAGCTCGCCACCCTGCTGGAGGGCGGTTCGCAACCCCCCGCGCCCTTGCAGGTCATGCCGGTAAAACTGATGCGGAGGAAGACTTGTATGCCGGTGATAAATTGCGGGGGGGATGAGATGAAACGGGGAAAGTGTGGTGCCTGAATAAAAGGAATGGAGGACTGATCATGAAAAAATTGGTTGTTGGAATGGGACTTGTATTGGCGTCATTTTGGACGATTGCCGGCGCACCGCCGGAGATTTCTGATGGCGGCAATCTGGTGGTGAATGGATCTTTCAAAAATACCGACGAAAAAGATCCGGCCAAGCCGGCTGCCTGGCATATCCGGCGTGAGACGCCCGGGGAGAATGGATTTGCTTGTTCTTATGATGCGGAAGGGGGGGGAGGCGCTTCCATTCGGATCGCCATATCCCGCCCGGTCAAGGGAGAAACGGGTTTGGTTCAACATCTCAAATTGGAAACGAATACCACTTATACCGCCAGTGTGCGCCTTAAAACGAGAGACTTGGAGCCGGGCGGAAGGGTTCTTTTCATGGGAATGTATGTGGGAACCTTGGAAGATTGGAAGAACAGGAAGCTCAAGGGGTTTGACAAGCACGCAGGCCCGATTCATGGGACAACCGGTTGGACTTATTACAAGCTTGTTTTCACCACGCCGCCGGTTCCCATGTATGATTGTTATATCTATCCCATTTATCTGACATCTCCAGAGAAAGGGGAGGTTTGGATCGATGAGGTTCGGATTGTGAAGGGCGAAACCGACAGTATTGTTGATAAAAAAATGGAAAACGTTCCGGGTTCGATGCCGGCGGAGGTTGTCCAGAAGCAGGTTGCTGTCCGACTTGGCGAGGTGGAAAAGAAAATCATGAAGTTGGATGGGCTGGCCGGGGCGGCTGGCGCTCCCGATCTGCGCTTGGCCGGCGTGAAAACCAGCTTGAATGTGGCCAGGCTTTTCTGCGAATTCATCAAGGCGGATGCGGCCCGGCCCAATCAGATTTCCTATGCGGTTCCGGAACTGGCTCGTGTTGAGGAGATTCTGAAACAGGCGGAAGGGGAATTGAAGACTTCATCGGGGAGGGGGGGGGATGTCCCGCCGTTGGAAGTCAAGGGGTTGACCATCAAAAATGGGGCTTTTTATTGCCAGGACAAGCCGGTTTTTCTCTCCGGCATGTGGATGTATCCCTGCTTTTACAACAAGGAGCGGGCGGTGCGGATTGCCAGGGATTTGGGCATGAACCTTTTTTTGGCGTTTATTCATCCCGATCATATGAAAGGATGGGGACAGTTTGACGAGAAGGGGATTGCCAACCGGTGCAAGTATCTCGATTGGGCCCGGGAAAATGATTTTTTGGCCACCTGCTATGTTTTTGCCGGGCATTTTCCAAAGTGGCTGGCCAGGGAGGCGCCCGACGCCATGAGGCAGATGGGGCATGATGTAAGTTTTGATTTTGAACATCCTGCCGGCGAAAAATTTATAACCGAATGGTTTGGTTATTTGGGAAAAAAATTCGGCGAATACTCCTCGCGGTTTTGTTATCTTCTTTATGGCGAGGAAAGCCTTGAGGGAATCGGGCCCCATGGCGTTCAGCGTTATGAGAAATGGCTCGCGGAAAAATACAAGACCATTGATGAGTTAAACAAAATATGGCGGAGTGATTATCGGGATTTTGGCGCGGCGGCAAGAGAAAACGCCCCGGCTGCCAGCAATCAAAAACGCGCCCAGTTTTACGATTGGAATGTTTTCAACCAGCGCCGGTTGCTGCGGTATTATGATGCCATGATGGATTCCGTCAAACGGAGTGATCCCGATGCCATTTTTTCCCGTTTTAGTTCCAATGAAGGTTTGATGACCCAGCAGAGCCACGATCAGGTGAGGGGAGTGGACCGTGAAATGGCGGTGAAGATGTGCCCGATCAGCGGTTGCGATACCCGTCCGTTTTTTGCGAACAACTTCTGGCGGATGTGCGAGGAGCGATACAGCCTGGATTGGATCACCCAGTCGTTTGGATTCGACTTCATGAAGTCGGTCGCGCCCGGCAATCCCATCTACGATCCGGAATGGCACTCCATCGACGATGGTTGCTTTGACCGGGCGGATATCCCCGCCGAATATCTGCGGACAATTCTCTGGATGGCCCATTGTCATGGCATGTGCGCCCATAATATATGGGGATGGCAAAGACGGGGCGGCGAAATTTCCGGCGATGAAGTCGGGTGGGGCGATCAAAAACATGGCCTTCTGACCCAGCCGCAGCTTTTGAATTCCTGGTGCCGCACCATGCTCGAGTTGCGGAGCCTGAGTGAGCATATCGTCAAATTTCCGCAACTGCCGCGGCCCATCAAGCTCTTTTATTCCGAGGCATCGGCCATTCAGGAAGCCTCCTATCTTGATTCCATATGCAAAGCCTATGAAGCGGCGTATTTTCTCGATCTGCCGGTCGGTTTCATGACCGAACGCATGATTGAAGACGGCGCGTTGAGGAAGTGTCCGGTGTTGGTCGTTCCCCGCGCGCGATATGTCGCGGAAAGCGTGGTGTCCAAATTGCGGAAATTCGCCGCCAGGGGCGGAAAGATTGTCGTGATGGAAAATGATTCATTGAAATACGACGAGCATGGCTGGGAAAGGAAGGGAGACGGACTTTTTGACGGCATGACCGTTCTTCCATCCCTGCCGGTCAGGGAATTGTCCGCCCGGTTTGCCGCGGCGCTTGATGAGGCGGGGGTCAAAAGGGAGGTTCGATTGCTGGATTGCGAAGGGAAGGCGGCGTGGGGGGTGGAAACAAGGGTTGCTTCCTCCGGGGATGGGCGGCGGACGATCTATATGGTCAACCTGAACAAAAACAAGGTGGAGGTGACCCTGAAAACCAAACGGAAAAATCCGAAGATTCGGGATCTGACACAGGGCAGGGAGTTGAAACGCGGCGAAAAACTGGCGCTTCTCCCGATGAACCCCATTCTGCTGGAGGTGCGTTAGCAAGTTCGCTCCGCGAGATGTGGCGCGACAAGCCGTCCGGCGCTGAACAAATTCTGTCGGAAAATCTTTAACACCAAAATAAAATGCTCTCCTATTTATTCCTCATTCGCAACCTGATCCTGTCGTCATTCTTTTTCCTTGCCGCCGCGCTGCCGGCCGGGGGATTGAAATGGTGCCAGGCGGGAAAGGTTTCAATCCCGCCGAAGATCGACGGCGTTTTGGATGATGCGGTTTGGAAAAACGCGGAAAGAAACGGGCCTTTTGTTTCAGCCACTTATGTGGGGTCCGGGGCGGCTGAGGAAACCTTTTTTTCGGTTTTGCATGATGAAAACGCGCTTTACTTTGGCGTGGAATGCCGCGAGTCCCGCATGAACGAACTGGTGGCCAGGCACGGCGCGCAGAATAACAAGTCGCAGAATCTGAATTTGTGGAAAGACGATTGCGTGGAGATATTCATCGATCCGAAATACAGCCGCCATTCGTATTATCATTTTATTGCCAACAGCGCCGGGGCCAGGAATGAGGAGAGCAGCGAGGAGGGAAAGGCTTGGAGCGGCGCGTGGGAGGTCCGGGGCGGCAGGGGAGAGAAGGCTTGGTTTGTGGAGGCGGCCATTCCTTTTTCAACCCTGAAAATAAAGTGGAGCGATGGCATGCTGCTCGGGATGAATGTCAATCGGGCACATTATGCCGGAGGAAGCGTTGAATTCAGTTCGTGGTCGGATACGGGCGCCAGTTTTCATCAGCCGGACAAGTTTGGGCAACTGCTGGTCAATCCAAAGGCATGCCTGCGAAAAACCATCCTGCCGCTTCTCAATCAAAGGCTTGTCGATGTGAAAAAAGAATTGGCGGGCGGTCTCAAGGGCGATTCGGGCCCGGTCGCCGAAAAATTCAAGAAGATGGATCTTTTGCTGGCGGAAACGCTTGAGACCGCGGCGCGCAAGGACCCGGTTTCCCTGCGCGACGCCAGCGCGGTCAGTGAAAAGGCATGGGGGCTTCTGGATGCCCTGAGCGGTTTGAAGGATGAAATGAAATGCCCGGCTTTGGAGTTGTGGTTTTAGCGTTGCGACCGGCGGGCGGGAGGCGTAAAGTAATATGCAAGTTGAGGTGTGATTCCACCCAATTCTGGAGAAAAATTGTGCGACAGCCTGAATGTGAAGATATGATGGCAAGGCCGCCTGATGATTCGGGCGGAGAGCGATGGCCTCACGATGGGGGCGCAATGGCATTTACACTTGTGGAATTATTGGTTGTGATATGTGTGATTTCGCTGTTGGCTGGAATGTTGTTGCCGGCGCTGAAGGCCGCCAGGGAGAGAGCGAAACAGATTCAATGCATGGGCAATTTGCGGCAGGTGGGCATGGGGCTTGCGGTTTATGCAAGCGAGCATGACGACCAGTTGCCCCCCTACGAGGCACAGCCGCCGCACCAGTTGACAGACTTTATTTTTACCGAGTATTATCCCACTTGGTATATGTTGTTGTCCAAAAGCGGCGCGTTGCCCCTCCTGACGGATTGGGATGTTCAAAAACCGGCATGGAAGATTTTGCGCTGTCCCAGCCAGGCTGTTTATGAGCTTTCGGGTGGAAATTGTTGCAAGGGATTCGGACAGAGGCTCATTTTGAAACAACGGATGAGCGATGTGAAGGATCCTGCAAGGTGTATCTTTTATGCCGATACCATCCGTTTCAATCCCGGCGGGTATGGTCATTTGAAGCAGGCATACACTTTCAAATTTGATGATGGGGGAAATGCCAACGCAAATTACATTCACTTGAGGCATTCCGGAGCCGCCAACTGCTGGTTTTTGGATGGGCATGTGAAGTCTTGCCTGATTTCCGATCTTAAGGAGGATGAGGCGATTCATGCGGCTGTTGTGGGAAATGCGGACAATTGCACGACTTGGTAAAAAGGCCTGGATAAAGAGGTTTTCATGAAGATTAGAAAGTCAGCCAACAAGGGGGCGCGTGTTGAAACATTGCGCTATGTTCTGGAGTTTCGGACCGGCGAGCCGCTGGCGCGGTTGGAGGTCAAGCGATCCCACCAGCGGCATCTGTTTTATCCGGGCGGGGCGTGCAACCCGGTGGGGAAATGCGATGAGACGCGCGCGTTTGGGAAACTTTCGACTCGCCAATCGCCGGGGGTTTGCGAGATCCTGATTCCGGAATCGTCCTCCGTTTGGAGGAGGAAAACCCATCGCTATGTCTGCCGGGAGGATTCGATCGAGTTTTCCTACACGGTATCCGGACAGGGGAGGGTGGATCGCGCGCATTTTTTCCGGGGATATCTGCGGGGCGCGGAACATGGGTTTGCCGGCGAATTTGACGAGATTTATTCAACCTGTCCGAATTTTCAGGAACGCCGCTATCATCATCCGGTCGAATCCTTTTCCATCTCGTTTGGGAATGACTTGACCCCGTCTGTCGGATGCCAGGCATTGGCGTCGCCTTGCCCCTGCATGGGATTGCGCGATCGGCGGGATTCGGTGTTCATGGTGGCGGGGCTGGCGGCTGAGCCGGGCCAATACACGTGGGATGCGTTTGAGTGGAATCCACCGGTGGCCATTCCTCCGACGGTTTACGCGCCGGACTCCATGTTTGCCGGAGGATTTGCCGCGGTGTTTGCGGGAAAATTGCGTGTCAACGGCGAATGGAGGAGTCCGCGGCTGATCATGGCTTTTGCGAATGGGCAAAAACGGGTTTTGCCGGTATATCTCAATCACTGTTACCGTCATGGATATCTGACCAAACCCCGGCGCGTCAAACCCGCAGCGTGGTGGCGCGAACCGATTTATTGCACATGGCATGACCAGACGGCCCTTGCGCTGGGGGCCGCCATGAATTATGAGTCTCGGAAAAATGCCCCGAAAGCCGGGGATTTTTGCACCCAGAAGCGGGCGGAAGGCTGGGTGCGGACGCTTGTCAGGCACGGATGCAAGCCCGGCATTGTGATTCTGGACGACGCATGGCAGAAGCATCTCAATACCGCCGATCCCGATACAAAAAAATGGCCCGATTTGCGCGGATGGATTGAGAAATGTCATGCGCGCGGGATGCGTGTTTTTCTGTGGACTGCGGCATGGAGTCCGGCGGGGTTGCCCAGGGATGAATGCATCACCCGCAATGGCGTTCCGATTGCCGGCGACATGACTTGTTCCAAATACGAAAAACGTTTTCGCGAAATGGCCCGGCGTTGGTTTTCCTCCGGGCCGGATGGCCTGAATGCCGACGGGATCAAGGTTGATGGATTGCTGGCCATGCCAACCGGACCAGGGCTTGAAAATCATGGCAATCTTTGGGGGTTGGAATTGCAGCGAAAGTATCTTTCGGTTCTTTACGAGGAGGCGAAGCGATGCCGGCGCGACATTTGCGTGAGCACTTACGCCGCCAATCCCTATCTGGCCCCGTTTTCGGACATGGTGCGGATTGCGGACATGTATACCTGCCGCCTCACGGCGCACGAAACCATGCTGCACCGGGCGGAGGTTTTTCGCCAGACCATGCCGCATGCGGTCATCGACACCGACGGCCAGCTTGCGCATTACATGCTGGATGACTATGCGGATGAACTGGCCGAACAGGCGCGCGTTGGGGTTCCAACCCTGTACAACGCGGAATGGGTGCGGCGGCATCGATTTTTTCTTCCGGCGCGATTACACCGGTTGCGCTCCGCGGATTATGCGAAGTTCGCGCGGGTTTTCCGTTGTTGCGCGGGATCATCAGCCCGGTGAGGACAATGATTGCGCGATAAGTCTTGAAAAATATCACAGCCATCCCATAATTTCGTGAAACGGCCAATTTTTCATTTTTGTTCAGAGGAGAAGGAAGCAAAATGCCAAAAGCTGAGATTAAGAATCCGGAGATTGCTTCACCCCCTGTTGCCCTGGGTTCGCAATGACATTTTAGGAGGTCATTGCGAGGTTTGGTAAAAAGGGACCGAAGCAATCTCTGAAAAATTATGAACATGAACAGCCGTGAAAGATTAAGTTTGGCTCTTTCAAAAAAAATGCCGGATCGGGTTCCCTTGGTGGAAATTTCCTTTTGGCCGGAAACCGTTGCTCGTTGGCGAAAGGAGGGGTTGCCCGAAGGCGTTGCCCCTGACGACTTCTTTGGCTTGGATCGCATCGACATCCGCCGTCCCTTTGATGGCTCGCTGCTGCTGGCGGAACAAGTCATCGAGGAGAACGAGGATTATAAATTAGAAAAGAATTCCAATGGGGTCACGGTCAAATCATGGAAGAAAAGCTATGCGACTCCGAGTGAAATTGATTTTTCCATAAAAACCGCCGAAGACTGGCGGATTGCCAGGCGAAGCCTGGAAATTCTGGAGGAACGGTTTGATCCAAAAACAGCGCTGTCCGGCGCCGAGTCGACACAGGACAATTTGCTGCGGGCCATCACTCCCACGGACGCCATCTGGTTTGCCATCACACTTCTTGGTTTCGAGCGCGCCATGGACGCCATGATTTCCGAACCGGAGTTTTTTGATGATATTATTGGGACGTATACCCGCTTTGTTTTGAAACTCTGCGGCCATGCGTTGAAAAAAGGCTTGCGATGCGATGCCATATGGTTTTTCGCCGACCTTTGCTACAAAAACGGCATGCTGTTTTCACCCCGCATGTATCGTGAAAGATTTCAACAATACCATCGGATGGTCAGACAGTTTTGCGACGAGCATCATCTTTTTCTTATCCTTCATTGTGACGGTGATGTGCGTCAGTTCCTGCCCTTGTTGATTGAAACGGGTTTTGACTGCATCCAGCCCCTGGAAGCGCGCGCCGGCAACGATGTGAGGGAGCTTAAAAAGAAATATGCCGGCAAAATCTGTCTTTTTGGCAACATCAACATGGATGTTTTGGCCCGGGGTGACAGAGTGGAGATCGCCGATGAGGTTATTTCCAAGGTTGAAGCCGCCAAGAAGGACGGAGGCTATATTTTCCACAGCGATCATTCGGTTCCGCCCACTGTAAGCTTCGATGCCTATTGTCTGGCGCACGAATTGGCAAGAAAACACGGAAATTAGGTGGGCAGAACTAAAAAATGGAAATGACGGAATGATGCCGGCGGGACGCTGCCCGGCATCGAATGCTCATCGCATTTCATGTTGACTTGTGGAGAAAACAGATTGACGAAAATGCGTTTCCAAGGGGATGATGGCGAAAATGTTGTCTGGAAAAATCGCATGAAAAGCAAAAACATCAGCAGGCTTGACCGGAATTTTGACGTCAAGGCGGCAAAGGGCAAGGGGGGGAGGCTTTGGGTGGATGCCTTTGACCGGCGGCTGGAGGTGAGGGGATTGGCCTGGCAAAAGGAGAACGGCAAGCGATTTTGCCGTCTGCCGTTGCGCGCGCGCAAGTTGGTGCGTTCGCCGGTCTGGGACTTGTCCCAGTGTCCGGCCAGCGCGCGGATATGTTTTCGTTCCGACACTTCCAGTCTTGTGGCCCGGGCGCGTTTGGGTCATGCATCCAACATGTGTCATATGCCGGCAACCGGCCAGAGCGGGCTGGCGTTGTATGCCGGCGAGCCGGGGCGGATGAAAAGATGGGGGGTGGGCATCCCGGACATCGACAAGGCGTATTATGAACGCGAGTTGTTTTCCGGCGCGCCGCGGAAAATGCGGGAATATGCGATTTATCTTCCCTTGTACAATTCTTTGACCGGCTTGAAATTGGGATTTGACGCGGATGCGCGGTTTGCGGCGCCATCCCGTCCGGCAATCCGGAAACCGGCGGTGTTTTACGGGACATCCATCACCCAAGGGGGATGCGCCTGCACGACGGGGGCGGACTGGGTTTCGACTGTGGGGCGTCTGCTGGATCTGGATGCGATCAATCTCGGTTTTTCCGGCAATGGAAAGGGGGAGCCGGAAATGGCCCGGTTGATCGCGGAAATCGACGCCTCCCTGTTTGTGCTGGACTACGCCGCCAATGTCAGTCCGGAGGAGATGCGGAACACGCTGCCTGAGTTTTGCCGGATTTTGAGAAGGGAACATCCAAGGACTCCCATTTTGCTGGTCTCGAAGATTTGTTACGGACAGGAGGTTTGGAGCGACGAGCGAAGGACGGTCCATGACGCCTCGCGTGACGCGATCATCCAGTATTATGCCGCAACGCGCCAGGCGGGAGATGAGAATATTCATTTTGCCGATGGGATGGCCCTGCTTCCTTGTGGCGTGGATGCCGCAACGGTGGACGGGGTGCATCCGACAGACCATGGTTTTCAAATGATTGCGGAAAGAATCGCGCCTTATATTGAAAGAATCTTGCGAGTTTGGGAATGATCCCGGGCAAGGATGGAAAATAGGAGGGTGTGGCTCCTTAACCTGGAAAAATATGATGAACAAATTGAAACGAAATTTGCGATTGTTGGGCGTTGCCGCTGTTTTTTGCGGGGCGCTTGGAATTTTACGCGCCGGGGAGGACCCGGGGGTTTATGTCTGCCAGCGCAAGGATGGGGATTTGGTTTTGGATGGCAAAATCGACAAGCCCATCTGGAAAAACAAGCAGGTCGCCAGGGTTTTTTACAAGTCAAAGGACAAGGGATTGGCCAAATACCAGACGGAAGTTTACGCGATGTGGGACGATGACAACCTCTACATCGCCGCGAAAATGCAGGATGAGGATATCGTGGGGCTTTTCAAGCAGCGGGACGATCCCATTTACAAGGAGGACGCTTTTGAGGTCTTTTTCCGTCCCGATCCGAACGCAACCTATATTTATGAATTTGAAATCAGCCCGGCGGGGGTCATTTGGGATGGCTTGAACAAGCGCACGTTGAATCCCTATGCGTCGGACCGGTCGCCGGAGGCAACCAAGGCGTGGAACGCGGAGGGGCTGCAAAGCGCGGTCCATCTCGAGGGAACGCTGAATGATTCCAAGGACAAGGACAAGTTTTGGTCGGTCGAGGTGAAGATCCCGTTCAAGATTTTTTCCGAGGCGGCGAAGGTTCCGCCGGAAAAAGGAACAGCCTGGCCCATTGTTTTTGCCCGGTGCGAGAGTTCCGTTTATGTGGAGAAAAAGGTGGAGTGGTCGGCCAATATCCCGCTGTTGAAATATGGCGAATGGGAAAATTACGTGGAGTGGGGCAAGCTGCTGTTTTCCCGGTAGATTGCACGGCTGAAATTTGGAGAAAATCCAAAATTCGAAATCCGAATGAAATGGGTGCGAACAAAACGCAAATCCAGAGACTGTCGCAATTTCGTTTTATCCGCAAACATTGAAATTCCTGAACATCGGGTTTTGCGTAAAACAAGCGGTGCGGGAGCCCCGCCCTCCAATGTCTGCGCGATAAAAAAAAGGAGGGCGGGCCGTCGCCACGCCGTAGTGGCTTTGGCCACGCAGGCGGGGCTCCTGCACCGCCGATGCTTAACAAACTTGCCCCGCCATCCATTGTGAGGCGAGGCTGGCGCCGAGGGCGGCGGGATCTTTTTTGCCGCCGGTGATTTCTCCGCGCCAGGGCGCGTTTTTGGAGTCGAAAACGACGGCTTGCAGGCGCAGGCGATCATGGGGAATGATGGAGGCGATCGCGCCCACAGGGGAGGCGCAGCCTCCTCCCATGGCGTGAAGAAAGGTTCTTTCGGCCATGACAGCAGCCCACGTTGCCGGATGATTGACGCAACGCAGTTTTTCCCGGGTGACGCCGTCAGCGGCGCGGATTTCCAGGCCAATGGCGGCCTGTCCTGGAGCCGGAAGCATTTGCGAGATGGGCAGCATGCGATAGGCGAGGGGAATTTCCCAGTCGATGAGACCATCCTCCTGTTTGTTTTTGATCAGTTGCAGACGCAGCAGTCCCGCCGCCGCGAGCAGAAGGGCGTCGCCGGGTTTTCCTCCGGCCAGTTTGCGCAGGCGGGTTTCGATGTTGCCGCGGATTTCCTTTGTCTGGCAATCCGGCCACAGGAGCCGGGCTTGGAGGATGCGGCGGGGGCTGGAGGTGAAAATACGGGCGGGGGCGGTCGTCGGAGCCGAAGGATGGGTAATCAACACATCCCGGGGGTCCTCCCGTTCGGCCACAGCCCCCAGTTCCAATCCCGCCGGAAGATCGATGGGCAGATCCTTGAGACTGTGGACGGCGGCATCGATTTTCCCGAGCAGGAGGGATTGTTCCAGTTCCCGCGTAAAAAGTCCTTTTGTCCCGCTCCGGGCCAGGGAGGCGGTTTTGAGTTTGTCACCGCTGGTTTTGATGACGCGAAGGTCGATGTTCAGGCGCGGATAGGCGTTGTGAATGACGGCGCGGATCCAATGGCTTTGAGCCAGGGAAAGCGCGCTGCCCCGGGCGCCGATCGTGAGCGTGTCGTTCATGCGCGGAATCCTGCGTCGTGGGCGCCATAAAGCAAGCGCCAAAAAGGGTTTGCGGCGGCGGGGAACAACCCTTATTCTTTTGGGCGTGGCAGAGAACGACGATCCATTGATTGGCAAAGGGGTTGGCAACTACACCATTACGGATTACATCGGCAAGGGGGGGATGGGGCTGGTTTACAAGGCTGCTCACAATACGCTGGGACGGGAGGCGGCCGTCAAGTTTCTGGCGGGACAGTTCACCACGGACTCCGAGTACGTGGAGCGTTTTTTGCGCGAAGCCCGGGCGGCCGCCGCGCTCAATCATCCGAATATCATCCGGGTGTATGACGCCGGGGTGGAGAGCGAGGTCTATTACCTGGCGATGGAGTATGTCGATGGCTCCAATCTCCGCCAGTTGCTGGCCGAGCATAAGCTTTTTCCGGAAGCCGATGTGCTCCGGGTTGGAATTCTGGCGGCGGGCGCCCTGGGGTACGCTCATCAGAACGGCATCATTCATCGGGATATCAAGCCGGAAAACATCATGTTGACCACCGGGGGTGATTTGAAACTGGCGGATCTCGGCCTTGCCAAAAGAGTGAACGACGAGAACAGTTCGCTGACGCAGTCCGGCATGGTGGTGGGCACGCCGTTTTATGTTTCCCCCGAGCAGGTGAGGGGCGCCAAGGATATCGATGGACGCACGGATATTTATTCTCTTGGGGTGACCCTTTTTCATCTGGTAACCGGCAAAGTTCCTTTTGCGGGCAAATCCGCGGCTGAAATCATGTCGTTGCATTTGACGGAGGAGCCTCCGTCCGCCAGCGTTTTCAATCCGCAGGTGAGCGCCGGCATGTCCTCGGTGTTGACCCGGATGATGGCCAAGGATCTTGCTGTTCGCTATCAAACCATGGAAGAGGCGGGGCAGGCGCTGGAGGCGGTGACACGCGGGGAATTGCCGGAACAAAAAGTGGTGGGGCGCGCTCTTTCCAGTCGCGCGGCGGTGGCGTACACTCCCACGGCTTCCAGCGGACAACATCCGGGGGTTGCCCCCTTGCCGGACACCACGGCCATGCGCTCGGCGATCATGGGGGGGTTGAGCGCTTTGTCTTCTGCGCCTGCTGCGGTTCCTTCCTTGCAAGCGGTTCCGGCGCCCGCGGCCATTCCGGAAAAAAAGGAGCCGGTGAAGGAGGACAAACCGTTGCGACTCAAGAAGCGGGAGGATATGCCTGTTGTGACGGAGCCCCGGAGGATGGGAGGCGGGCGTTGGGTGGGGCGGTTGGTGAAGATGATCTTGTTGTTGGGGTTGGCCGGGGCTGGTTTCTGGTTTTGGCCGGATATTGTGAAAAAAATCCGCCCGCCCGCCCTTCCGCCGACATTGGAGGGGATCATCAAAAGCAGGATCGAGGAAAGTTTGCAAAAAAGGGCGGCAACGGAAAAGGATTTGTTTACAGCCGCGAAAGTCCGTTTTGAACTGGCTTTGAGTGCCGCCGGCGGCATTGACGGATTGAAAAAACTCGAAGCCGAGCCGGAAACTGCGGGCGAGTTATACGAAAAAATGGTGCGCGCCGCCGAACCGTTTGCAACCGGACAGGGAACCGGCGGAACGCCTTGGAGGGGGAGCGTCGGAATTCAAACCAGTCTTCGCGAGACGACCGGCCGCCGTTTGTTGAATGCCGCCGAACAGAAGATCTTGGATGAAGGCAGGCAGGTTTTGGCGCAGATAACGCCCCAGTTGGCGGAATTGGAAACAAAAGCCGCGTCATTACGGGCTTGAGAGTACCGAGTTTTCAGGGTGTGACAAGGCAGGATTTTGGCATGGCGATTGGGTCTCCAACGTCTGAAAATTTGTTGGGCAGACTATTTTGCACTGGGAATGAGTTCAGAATGCCATTTTG
>JAQUAF010000113.1 GCA_028687435.1 Verrucomicrobiia bacterium | reverse complement strand
GTGGACAGGTTTTCACTGGCGCTCTTGCCGGTGCGAACTCGCCTGTCTTGATGGGGTGGGGTTTTACGTTCACGGTTCCCCTCTATCCCCGGACGCTTTTGAAAGGGGGGGATTCGGAACCGCAGCTTCTGATGACATTTCCTTGCAAATCTCTTCATTTAAATATACCTCAATCAGGGAACGATCGTTCCCTGATTGAGGTATATTGGTTGATGGGGCCATTCTTTTAAAAAATTCATTTTCAATTCTGTGATTGAAATCAGGCATCCATTCAGCCATCCATTGTTGGCGATGCGAATCGGGTCTCGCGCCGCAACCATTATTCTGCCAGCATTTCTCGCCCTGTTTCCCTTGGGCGCGGCGGAGGGATCTTCCCCATCCGGTTCCGGCAATTCCGACAGCGCGAAAGCGCGCAAATTCAGCGCTTCGGTCAGCCTGCGGCGCTCAAGCGCAAAAACTTCTAAAAAGAAAAAACCTTCATCCTCCAAAGCGCAACCCCCGCGAACCTCTCCCGCAAAACCCCGTCCACCCGCCCCGCGCACGGCCCCCACCAAGCCCAGCGCCACTCCTCTTTTCGCCGACGAGGAGGCTGTCGAGACCGAAAGCGTCCCCCTGAAAGCCGAAAGGGCCTTCGCGGATTTCGATCTCCCCACCGACAACCAACTGATCTTCAGCAAGACCGATCCAAACCGTTTCTTTCAACCCACGTTCAGCGGGCGCATCATCTCAGCCAACTTCGGCTTTGTCCGCAATCCCGGACGCCGGGGGCAATACACCCGTTTCCATGAGGGAGTGGACATCCGTGCATTGCAACACGACGATGAAGGCGAGCCCGCCGACAAGGTGTTCGCCGCAGGCTCGGGCAAAATTGTCTATCTCTGCAACCAGACAAGCCAATCGAACTATGGAAAATATGTGGTCATCCAACACGACCTCTTTGGATGCCCCATCTACACCCTTTACGCGCACCTGTCCTCCGTCAATGAAAAACTGGAAACCGGCCAATCCATCAAACGGGGCGGAAAAATCGGCGTGATGGGCCGCACATCCAATGAATTCGAGATCGACAGCGGCCATGCCCATCTCCATTTCGAGGTCAACCTCATGCTCAACCGCCGTTATCTCGAATGGTCCCAAAAGCGCGGGAACGGACTACCCACCCACGGTCTTTACAATGGGGCAAATCTCATCGGCATCGACCCTATCCGTTTTTATCAATTTCTGCAGATCAATCCGGATTTGAGTGTGGGCGACTTCGTGACACGCGAACCAGTGGCTTTCCGGGTTCTCGCGCCCAAGGGAAAGCGATTCTCATGGATCGAACAATATCCCTTTGCCCTGACCAAGGCGCCGGATGAAAACACCGTAGCCTATGAAATTTCCATGACCTACTATGGACTGCCCGTGCGCGTCGCCCCCAAAACCCGCGATGAAATCTCCCCCACCCGCCAGCAGGTGCTCGCTCAAAAGCGGTATCCCCTGACTTTTGCGAGCGTCAACGAACTGACCGGCCACGGTCCCTGCGGTCTTCTCACCGCCCACGGCAAACGCTGGCGCCTCAGCGCCAAAGGCCGGGAATGGTTGAAACAGCTTCTTTTTTGACAAACCCGGCTTCAGACCTGTCAATCTTGAACCTCAAGAAGCGCCACCGCCAGCGCCACCACCCCTTCCTTGCGTCCGGTGAACCCCATCCACTCGGAACTGGTGGCCTTGATGGCAAACTGGCCCGGCTGGGCCTTGAGCGCGCGCGCCAGGTTTTCGGTCATTGCCGGAATATGGGGCGCCAGCCTGGGCTCCTGCGCGATCACCGTGATGTCCACATTGCCCAGAACCGCCCCTTTTTTCTCCATGACCTGCCGGACCAATTCCAGCATTTTCAGGCTGTCGGCATCCTTCCATTTCTTGTCAGTGTCAGGGAAAAAATGCCCGATGTCCCGCTCGCCCATGGCGCCCAGCAAAGCGTCCATCACCGCATGCACAAGGGCGTCGGCATCCGAATGCCCTTTCAAACCGCGAGGATGCGGAATATGCACACCGCCCAGAATGCAGCGGCGGCCTTCAACCATCGGGTGAATGTCCACCCCCATACCAATGCGCATTGTCATAAATCCGAACCGTAAATGGCCCATCGTCCCGGATCAAGCGGTGTTTTTAAGATTGTTTGGGCTATCATCAACGCCATATCCCCCGGACCGCCTCTCCGCACGCGGGACACTTCCCATTCTCCGTCACTTCCACACGACCGATTGAAAAACCGCGCCGTTCCACCAGTGTCCGCCGGCAACCGGGACAACGCGTATTTTCCCACTCGCCGGCTTGCGAAGCCACGTTGCCGGCATAAACAAAACGCAAGCCTTCCTCCACTCCCCATTGGGCCGCCCGCAGCAATTGGAGGGGCGGGGTGCGTTCCACCCCAACGCGGCGAAACGCGGAATGAAACGCCGTCACATGCCACGGAATATTCCGATCCACCTCCGACAGAAAACGAGCCAAGGCGCGAATCTCTTTTTCTTCGTCGTTAAATCCCGGCACCAGCAAAGTCACCACCTCCAGCCAATGCCCACGCCGATGCGTTTCCCGGATAGTTTCCCTGACCGTCTCAAAGGAGCCACCAAGCGTCCGGTATTTCTCGGTGTCAAAACATTTCAAATCCACCTTCAGAACATCCAGCCATGGCTTCCAAAGATTAAGCGTCTCAACCGTCAAATGGCCGTTGGATACCGCGCCGCACAGGAGCCCCGCCGGTTTTGCCGCGGCAAAGACATCCGCCACCCATTCGGCGGCAATGACCGGTTCGTTATAACTGGCCACCATCAACCGTGCGCCATGATCCCGGGCGATCCGCGCCAGCCGATCCGGCGTCACCCTCTCCACCGGCCCGCCGGCCTCGGGAATCCGAAATGCCTGGCTGGAGACCCAGTTCTGGCAGAAATCGCAATGAAAATTGCAGCCCACCATCCCGAACGTCATGGCCAGACTGCCGGGACAGACATGGAAAAAGGGTTTTTTCTCCACCGGATCGCAATTCAACCCGGCCACATAACCCGAGGGAACCATCAATTCTCCGCCGCGATTGAAACGCATCCGGCAGATTCCGCACTCTCCCTCCCTGATCAAGCAATGGTGGCCGCAGGCCAGACAACGGGCGGCGCCGTTTTCCGCGCGCCAAAGCCGGCCCCTGGCCGCCGGAAGGTCCGCGCTCGAGACCGCTTTCATTTTTTCAACCGGCGAGGTATTCGAGGAGTTTCTGCCGGTACTGGGGCATGATCTCCGCGGCGGGCGCAAGCTCGGGATGCCACGCCAGTTCCCACTCCACGCTCAAACATCCCTCCCATCCGGCCTTTTTCATCAAAACCACCGCCTCGCGCAGCGGCACATTGCCTTCTCCGCACGGACAATACGCGAAACTCTTTTTGTCGCCCTTGGAATCCTTCACATGGACATGCCGCACATGCGCGCCCAGATTTTGCCAAAAGGTTGCCACCGGTTCCCCATCCTGGCGGAAGGGATTGTGGATATCCCACAACACGCCGGCCGAGGGATGATTCACGCGCTTGAGAAGTTTCTGGATCCGGTCCGACTTGGTGAAATGATCATGCGCCTCGATAAGCACTTCCACGTCGCGGGACTGTCCGTAATCAGCCAGCTTGATCCATTTTTCAGCCGCCAGATCCATGTTTTCCTCGAAACTCATTCCCTCATTAGGCTTGCCGCCAAATATCCGCACAAACGGGGATCCCAACCCTTGTGCGATCTCGATGCAGCGCCGGCCATGCTCCAGATTGACCGCCTCGCTGTTGGTCAGTATCGCGGAAGAATCCACGCAGCAAATCTTCAATCCCCGTTTCTCAGCCTCGGCCTTTGTCTGGCCAATCTGCGCCGGCAAAAAATCCGGCGCATGGGCAATATCCCGAACGTTGTTCACGAAACGAACCTCAATCCCCTGAAAGCCCCACTGCGCTGCGTGATCCACTATTTTGTTCCACGGCCAGTCAAAACAGGCCAGGGTGCTGAAACTCAGACTAATGCTCATCACTTCCGAAAAGCATGATTAACCGCCGGAGACAAGCCTGAAATGATTTTATCCACACGGGCCGCGACTTCGGAATCCATGTGGATTTCCTCCGGCCATGCGCGGCGGAAGCCTTCCGACGCCCATTTGGCCGTGGCATCCAGCCCCATATGGCTGCCCACATTCGGCTCGGCTGGCGCATGATCGAGGCTGTCGGACGGACCCCGGATGAACACCGTGTCGCGTTGGGGATCCACGTTCGCCCCGAGCCGGAACAAAACATCGCCGGTCCGATGCACATCCACCCCTTCATCCACCACCACGATGATCTTGGAAAACATCATCTGCCCCATGCCCCACAATCCGTTCATGATCTTGAAGGCGTGGCAGGGATATTGTTTGCGGATGCTGACAAACACCAGATTGTGGAACACCCCCTCCGCCGGCATGGCCAGATCCACAATTTCGGGAAAAGTCGCCTGAATCACCGGCAGCAACAGCCGCACCGAGGCGTCGCCAAGATAAAAATCCTCCATGGGCGGCCTTCCCACCACGGTGCATGGATAAACCGCGTCCCGCCGGTGGTTGATGCAGGTGACATGAAACACCGGGTAGCGATCCACGGGCGTGTAAAAACCGGTATGATCCCCAAAAGGCCCCTCATCCCGCATTTCATCGGGATCCACATATCCCTCGATCACAAAATCCGCGCAGGCGGGAACCTCAAGATCATTGGTCTCGCATTTCACCAACTCCACGGACTGGCCGCGCAGAAACCCCGCAAAAAGGGATTCATCCACGCCATCCGGCAACGGTGCGGTGGCCGCAAAAGCATGAACCGGATCGCCTCCGATCGCCACCGCCACGGGCATCCGTTCACCCTTTTCCCGGTAAAGCCTGGCGTGGCGCGCGCCGGTCTTGTGCATCTGCCAGTGCATGCCGGTTGTCCAAGCGTCGAAAATCTGCATGCGGTACATCCCCCAGTTAACGGAACCGGTGACGGGATCGCGAGTCACCACCACGGGCAGGGTGACAAACCGTCCCCCGTCCCTGGGCCAGCATTTGAGGATCGGCAACGCGTCAAGCCCCCCGCCATTTTTCGCCCGATAAATCACCTCCTTGCACGATCCGTCGTCAACCCGTCTGGGTCTCGCATGGCGCAACTCCATCGCCTGCCCCAGCAGGGAAAGGGTCTCGCGCCATCCCTGCGGCGCCCTGGCCTTGGTCAGGGCGGCAATCTTCCCGACCATCGGCGACAGCTCCTCCATTCCCATGGAAAAAGCCATCCTTCGGCGCGAACCGTAGGCGTTGATCAAAACGGGAAAAGCCGACACCTGGCCGTTGGGAAGAACGGGTTTCTCAAACAGCAAAGCCTTTCCCCCGTCCGGCTGTTTCATCTGCCGGCCGGCAAACTCGGTGATCTCCAATTCCACCGCCACCGGCGCCGGAATCCGCGCCAGTTCCCCGGCAGACTCAAGGGCTCGCGCCCATTCGCGTGTCGAAGCATATGCCATGGCCACAGGCTACCCGAAAGAAATCCGGAGTCCATGCCTTTTCGCAGACATCGCCCATTCAGAATAATGGAGGGCAGAATTGCCTCCCCCCTTTTCCTCCTGAATATCAGGATGGTCTCAAATAAAAAGCGTGCTTCCGCTTTTGGCCGCAGCCCCGAGAAAATCCGCGACCCCGCCCACTTCCACGCCGTCGATCAACTCCTCTTTCTTCAATCCCATGGCTTCCATGGACATCGAACAGGCCACCAGACGAACACCTCCCTTGCGGGCGGAATCCATCAGTCCCGGCAACGAAGGCAGGTTTTTCGATGCCATCCGCCATTTCATCATCCGGGTCCCCAAGCCTCCCATATGCATGCGAGACAACGGCAGGGCGCCAGCCCCTTTGGGCATCATCCATCCAAACATCCGGTCCATGAAAGTCTTCCCCTCCACACTGGCGGCATAATCCTTTCGCAACACATTCAGTCCCCAGAAGGTGAAAAACAGCGTGGTTTGTCCTCCCATGGCCAGGGAACCGTTGGCGATCACAAAAGCCGCCAGCGCCTTGTCCAGTTCGCAGGAAAAAAGAACAATCGTGGAACCTGTCCGGCGGACTTCTCCGGTCGCGGGAACCGTCGACACCGTCAACGCCGGTTTTCGCAAACGCCCCGTGTAAATTCCCTTCTCCTTTTCAAGCCCGATCAATTCCAAGCCATTGGCCGAACAAAAAGCTGCAAAATCCGAGGCAAAACCGGGATCCGAAACCTTCACCGCCAATTCCTGTCCGGGCGCCAGGGTGTTGACCGCCTCCCTGACCTTCATGATGGGGCCCGGACACGACAACCCGCAAGCATCCAATCGCATGGGCGCAAGGCCGGAGACGGGAACCGGATTTGTCGCGGCAGTTTCAGGCGGGCCGCCCACAGAAGGAGTTGAGAAATTTTTCATGGTTTTAAAAATATTCAAACCTCCCACATGATTTTGGCATTGGAATCCCAACTGGGCGAGGACGCGTTGGGCAAAGTACGCGATCTTGCCCAAGGCGCAAACTGTCACCACCGGCTTGCTTCGATCCAATTCCCCAACCCTTTGGCGCAATTCTTCCATGGGAATATTCCTTGCGCCGGCCAAAGGATCAGCTTCCGCGGACGCCTTGGGCCGAACATCCAGAATCTGGATATTCGGATCGGCGGGAATCGAATGGATCGGCCGCGAAAGACCGTCGCGGACATTTTGCGCGGCAAACCCGGCAAGGTTCACCACGTCACGGGCGCTGCCAAAAGGCGGGGCATAGGCCAGTTCCAAATGGCAAAGATCCCCCACCGTCATCCGCGCGGCAATGGCCGTGGCCAAAACATCGATGCGCTTGTCCACCCCGTCAACTCCCGCAGCCTGCGCGCCCAGCAAACGTCCACCCGCCGGATCCCAAAGAATTTTCAGCGCCACCGGCGTCGCGCCAGGAAAATAACCGGCATGCTGAAACGCCGTCACAAGGGTCGGCTCAAAGGGAATTTTCTCCTGCCTCAAACGCTTTTCCGTCCAACCGGTGACGGCGGCAACCGAATCGAAAACCCGCACCACGGCCGTGCCAAGGGAGCCGGGATAAGGCATGGCCTTTTCCCCAAGAAAGATATGATCCGCCGCCACCCGCCCCTGTCGTCCGGCCGGTCCGCCAAGAGGAACCACCGTGCGGCATCCCAACACCCGGTCGGCGGTTTCCACAGCGTCGCCCGCGGCGTAAATATCGGAGTCCGAGGTCTGTTGAAATTCGTTCACCCGGATGCTGCCGCGCATCCCCAATTCAAGCCCCGCCTCGGACGCCAGCCGGCTATCGCAACGAACGCCGATGGAAAGAATGACCATTTCCCCCGAAACCCGCCGTCCCGAACTCAACCTGGCCACAATTCCGCCCTCCACGGACTCAAAACCGGCAAGGCCATCCCCAAGGATCAATTCCACACCTTGAAGCCGGAGCTCGTTCCCGACTCCGTTGGTCATCTCCGCATCCATGAGGGGCAAAACCTGGCTTTGCTGTTCGATCACCGTCACTTGAAGTTTTCTCCGGACCAAAGCCTCGGCCATCTCCAGCCCGATGAATCCCGCTCCAACGATCAACACCCGTTTTGCGACGGCCAGTTTTTCCTCGATGCGATCCATGTCGGAAAGGGTTCGAAGAGTCAAAATCCGCGGATCATCAATACCTGGAATGGGCGGACACACCGGCATGGCGCCCGGCGCCAGAATCAATTTGTCATACGGAATCTCCGTTGTGTTTCCCGCCGAAACAACCGAAAGCATCCTGCGCTGCCGGTCGATCCGCACCGCCTCGGCATTCAACCGGACATCCAGATTGAGCAACTGACGCAGGGACTCGGGCGTCTGCAAAACCAGTTTTGACCTTTCACCGATTTCGCCGGCCACATGATAGGGCATGCCGCAGTTGGCAAACGACACATCCGGCCCTTTTTCAACCACAATGATTTCCGCTTCTTCCGAAAGCCGCCTCGCCCGGGCCGCCGCCGCCATGCCCGCCGCCACGCCACCCACAATCACCAAACGTTTGGGATTCATAAAATCAGGTCGTTCAGACTGGTGGCTGAAGGTATAAGGAGTTCAAGCCTGTGTTTACAACCCTTTTTCCTTCAGTCTTCAGTCTTTTTTAGAGCCGCCAGCCGTTCCTCGTAATCGCGCCGCATCAATTCGGCCAGCATTTCATCCAGCCGTCCCTCGATGAACTCGGGCAGGTTGTAAAGCGTGAAATTGATGCGGTGATCTGTGACGCGGTTCTGGGAAAAATTGTAAGTGCGGATGCGTTCGCTGCGATCGCCGGTGCCGATCTGGGTTTTGCGCGCCTGGGCATATTGGGCCTCCTCCGCCTCCTGTTTTGCGGTAAGCAGACGGGTGCGCAGGATGCGCATGGCCTTGGCCTTGTTTTTGATCTGCGACCGCTCATCCGCACAGCGCACAATCAGGCCCGTGGGCTTGTGTTTGATCTGCACCGCGCTATCGGTGGTGTTCACCCCCTGCCCTCCCGGGCCCGAGGCGCGGCAGACGGTGATTTCCAAATCCTCCGTCTTGACCTCCACATCCACCTCCTCGGCTTCGGGCAGCACCGCCACAGTCGAAGTGGAAGTGTGTATGCGCCCGTTGGCCTCGGTGGCGGGGATGCGCTGCACCCGGTGAACACCGCTCTCGTAACGCAAAGCCCGGAACACACTCTCCCCCTGCACCGAGGCGATAATTTCCTTGTACCCCCCAAGGGTCGAGGGACTGGAATCCATGACCTCCACCTTCCATCCACGCGATTCGGCATAGTGACAGTACATCCGGTAAAGCAACCCAGCAAACAACGCCGCCTCCTCGCCGCCGGTTCCCGCCCGGATTTCCAAAATCGTGTTGCGGCTGTCGTTGGGATCCGCCGGCAAAATGGCGCCTTTCAGTTCGAGCTCCAAGGCCGCCTCTTTCTTCCTCAAATCCGCCAGGTCGCTTTCGACCAATTCCAGCATCTCCGGTTCGTTTTGATGCTCCAATCGAAGTTTCTCATTGGACTCAATCTGTCTCCTCACCTGGGCATAGGCATCGAAACTTTGAAGAGTCATCTTGAGCCTCGAATGTTCCCGTCCCAATTCGGAAGCCTTTTGAGGATTGGAAAAAACCGCACCGTCGCCAAGTTGTTTCTCAACATCGGCAAACCGCGTCCGGAACTGGTCATGATAAGCAAGCAAATCCATGGTAATTTTGAGAAAAAAACATCATGGCCATAAAATTTGTCAATGTCGAGTTTTCAACTTTGCGCAGAATCAGACTTGATCCCCGGCCCGCATCCATCCAAAATTGGCGCATCAAATCCTATGGGCGCTGAATTAATCGAACAGATTCTCAAGAAAGTCAACACGCTGCCCCCCTTGCCAGCGGCTGTCCAGAAGCTTACCGAGATGACCAAGGACACCGAGACCAGCTATGATGAAATGGCCGAGGTGATCTCCACGGATGAGATGCTGACCAGCCGGATTCTGCGGGTGGCCAATTCCCCGTTTTACGGGCTGGCCCAGCGGGTCAGCACGGTATCCCAGGCCATCGTGGTGCTGGGCATGCAGGGGGTCAAAAGCATCGCCATTGGCGTCAGCGTTTTCGGATTCAAGGCGGGATCCGGCAACACGGAATTTCTCAAACGCGAGGATCTGTGGCGTCACGCCCTGGGTGTCGCCACCGGCGCAAAACTCCTGGCCACCCACTTTGAACTGGAAAACTGGGAGGAAGCCTTTGTGGGCGGCATGCTCCACGACATTGGCAAAATCATTTTGATGGAATGTTTCTCCGCCCAATACAGCGAGGTGCTCAAGGCCGCGTCAACGGGCGCAAAATCCCTGCAACAACTGGAACAGGAAGCCTTCGGCATCAACCACTCCAATCTGGGCGCCGAAATCTGCCGCCGATGGAAAATGCCCGCGTCCCTCGCCCGCATGATCTCCATGCACCACGTCAACGCCCGGACATCTGAAAATTCCATCAAGCTGGATCACATTCTTTTTGCCGTGCGCATCGCCGACAACCTGGCCCGCATCGCGAAAATCGGCAACGATGGGGATCCCCAGCTGGCGGCCGATTTCATGCCCCTGGTCGAGGCGGAAAACCTGAAACCCGAACAACTCCGCCGCATCCTGCTCATGCTTCCCGAGGAAGTGGAAAAGGTGGAGGTCTTCTTCGATCTGACCCCCTCCGTTCATCCCCATCCGGACGATCTCGCGGCCAAACAGGTGGGAGTCATCATCGACGATTCCCGCGACCAGGAAATCATCCGGATCTGCCTGCTGGCCATGGGATACACCCTGGCATTGCCGTTGGAAATTCTTGATTCCCAAAAACCCCTGGCCGGGGCGATTGTGGACGGAGCGCTTGATCCGGAGATGCGAAAAAACCTCGAATCACGCCAGATTCCCATCGCTGATTTCGGCCTCTGGCGGCAGGAAAACGCGCCCGTGGACCAGACCGTGCAGATCAACATCAACCTCCTGCAGGACTGGCTGGCCAAAATCCTGCCCAAAGTGGGACAAAATTGACGGTGCGGGAACTCCTCCTTCCTTCACACATGGACAGAATAAAGGGCGGTCCTCCCGCATCGCCATCCTCAGACTGAACAACCCGACCCAGTCCCATTATGAACCGGATTTCCATCAGCGAGGTCACGGGAAAAGTTCAGTTATTGCCTCCCCTCCCCGCAGCTGTTCAAAAACTGCTGCACCTCACAAAGGACATGGAAGTCAACACGGAGGAAGTCGCCCAGGTGGTGTCCACCGACGAGGTCTTGACCGGACGAATTCTTCGGGTGGCCAATTCGGCGGCCTATGGACTCTCGCAAAAAGTCAGCACCATTTCCCAGGCCATGGTGGTGCTGGGACTCGACGGCATCCGTTCCCTGGCCATCGGGGTGACCCTCATGAATTATCAGGCCGGCAAGGGCGCCACCCCCTCGTTGAAACGCGAGGACCTCTGGCATCATGCATTTGCCGCAGCCAGCGCCGCCCAACTCATGGCCAGCCATTTTCAATACGAAAACTGGGAGGAGGCATTTGTTGGCGGCATGCTGCACGACATCGGCAAAATCGTCCTTGCCGAATGTTTTCCCAAACAATACGAACTGGCGCTGCAACAGGCCGCCGAAGGCCGGCTGCCGCTCCACATGACGGAAAACAACATCTTCGGCATCCATCATGCCGCGTTGGGCGCGGAAATCTGCAGACAATGGCGCATGCCTGATCATCTCGTGCAAATGGTGGGACAAAACCAGTTGTCAACCCAACCGGACTTCCCATCCAACGGACACAACCGGATGTGTCACGCCGTCCGGTTGGGCGACGGCATGGCCAAACTGGCCCGCATCGGACTGGACGGCGATCCCAACATTGCCGCAGATTTCCTTCAAATCATCGAAAAAGAGCACCTTTCGCTCAAACAAATCCGTCATCTCATCAGACGGCTGGGGGAGGAAATGCGCAAGGTGGAGGCCTTTTTCATGTTTGAAAAAACCTCGGTTCCCAACCCCGAGGGAGAAGGCATGGATTCCATCGGCGTGTGGGTGGCCGATCCCAGGGATCATGAAGTCCTGGAAATGGCCCTTCTGGCCATGGGTTTCCAACTGGCCTCGGCGGCGGAAATGGAAGGCCGGCAACAACCCCTGGCCGCCGTCGTGCACGACGATTCCCTCAAAACAAAATTAAGGGAGGTCTTCGCCCAGCAAGGCGTCAAACTCCTCGACTTCGGCGATTGGCGCAAACAGCACACCTCCCCGGAAAAATTCATCCAACTCAACATTCTGAAACTCGACGCCTGGCTTTTGAAAAACCTGAAAAATTAAGCCCTCCGTGGGCGCATGGCAGCTCCGTCGGGTTTTTCGGGTGGGTTTTAACCTGATGTGAGGGGATCCCCGGTCATGAGGCTGCGCAGGTGATCAGTTTAGGTGGAGGGAGGGCATGGAAATCTGTTTGGCGTC
>JAQUAF010000039.1 GCA_028687435.1 Verrucomicrobiia bacterium | reverse complement strand
ATGCGGCCAGGGCTCTCTTGTGTCACAAATAATGGTGGAAGACGTGTTCATGTGATAACACTTAATGTCAAGATAAGATTAGCTGAAGTGCTGGTTTTGATGGGTTTTTGATGAAAAGCGGCAAAAATTGCCTGCTTATTTGCATAGGTAGCAGAGGTCGCATAGGTATTCCTTTTCAAGCTGGCTTTTTCGATTTTCCAAGCTTGGCTGAAACACCTATGCAACCTATGCGACCTATGCAGATTGAGGGTCATACAATAACAACCCGGTAACGCTTCTGGCGGCCAGAACCTTCAATAATGAATCGCCTCTTACCAACAAGGCGCTGGTCATATCGCGCAAGTAGGCGGCCAAGTCGGCTTCTCTCAGCGGGTTTCAAGTCGGTATCACTGGACGGCACAAGAGTTTCAAATAAGCCATGCTCACGCGCCAAAGAAACCAAGTCATCAAAGGCGAAGTCCATGAGTTGCTCGCCCATCTTTTCAACCAAGGCGCGCATGTCGTTAGCGTCTTGATCAACGGCGGTTTTAAGGCTGGTGGGCGTTTCCAGTGCGCAACCATAACCAGCCGCCTCGACAATTCCACCAACGGCGTTTGCCCAACTTGGAAAAGCGGAATGCCCTCGGCTTGGCTTTGGGCGGCCTTGCCCATCCCACTGGCGAACCAGCGCCCACAGGGCAGCCAAAACACGCGGACGCATGGCTAACAGGGCGGCATCGTCAAGACATTGCCGAAACTGCTTGTCTTCAGCGCGTTCAACATCAAGGTGCAATTCGACAAATAAGCTTCGCCTTCGCAAGTCTGGTGTGATTGAAAGCCCATTTCCCGTAATAAAACATGTCGCCAAATTTTCGCCGGTGAAGGTTGAGTTTTCGCCCAAATTGCGGCCAGAAAATTCGACACAAGAAAGAAACGCTTCCAATGCGCCGGAATTAAGACGGCCTTTTATGTTGTCCAAAAGTAAAACTTGAGCACCTTCCTTAATAGCGGCCAGCAAACTTTTTTGGATTTCGGGCTCATCGGCAACCTTACATCCAGTTGGCGTTTTTCCAATAACTGGAATTATACAACAACTTGCCAAAATTGATTTTCCGGCCCCTTCGGCGTTTGCGGAATAGATGAAGCATGGGCGCAGGGATCTTGGCGGTAAAAGCCCGTTACTGAAAAGCCCAACCATTGCGGCAACAGCAACCGCGCGGCTCCGGCCATCATCGGCAAACATAAACTCGGAAAGTAAGTCGTCTAACGTTTTTTTCGCTTCATCAAACGCCAGGTCGTTTTGATATTCGACGCCGGGCAGAGTTAACGTTTGCGTTTCAAAATCGTAACCGGTTTTTAATAACTCAATCACTCCATTTTTGCGCAGCACAGGCAGCGGCACGGAATTGACCTTTTTTAGCGGTCGCAACTTTTCGAGGAATTGTGGCGCACAAAGTGCCCCCTTGGCGTCATCGGTTCGAAGCGTGCAACCGATTTCAAAATGCTGTTTTTTATTTTGGATTCGCTTCACGCAAAGGCAAAATTTTTCAATCCAAGTTCGGAAAACTTCAGGGCGGACGCCTTCAATCGCGCCATCGGTTTTTACAAAAACAGCACGCCCATTTTGGCAATAAATCGGCTTGGTCTTTAAGTGCGTTGCGGCATCGCTGGCGAAGTCCGAAAGCAGACGCCCAGCCGTCGGAAGTTCGATCATCGGCCTTTCGCCAAAAGTTTGGCTTGACACAAAGGGATCATTATTTTCACGCTCCACAATCGCGCGGATGTGCGGCCCGACATCCGAAATCGTCAATCCAAATGAAAAAAGTTCGGCCAGAAAACAATCCCATTCAATCCGCCAATCACCAGCCACTTTGCCCCGTTCAACAATCGAAACCAGATTAATCGACTCCCCATCCGCCGCCAGTTGGCGCATGACCTTGAAAATATCCCGCTCAAGTGGGTCAGGAAAATTTGCCGCGCTTGCTGTTTTCAACCAGTCGATGGCCGCCGCTTCATTGCAAAGAACGCGTCCGAGAATCGCCCGTTGGCGTGTTGGATGAAGTTTCATGGCTTCACCTCCTCAGCCTGAAACAAGGCTTTTTCGTGAATTTTGCGCCGCGCCATGCAGGACTTGCAGCGGCAGATTTCAGCCATGCCAGAAAAAAACTCTCCAGCATCCTCAATCGGAACAAGCGTTCCGCACGCAACGCAACGCAATAAATTATCATCCACACGGCCAAATGGGCGAGGAAATGAGTGGTTATTCATTGACGGCCTCCGTGTTGACACTCTCTGATTTTTGTATGGGTGTTTGATTTGAGGGGCGGCCTTGCCGGGTCGCCCTTCGCTTTTGGCGGTAGGCCTCACTTCGCCATAGTCGCGCCTGTCTGACGCGATAGTTTTTTTTGATCGTCGCGCTCCTGAAGGTCGGCAAGCCAAGGGCATCGGCAATTTTACACAGTCGGTTTGAAATAGCGGCCTTAGTGCATCGAAGTTCCCGGGCAACCGCAGCCATTGAACGGCCTTCCAACCCCAAATGAAAATCCATGGCCGCCTTGGTAATTCGAGGGTCGCCGGTTGCGTAAAGCCCATGAATTTTTTTTAGGATGGTCAGAGCGCAATCGCGCGAATTGATTTGATCCTCTGCCGCGCTGTCGCTTTCGTCGGGATAGAGGAAGTCCTCAGCCAGAACCGGCGCGCGCCCCCCCGGCCCGTCTTCAAAAAAGATGCGAGGGTTCATCGTTTTTCCCCCACGGCGGCAATGCGGCATCTTCCAAGAAAGGTCTCCACATCGCGGTCGGCCAGGTAGGTTTTTCCGCGGATTCCGTTCGGTTTATAACAGGCGATTTTTCTCGCATAGATTGCTCGCCTCCAAAACCAAACACCCCGCCCTGTTTCAACACTCCATTCTTGAAGTGTTCGAAGCTTGCCAGATTTTAAAATTGTTTGCATGCCCTTGCGTAAAACGTAAAACCGTGTCATATTATGCCTATGACATTAAAGGAAGTGGCAAAACAGTACGGAAGAAGTCTTCGCACCATCATGCGTTGGCTTGCGGGGGGGCACTTAAAAATAGTCGGCAGGTCAAAAAGCCAACGAGGGAAGCGCCATTTGTCGGTTGTCCCTCACGGCAAACTAAACTTTTCCAAACACACTTCCACTCTTTTGAGATTTCGGACGGCTTGCGTTCGTGCAAATGCGAGTCCATTCAAAACGTTGGATCGGTTGCTCGCAGGCTCATCATTTTACGAGCAAGAAAATGATACCAACGAGGTTTTTGATGGAGACATTTTTCGCGCTGGCCTTTACTGTGTGCTCAATCCTAACCATACTCAAAAATTTCTAAAAAGGCTTTTTTCATCACCCTCAAGCCAACCGATAGAGTTCGTTTGTTTTCTCGCGGACACAATTCGCAACAAAGCTGAAGATGTTTTGCGGGATCGCAACGCCACCGAACATTTTATTTTGGCAAAGGGAAAAGTATCATGGGAGGTGTGGGATCGATTAAAACATTTTACTTGGAGAATCCGATCCCGTGCCGCCATTCACAAAAACGAACAAATCATGCGCCCTAATTATCTCGATCAATTCAAAGGAAAAAAGATTCCAGAATGGGCGATAAAAAGCGTTTCTCCATACGGCGGGCGAGGTGGTGTTTCGGTGAGAAAATTTGCAGATCAAAGACTTGTCGAGTACGCCATTTTATTGGCTGAATCGAACGACAAGAAAGAATGCGTCGATTTTCTTAAGAGGGAATTGGGATACCTTGATAATCAGGCTTGGAAATTTGCAAATTCATTTGCTCAACGCGCTGGCCATCCGTCAAAATATTCCGTTCAACAATCCATGGAAAAGCATCGCTCAAACCGCCTAAGCGTGGCTGCCGTCAACCGCATTTTTTGTCAAAGCCGGTCTGCTACAACCCTATGGTCATTTACGCCACCGGGAAGGCGATAGTCTTTGTTTTTTCTGGTGGAACGATGCCCCAATATTCCTTGGCGGCCTCCGGTTTCACAATGCCCCGGTAATATCGCAACAAGGTTTCCACATCATGCCCCATTTGAAGGGCGACTTTTGCAAGATCAGGCTCCAAGGCCACCCGATAGGACGCGCATGAGTGGCGCAGGCAGTTGGGCTCCCAAGTCGGAAATTCGGCGAGGGTTCGCACATTTTCAAAACGTTTCCGAAAGTTGAAGCCGTCCACCACAAGGCCCGCCCTCTTTCGAAAAGGCATGACCCACGTCATAAGGGTATCGCAAATATCCACCAGCCGTCTTTGCCGGGTCTTCGCCTTGCCCGCCTTCACTTCGATCAGCTTTTGAGTGAAGTCGATTTCCTCCCACAACAGCGCCTTCAACTCTTTCACCCGCAGACCTGCAAAAGCGCCTATGGCTACATATGGCACCAAGGCCCGATCATGCTGGAGGGCAGTTTCCAGAAGCCCCCGGACTTTTGAGGGAGGCAAAACAGTAATATCACCGCTTTCATCCACCTTCACCCGTTCAGCCAGCCCGCAAGGATTGATGACGACATAGCCTTGCCGCTTGGCATAATTGAATAGTTGGGAACATTTTTTCAGGTTGTTAAGCCGGTTACGCGGTGAACCGCCAGCATGATCAACAAAGGCATTGACATCCGCCGGGGTGATGCCTGCCATCGGACGCCCATAAAAAAACGAAGCCACCTTCCCCGCCCTGCTCCGCAGGTCCAGCAGTGTTGCCGGACGCAAATTTTTCTTTTCCTGCCACTTCAAGTATTCTTCTTTCACCGCATCAACCGTCTTGGAATCCTTCAGCTTCTTCTCTTTCTCAATATGGTTCACATAAAACCGCACAGCCTCTTGAATGGTTGCCCCGTACTTGGCAAGGGTTTCTTGGGCTTCCACTGCCGCTACGCGGACAATTTCCGGCAATTCCAAAAGCGCCGTCCCCCGGTTAGCCAGTTCCACTTGCTTTTCATGGAAAAAGGTTTCCGCCTCCTTTTTAAACTTGAAGAAATTCCGCCATCTTTTGCCATTCACCAAAGGCCCGGTGACAATAAAACGGTATCCGCGCTGATAATAAGCGCTTCGTTTTGGGAGTTCAATAATCCGCAGGGGGGTACGCTTGGGAGACATGCTTGAAACGGTACAAAATCCGGCAACTATTTGGCAACAAAAAAGCCTTTCAGGTTCAAACTATGGTCTTCGGAACCGAGGGTTGGGGGTTCGAGCCCCTCCGAGTGCGCCACCCTTGAAAAGGGTTTTCAGAGGTAAACCCCCGCCTGCCGCACTGAATGGGTGCGGGGGAAGTGGGCCTCGCTGGCAGGTCGCCCTACGGCTCTCCCTGTTTGAGATACAATTTACGCGTTTTACCTCTGAAACTCAAGCCTGCTCTTTTACTATTTTGCCCTGCTCGCACACGCTTTTTACTGACACTTTTACTGACAGTCAAAAAATCGGTCTGTTGTGGGAATTCAGACCGGCTTGAGTAATAAAATCCCTTCCAGAAAACCCTTTACCTTGTTGAATGCCGTCCGGATATTTGGATCCACCCCGCATTCGGCGGCCATCTCTGAAAAAGGTTTTTCCCAGAAAACAGGAGGCAAGGAAAGGGTGGAAGGCATCTCATGCGTCTTGCGTCTTCGGAAAGTGCTCTGAATGGACTGAACCAAACCGGCGGGGTCGAGATGTCCCCGCTCAATCAGCAGGACCATGTCCACCAAATCTTTCACACGGGAATTGGGGCGTCCGCTTCGCGGCAACGTATAAGCGTGCAATTTTTCAGCAAAATGTTCCTCGGCAGTTATGGTTGGAAACTTCCGCGTTGGAATACCCGCAAACCCCAACCAGTCCCTCCCTCCAAGCCATGTGTACGGCTCACGCAGAACATCTCCAGCGCTCACATCAAGATGGAATTTTACAAAATTTCGCCCATCCATGTTCGCGTCCACTGGATATCGGGCTCCGCCATAGGGTGCCGCATCAAGATCCAGAACAGGCAGGTTGATGGTAAAGACAAAAAAATCGTTGCAATCCACTTCCACCGCTTTCTGCAAAAGCTCCAAAACGGTCTGGGCCGACTTTTCCCACTCCTCCGTTGCGAATAAAAAATCACGAATCGCCAGATCCACATCCCGGGTGGTGCGCGATGCCTTCATCCGGAGTTGCAACGCGTACCCTCCTTTCAATATCCAAGGTGATTCCGGTTTGACAAAAAACCGGCTCAACAACCGGTCAAAAGCCACTTGGCGGCGAAGCCGCTGGATGTCGACCCCCTCTTTTTTAGCCATTGCCGCCAGACGATCTTCCAACGCCTTGCGAAAGGCTTTGGCGTTATCATAGTGCCGGGAACCTTTCATTTGATCTGGGCTTGGAGCAAGGTTTTCAGCCATGGAGCCACAGCCGGATCCCGAAGGGCTTCCCGCAGGCGATGGATTGGAACCAGTCCTTGGCCAACCCCTTCCCGAATGGCTTGTTCGAGAATATCCCGCGAAACCATTTCCTCTCGCGCCAGATCAAGAATGGATTGAAACGGCTTGACCACTGAAAACCCGCGCATGGGTTCAATGTCGCTTTTCTCAAGCTGCCCCCGGTGTAGCGCCAGCCAGTCCGGTGGCTTGCCATTACGCCGAAAATGGGGCGGCACAGTCATGTGAAGTTTGGCAGGCATCAGATCCGAGAGATTGCGCAGGCTCAGCGCGGTTTGATGGGAATAGACTCCTTGGGCGATTCCCTGTCGGTTCATGGACCAAAGGTGACCAACGATCAGTTGGGCGTCATCTGTTTGCGGGTAGTGGGCCAGCCGGTAAATTCCCCGGTATTCACGAAGCCAGTGGCCTTTTTTGACATGATAATGGTGGCTGCCCAGACCAAAGCCGGCGGCCGCCGCCTGCCGGGCAGTAAAATAGCCCTGTTGGGTTTCCGCAATGACATACAGTCGTTCAAAAGGCTTGGGCTTTCGCATTGCATGTTTATACAAATATTTTGTATAAATATGCAACACTCAATAGGGTGTCAAACCATACTCCCAGCCAAATTTGATTTTGGGAAGAACTACCCGCTCCGGGGAAAGACACCCAAACAGTCACACCATGATGCAAGCACAAAGAACATTAAATCTTCGATGCCGGGTTGCCTTCACCAATCCCTGATTATGCTTCTCAAGCCGGTTCTTGAGATCAGGGGTAAAACCCGCATAGGTTCGCCGGTCTTTCAAGCTATAGAGGATGTAAACGTAATACATTTTGCCATTTTTTGAATCCTATGGGATGACTGCAGTCCCAAGACAAGCAAACGAACAAACAAAACCCCACCTGCCGGGCCGCCCGCTTTGCGGGCTTCGGGCGTGAGACTCGCTGGCGGGTCGCCCACCTTGTGGGCGAACCTCGCTGTGCATAGGCGGGCCGCCCACCCTGTGGGCGAGCCTCGCCTCGCCCGCAAAACGGGCGAGGCGGGTGTCGGAGTCGGCCTACGGCTCTCCCTATTTGCAGCATAATTTACGCATTTTACCTCTGAAACTCAAGCCTGCTCTCCCACTATTTCGCCCTGCTCGCACACGCTTTTTACTGACACTTTTACTGACAGTGCCAGCAGCAGCCTCTTTGCAGCGCAAAAGCCACCTTATGTTTTGCTCCCACTTTTGGGCAATTGTTTCAGGAACTGGTCGAAGTCAGAGATGTACTCGGCGTCTTGCTTTTTCCTGAACTCCTCATACTTTTTCAGGGCGAGTTCTTTGGCAACCTCGTGACAAATGGATCCCGAATTCGTCAAAATCTCGTACTCGCTAAACTTTAAAAAGGCGTTCAGCTTCGTGATCCAGTCCCTCATGGTCATGGGCTTTTGCCGAACGGCCTGCAGTTCGGCGTAGTCCAGGTACATCGTGACGATCCGGTTCAGGTGATCCAACTCCGATTTTTTGAGGTAGTTTTTAGCGATAGTCGCATCCGACGGCAATATTTTGCCCCGCGGTCCCTTGCGCCAGGAGGTCAACCCCATGTGCGGTTTGGAACTGTCTGCCCGTTGCGCGATGATTTCGGCGGCAGTCTGGCCGGTGATGGCGAAATGGAGCTTGTTTTGAACCGTGGCAAAAAATTCCCGGGTGTCCTCAGCCTTGGCGGAATAATCAATGGATGTGGCGTAGAGGTCGGTGATCTTCTGGTAAGCCATCCGCTCGCTGGCGCGGATATCGCGGATTTCTTCGAGCAATTCGTCGAAGAAGCGGGCGCTGAAGCGGGAACCGTATTTGAAACGGTCACTGTCAATGGCATACCCCTTGTGGATGTAGTTTTGCAAAATACGAATCGCCCATTGGCGGAACTGTGTGCCCCTTTCCGAATTCACGCGATAGCCGACTGCAATGATGGCTTCCAGGCTGTAGAGTTTTGTGCGATACTTTTTCCCATCGGAGGCAGTTACCGAGGATTCCTCGGCAACTGACTTTTCCTCCAATTCATGGTCCGCAAAGATGTTTTTCAGATGCAGGGAAATATTGTCCGCTGAACATCCAAACAGTTCAGCCATGCGCTTTTGCGGCAGCCAGATATTTTCCCGGGCATACAGCACCTCGATATTGACCGAACCATCAGGGGTCTGGTAAACGGCAATCTGATTATTCGGCAGCTTTTTCTTGTTCATAACGAAATACCCATCCTTTCAATGGCATGGTTCAGCCAAAACGTTTCCACTGGCGGGTGAACCTCAATCTGTTTGATTTTCGGAGTCAAAAAACACGGTTTGTTCCGGTTCCGCCAAGGTTTCTTCGACCTCCTTATCGGCCATGACAGGCGAAATTGCCTCAAGTCTGGCCCTCAAGTGGAAGGTTCTGGCATGTGCTTTTCGAAGCACAACATCGTATACCATCGGGATGATCTGCTTGGCGTCGTCGTCACCAATGCGAATTAGTTCAGCATCTTCAATTGTCGCGCCAAGCACATAAGCTGTGATTTTCGTATTGTCCTGCACCAGCTTTGCTTTTCGGATCTCCCGAACATAATCCTCAGCTTGGCGAACCTCCTTTACCGTCAAAGGAAAGCCTCCTTTTTTTAGTTCGACAATTACAACACTACGAAAGCCATTTGGCTCACCCTTGTCATCAAAAGAGTCCGCAGCGTAGGTCCCAAGCGATGACTCGGGAAGAGCAACAATATCAGGACGATTGCGGCTAAGTTCGGTGTCCGTCCCGCCAAGCAGCTTGCGGATTACCGTTGCCATGCCACGATTTGATGTAAAATCTGCAGATTCAAATTCGGGACCAAAAATCCATAGCCCTTTGGCAAAAAGCGGCTGTAGATCGTGAAGTTCATCGGCCTTTGCATTATGCACGAGCACGGTGAGGTCATCAATCAACCGCAATCTTCTTCCAAGCTCATTAAGGATTATTTCCGCATGAGTCGCATTCCATTGCTCCATCAAGTTATTCCATGTATCCAAGTCTGCGGGAGAACATTTTGAAAGTTTTTCGAGCAAATCGTAACCACTGCGCGATTGCTCAAGCTTTGTGAGAATTTCCACCGTCCGAGAAAGATCCCCCTCGGAAAGTGTGGGGCAATTTTGCTGGACTTCATCAATGAACTGCCCAACCACCTTTTTTGAAATTAGTGTAAGACCTGAAATAGCCTTTCGGTGTTGTTCTATTAATGTTTTTTTTCGCTGTTTCCGTGTGTGAGCCAGTAAAATGTGAAGCCGTTTGATGACATGCTCACGTGCCGATTCAATCACCGCACGAGAGTCTTTCGTTTCAAAAAACCCCGTCCAGTCAGGCTTAACATCTTTTTTTAGAAAATCCGCTTCAATTACAAAAGAATACTTTTTCGCTGCCGCCGTGCGCCCATCGAGAATTGAGCCTTTCTCATCCAGTCCCGCCCATGAAGAGCTACCCACCATTCGCTTATTCACCCACCATGTCATTCCACGGAATCGGGTATTCCTTTCCTGTTGAGTTGCTTCAATTTCATGGATTGTGAGTTTTCCGATGCCGGCACACTCAACCTCTTCAGTCTTTACCCCTTCGAGATTCAATAGAACGACAGATTCACCATTGATGACAACTTGAAACTCTGGATCAACAGCAAATTTGGAACCGACAAGTTCTATTATTTTTTCGACATCCATCACATTCTTCACGGCTATGGCCGTAAGAATCGTTCCATGACCGTTTGCCTTGCCAACGCTAATTACTTCACAGTGGAATGGTTCAGTTCCTAAGTTCGCCCGAGAAATCTTGCCCTTCGTCAATTGACCGTCCTTGCGAGTTTCAACCTCATAGACATCGGCGAAACAAAATGCGCCATGACGACCTTTCCCACTTCGCCCGAAGGCTTTTCGGCTATGGGCCTTAACATCCGGAGGAAAAGTCACATCTTCACCTTGCTCGTTAAGACGGTTGTATTTGAGGGTTTTCCACCGGCGATTGAATTCGTCTGACGTCATGCCTTCACCATTGTCCGAAATCATGAGTGGTTCCCCCGTCTTTTCGGGCCATCGGATTTCAACTTGTGTAGCACCAGCATCATAGCTGTTGGCAATCAATTCGATAATCGCCACACTGGTATCTGACATGATGTGACCCGCATGGTCGTCCAAAAAGCCATTGCCAAAGGCAAAGGGCATGTCTTTCAGTAACAATTCTGATTTATCAGATTTGGTTTTCATTGTTTATTTTCCGGACTTCCTCTTCTTTGCCAAATCAACCCCACGTTCTTCCGTTTTCTTCCGCCAAACGTCCAAAGCGTTAATGTCAACTAGCAGGTCATCCGGAGACGGAACTTCTACGCCCCCCAGAAGCGCCTGATCGTGGGCATAGTTAGAACACTTTGACATCCACGAATCTATGGTCGCGTAATCAGCATCCTCCACTAGCACGCCTGCCAACCGCTGTGTCTCTATGCCTTTGCGGAAACGCAACACTACCTGTCGAAACAAGATTTCTTCAATTGCGCGCTCCCAAGCAATGCGTAACTGCCGGTATGCATCAGCGGTTTGCTTTCGATGCTCCAATTCATCCCCAGATTTGTAGATCTTCTGAATTTCTTGCTGTCTGTTGCGAAGGTATCCAACCCGCGCTTTTGTGCTCATGCCCTCGAACGGCAAGTCCTGGATTGCAACCCCAAAACCATCTGGCCGGCGCGTCACGCTTTGCGTCGCGATTGGGACCGCCAATTTTTCGGATTCTTCAATGAGAAGATTTAGAAAATAAAGATCATGGGTAAAAATGATGACTTGCCGTTTTGCTGCCTCTTGAACCAAACGTCTCGCAACTCGTTCTCGTCGCTTATGATCTAAAGAAGACACAGGATCATCGAAAACAATTCCACCTAAACTCCCAGCAATGTTTACTTCTGCCAGGAAAGAACCGATGGCAATGGCCCGTTGTTCTCCCTCGCTCAGGATTTCCCCCGGTGTCTTGGCCTGTGGTAGGTTGAGCTTGAGTTTGTGGAAGGCTTTGCCTCGGTCCGCTCGGCTCTTCAGACATACCTGAAGGTTGCCCACACCGAGACTTTTGAACTCTTGGTTGAGCGCAACCTCCAATTCCTTGGAGACCACCTTTTCAGTCAGGTCGGAAGCTTTCAATGAGATGGCATTTGTTTTCACGGCGGACAGGCACCCTGAGAGTTTTGCCTGGTGGCCAAGGCGTTCGATAGCCGTCAAGACCGCCGCTTTCAGCTTAGCAAGCCGCATCCTGGCTGCGAGTTCATCGAACTCTGCCTTCAACGCAGCTCGCGCCTTTTCATCCGTCATTTTATCCAAAGTCTCTGCTTCTTGATTGAGTCGGTCAGCCAGCAATTGGAGCCGCGAAGCTGAACCGGGTGGCAGCTTTTCAACCTTGTCCCACTCCCGCGAAGCAAGGGCCAACTTGATTGCCGCATGACGAGAAGAAAGTGCCTTCTCAAATGCCTGGGTATCCGATGAAAGCACCATGTCCAGCGCTTCAACTTCCGCTTTCAACTCATCATCCATTCCCAGCGAAACGTTCTGTTTGACAAAAGAATCATGTTCTTTAGTCAACGCGTCTTTCCTGGCTTGAGCGGTTTTCTCCGCTTCTTCCTGCACAAAGTTTTCGAAGAGCCGCAGTCGATCTGCCCCCTCCTTGAGTGGTTGTTGGCAAAGGGGACATTGCGCCCCGGAGCCAAGTTCAGGGAAAGTCTTTTCGGGGTAGGCTGTAACGGAAAACTTGCGCGCCGCTGTGAACAGTTCCTTCCACGCATCACCTCCAGTGCCAGGCAAGAGACTGGCGTCTTCCTTAAACTTTTGAGCTGCTAAAGTTGCCGCCGCTTGAGCGGTGTGAAATGCGTCAACAAGTCCGCGCAATTTTTCAACAGCGGTATCGTCCACTATTGCGCTGCTTCGTGTAATGCGTTGTGCGAGTTTGGATATACGACTAGCGCGCAACTTCAACTGCGCCGCTTTTTCTTTCGGGTTTCCTTCATCGAGGCTTTTTTTGAGTTCATTATGCCTGGCCTCTTCATCCGTCTTCATCATTGCTAATGCCGCAACATGCTCCGGTTTGGTCGTATAAGATAATTTTTCAATGAGACGGCCAACAACAGTGTTTCCAATCAAATCCGCAAATGCTGTCGTGTCCGCAACGGAGTTGGCATGTTCTCCTTCAATCTTCCCTTTCAGTCTTTTGCAGGCATTTGCAAGGCCCTCCAAGATGTCCAGCCCATAGGGCACGTAGGCATAATCTCCCTCGTCATCGAGATAGCTTCGTGCACAGCGCGAATCGAACACGCTAAGAGAAGATAGCTTTGCTTCACCCGCCTTGCCATTGACCCAACCGACATCTTCTTTCACGCCATTGACTTCGACTTCGAACATGGCTTCCGGATTGCCGACTTGGTCAGTGGGTAAAAAGGCGTTCGGATGGATTGGCTCACTCTGATCGCGGGCACGGCAAGCACGTTTGAGGACACGGGAATAGCCGGACTTCCCAGACCCATTATCACCATAGATTACGGAAAGACCATTGGCCGCTAGAGGCAGGCGCTGATTCTCCGCAAGCCGATTCACATGGCGAAAGTTTTTCAGCGCTACCAGTTTGACCTCGGTGCCAAGTGCGGACACTGCGGGTATTTGATCGGCACTCAATTTATTTGCGGTTCGATTTTGTGGATCAGCAATGCCGTGTTCAGCCTTTAGAAGCGCAAAGAGGTCATCTAAATCTTTGTCAGAAAGTGTTCCGGTTGCGAACAAACGTGCGATTGCGTCACTCTCCCAGGCCGGCAAAGCTTCAGACCACGTTAGGATTTCTTGTAAAATAGACATTCAGATGCTCCCGGGCTGCTTTAACGGTTGACAGCGCTTTTGATCGTCAAAAGGCAAATCAAGAGAGGTGGACGACGTTTTGCGTTGAAGATGCTCAAGGGCTTCCTCCAGAGTGTTTACTTCTGCGATTCGCAGGATTTCCACTCGGTATTTCGATGTAAGCACGGTTTCAACTCCGGATTCACTCACTTGGATCAAGTAGCTAATGCCATCTTTGCCCGCAGGCGCTTTTGAGACGCTGGCGACAGCAGCAGTCGCCAATTGTCTTGGGTTTGGATTTGCGATTTTACCTGCATCTGGAAAATCTGTGTATAGAACGTGACTGATGCCACCCAGCTGAGGCCAGTCTTTAACCAAAACGCTGTTTGGAGAATGCCCATCAGGATAGCGTTTGCCAGTGCCTTCGTTTCCTGTTTCTCGGCGCCACAAAATGTCTTTTGCTATAGGAAGGGACACAGTTTGCTTCAGCAGCAGGATCTCTGATTTTACCGTCTGGCCGTCGGGATGAGGAACGACGGTTGCACCGCCACCGCGCTTAATGCTCAACCGGGCATACTCCACAGAAAAAGGTGTCTGTGTCGGAATCCTCTTCACAATCAGAGGTTCAATTTCAGAGCCGGGGTCTCTGATTAACGAGCCGTAAGCGAGAATGCCGACATTGCACATAGGTTAATTATTCAATCCGTGCAATTTTGTCCTTGGATTTCTCCGATACAAATTCCTTAAACTCTGCCCCCAGGGCCTCCAAGTCTTCTTTGTTCCAAACAACATTCTGTTTTGGCTTGAAGTCGGAAAGACGGATGGCAACAAACTCCACGCCCTTGAGAACTGCGCCAAGAATCTTGGCCAATTCCTCAATCTCTTCCGTCTTCATTTTCAGCAAAAGCTGGACGATTTCTGCGGGGCTGTTTTCTGCGAGCACTTTTTTTACCGAGCCGATATCGGCGTGAGACTTGAGCTTTTCCCTGACAACGCCATCGCAGAAAAACCTGGCGACATTACCCAAGGCTGCGCCGGGTGAAGCCCCTACTCGCGCCGACTCCCTCGTGATGTCCCGTGCGATGGTTGGCAACTCGGCCAAGCGGAGTTCCCTGTCCGTGTTTGTCTTAATGGACGCACGTTGACGCAACGCTTTTTTTAGCTCTTCACCTGTAGGCAAAGTATCGAATCCAGAATCCTCGGCATTCGTGACGATTTCGCGAACGCTATCCAAAGCGGTTTTGGCATCTGGAAGAACGACGGAAAACTTCTGGAGAATAGACAATTCCTTGGCGTCGGTGGCCAATGCCACCGCCTCGTTCAATTCAAGCAACGCGGAGTTGATTTCTTCGATACCGTGCAGATATGGGCTGTCGTGCTCCTTCCACACTTCCTCAAGGGTTGGTCGCAATTCGGCATTGGCGCGATCAGGGTCAACCACAAAATCCTTGGCCCGTTCAATCAACGGCGTAAGTTTTTCGAGTGCTTTATTGAGGGAGCGATAGCTTTTGTCGTCCGGCACGGCGACTTTAGAATAGGAGCCAGCGCAACGCACCAACCCCGCCAAGTCATCGAAGTGTTTCTGGAGAGACTGAAGCTGTTCCCAGTATTCCTTAAAACGCTTCAAATCCGCCGCTTCTAAGTCATCGGCAGTTTCTTTTTGAAGCACCTTAAGAAGATGCCCCTTGAATGCTTCAAACACTTCTTGGTCATTTTCTTCGGTCAACGGATTTTCAAAAAACTCCATCCAGAATGACAATAATTCATCATACGGATCTTTTTGAGCTAGGTCCTGAAAGAGGGCGCTTACCCGAGCAAGCAAACTGTCAATTTTGTCGGAGGCAACCCAAGCCGTTTTTGCGGACGTGATTGCGTTATGTGCTGTGACCTGGTCGTATTTGGGACCATATTTTGTGGGGTCTTCTCCAGCAATAACAGCGAGGTATGGTGAAATCTTTGCCCAATCCACCAAGGGTTTAGGCAATTCAATGGAGTCGAAATTGCGCAGAGTCTCTGGCTTAAAGTCAGTCTCACCAATGGAAGTGCGATCAATCGGTTGACCCTTTTTCAGAATGATGCGGACAATGCCCTGTTGCGCCATTGACAGCAGGTAAATATCCGTCATTCGGCGGGTTAAGCCCCACGATTTTTGCCCATCGGCAGGAGACCAGCCTGTGAATTTGTTGTAGAAAACTGTGGGGGGGATGGGATGCCCCGCTTTCTCTTCTGCAAGCTCTCGAATTTCCTTGTACGCATCGGAACCCGATGGGTCGAGCTTGTCAGGCTCATTTGTGCGAACCAATTTGAGGGGCCTGGCAAAATTCTCCACTGCGCTGTACAGCTTGTCACTGGCTGGAACTGCTTTCCCGAGTTTCACCAAACCGTTGATCAATTTGAGAGCTTCGTCGGTTTTAAAGACACGTGGTTTCGTGTCCATGCTCGCTGCTTTGTAACAGTCGTCTAGGGTCTCGCCAGCCATTCGCTCAATGGCACCATCCAAACCGCCGGTCCAATCAACGGCCAAAGTTTTGCGGGTTGTCCGAGCTTTCCCTTGCTGGAAAATCATTTTTAAGAGGTCAAATGCTCGATCGCAGTGAAGCTGAAAATTCCCGCGCGCATCTTTCTCGTGTTTCGTGCCACGGTAATCGTCAATCACCTTCAAATAGGCCAAAACCGAAATGAGGTCCGCCTTTTGGTTGTCGCTGATTGAAGAGGGCGTCCATACAATCACTCGCGGATCTGGATTGGTGTCGTCAGTCTTCAAATAGGATTTAACTTCCTTTTCAGAAACCGTTCGGCGACTGAGAATGATAATGAAATCATTTTCCGTGGAGGCGGTGTCCGGCGTCGGCGCATGTCCCTTTATTGTCAGATCGCGGAACCCCACCTGACCGCTACGTTGCTGTCCATGCCAGACGATTTCCACCCCAACCAAGGCGTTGCCTCGGTAATGGCTGAAAGGAGACGGCGGAGGTTCATTGTAATCCAGAAGCTTGTCAAAATACGACCAGAAGACGGCGACATCTTTTCGCAAGGCTTCCACGGCCTGATTCAGGATGTCATCGAATTCTCCCGTCTCCTTTGGAACGAATTCATAGCGATTTTCACGGAAACGCACTTGGGCGCCCAGCGCACCCTTCATTTCATCCAAAACTGTCTGATAATGCGCAATTTGGATGTCCACGCCATCGTCGCCTTTGAGATCGCAAACCGCGTCCAAAATCTGCTCGACAGTTAAACCGCCAAAGCCAGCGATGTGATACAAGAACAATGTATTGAGGATTCTTTCGGCGCGCCGTTTGCCCGCCTTCTTACCGAGGTAGCCGGTCTCAATCTTTCCGAGTTTTTTCTGCGCTGATTCCAGCGCCAAAACGGAATCCCGGAACATGGCCTTCACGGACAAATTTCCGCTCGCAGCATTCGATTTGCTCTCCTGGTATGTCATGAGCTCATCAAACACGCGCCATACGGGGATTAGCTCATTCCAATTTGAATCACGCTTCAACGTCCCAACCAACGCAGAATGAAGGAAGCCAATGGTGCTCCTGGTTCCAGTCAATCGGCGGGAAATGGACTGGATCACTTCAACCGCCTCTGGAGGGAACGGGAAACAGTCTTGAAATGTTTCCTCATCCACCTTTTTCACCCAGGGAATGGCGTCTTTATATCCCATGAAATAATTATGCGTTGCATTTACTGCCGATTTTCCGCCAACCATTTTGTACTTGCGGCAACGGTTGATCACCAAATGACGGTAACGCTCGGGCTTATGTTCCAACAACTCCTCCCGCATGCGGTCTGCCCCAACAAGTTTATCGCGTTTCTGGTATGCAGCTTGGGCGGCAACAATAGTCCAGATCGGCATCCGTTTGCCTTTGGCAAGGACGCTCGAAAGCGTCAAAAGACAATCTTCATCCTCTGTGGCAAATTTCGTTCGGCTCATGTATTCCGACATCTCATCAATTACCACCAAGATGCCATCGTAGCCGCTTTGCAGAATGTGCTTGAATGCATTTTCCAGAAGTTCACCCGGCTCGCTGGTGGTTTCTATTTTAACCTTCTTGTGGCGGAGAAAAGCGCGCAGAACCGTGGCAGCGTCCTCAACCGATGAAGGATCGCGCAAAGCATTAATTAAACCGGTGTAGCCATCAAACTCTGGCAGTTTGTCCATCAGACGCTTATTGCCCACAAATTCTTTAAGGGAAGTTTCATAATCCTTGATGCCCTCTTTCAAATACCACTCGGCAAGATGGTGCGCCGCTGTCACCGCCAACGGTTTGTTGGTGCGCTCTTCGTATACCGTTTGAGCTTCGGCCAAAACAAAATCCACCAGGCGATTACTGCTTCCCGCGCCTCCTTTTCCTTCAAGGGTGAAGATGATCGGGAAAATCTTTTTCTTGGCAATATTTCCACGAAACCGGTCCAAACGGGCGGCAGGTCCTAGTCCCTTGGTTTCATCCTCCTTGCGTTTAACGATGTCCCAAACATTGTTGCCGCCGATTGCCAGAATGGATTCGACAGCCATCAAGTGCGACTTGCCAACGCCAAAATGAGCGAGCAACCAATAGCCTTGGCCTTCTCCATCGGCGACATCCTGCAAAAATCGGTCAAGAAAAGAGCGGACTGGATCAAGAAAATACTCCTCCACCGTCGCCAAACGAGGTTTGTCATTTTTTCGGCTTTCCCTCCTTGATTCGTCAGTGTCCCCATCCCAAATGTGCTGGACCATCGAATACACGCTCGTGACTGTCCCGGGAACATCCAGGATTTGAGCGAGAGGTTTGCGTTGTGAGAACAAATCGTCAGGCATAGTATTTCTCCTTTAAATAAAATCAGCCATTGCGCGGTCTTGCATTGTTGCAGTAGCGATGTGTGAGACGTGCATTTTCAGGAATTGTTTGGCCACCTTGCCAATACTGGCGGATATGGTCAACGGCGGCATCGTCAAGATGTTGAATTGCCTGATTGCAGATGGCGCAGGTGGAATCTTTGTCGAAAAGCTCTTGTTTAAGCGCACGGGTAAAGCACCTGGGCTGAGATTGATGATTTGCGAGGGCTCCTTCGACAACCTGTCGGGTGAGGTCGAAACGCTTTCGCACTTTTTCCAAAGAACTGGTGCTGAGTTCAATGGCATCAATGAACTCAGAATTCGATGCCATTAAATCAATGAGCCCCTCACGGAGTGAGTCAAGGGCGGCAAAAACACGATTCTTCTCCTTGTCCCAAAATACCCCCATCAGGACATCGTAAAGCGAATAATTGAATTTCTTGGTTTCCCAGTGGCCTTCTTGCGCAGAAGCGTTGCCGGCATAATATCGCTTGAACGCATGGGCTGGGCCAAATACCGATGAGATGATTTGAACGGCATTTTTAAATGCGCCACGGAGTTTTGCGGCATCGGCATCCGAAATGTTCTTCCAGCGCTCCATGTCCTGGTTGAAAAACCGCTTCATGGGCGGCTGATACTTGAGATAGGTTTCGTGGAAGAAGGCGGCGAAACGAAGAACCAGTTCTGAATCGCGCATTCTCTTGTCAGGTCTGGTCAAGCCAAGGAGCTGACGGAACTCAGGCTCGGCGGCCAATTCTTTTAGGAGTCTGTTGTAAGGGCCTCGATACACGCAATTGCGGAGCTCCATATCATTTAATGGTTCCGAACCGGTGTTCAGCCGCTCAAAGATTTCAAATTTCAGGTCGGCATCACTCTGCTTGAGCAAAGTGACCGTCCGTAGGGTGTAATCAAGGATTTTGTCCTGCACTTGCTCCGGCAATTCAGAAAACCCCTTGCGGTTGAATTCCTTATACGCCGTTAGCCCCGTGAGTTTAAACGGTTCGCCAGCAGGAAATGTTCCATCAATAAAGGAGAAAAAGGAAGTGAGACGTTGCTGTCCGTCAATTACGTATTCCTTCCCATCTGGCTGCTCTGACAAATAAATAATTGGCAGGGGGACACTCAGCAAAACACTTTCCATCAAACGACTGGCTTTTTTTCTGTCCCACACGAATTGACGTTGAAAATCCGGTTGGAGGATCAGTTTTCCCCGTTTCTGCTTGTCATGAAGTGCACGAACTTGCGGGTCGCCTGCACGGGTCAGAACTTCCCTCTGACTGGAGGCCAACTCCAATTCGTCACCGTTTTCCTGTTCGGAGTCAAACTGAAGCTCTTCGACATCGGTTGCTGGCTCTTTGAGATCGGGCATAATATCACTCCTCGTCAGATTCATTTTTCTCCGAATCATCTTCCTCCGTTTCAGGCGCACTACGTCGCTTGCAGAGGTCGGCAAAACCACGGACCGCGTCATAGGCGGTTTCTTCCTCCTTCTCGTCCACAATCACACTCTGGAGTTCGTTTACGGTGAAACCACCCTTATCAAACAAAACGGCCCCATCCTCATTCCGTCCGAAGGCAGCACAATAGCGCATCCATTCAACAAAGGTTCGAACGTCGGGACGATGCTGATCAATAAATTGACGGTCATTATCGCGCAATGCATTAGCGAAAGCGCGGATGCGACGACCCAAACCCGATTGTCGCGCCTTGCGCAATTCTTCGATCTCTCGACCTTCGGGCGCGCGGTACAACCACTTATCGCCATCCTGGAAATGGATCAGATATTCTTCCAGGAACCCCGCGAGGTTGCGCTTGGGCAACTGACTCGCTTTCTTGCCCTTCATGTACTTGGTGAAATAGAAGAACAGTGCATCGTAAAACTCGATCCCCGCCAGCGCCCCACCGAGTTCGAGCCGTTTGATCTTCTTTTTGAGGAGTAATTCACGGTCTTCCTTGGCGAGATGATCGTTGATCCAATCTTCGATGGTTTTCTCGCTCAACTCGCCCTTGCTGTTGAGCTCGCATAATGCGGGCTGGGTCAATGCAATCTCGACGGCGTACTTGGCTGGGGTACCGATACAACGTAAAAGTGTAAACCGTGTCAGTGCCTCCCCTGCCGTTTCCTCGTTGGCGAGGTCATCCTTGGATAACTGTTCTAGTTCCGCCTTCAAATACCATCGGTCGCCCTCGGCTTTTGTGGCAATCTCGCCAAGAATGTCCTCAAATCGAAACTCTACCATCTGAGCTCGTTCCAATAAACGGCGGGCCGCGATGTCAAACAGCTTGTCACGGGTCAAACCGGGATGTTCGCTCAGGGCGTCCTCCAGAATCGTACGGACTCGGTCATGGATGGACGCGGGCACTTCACCGTCCTTGAGCTGTAATTCAAGTTGTTCGGTCTTTGGTTTCCGACAATTTAGGACAAGGTCTGATTTGACAACTTTTTCCGCATTAATCTGGTTAGCACTCTTTTGTAACGGATCAAGAACAGTGACCGAGTGAATTTCAAAACCAATATCGAGCAACATATCCTGAACACGCTTCCAAGTGCCTTCTGCCGTGTCGTGGTAGCAAACGCACATCCATCGACCTGGTTTGAGCGCCGTATAACAGCGACGAAAGGCTTCCCGCAAACGGACTTCCCATTGCTCAACCGTATAAATACCTTCAGGGTCGACTGAGGCATCCTTGACGATGGCTTCTTTCTTTCGCCACGAGCCGTCGAACCCCAGCCATGCTTCCCACACAAAGTTCAACTCGCCGTATTGAACCGTGCCGGCATACGGCGGATCGGTGAAAATCATGTCCACCGAATTTGGTTGGAGCGCCATTTGCTGAGCGCACTCGGCAGAGACAAGGCAATCGTTGGCAAACGAGTCCGATGCGGAGGTGGCATCTACCAGCGTGCGGTGTTTGCGCGAAACGATGTCGCGCACTTCCGCCTCGCGGTTGACCTGCGGGATGTAGTACGTGCCCTTCATCAGACCGCCACCGGCTTCCCGATGTTGGCGCATGCGTGTCGCGTTATTGCCAACGAGATTTACGAGGCGAACGCCGAGATAGAGTTCTTTACCGGCCGCCGCAACCGCTGCAAGTGCCCAAAAGTTGCGGTGAGAATAAAGCTCAGCGATGCTCCGGAAGTTTCGGCCTGGTCTCCAGTTGTCACCCCACGGTTTGGAGTCGTCCTCAACATCCATCATCTTGCGCTTCGGGTAGTTATGCGGAATCTCGACCTTGCTCAATTGTTTGATCCTGTCGAGGTCAACCTCTTCGAAATACCGGCGCTTGCGTTTGCCGGTATCATTCCACAAACGAAACTCCCGCTTTGGGCTACATCCGTTCTCGCAAAGATAGGAGACCTTGACCGGCTTCTCGCCGTGGCGTTTCTGCCGAGTCGAGATGACAAACTCCGGTCGGCCCCGGTTGTGACTGCGGGCGTAGCAGAGGGGGCAGACGGTGCGTTTCTTCGATTCAGTCTTGGATTTGCCACGAGCCGAGGTCGTCACGTACTCAACGTTGACGGTCGGGCAATCGAACAGCGCGACGATCTCGCCGCAGTTGGGGCACTGGAAAGTCTGGGAGTACACGACATATTCAGTCGTCGCCTTGCCATCGCAGCGGTCACACTTGGTTTCGTAGAGCCAGTCGAGTTCCTCTTGAAGGTTGACGATGTCGCGCCCTGCAATCTTCTTGAGCTTGATTTTCAAGTCGGCCTCATACTCCTCGGCAAGCATCTTCTGGTAGGCTTGTTCCAGAAGGCTGGGGTCAACCGGATGAACATAGTGATGAGCAATAAACGCCGCCGCCGGTGAGGCATCAAACAATACGCATCCTTTTTTCTCCATTAACGCTGCCACACCGGTCATGCCCGATCCACAGAAGGGATCAGCGACCAATCCCAAACCGTCAGGATAGAATTGTTTCGGCAAATAATGGCGAATGTACTGACAGATGGCTTTCCAGTGTTTCTTCGACCAGTACGTGTGCATGTCGTAGATGGCTTTCGGCTCGGCAGCCTTGTCCACCACAATGTCCCGGTCAAACGCCGGCACGTCGTACCTGTCAGTCTTGGGATCGTAGGGCGTAGAATGTTTGGCAATGAACTTCGGCAAGTCGGGATTCGGCCCTGGCACAAACGGCACCGGCTGAACATTTGCCCTTTTGTTACCACTATAATTGAAGTTTTGTTGAGCTAGGTTTTGCTTTTTCATGGCCATTTCAAAGCGTGGGTGCTGTCAACACGTAGGTCCACTCGGATACCAAACCTGTAATTTGACGGCGAAAATCAGGGGTTTCATCAAAGGCCCAAACTTGGCGGGCGCGTTCCGTTCCAGGCATGACAAGGCACAAGTGCTTGCCGTTAATCGCGTACTGGCGCACGAGAGCCAGCGCATTTGAATCGAGATAAGAAAAAAACAATTCAAATCCCGCCAGAATAAGGCCGAAATGTTTTCCGGTTTGCTGTGAAAGCCAATCCGACCAGTTTTCGCCCATCAGACGCCCGAGTTCCTTATCGCGAAGTTTATCAGCCAACTCGCTGAGCTTTTCCATTTTGCCTTGAAGCTTGAGGTGTTCGAGCAAAGCAGTATTCAAATCAAAAAAGGCGACCGATTGCCCATCCTCAGACAATGCGTTTTTATGGCAAAGGTCACGGATGCGTGGGACAAATTTATCGAGTTGATCATACGTGCCCAAAACACTGTAAACGCGGCGGTCACGAGCAGATTCACGGAAGCGTGTAGCGAGTGCCTTGATGATCTCGTCGGCAGTTTTTCTAGGGAAATCGTTATCCATGGGACTTCCCTCCTTTAGTCCAGCGTGCCAGAAGGCGTTGGAGTCGTTCTTCTCCAGAACCTTGCAGGGTAAATTGATAGTATGTGTCGAGTTGGGTCACATTGGCGATTTTGCCGAAACGATCCCCTTGCAAAATGATTCGTTCTAAACTTGCGGGAGGCCAGAGCAACCCCTGCCACATCGAATCTGTTTTAAACACTTCCATTCGAACTGCCGTTGGCGTCGGATAGATTTGAGCCAAGGCATAAATTAGAACTTCGACGGACGGATCGGTCCAGATAGCGTAGTAGTGCTTTGGTTTGTCGCTCTTGAGATGCCCCAGTTTTTTCATTGCACCCAAAGCCTCTGTCGCCAGCTTGCCCGGATTGCGATTGCCAACGCGAAGGCGCATAAACTCCAACAATTCCTCGCGAGTCGTCCCCTGGGCGGGAATCTTGGAGAGCCAAGCAGAAGAAAGCTCTTGGAGAGGGGGGACAGCGCGGAGCATTTCAAACCACAACACTTCCCGTCGGGAATTCTCATCGGGACAACATTTAAGGAATCTGGCGAGGGCAAGATTGACTTTACCTTGCTGGCTGTAGCGGTAAGCGATGTACTCTGCGCATTTCAGGCGGGTATTTGCCGAATTGTGATGCAAATGCTCGCGAAGATATGCTTTGAAATCGTCCGTGGACGGGTGATCCAATGCGGCAGGCAAATGCTGGAGTGATTCGTTGACGAGAAGATTGTTGATGTACGTCCGCCGCGAGACAGCGGAAGACGGTACGGCGGCAACATTTGGCCCCTTGCTTTCGCACGGTGGGGACGGAAAAAGGGTTGCCTGGCGATTGCTCATTTCAAGTATCCAATCTCCTTGAAAGCCTCTTCCAACGTGGACACGCAAATCACTTTGACTGAACCCGCAACCTGGGGCGGCAGTTCCTGCAATTCTTTTTCATTATCTTTGGGAATCAAGACGGTGCGAACCCCCGACTTTTTAGCGGCATCGAGTTTCTGCGCCAAGCCGCCGATGCCGTGAACGAAACCTTTCATGGTCACTTCGCCGGTAAAAGCCACATCGTTGGGAACGGGTTGTTTGGTAATGGCCGAGGCAACTCCCACGGCAAATGCCAACCCGGCACTCGGCCCTTCCTTGGGAACCGCCATCTGACAAGGCAAGGCTGTGATATGGAAGCCATCGGTAAACTCTGTGGATACCTTCAACTTGCTACGGAGGGCACGCACGGCATCGCAAGCGGCGGCCAGACTGGATTTCATGATGGCTTTGACATTTCCGCGCACACGCGGTTCACCCTTTCCAGGATAAGCTTCGACTTCCACCAATTGGATCTGTCCGCCAACTGTTTGCGAAACGACCAATCCCGCCACAATGCCGACGGTAGGTTGTGGCGGCAGGGCGATGGCGCGTTTGCGGCCGCGCTCGGGAGGATTAGCTGACTGACGGACGCCGTTGATTTCGTATTCAATGGTGTAGTGAGGATACTCGCCAGGAGCAATGACGGAGAGCTGATCCTTCACACGCTGGCGCATTTCGGCGGCGAGGCCGACGTATTCTGCCAATTCCTGATCGGTTACCTTCCCATCGGGATGCAGCAATTTGGTCAGCCCTTTAGTGACCTTGGCAATCGCTTCGCTATCGCGGGACTTCGCATTGTAGAGCTTGTAGCGAGTGGAGGGATCGAAAGGGAGCAGCGTGGAACGGAGCAAATGAAGCACCTCAGCAAAGAAATCCAACGTGAACCCATAGCCTTTGGCAAAAGCACGGTCTTCGAGTTTCGGCATTTCCCAACCGGGAATGAAACCGTGAACGCGTTCAAATAAGGCCGGGTCAATCAACTCCGACGGCAACGGTTCAAGAAGATGTTCGTACATCTCATGCGGCATGTTCCCAAGCACATTGAGATTCCCAATCATCACAATCGAGGCCTCGCCCTTAACGGGATATTTGCCGAGGGTAAAATTCCCATATTCCATGTAGTCCTTAAAAATGGAAACGGTCGCGGTGGGATCTTTGAATTCAGTGTTGGCGATTTCGTCAAACACAAGCGTGTCGAAGCGGGCCACTAAACCGGGCGTGCCATTGCCGCCGTGAACGAAGAGGACCGCCGGCGTCGCCCGTCCTCCTGAAAGCATGTACGAGTAGTAGGAAAGATTCTTGTAGCCATAAGATTTACCGGTTTCACGAGGTCCAAGCTCGATCAAATGAACCATGCGTTCAGCAATGGAGGCGAGACGGACAAGAACAAACATCTTTTGCCGAAAAGTGTAAAATTCGGGATTGAATCCCACGGTATTCATCAGGAGATCAATCCATTCGTCCCGAGTGAATTGGCAACGCTTCGACTCAAACTCCTTGATGTCCACTTTCCCATATTGAAATGGCTGGAACTCCACCAAAGCGATCAGGGGAACTGGATTGTCAGGGTTCGGGCGCTGGTACTGTAGCGTGCCGATACCCCATAAACCGCCAATGAGCCGCGGGTAGCGATTAAGCAACGTCTCCGGCACGAAAAGGCCTCGAAGATTAAGCGATGGAATCGCCCCGACGTAGGTGTCGGTTTTCAGATCCAAGGTAACTTCCACTCGCGCAATGAGATCATATTTTCCACGTTCACGGGCCTCATAGAGAATGCGATCTTTATCGGCGGGCGCGGCATAGTTCTGCGCTAATTTCTTGCGAACCTGGCCCAGTTCTTCGTCGAAATTTTCCCCAGGGCAGAACCGGTTAATGAGGCACTCCACCACGTACCGTGGAAACTCCTTGAGATCCGGAAGGCGTGTCTTGGATTTTTCCACAACCAAGTGGCCGAATATTTCTCTAGCGTTTGCCATAATATTTTCGTGGTTAACCGAACAGTTTTGCGAGCTTGTCGTCCAAGTCGTCCTTCGGACGACCTGTGGATGGGGCAATTTGAAGGGTGACTTCAACGGAAGACGGAACAGGAGTGTAACCCCAGCGTGGTTCAAGCTTGATGGTGATTGCCCCAGCCAAGGTGGGCGTATAGGGCAGGAAAATAGGTTGCGGCGTTGTTCCCAAGTTCGTGACCAAGGCGGGTTGCAGACCATCTACATTCCCTGAAACTTCGATAAGCCCTTCGACAGGACTGTCAGCGGAAATCTCCAGCGACAACTGCGTGGAAACACCTACTGTGAATGTCCCAACGATCTTCGGGGAAATTTTAACTTTGATTTGTTTGGAGCGTGAAGTCAGACACGCCATGGGTACAAAAATCTCAAAAGCACTCAATCCACCATGCCGCATGTTGGCAGTTGGCTTGAATTTGCTGGTGACGCCGTTTTTGGGCTGAAGCCGAAAACTATATCCTGGCTTTGGAAAAGCCCAGTAGCCGTTTTCCTCATACCCCATATCACGAGCGGGAATATGGAACACATGGGCGGCATGGTGCCCTTTCAGCTTGTCCTTCAAAAATGCGGCGCGATAACCATTCCCATCTCCGACCAAGAGTTCAGAAGGTATTTCAATCGGGATCGTTCCCGAGATCACCTGGCCGTGATCAACCGTAACCCATAAATCACAATCGGCAGGCAGCAAGCTTAAGACCTTGTCAACTTGCTTGAGCCACACTTGAACAAGCTCTGCAAGCAAGTCGATCTCCCATGCGCTCGCATGCCCGATTGCATCAGTAAAATCGAACACAATCCCAAACGTCGCATTGTCTGCGCTGCGGAAAGCAAATGGGACCTGGGCGCACTTCACATCCCAGTTTTCTATATCCGGATGTCCAGGAATCAGCCTTTTGAGAAGCTGGTTGCATGCAGGAAGCTCGCCGCCGGTCAGTCTTTGGCGGAAAAACGCCGATGGTTTCAGGCCAGAGAAGAAGCCAACCCGCGAAATTCGCGTTTCACTCGGCAATAAAGCCATGCACACCTGCTCTTGAACGCGATAGCGGCGTTCCAGGTGTGGGCGCACAATCAAGCGCCATAGGTCATACCGCATGCCGTCCAGAAGGATGATAGCCATCGGACGCTTGGGATTTTTTGATTTTGGTTCCGAAACAAATTTTTCAATCAATTGATTCGTCGGGACAATTTGCTTGGGAACAACCTGAGAAAACTGGTTTTCGAGAAATCGCCCAAGAATAAAATCAAAATCCTTGAGCACATCTTCCACAAGGGAAACCGCTTGATCCACTTCGGTTTCAAATTGTTTCCAACGCTCTTCAAATCCAGGGGGTTTCGGTGAAAATCGCGAAATCTTTTGCCGATAATCATTTAATTCTGCTGAGAGAATTGGCAGGCGGAATAAGCCTTGGTCACTGAATGCCGTCACAAAATCAGCGCCTTTCAACTGAGTTGGTAGGCGCGTACGCAGCCGATCACATGTTGCTCGGGCAATATTAAGCAGTTTCGACACCTCAGCGAGTCGGGTCCGAAACGCGGGAACTAATTGTTCAAGATCATTTTGATGGCTGGCAGCTTGAGGCACCGGACGTTCAAGCTTCAGAGACGGCGCCTCCAATAAAACCAGTTCGCGCAATTTCTGCGACCAACATCCGCTGTCGGAAAATTCCTTGGCTTTTTCAGGGGTGTTCAATCCCAACGATGATTTCATTGTGTTCAAAAAGCCCTGGGAAACCGCCGTGTCAAAAATCTGAATCTCCAAATCAAACCAAGAGGGCCTTGAAATCGCGACAAAAAGAGGTTCGCAATCCTGCCAATTGGTGAGCGAAGACGAAAGATGTGGCAGAAATTGAGACGGGTTCTCAAAGTGACGGGAAAGAATCAGCAATGCAGCGCAAGCCAGCCGCGCGGATTGAGCCTGTCCGTTGAAAAGATCGCCAAGCGGGCGTGGAAGTTTTCGCAAATGTTCTCGAATGGACTGAATTTCCTCTGCGCCGAAGTAGTCTTCAAGATGCTTCCATTTTTCAGTGGAGTGAAAGGCCAGCTCGATTATGTGGAAAGCATTTTCCAGCGCGAAGAGGTTGCGTTGGAGAACCGCGCTGGCTCCGATTAGCAACAGATCAGAACTCGAAAAGCCCGTCTGTTTTTTTGTTCTGAAGTCCTCGTAGGCGCGGAGGAAGTCAACCGGATGCGCTCGTGCCAGCTCGCGATACGGAAAACTCTCAACGTCCTGGGGCCAGCTTGGATCTTTGGTGCGATTGACAAGAAAATCACGGACGGTTTTTACAATGGGTAAGGTTTCCCCCATGAGCCTGCGCAGATCGGGCGCAAACAACGTGGACTGTCCCTCGCGATCACTTGTCTGGTCCACCAGCAACCAGCGTTGAGGGTAGCCCTGCAACAGATTCAAGCGTAAGCCCAAGGAATGCCGCGTCAGAAAGACAGTTTGATCGCCATCGAGTGTTTTTTGAATCTCTTCTGCTGGTGCTGTCAAAAGGCGGTCGGGGTCACGCAACCAAAGGCGATGATTGCCTTTGGAGATTGTCGCGACCTCTTCCAGCATCCATTCGGAACAAGAATCCAAGACACCCCCTTCTGTCCTCGGGGATGAACTGGGTTCACCTTTTGAAGCCTTGCTTTTCATTGGAGCTTGGCCCTCCCGGAAAGCACCCATGCGTCGATTTCGGCGATTTTGAACTTCCAGAGACGCCCAACTTTGTGGGCGGGCATTTTCCGCCGTGTGAGCCACTTGTAAATTGTGGCGGGCTTGACGCCCAAGTGTGCGGCAATTTCGTCCACGGATAGCCAGCGGTCCTTCATGTCATTCATTGATGCCCTCTGCGAGGGCAGCCCGATGTTGCCTTCTGAAGTCCAATGAATCAAGATAAAGAGCAACGAATCATACGAAAAATCTAGTGCGAAACGGAAATAACAAACCATGTCCACGAGCCCTACATCCATCGTCTGGTTGAGCGACCTGCACCTTGAATTCTTGCAGGCCGCAGAAGTGGACCGTTTTCTGGCGAAGGTCTGCTTGGCGGCGCCTCGGGCCGTCCTGCTTTCGGGTGACATTTCGGGCGCCAGATGGTTGCGGGAGCATCTGTCCCTTCTTGCCGACAGGATCTCCGTTCCGATCTATTTTGTCCTCGGAAATCACGACTACTACGGCGGGGCTTTTGCCACCGTGGACGAGATGGTCATGGGGCTTTGCGCCAAAAAGCAAAACCTCCATTGGCTCAACAAGGAGGGAGCCGTCCCGCTTTCCGAAAGAACGGGCCTTGTGGGCCATGCAGGCTGGGGAGACGGCATGGCCGGCCTTGGGCGGAAATCTCCGGTCAGCCTGAACGATTTCATCCAAATACGGGACCTCCGCGAGGTTGACCGTTCCGCCATGTTCGACATCCTGCACGAACGGGGCAAAGCGGCGGCAACCCATTTGCGAACCGTCCTGCCATCGACCTTGAAAAAATTTGATCGCGTTTTCATTCTCATCCATCCGCCGCCTTTCCCTGATGCCAGCCGCCATGCAGGCCTGCGAAGTGATTCAGACCACCTCCCTCATTTCTGCCGCCATCCCTACTCCGTTCGCAACGCGAACGACGAAGGGCTGATGTCGGCAAGGTCTCCGTCGTCCTCTGGCGAACGCCCCCCCCCTACGAACGCCGACGGGGCAGACAAACGTTTATGCACGGAGCCCATTTTCGGGGAGCCGATTTTGCTCGTGACGGTTGTACGAATGAAAAGATTTTCAGAAATGCTTCTTGGGACAGGCGCTACGGAGCGAAAGCCGCCTGGCCGCTGCTAAAACTGTTAGTCACATCATAAAGCCTTCCGCCCGCGAGCAAAATATAGCAGGTCCGTTCCCCAACGTACCCGCCAAAGCTATTCTTGGCATTGACGCCAACTGGCATTATCCAGCCGTAAACTTTCCCGCCGCCGAAAATCAACCCCTTGGTGGCAACCCCCTTCCTTGGGGTTCCAATCCTGTAAACGGCGGAGTAGGGATCTTTTAACGTCTGATTAAAGAAATGCTTCACTTGCTCTTCATAATTAGCGGGATATGGGCCAAAATCCGCAGTCGCCGCTTCCTCACGTGAAACCGTGGCGCAGCTTGTCAGCAAAATGACGCTTAAAATTACGAAGCACAATACAACCGGGCGGTTCTGCAAACTCGCGAAACCTGTTCTTGATGGGATTAATGTTTTCATAATGTGTGGTTTGGTTTTCGTTCAGCCTCATTGCTGCAATCCGTTCAAAAGTGATAGGACAACCCCAGGCTGAGGATGTGGGATTCAATCTTATCCAAATCGACATTGGCCAGTGGGAATGACAACGTGTGATCCTCCACGCGCCTGTAGCGATATTCGAGAGACCAATCGAATCGTTCGCTCATGAAATAGCGCAGACCCAATATCCCTTGGAAACCAACCGCAGTGTCACTGTCATTGGCGCGGATGGTGCCGGGTATGAGCGAGCCGTTCACGGTGAATCCTGCGTCTGTTACGTCCGCGCAAGAAACCACCAAACCGGGACCGGCATAGATTTTCAGCTTGTCCACCGGGTTGACACTGCCCACCAGCGTGAAATCAAAATTGTAAAAATCCGCGTTTGCATCGGCTCCGTAGTTGGACGGAATCCCGTTGCTTGGATTGGCTGTTTTGAATTTCGTCGAAAAATAGGAGAATTCGGGCTCCACGGCCAAAGCCCAAATATCCTTTTGAAAAAATTCATAGCCAAAGCGACAGGAAGTCCAAGCCGCGTCATCGAACTTTGCATCCGCCGTGCAGGAGGCCCCCTGGACGACCGTTCCATCCCATACGCGTCCGGCGGTGATTTTGACGCTGCTTGTAGGAATGAAGGCTATGCCGCCGTTGGCGGAGACATAAAATGGATCTCGCAAAGCGGCCTTCGGTTTGGACCGAAGCAAGCGCGAACGCGATGTCGACTTGGATTTGAAAGCAGTGCTATCATCCGTCTCTGCGAGGACGATTGCGGACATTAGCATGCCGGCGACAAGAACCAGAATAGTGCGATACATAGTTTCTCCTTAGGTTGATCGTTTCTTGATCACGTACCCGCGACATGCGGACAAGAAAGAGGGGCAACGAACTAACTGCCCCCGGAGCAAGGCACAGCAACGCGCCCGTTTACGAAAGCGGCCAGTCCGCGCCCCAATCAGGGCGTGGCTCATGGCACGGTTCGTAAACTCGGGTTAGAAGTCGCTGTTTCTGCTCCAAGTCCGCAGCCGTAGCTACGCAAAATTTATCTTGGCATATCTTACCAGATTTCTCCTAGAAGACAACTGAATTCTCGCCATCGAAAGACCGCGCGATTCGCGGGACAATCACCCTCTTATGCCTCATTCTTTTCAAGAATATCCTCAAAGTTTATCCCCCATTTCTGCTCGATATAACGCAAGGTCTGCGGCTGGTATTCAAGTGAAACTCGAGTCTGACGTGCTCGAAAGAGTCCTTGCTTCCAAAGCGCTTCGTCCCTCTTTTTTGCAACCAACCACTTGACCTTAATAACGTACTCACATTTTTCTAGGTCATCAGAATCATGAATGATATCTGGGTATTGAAGTTCAATCTTGCTTAGGGGCTTGTTGTCAACGCGAAACTCTCGGGCTGGAACTGCCTCGGCCATGACAACTCCAAGCCCCACGTATCCGTGACCGCTCAGGTAAGCCAGAACTACATCGCCTTTCTGGACTTGCCGAGCCTGTCGCATGTACCGCAGTCCATAACCAGCCGATAAAAAGCCGTGAGTAAGGCAGTCCTCCCATGATCTGGTGATTTCATCCTTGGGGTTTTCGCCGACATTGAAAAAGTGGATGCCCCGGGAGAAATCAAAACCGGTGAGTTTCTTGTGAAGGGTGTTTTGGGGGCGGAACTTGCCGGCATAGTGTCCCGAATTAATGTTGGTCAGGCGATTGCCCAGTTTCCAAATCAAGGTGGCCTCAATCATGAGCGCCTGTTCTTCAGTCAGATCTTTGGCTATGACACGGATAATTGGTTCTCCTTCATCGTCGACGATCTCTTGGATTCTTCTGGCCTTTCCCGATTCTCCCTGATCCTGAAGGTGTGCCATGAACCGATTTCCCCGGCCTTTGCCGTAATAGAATTCCTCCAGGTTTCGGGGATCAATGTAGCAATACACGTAATAGTCTTCGTTAGTACTCATAGGGTTTTGATTTCATGACGGGTTGTAGGGACAGCATCAGCGTCAACTTCGCCTCCTTTCTGCCTCCATATTTCCCTCGACGGAACAAGGCGTTAAACGACGCTCGCATACCTCTTGCCTACCTTATCGAAATTAAAAATCAAGGCAAATGAGATTGCCCTCTTTTACCTTCTTGCCGCATGAAGTCTCAACAGGCGTTTGAGCTTGCTCTCGTCAGTCCCGGGCAGCCATTTCATTTGTTCCATGACCCAATTGGTCTTTCGATCCCCTTTGAGTCCGGCTTTTGAGGCTGCTGCCCATAATGAAGCGGCTTTCCGGGCTTCATCTTCCCTTGAAATACGATTCATCCCAAGTTTCTCACCCTGCCGCGGCACGCCACGCGCCCTGTGGAGGGCTGCAATGGCCTTCCATTTGAAATCCCGCTTGTAATCAAGACTCCAGTACGCCGGAATAAAAATCATGGTTCCATAGGGCGTCAAGTTGACACTCAATCTTAAAAGCAAGGGCATGTCTCCCTGCATGCCGTAAAGATTCCACCGATGGCAAAAGGCGTCGAAAATCTCGCGAAACTGTTCGGTTCGGTTTTTCCATCGGAATCCAAAAACAGCCCGCAAATTGCGCTCTTGCACCAGGCGACGCCGAATGACGCCCTTGTGATCCTTGAATTTTTCAACGTCAAACTGTGTTTTAAGCGCATCCCATTCCTTCACGAAACTTGAATTGGCCAACAGGCTCTTTTCCTGAAATCGGTACTTGTGGGCAGCCAGAAGAAGGGATTCGTACTCGCCCACTTGAACTTGGTGTTCATGCCGGGCCACCAATTCCTGGACAGATTGACCGGGAGGTTCATCCAATAATTTCATCATGAATCGCAAAGACGCGTCCAAAGGCTCCCCGCGCTGAAGTTTTTCCACCACCACAAGGCCAAGCCCATTGATGTCAATCGGCCACAATGTAACAGGCGCCATCAACCATCGGCGAATGAGTTGTAAATAACGGCTGTCGGGATGGGATCGGCATTTTTTGGGCAACCGGTGCACTTTTCGCAAAAGTTCCTCGCTCCATTGGTCCCGATGGTACGCCAGCTTTTTAAGGTTTTCGATATCCGCCCGAAACGAACTGTTCATGTTCTCCTTCTATCATGGAAAACCGAGCCCGTCAGGTAAGGATTTTGGGAACATTTTCTGCCCTTATTTTCCCACCAAGAATCGAGAATCATTAAGGCATGCAAAATCCCCTCATCCATGGCAAAACTCTCGAACAGGAAATCCGAGGGGCGGCTTACACCTCCCTCATGCAAGAGATCCAAGAAACCGCACCCTCCCTGAAAAGGTTTGTTGCGTGGAACGACCTCATCGCCTTCATGCGGCAGGGGCGTTCCGATGATCCACTCAAGGACCAGATTCTTCGTCCCATCCTTGCCGCCCATGCTTCCACTCAGGATTCGCGCTGGTGCACATTGCTTCTTGTCATTTTCTGGCCGGGACTGGATGCCATCGCCAGTCGCAAAAGAAAATGGGAACCGGATTTGGAAGAGCGGTGGCAAAACCTTCTTTGGGCATTTCTTCAAACCTTGTCCAAACTTGATCTGGCCAAAAGACCCAACCGACTCGTTCAAAAAATCATCAATGACACCTTCAGGCGTTTTTTTGATAAATGCCGGGCTGGTTGGGAACAATCCATGCGGGAGATCACGACCGCGCCCGACGAATTCGAACGACTGGCGGCGGGGGACGAAAACGGCGTCAATTTTGACAGAATGGATCTGTCTTCAACACAGGATTTGGAAATCACCCGGCTGATCGGACACCTGAACGAAGGACGACTTAATGAAAAAGACTTTCTCCTTCTGATCGGCACCCGTGTTTTCGGCAAGAGCGCAGCCCAATACGCCCATGAAATGGGCATGGATCAAGATCTGGCCAGGAAACGACGCCTGCGTGCGGAATCGGCCCTTCGGAAATTCGAAGAAAAAAATAAGTTGTAATTTGTCCCGCCTCTTCATTTTTCACCCCCTTTTACATCCTCGAAGGAGAAAAAGCATGAGCGACACACCGCAACCCCACAACAAGTCCATGATCGAATCCCCCTCTTCCCTTTCCAAACCTCCAGCGTTTCGCAAAGAAGAACAACAATGGAAAAGCGTTCAACTCCGTGTCTCCAAGGAATTTTATCAACACGTCAATGCGCGTCTGAAAGATTTCAACCAACGAACGGGCATGAATTTTTCCTTTGCCACGCTCACCCTTCAGACGCTGGAAGAACACTGGATGATTCAGTTGGAACGCGCGGCAAAGTCTTATGAACGATACCGGCGGCACAAGGATGCCCACAATCTTCAGGCCAAACCGCCGGCAGTCCCCCCCATGTTCCAGCAATGATTTCCGCATGGCCGGCCATGCATACCAAATCCCCGATTTCGGAAACGCAGGATAGTCCGAGAAACGCTCGGACTGTGCCAAGTGTGCCATTCTTTTCCGTGAGCAAGCTCACTTTACCATGAAAAACGAACCCAAAAGTCCAAAAAACACCAAGCAAAAACGGTGGCGTGTCACCGAGAAAACCGCCGCCACGTTGGCGCATTTTTGCCGGGAAGGCGGATTCCGCAGTTGGGATGACTTCTTCAATGCCCTGCTTGATCACTGGGATTACGTCTTCAAAGAACCGGACATAAAATCCTTTGAACAAGTCGTCCAGCCCATCAAGGAGGATCTTCAAAAAATCCTCGTCCAGACCGGTCATTTCCGTTTGCTCATGGAGGGACAGGTGGAAGCCCTGCATACACTCCATCTCAGCCATGAGCAGCTTTACGCCGTCGTTAACCGTCTGAGTGGTTTCCTGCAACTGGCATTTGAATTGGCCGACGACAAGCCTTCAGCCCAGGTGCCGGACAGGGACACATCACCCGAGGCGGAAGTCATTCGTAAAATCCGCAACCGTCAACTTCCGTGAACTTGAAACACGTCATCAAACATTCCGGCAATTTTTGCGAAGAAGTTGCCAAGGGGCTCATCGGCTATGGCCGGGAAATTGAAAAGGGACGAGGACGCCAAGGCGCGTCGAACTCGATTCCCGCATCGGACGGTTACGCCACCCGCGAAGCCGATATCACCTTGGGTGGGTTCCTTCGGATCCGGGTGGCGCAACGCGCCACCGCGCAAGGAACCCACCTGTCCACCCTGAGCGTCCAGGAAAAACAGAATTTTGCATTCCATGTCTTGCAGGATCACCTCCGCGAACAGGGAACCGTCAACCGTGAGCATTACCATCATTGGCTTGTCCGCCTCAAAACGTTTGCCAAAAACCGTCGGATTGCTCTGCCGCATCAAAACCAGGGGGAATCCCATCACGCCTACTTTCGCCGGTTGAGGGCATGGATTCGAAATCAACCCGGTTCATGGCCGGAACTCCGTCCCGCCGCCGGGACACATCTCATTCTTTCGCCTGATCCGCAAATCTGGCCCGCTCTGCGCGCCAAAGGCATGGATGAACGCCAGGTTCTGAACAATATCCTGGGACATACCCTTCGGGAATTTGCCGATTGGCGGCGCAAACAGTTCGGTCCCGGTCATTCCCTCGGATGGGTCGCCGGCACCCATGTCCGGTCGGATGGAGCCGACCGGCATCCCCATATTCACTTGGTAGTCATCAAACGGGACGAAAGCGGACGGGAAGTCGATTGGTCGGTCAGTTGTCTCAAGGGACATCGAGGAAAAACTTCCCAGCCCGATCCCATGCGAGAGCTTAAGCGGCTCTTTGCCAAGCACGTTCAAAAAGAGCGGGAGCGTCTGCTTGGAAAAGAAGCAGATATTCAGCCGGACCTCCAACATCAGCGCATCCCCGCAAGCGACCTCGAACATCGGCTGGCCCGTGGATTTCGCCGAATGATCCAAGCCTTTCGCGCCGTTTCTCGTCTCACCCAACCCCGCCGCCGTCATCCTTTTGCGGTTGGACATTCCTCTGGATGGGGCACCCTATTGCGAGCCATCGCCATCACGCAGGTACGAGTGTCCAACCGTCCTTTTCGCGATCCATTGCTTCCGGCTCCTCATTGTTCAGCCCGTGAAACCGTCGCTTGCCTGCTTCGTGTGATGTCCCGCTCAACCTCCGCCCTGGAACCTTCCTTGTAAGCACCAACCCTCATGAAAACCCTCCACCGTATCCGTCAATCCTACTGGCAGATTTACTTTCTCCTTTGCGCCTTCATGGTTCTCGTTGCCAACCAAGTCCAGGCCGGTTGGCTCGACAGCGGCAAAAAGCTCGCCACAGACGCCGCCGAACCCATCGGCATCGTGGTTATGATGATTGGCGGCATGAAAATCAGCCAGAAAGACCTCTATGCCGGAATCGCCGCAGTCGTGGGCGGCATCTTCATCTTCAAAGCCCCGGACATTGTCGCGGGTCTCAAATGACCGCCAACTCCAACACCCCTTAACCAGAAAGAAACCCCATGCCCAATGAAAACCAAGTCCAGACTCGCGAACTGCTCATCAAATATCTGAAAGCTCCACCTGGGGAAAAACCGCTGACAGAACCGGAGTTTAAACAAATCGCCGACTTGGTGGACATCAAGCGGGGCGGACTTAAACCGGCCGCCTACGATCAATTCAAGGACAAGGAGATTCTTCGCGCGGCTTACGATCATCAGGTCAACCGGGTCCGGGCTCAAGCACTTGAAGCACGCGAACCTCTCTTGAAACTGCTGGATGCCAAGCCGACCGAACCGGCCCTGTCCTTTGACGAATACCGCAAGGTGCTGCGCCTGGTGGACCTGCAAAAAGGAGGCATTACCCACCATGCCTATGAAGTTTTCCGGGAAGATAAGGCGATCACGGAAGCGGCGGCCAAACACCGCAAAGCGATTGTGGAAATCCAGAAAGAGACGCCTGGAAAAGACCCGAATGCGGCCCGAAACGCTAATCGTGAACCAACCGCCAAGGAACGGGATGAGGTGCTTAGCCAAGTCCGGGTTCGGCGTTCCAAACAACCTTCGGCGGCAAAAGCAGTCGGGGTGGGAATTGGCGAGTAAACGAACATGAACTCATTGCGTTCAACCGAAGAAATCCTGCCCTCCATTCCGTGTTCCCGAAACCTGCGTCGTCGGACGGGGATCTGGCTGGGAGTGGAAGCATGGGAACTCTTCTGTATTGCGCTCCTGTCGATCCTGCCCGACCTCGCGTATCGGGTGGGAATGCTGGAAACACCGCGGAATCTTCCGGGCATTCTCTTGAGTGCGGCAGCCTTGGGATTTGTCATCATGTTCAAGCGCAATAAGCCACCCCACTACTTCTCCCTGTGGTTTCACCATCACTTCATCCACCCGTCCGGGTGGCGATCACCAAAGTCCGATAATCGCAGATCACCCATTCTCGACGAAACGGACGAAACACAAGGAGTTTCTCCATGAATGAAAAAAGCCTCCCGACCACCGAATCACTTCATGGGCATATCCGTCAAAACGGCGTATTGCCCGGGCCAGACAAACTGGCGGCTTTCCAGAACGCCCTGAAACTGCGCGACACTCCGGCTCTCTATTCACAGGAAAACGCTCCGGTCAAAATCGCCTGCGTCAAATTCTTCGATCCGTGTGGATCGTGGACTTGGTACGCCACTGAATGGGACGGCAAGGAACTCTGCTTCGGTTATGTCAAAGGCCATGAATCCGAATGGGGTTATTTTGATCTTCGGGAATTAGCGGAAGTCAAAGGTCGCATGGGAATCGGCATCGAAGTGGATGAACATTTTCTCCCTCAACCCATCCGGGAACGGTCGCGGAGTCAATCCCAAGGCCAGGAAGCCGAAATGGAGATGGGCGATTAAGGAGATGTCATGCAGCCCCCAATACGACTGCTTCTTCTCATTAACGCGGCGCTTTTCCTCATGCTGCTTTTGCAGATGGTTCAATCCTTCGTGCTTCATCTCATCCTTGATCTTGCACTGCTCATTTGGTTTTCCCTGTTCGCTTTGCGTCTCTTTCGCCGATGAAACTCCACTCTCACAGCTTCATTACCGAACTTTTACCGGACGTCTGGCTGGACGATGACACCCTGCTTTTCATCGACCATGACCAGCGGCTTTATGTCGCGAAGGGGGTACGGGTGGCCGGCCAACCCATGACCAACCTTTCGCCGGAACATTTGGCCGCCTGGCGATCCGCCGCCATGACCATGCTCAATTCCCTGGAGATCAGCGCTCATCTGGATTTCCACTGGACGATTGAAAACGATTACTCCGATTTCATTGACGGACACCGCCGAGGAGTTGATCCGCAAGCACCGGCTCTTGCCCGGCATCTTTTGGATAGCCGGGTAAAGCAATTTGAGGACCAACAACGCATCAACCAACTCCAACACCGCCAACTCTTCGTTTTCGTCAACCTCGAACCGCTGCCCAGCCAAATCCATGCCACCGCCGCTCTGAGCCGACGAATGGATATCCGGCGGGATCACCGGATGCTCATGACCGAATGGAAGGCGGCGCGGCAAAAGCTCGACCAGATCATCGCCATGGTCCGCCATCCTTTTGAGTCCTGCGGAATGAACACCTTTCCTCTGGAAAACGCGGATATCCAGCGCATTTACCGCAAACTATTCAGTCCTCACCTGCATCTGCTCCGGGTCCAACAACCGCCTTATGACAACCGGGGCTGCCTTTGGAATGAAACTCTGTTCAGCGACGTGGAACGCATCACGCCCTTCCTGCGGTTCGACGAACATTATCATGCGTTCCTCTCGCTGACCCATGTCCCCCAGGAAACCCGGACTGGTTTTCTGTCCCAATTGTTCAGCCTGTCATTTCCCGAATACACCATCAAGCTGACCATCCGGACCACCGATAAGCAGAAGGAAATCCAGCATCTCCAGTCCGACTACGGTTCCAAACGAGGATTGCAGGTCAGCCGGGAACGAAACGGAAAACCGGTCAACATTGAGATGGAGACCCAGGCGGAAGAAATCCGTCAGGAAATCCGAATTTTGACCCAAACCCCGCAACAGGTGTTTGAAGTTCAAATGCTCATTCACTTGCGGCATCCCGATCAGGCCGAACTTCTACGACGAATTGACGAGGTTCGCATTCGCATGGGCTATTGCGGCGGCATGCAGGGAAGCATTGAAAAGATCGCGGCGCCAGAGGCATTGCGAGCCTGTTTACCCGGATGGACCCGGGAAAACCGCCTCGATCGGTTTCATCTCGTCAAATCCGCCAATGCAGCCGACTTCATCCCAGCCCACACCGATTTCCTTGGAACGGGCCGACCACAATTACTTTTCCCAACACCGGAGGAAGGACTCATGAGCGCCCACGTTTTTACCCCCGCCCGTCCGTACCACTCCGTGGTGGTGGGTGAGACGGGTGGGGGAAAAACGTTTCTGCTGAACACGGTGGTGACTCAATTGGTGGGTCAGGGGTTGCGCTCCGTGTCGGTCATTTCTACCAAGGACGAGTTTGGCCCGCTGATGGCCATCTACGGCGGACAGAAGATCGCTTTCAGCGAAAGTCATCCCGTTTTCCTTAATCCATGCGCCATCGCAGGTGAAAAGCCGACGCTGGACGAACTGGCCGCCATGACAAGCATCCTGGAAACAATCTTTGGGGACGAACCCCATGAAGGAAACCGCAAAATCCGCCAGTCCCGGATTTTGAAAGCTGCGCAGATCGGCTTTGAACGGCACGGAAAACAGACCCGTTTGCGTCACTTGGTCAAAACGTTTCGGGAGGGATGGGAACATGATGAGCCGCAGGAACTCAAACGCCTGGCCATGATCCTCGAAGCGTATGCCCAAGGCGGACTTTACGGCGAATTTTTCGACAGCAACACGCGGGCGCCGCTCGATCTTTCCGCCCCTTTCAAATTTTTCGATTTTTCCGGGATTCAGAAGAACCGGAATCTATCGTCCGTCATGATGATGGCGCTCACCACCGCGGAGGCGCTTCGTCTCTCGACGTTGCCCCGACATTATCGCAAGGCGCTTATTTTTGACGAATGTTGGGCGTTTGTGGATTCAGTGGCAGGAGGCGATTTCATCGAAAACGCGCTGCGTGTGTATCGCACCTTCAACTGCGGGGTGTTTCTTTCCACCCAGATTATTACGGATTTTCTCAATTCACGGATTGCGCCGGTGGTTATGTCCAACTGCCACAATTTCTTTTTGCTCCGAACCAAGGATCACCGGGCCATTGTCACCCTGCAAAAGGAGTTAAAACTTACCGATGAACTGGTGTCGCGCTTTGCGGTCATGCCCGATCCGTCCGAGGCAGGTTATTCCCGCTTCATTTACGTCCACCGGGCCGAATCGTCCCAAATCGCCGGAGAAGGTCTCAACCGGATTGGCCGGGCCGAGGCGCTTCTCTATTCCACCTCACCCAATATCAGCCAACTCCGCGACCACGCTTTACGCTCCGCCGCCGATCCATGGCAGGCCATTTGCAACCTGGCAAGGATGACCACGGAAGAAATCCGTCAAAAAAACGAAAGTTTGTTTCACCAGACCACCCCATAACCCTCCACCGCCATTTTTCATGAGAAAAATCCCCATGACCGTCGCCAGCATCATTTGCGCCCTCCTTTTGCCCGCCACCGCGCAAGTCCCGGTTACCGTCAATAAATCGACGGTTTTATCCGGGGGAACCATCATGTTGCCGAGCATTTCCGGGGCAGGATCCATTTTTGTTCCAAACAATTTTGTCTTGGACATGGGCGGCGCATCATGCACGGGAGACACCAGCGGAAACACATGGGCGACTGTTGGCGGCTCGGCTTCCGCAAGTATTACGGGCCATTCTGGCACCACCTATTATTACACCGTCAACGGATATCCGCTGGTAACAATCAAAACAACAGCCCCTTCGATTTTTACCAACTCCGTTTCCGCCATCGTCAATGTAAATGTTCACAATCCGGCAGGTTCTGATGGCTGGTCAACCATCGGGGCCGGGCAAAATTATGCGGTCACCATTATTGACGACACCGGGGGCAGCGGCGGCGGCAACAGCACGGTTAAACCCTATGCAACCCTAACGGGAATGGGTGACACGATGGAAAGCTTGTCGCGTCGAAATGACTCTACCGAAGACCGCAAACTCCTTGGCTTCATGTTGAAAAGCACCACCAACGCCATTATTTCAGCCCTTGCCGTCAGTCTTTCAAACACCACCACCAACGCGGTTGAAAACAACAATTTTTCCGCCATCAAACTTTATCGCGACGATGGCAGCGGTGACTGGTCCGGGGGAGACACCTTGCTTTCATCCACCACGAATTGCGGCGGCATTGCGCTTTTCAATGGCCTTGCCATTTCAACGGATACGACCAACAAGACCTTTTTTTTGACGGCCAGTTTTTGTCCGACGAATCAAACGAAAAACTCGTTCATTACCGCGCTGCTTCGGGGACAAAACATCAGCGCCGCCGTCACCAATGCGCCCATTGAAGTCACAGGCGGAACCGTTGTCGGGAAACAATGGGCATTCATGGATACCACCCAAGCGGAAGACGACGCATACGCTTATGCCCTGACCAACGGCTTGGTTAGCGCCAGCATTACCAATGGATTCGTAACCGCAAGCATCACCAACGGACTGGGTGCCGTCAGTGTCACCAACCAACTTGGCGGAAACACTGTTTACACCACGATCGCAACGGAAAAGAGCGGTTCGTTTGCCGATTCGATCTGGCCTGCGGTGGCAGCCGGAGCCGCCGGGATCGGCGCGGCCTTTACCAGCGACCAACTCACCAACCAACCGCAGTCCAATGAATTCACCAAACCCAAATAATTTATCACTTTCCATGAAATATCTCCTCCTTCTCATTCCCGCTCTTTTCCTCGCAGGCTGTGCCAGTTCATCCGGAACCGGCCAGCGCGTGGCCTTGGACACCCTGGCCACCGCGGGCGGCGGCGCCGCCGCTTACTTCGCCGGAGGCAAAGACCCCGCTTTAACCACTGCCGGCGCCGTGGGTGGTTTTGTGGTTTCCGAAGCGTTTCAGACCATGGCCCGCTCCGGACGCCAGAAAGCCTATAATTCCGGTGTCGAGGAAGGCAAGGCCATCGGCCAACAACAAGTTTTGCAAGGTCTTTGGGAAGAATCCAACGGACTGCCCAAAAATCGTCGCATGGAGTTTTTCCCTGTCCTGACTGTGCCCGTCCGCGAACAAAACGGCGTCCGCTACGATGCCCATCAAGCGCCAGGCCAAACCATAAGACCGGAAAAAATCCTCACCAACCAACCTGTCATGTCCCAAACATCGGCGGCGGGCGATCCCGCTGCCGCGGCAATGACCAATCAAACCAACACATTACACTATGAAACTTTTCAGACAGCGCCATGACCGACACACCATGCCCCCACCATTGCAAGTTTCACCGAACAAGCGCCACGCCTTCAACCAAAACTCTTCTTCCACCCATGAAACCCGCAAGAATGTTCGCCCTCCTCCTGGCCTTCTGGGGCTGCTCCTCTACCGTTCGGGCGCAATACGCCGTTTATGATGCAGCAGCAGTCTCCCAACGCGCCAGTCAACATGCCGATCAATTATCCAAATGGGTGGAATCCATCAACAAGGCCACGGAACAAATCAACAAGCTCAATGACCTGGTCAATCACATGGACAATCTGGAAGGATTGATCGGCAAGGGACTGGAAGCCATCGGCATTGATCCTTCCATCATCAGCGCGATTGATCTGGCCAGGTCTCTCAATAATTTCGGCAACGCCATTCAGGACCTTCAACAAACCAGCATGGGAGTGCCGGGGCGCATTGCTGATTCACTTGAGAAACTTCGTCAGGATGTCACTGATCCCGACTCTTGGCAGCGTTACGTCATTGCCAGCCGCAGCTACGACGCCACCCAGACCGCCCAGAAAAACTACGATGAACAAATGAAGCGGCTCCAACAGGAACGCGCCAAGGCGCAGGCCCAATTGAAAGCCGCCAAGTCCCTCGGCGAAACCGCCAAAGCCCAAGCGGCGTTGGATTCGGTGGATGCCGCCGAAAAAGCGCTGGCTGAGGAACGCAAACGCGCTTTCGAGCAGCAACAAGCCAATTTCTTTGAAAACCAAAACCAGAAAGACGCTTGGGAACAGGCATGCCGGGACTGGACCGCGCAGGAACTCTCGGTCATGGGCAAAAGCATCAACAATTATTTGAAAGCCCAAAACCAGTGAAATCCGGATTTATCAAAACAATGCTTTTCTGCGGCACGCTCTGCCTGATCAGCTCCACGGCATGGGCTGGCGACGCTTCTTCCTCGGGCGCGCCCGGCCCCGGCAAATCCCTGCCGAAAAATTCCAAGGAATTTTCCCCTCCGGATTTGACCGGCTTGCGCGAACGCGCCGCTTACGTCGCCGATCAACTCGGCACACAATCCCGCGACCTGGTCACTTTGCTGGCCATCATCGCCCTCATCTACGCCGGTTATCACGCGCCATTTCGCGGTTTGGAGGAATTTACCACCACCATGCTGCGGATGGTCATGGCTTTCGCCCTGCTCGCTTCCTTCCACGATATGCTTCCGTACTTTTTTGACGCCCGGCGACAACTCATCGATTCATTACCCGTAAACGGCGTGGACGCCACGCTTCAGGTCGGTTCCATGATCGGTGTCGTTAGCCTTGGAACTTTTCTCATGAGCCCCGGCGGCATCGCCTTGGCCATGGCCATCTTCGCAGCAGCCCTCTTGATCCTGGTGGTCTATTCGGCACAAATCCTCTTTGAAGCGCTCTTGGTCGCCGTGGGACCGCTGGCCATTGCTTGTCTGGCTTTCCGGCACAGCGGCGGCATTTTCATTGCTTGGTTGAAAACTTTTATCGCCGCCCTGCTCATCCCGGTCGGATGGACTATCGGCATCCTCCTCGGCAACAGCATTTATGGATGGACCGGCCAATCGCTGACTGAAAACGCGACAGATTTTGTGGCCTGCCTCATCTACATGGCTGCCGCCTGTGCCATCTATTTGGGCATGCCCATCCTGACCGTCTGGCTGGTCAACAGAGCCGGGGGCGCGGCGGCAGCAGCCATGCCTTCCCCGCTCCAACTCTTTTCATCCTACCTGGCCGGACGCGCTGCCATTTCCACAAACAAAGGCTCCACCGGCAATTCCAGCAGTCCTTCCATGCTCTACACAGGCAATTGGTCTCAAGGAAATATTTCCACAAATTCCACATCAACCGTAACCACCCAAAACTTTTCGGACGCTTACGCCGGCCGCATCCGCAACGCGCAAAAACATCACCCCTGATTCTCATGAAAAAAAACGACCTGAAATTCACGCTGCTCGCCATCCTGATCGTAACGGCAACCATCCTGTTGCTGCTCATGACCCGGCACACACGTCCGTCACCAAACCCCATCGATACGCCAACCGCACGCAAAGCCGTCCAATCCCTCCGCGATGCTCGTAATTGCTAAACCCTGAAACCCAACCTTGCATGTCTATTTTTCCGTCGAACACCGAGCGTCCAACGTCGAGCGAAACGCGCCAGCGTTTCTCTTCCCCCTTCAAACTCCACACCCGTTTCCAGGCCTGGCATACCGCCCTTGTTGCAGGGCTGATTGTCTCTGTCCTGTTCAATTTCGGGATGCTCTATGCCTGGCTTCGCATGGCCGCCAATTTTTCCACTCCACGCATTGTCGTGAAATCCCCGCAAGGAATTGCGCTGCCCGTGGCGACCAGCGCTTTTGTCTGGACTCCGGATGTGGCACGCGAATACGTGAAACTTTTTCTTCCCGTCCTTTACTCCTTCAGCCCAACGGGGACACCCCCCATCGAAATGTGGTCGCCATTCTTTCACCCACAATTGTTACGCACCGCGGAAGAGCGTTTTCGCAAAAACCAAGCCCGCATTGAATCCGAAGGTCTTGCCCAAACCCTTTTTGTTCGGGAAACCCGGTGGAATGCCGAGACGGAAACCGCGGTTGTCATGGCTGAACTGCGCCTCATCAGCAAAACCGGCCAAATCACCCGAACCCCTCTTAACCTCTCTGTGGAATTCACCACCGCCGCCGACCCGCTCAATCCCTATGGATACATCATCACCAATATTCGATAAAAGGCTTTTGCCCGGCAATTTGTTGCCACGACCGACGACAAAAAGAGGATTTCCTTTTTGCAAAACTCTTTTTGCCCTTTTCCTTTTCACTTCCGCCTTGTTTGCCCAGGAAGTCCAAACCGTCGATCTTTACACCAGCCAGATTCATCCCCTGAACGCCCGCTTGGGCTGCGCCTGCATCATCCAACTGCCAGTGGAACCCATTGCGACCAATGTGGGCGATCCCGTTCTCTGGCTGGTGGAGAAAGCCGAACGCCTGGTCTCCATCAAACCCACACAGGACAATGCGAGAGATACGACCCTGGCCATTGTGACCCGCTCCGGAACGATCAATTTTGCCGTTCACTTCGCGGCCCAGATGGAACCTTTCACCCCCATGGTCCGCGTCACCAAAATCATCGACGATTCCAAGCCCCTGCCGTTTCAACCCGCAACCGCCCAGGAAACCCTCGCTGAGATTTTCACCCGCGAAATCCGCATTGTCCAAAACTTCCATGCTCTCCAGATGGTCAATTCACCTGATTTGCGGAATTTGGAACACTGGACGCTGATGTACGAAACGCAAAATAAAACCCAGCACTGCACACTTCTCCAAACTTTCCGCTTCCGCGATACCCGTCATGTCATCCTGCATTTTCTCACGCAAAACCGAGCCAAAACACCGCTCGCGTTTGATGTTCGACACACCACCGTCAGTCTCGGAGAAACCCTGTTTAATCCCATTGCCATAAGCTTGGGAAACTCGACCCTGCCGCCAAAACGCACTTCCGAAAATTTTGTCATTCTTGACGGTTCCAACGGCCTGAGCCACCGGCAAAACTTTGAAATTTTCCCAACTGAAATTCAACCAATCGATCCATGAATTTGCGCGTCACCAAAGAAAAGTTTTATTGCAACGGCAAGCTCACCGCCATGGGCTGGACGGTACTGGCGGTTTTTATCGTTCTTTACATGGGATTGAAACACCTGACCCGCGTGCGCCGGGAAAACTACGCTGCGGCATCGACAAACATGCAATCCATGCCAATCCCAACCAGCCGACCTTCAGCGACAAATTCACCAAATCTGCCGGAAACGCCCTTGCCTCCTCCTTCAACTCCGGTTTTTCTCCCAACAAAAACCGCCCCGACCGCGCCTTCCCGCCAATACAATCAGCCATCCTTTGGCAACTTGAATTCGTCGGGAAAGATTCTTTCGAACGATTTTCTGCCCAAGGGAACAATCCTTTACGCCACCCTTACCAGCGACATTGTCAGCAACAACCAGGTTTCACCAGCCACCGCCACCATTATTCATCCCTCCATTTTCGCCCACAAGGTCAGGATTCCGGTTGGCACACAAGCCACCGGCAGAATCGCTCCCGGCAATCTCCGTGGCAGGGTCTTTGTGACCTGGGACACCCTTATCTTTTATGAGGAAGGCCGCCAGGGATGGGAGTTGCCCATCAAAGGCATTGGGATGACCTACGAGGAGAATCCGCATTCGAAACGCTGGTTCATCAACGGCGCGGGATTGAAGGGGTTTCTCTATGACGACAGCACAGCCACCGCCTTTAAACTGGCCACGGCAAAGGCCATGCAGGATTTCGTCAAAACCCTGCAAACCTACATCACCACCCAAAACAACACCGTAAGCGCCGGATCGGTCGTGACCACCACCACGACCATGCTCGATTCCACACTGCAAAACAGCGGATTGGCCGCCGCGCAAGCCTTCATGGACGTCATCGCATCCCGTTATTCCGCCACACTCCAACAACAAAACTCCTATGTTCTGGTTCCCACTGCCCGGTTTTGCGCCATTTTTCTCGATGAAGCCGTCGATCTGACCGCCGCAGCACCAGGACGCAGCATTCAAACCTCGAACCGCTGATTCATCCCCATGAAAACTCTTTCTCTAACTTTAGCCGCCGCCTTTCTGCTGACAGGATGTCATACGCCACCGAATCGTCCGGTTGTCGTTCAAGTCACCGAATCACCGGACGAAGGGCAACAAGGCGAAGGCCGGTATCGCAGCATCGAACGTCAGCGCGATGTTTGGATTGCGCCACATGCCTTGGACAACGAAATCCTCCAACACGAACAAATCGTCACGTTCGTGGAAAAACCGCAAGGGTGGCTGATTCCCTCCACATTGGAACCTCATGCCGTTTCACCCCCAGATCTTCCCCTTGAAGCCGGGGAATACGATGGTAGCGCCCTCCAACGGCAACGGGAGATTATTCAAGACAAGGACCGGCAGCTTCAAAGGACCAGCGCCGAGCTTGAAAATCTCAAGAATCAAACCCGTCAAGACCTTGCTCAACACGAGGAGAAAATCCAAGCCTCCGCCAGGCAACTCCAGGAAACCCGGGAAAAACTCAATGCCACCCTGCAAAAACTGGAGGAAATCGAACAAGCCGAACAAGCCAAACGACAACAAGAACAAAATCAAAAGAAGAAACGCTGGTGGATATGGCGGTAGCCCTTTTTCTCACTCAAACAAGTCCGCATGCGTTCCCAAGCGTTCAAAAATCACCGTTCCTGGCTCCAGTTTGTAAACCAGCAACCAATCCGGTTCGATATGACACTCACGCCGCCCCGCGTACCCACCTTTGAGAGAATGATCCCGCAACCGAACATCCAAGACGCTTTCATCGATCAGGCACGACAAAACCCGTTCCAACTTGGCCATATCCTTCCCTCGCTTCATGGCCAGCTTGACGTCGCGACGGAATTGATTGGTGCGGACAGGAACCCTCATCGCAAACCCAGGTCTTTAAACAATTCCTCTTTATCCTTGAAACGTTTTATCCCTACGCGCCGATCGGTTTGGCTGAAGACACGGCGCGTAACCCGATTCGGCACCCGCACTTCAAAAGGCAAGCCCCGGTGCAATTTGACTTGCTGGAAAAACAGCTTGATGGCCTCGGATGTCGACAATCCCAAATGATGAAAAAGTTCCTCCACCGAACTTTTCAAATTCGGCTCTATGCGGGCATGAATCATTGCGGTTTTAGCCATCATTCTCTCCTTTATGCCTTACTGTATCTCAATTGAGATACAGACGCAAGCTTGGAAACATGATTTTTTCAACTCCATTCCATTTCCCGCGGAAGCTGTCTCCGCCATTGGCCAATCCGATCCGGGAACAAAACGATTCGTCCGGCTCCTCGTCCAGATCATGGGCGCTTTCCGCTCCCATCTTTCGACTCCCGACCGGGGATGAGTGGAATATCGGCGATGCCTGCCAGGGAATCTTGATTTTGGGTGCCACCGGTTCCGGCAAATCGAGCGGGAGCGCCGATATGCTGGCCATCAAGATGCTCCACTTGGGTGCTGGGGGCATTGTCCTCTGTGTGAAAGTGGACGAAGCCAACTACTGGATGGAACTGGCCAGATTAACCGGACGGGAAAAAGACATCATCCGGGTAACCGAAAGCCAGGAATCCTTCAATATCTTCGATTACGAACTGCACCGTTCCGGCCGCGGTGCCGGGTTGACCCTCAATCTGGTCAACCTGTTTCGACAACTTCAGGATTTGGTCGAATCCAAGGGTGGACAGAAACTCAATCCTGACTTTTGGGAACGCGCGTGCGTTCGCCTGATCTCCAACGCCATTCAACTCCAGTGCGCACTGGACGAGCCGCTCACCCTGCCCGCCGTCTCGGACATTATTCTGACAGCTCCCAAGTCCGACGAAGAAGCCGATGATGAGCAGTGGAAGAAAACCTCCAAATGTTGCCGTGCTTGTGTGAAAGCCTTTCTTAAACAGAAGGGAGACTTCGACATCAAACGGGCCGTCAACTATTTCCTGAACGATTTTCCGACGATGGGCGACCGGCAACGGTCCGGCATCACGGAAACGTGGGAGGGACTCGCTGATCCGCTCTTGCGCACACCCATCCGCCAAAAATTCTGCACGGATACCACGTTCACCCCCGAAGACGCCATTGACCGGGGAAAAATCATCGTGGTGGATCTGCCCGTGAAGGAATTTGACCAAGCCGGACGCATCGCCGGGGTCATTGTTAAATTTCTTTTCCAGAAGGCCGTGGAACGACGCCGGGCCGCATCCGAAACCAGCCGCCGCCCCTGTTTTATCTGGGCGGATGAATTCCAACACTTCGTCACTTCTTATGACATGGTTTTCCAACAAACTGCCCGCTCCTCGAAAACCTCCACGGTCTATATCGGTCAGAATCTTCCCACGGTCCTGGCTCAACTTGGAGGGCAGCAGGGCGAGCCTTGGATGAAGGGGCTTTTCGGAAATCTTCTAACCAAGATTTTTCATGCCAATGACGAGGCGCAAACAAACAAATTTGCCGCCGATGTCGTTGGCGAGGATTGGCAGATCATTGAAACGGTCAGCGCCGGTGAAAGCCGAAACATCCTGACTCCCTTGCTTTCGGGCAATCGCAACGTGAACGCCTCATTCAGTCCCCAAGTGAAGCATATCCTTTTGCCGATCGTTTTTACCCGGCTCCGAACCGGCACTGCCAGAAACAATGGCATCGTGGACGCCGTCTTCTTCCAAGCGGGCCGGAAATTCAGCAATGGACTCAATTTTTGCAAAGTCCAATTCAAACAACGTCAACGTTCTCACCCCCAAACCGCCATGAGCAGCCCCGACGAACGCCAGCAATCCACCGCCCTAATGATCACAGGTTTGGTTCTCTGCCTGTTGTTTTCCCATTATCCCGCCATCCGATGGGAATGGCTTCCCGGGACGGTGGATTTAAGAGTGTGGATGAAATTCTGGAATAAACCGATCATCGTCAACTGGCCCATCACCGCTCTGCTCTTTTCCATCGGAATGATTTTTGCCCGAACCATTCGACGTGAAATCATCGTTCAGCGGGTCAAAAGGCAGATCCAGGAAGCCAAGTGGCTCAAAAAGCGAATCCGGCAAGATACCCAGGACGACGAACACCAGCCAATAGAATGAAAACTCGGAATAAACAACTCCTTCTATGCCCACGCAGAACATACCTGAAGCCAGCCAAACAACACCTATCAGCAATGCGGAGATTCAAGCGCATCTGAATGCTCATGACATCAAGGTCACTCAAGCGGCTGCAAACATCAAAAGGGAGTTGGATCAATATTTGTTACCCGGTTTTCAGCTTTCCTATCAGGATGGATTTTTTCCAAAGGATCGTTCTTTCGTGGAAAAGGTCCGCGCCGAGGCGCTAAGAAATCCTCACTCACCACAACGCTTGGCGGAGGCGTTCAAGGAGGGAGACGTCATTTCCAGCATTCTGCCAGACTACATCAAGGGGGTCATTCCGTCTTTCAATATCGTGGGGGCCGTCATCGAAAAACCGGAAGACTTTGCGAAGCTCACCTGGACCTTGCGAACTCCTTACATGGAAGTATTGAAGGTGGCATTTCTCAACCGCAATAAAAAGGCCGTCCATTCCGCCACACTATCCGTGGGCGCGATCAACGCCACCTTTATGAACCCGCAAATGGTATTGAGAGAGCTTCAGCGAATTGCCGGAAAAGTCAAAACCAACCAAGTCATTTTGAGCCACAACCATCCCAGCGGGGACCCGTCGCCAAGCTCGGATGACATCCGCTCCACGGAAATTGTGGTAAAGGGATTGAAAATCGCCGGCATCGACCTCTTGGATCATGTGGTTACCAACGGAAAAAAATACGCCTCATGGAAACAGGGCTGGGCCGTGCTCCCGATTGAAACTCCACAACCGGAATGGGAAGTGGTGCCCAGAACGGAATTGTCCAAGATCAACAACTCGGACGATTGGAAAGGAATCATCGCTTCGCTCCGGCAGGCTGATCCGAATCACGATCATGTCATCTATGGCGATTCAAAATTCCATATCTCGGCAGTGGAAAGGTTGCCAGCCTCCTTGTCCGTGGAGGAGCTTGCCCTCCGGATTGCACGCGGGTCCGGTCGCGAGGGGGCGTTGCACATCTGGTTTGAAAGCGTGCGGCGGGAACTGCCGGACATTCAGCGGTTGCACACGGCCCTGGAACAGGTCGAAATCAGACTGATCGATGCGGGTATTTCATCATATCAATCCTTAAAGGTCATGAACCTTCTGGAGACTGTGCCGGAAAAGGAGATCGCCGGAGCAGGTATTGGGGCGGAAGAAATTGATGCCGTTTTAAATTCCGTTCGCCGTCGTCCTCAAAAGCGTACCGAAAGGGAAAAGGGCGTCGAAATGGAAAGGTAGTCTTTTACCGGGAACTCGAAAATACAGACCTCATAGCTCGCACCAAAAACTCTATGAGAACTTCCGCCTCATGCCATTCTTTGGAAAATTCAGCATTGTCACTCCCTGCGCGTTTGCATGCTGAGGAGGCGGCAAAACATCTCGGATTCCAGCCGCATGACATTCCGGTGTTGATTGCCAAAAAGCTATTGAAGCCTCTTGGCAGCCCGGCGCCCAATGCGCCGAAATACTTTGCGGCGGTTCAAATCCTGGAGCTTGCCCAGGACATCCAATGGCTTGACCGGGCCACCCGGGCGACCGTCTTTCACTGGAAGGAAAAAAACGCCCGAAAACACAACCTTGGCCGCCGAAAGATCGGCAACGCCCCCCTCCCCTGTCAATCCAATCAAGAATGTTCTTCCTAACCCGTCTGTGATTTTTGAGGTTCTTCCCTGGCCGCCCCGGTTTTGAACGGAACGATCTTTTGTCCGCCATTCTGGGATTCGTAAATCTCCAGCGACGGGACTTTCATTTGCGCTCCCCGGGCATAGGCGCGGTGAACGGCCTTGCTGGCCTGCCCCAGCACGGCTTGGGCAAAACGTTCGGGCATTCCAGCCTCGCGGGCGCGCACCGCCCAAGCGTAACGATAGGAGTGGAGGGAGATTCCATGGATTCCAAGTCCTTCGCATCGCTGGTGGAATTCCGTTGCCCGATGTTTGCAATCAACCCTTCGCAGGTAGGGAAAAAGCGGCCCTTCGGAGGGGAGTTGCCGGAGGATGGCTTCCAACTTTTGGCCGACTCGAATCTGGGCGGGAACCGGGTCCAGATGCTCAAGTTTGCGGCGGTAAATGAAAAGGGTATGTTCTTTCCAGTTGATGGCATCGGCAGTCAACCGGGCGGCATCAGTTTGGGAAGCCCCCGTCTCCCAAAGAAACTCATAAAAAAGGCGGCGTTCCGGGTTGGGCTCTCGTTCGATAATCCCCTGATGTTCCACCAAGGTAATGGCACGCTTCCGCGCATGCCGGATCGGCGGCCAAAGCCGCTTGGGGAGAATCGGCCAAGCCAGCCAGCCCAATCCCAAAGCCAGATTGTGATAGCGCCGCAGATAGTGGTTTATCGATGATCCTCCCTTTTCCAAGACTTGAAGAAGGTCGGCGGCGGTCGTCTCGACAATGGGCTTGTGGCGGATGGGATCAAACAACTTGCAGCGGTTGGCCCAGGATGAACGTTCCTGGGTGCTTGGGCCGCCGTAGGTTTGGAGTTTATCCATGACAGTCTGCCATGTTCGTTTGGCAAGCTCCGGATCAATCGCGGCAAGGTAGCCTTTGGCAATCTGTAGATTGACGGCCCGATTTCGAGAAGCTTCCGCCCGATGGAAGATCAGCCTTTCGGCTTCCTCCCGGTTCTTGGTTCGCAAGCTTTTTTGTTTTCTGGTGACGACATCCTCCGAATAGAAGATTCCTCCGCGTTTGAACAATCGGTAGTTTGGCATAGGTTTTCTCCCGGTGTTAAGGAGATTACCGCAGACCAGACGGCCAGCGTTAAGGAGCAGTGGAAGGGTACGCGGCGAGGGGTTTGGAGTTCTTGCCGGGCAGCCCTACCGAACCAATTTTACTGACAGTTTACTGACAGTTTTTGGTTGTTTTGACCGATTTCCAAACCCTCCCAAACCCCTTTTTCAGAGGGGAAACACCTTCCCGAGAAGGTGGAGGCGGGTGTCGGAGTCGAACCGACGAATGGAGCTTTTGCAGAGCTCTGCCTTACCACTTGGCTAACCCGCCGACAGCCTGACAAGAAATCGGAACATAACCTGATCCGCTGCCGGGGCGCAAGCGGATTGTTGCGGTCTTGCGGGGCAAGCGGGTTTTGTTCATGATGAACCCCAATGGCGACAAGGCCCCTTTTTCAACAGATTCCATGGTGCATCCTGGCGCTTGGATTGCTTTTGCGGCTGGGGCTTTTTGCATTTGCTGCGGCAGGATCCGGCACAGAACGTTTTTTCACTCCCGATTCGTTCGGCTATCACGCCCTGGCCAAAACCCTCCTGTCATGCGGGGAATTTTCCGGGATTCCCCACGGCATGCCCGAATTGTTTCGCTGCCCCGGCTACCCCGCCTTCATCGCCCTTGGTCTGGCGGCAATCCGAATGGACATTTACGGGGTGATTCTCATTCAAATCCTGCTGGACGTGGCGCTGTGTTTCCTGACTTTCCGTCTGGGCATCATGCTGATTTCCAGAAAAACCGGCGTGGCAGCCTCGGCCATCCAAGCCATTTTTCCATGCGCGGTGGCCGCCTCGGTGCGTCTGCTTTCCGAAACGTTGTTTTCCTTTTTGTTCGCCTTGGCGCTCATCCTGATCTTGGACAGGAAAAAAGCCTCCGTTTCCATTAAAACCTTTTCAGCGGGGCTTCTTCTGGGTCTGGCCTGTCTGGTCCGCCCCCTCGCGTTGCCCCTGATCATCCTTCTGCCCTTTTTCCCGGCCTTCCGGTGTCGCGCGCGCTGGAGGTGCGGCGCATTCATCGCCCTTGGCGCCGCGCTGGTCCTCATTCCCTGGATGGCCAGAAATCAAATCAAAACGGGTTACGGCCAGTTGTCAGGCGTGGGGGATTACAACCTTTTGCATTACAATGCCATGGCGTTGGCGCAGATCCGCAAGGATATTGAGTTGACTCCAACCTGGCAAAAGCTGGTGGAAACAGCAGAGACATCCCTCAAAAAATCCGCTCCTGATCCTCGAAACGATCCCCAATATCTGCGTTTCTGCAGGCAGGAAGGCCTGAACGTCATCGGAAGCCATCCGTTTGCCTATGCCTTTGCGCACTTGAAAACAACCCTTGGCGTTTTCCTGCCCCCCGCAACGGAGTTTTTGGAAGTATTGGGAATCACCACCGGCAACAAGGGAACCCTTGCCGTGTTGCAGCGGGAGGGGGTGCGCGCCGCGATTCAACGATACTTTGGCAGGCAGACCTGGCCGCTGTTTTTGAGTGTCCCGATCATCCTGCTCACGTTGCTGATCTATTGCGCCAGTCTGGCGGGACTGTTGTCCCTGTCCCGGCTTGCCATCAGGAAAAAACGGCTCCGGCTTGCCGACTGGGGATTTCTCGTCCTGATCGCGCTGTTTTTCATCCTGTTGCCCGGTCCCGTGGCGCACGCGCGGTTTCTGGTTCCCATTACGCCGATTCTCTCGCTGCTGGGAGCGGCGGGAGCCGCCGCCACAGCGGGACGGCTTGACGCTCGATGCACGACGCACCCCTCCTTAATCCTCCCCTTGGCAAGGGGAGGCTCAATTTAAGCCCCTCCTTGACAAGCTGAGGATTGCCCGCAGATTATTCTGGACACCATTTTTCTGTTCACGTAATCTGGCCGCATGCATTCCATTAACGGACGAATATTTTCCGAG
>JAQUAF010000112.1 GCA_028687435.1 Verrucomicrobiia bacterium | reverse complement strand
CAATTGCAGGAAAGCCATTTAGACCACATCAAAAAAATTCGCAACCTTTTTCTGCATTTTTTAATAAAATAATTATCACTTGATTTTTAATATATTGCACAAGTTATTTTTATCATTTTTGTAAAAACCGTCTATTTCCGACAGGGATATTCTGTTGACTTTTGCAACACCCTTGATTGGAAGCGGTTGAAAAATTCCATCCATTACAAAAATGATAATTTTTCACAGCCATCCCATAATTTTGCAAAACTGGCAAATTTTAGGTTTTGTTCAGGAGCATGACGTGAAAAGCCAAAAGCTGAGATTAAGAATACATGGATTAGCCACGGACATCCCCCGACCCTGTCATTCGACTTCGCTCATGGCAAGCCGCCTCCCTCCTGCCCTTGCATTGCATTGGACTGCCAATGATCCGATGGGCGTTTTATCGGGAGAGCGCAGTCATCTGCGCCCTCCCGATAAAACGCCCTCTTGCGATGAGGATAGCCTTGGGAAGGAGGGCGAGGGGCACCAGGGTCTGAGAGATGTCCGTGGGACTCCGCAGCTAAAAACTTTTTGGCCAACACTCATGCGTAATAATGAAAAAATTATTTCTGAAAAATTATGGGATGGCTGTTATCCAAAAAATAAATTCAATCCTTCACGGCTCATCCCTGCCCGTTGTCGTTCTTTTTGAAAATCGCGTCGAACAAATGCTTTTGTTTATCCAATGCGCGGCGCATGGAAAATCTGGCCTGGGCATAATCCCGCCGCAGAAGATACCTCAAGGCGCCGGCATAATGATCGCACATGGTTCGAGCCAGCAAAGTCTGGGTTTGATCGGCCATTTCCGCATATTTGGACAGTTCAACGAGATTTTTCCCCATTTGGATCACCTCCGGCTCATGCCGCAACACCCAGGATGAAACCGTCTTGTCCTCCACCCCGGGAGTGAGCAGTTGTTCCACCTTGATTCTCATCTGCCGCATCCGTTTCTCTGCGCTCGCGGCTTTTTTCGGATCATTGATGTGACGGACCAAAATATCACGATCCATCTTCATATAAAGCTCCTGCGCATCCAACTGGAGTCCGGCCTTTTTCTCCGGCTGTTTTTCCTCCTCCTCCGCTTCTTCGGCCGCACAGTCGGCAAAAAAAACAACCATCATCAACATCCCAAAACATCCCCGCAACCTCCACTTGCACATTTTCATAAGCCCTTCAACTCCCGGGGGTCTCCGTCTTCACCCAAACGGGCGGATCCTCGCGCAAATCCATGGGCGATCGCCCCGTCCAGAGAGCGCGCCACCGGCGGATGGAGGTGAAGAGGATGGCGGCAACCAGGAACAGGAACACCGCCGCCACCGCGGCGTCGAGGTAATTGTTGAAAATCATCTGTTGCAACCGCGCCTGGGCCTCGGGGGAAGCCTGGCTGGCAAGGGCCGCCATTTTCTTGTGGGCGTCGGCGATGAATCCGATCCGGGGATTGCCGCTGGCGATCTTCTGGATGCCGGCGGTAAAGGTCACGGCCGTCATGAAAACCAGCGGGATCAGGGTCACCCAGACGTGGCGTCCGTTCCCCATCTTGATGAGCACCGTGGTGGCCAGGCAAAGCGCCACCACCGCCAGCAACTGGTTGGCGATGCCAAACAGGGGCCAGAGACTGTTGATGCCGCCCTGCGGATCCCTGACGCCTTGGTAAAGGAAAAATCCCCAGGCCGCCACCAGCAGAAAACTGCCGAAAATATTGGCGGGATAGGACCGGGTGTTGCCCAGCGGTTTCCAGATCTGCCCGAGAAACGCCTGGATGATGAACCGCCCCACGCGCGTGCCGGCGTCCACCGTGGTGAGGATGAACAGGGCCTCGAACATGATGGCAAAATGATACCACAACCCCATCAGGTGATGCGCGCCCATCGCCCGGGCGAAAATATGCGCCATGCCCACCGCCAAAGTGGGCGCCCCGCCGGTGCGCCCCATCATGGTGTCCTCCCCCATCTGCGAGGCAAGCTTCGTCATCTGATCGACCGTGACAGGATATCCCCAGGCAGTGACCTTGGCGGTCAGGGCCTCGGGCGACATTCCGGCCAGCGGGGTGTTGATGGCAAAGTAAATCCCGGGCTCCAGCGTGCAGGCGGCAATGATGGCCATGAGAGCCACCCCCGCCTCCGCCAGCATGCTGCCGCAGCCCACCATGAGCACCTCCGATTCCCGCGTAATAAGCTTGGGCGTGGTGCCCGAGGAAATCAGGGCGTGGAATCCGCTGATCGCGCCGCACCCGATGGTGATAAAACAAAACGGAAAAATCTTGCCGGCCACAATCGGCCCCGTGCCGTCAACAAACTTGGAAATCGCCTCGAACTCCAGCCTGGGCATCACCCACAGGATGCCCAGAGCCAGGCCGCCGATGGTGCCGATCTTCATGAAGGTGCTCAGGTAATCGCGCGGCGCCAGCAGAAGCCACACGGGAAGAATCGACGCCGCCAGGCCATAGGCGATGATCAGCCACGCAAGCGTCGTGGCATCGAGATGGAAATACCCCGCCCAAACCGCGTTGCCATGAACAATCCCCCCGCCCCACACCGCCAGCAACAACAGGGACACGCCAATCACCGTCACCTCAAACACTTTCTCGCGCCGCCAGAACCGCAGATAGCACCCCATGAACAGGGCGATGGGAATGGTCATGCCAATGGTAAAGGCGCCCCATGAACTTTCGGCAAGGGCCTTGACCACCACCAGCCCGAGGACCGCAATCAGGATGACCATGATCGCCAGCACCGCCACGCTGGCCACCAGACCGGCCGGCGTGCCGATCTCGTCCTTGACCATTTCCGCCAGCGACTTGCCATGCCGCCGCATGGAACAGAAAAGAATCATCATGTCATGCACCGCCCCGCCCAAAACCACGCCAATCAGAATCCACAAGGTCCCGGGCAGATAACCAAACTGCGCGGCCAGCACCGGCCCGACCAGGGGCCCCGGTCCGCTGATGGCGGCAAAGTGATGCCCGAACACGATCCACCGGTTGGTTTTCACAAAATCCCGCCCGTCCTCATACGCCACCGCCGGGGTGGCGCGCCGGTCATCCAGAACCATCAGGCTGGCCGCAATCCATTTGTGGTAGAACCGGAAACCAATGGCGCAGGTGCACAACCCGGCCATAATCAACCAGATGGCGTTGACCGGTTCGCCCCGCTGAACGGTCAGGGTGAAGTATGCCGCGGCGCCCAGGATTCCCAGCGCCGTCCAGAATAGAAACCTCAGTGTTTTACTTTTCATGAATTCCTTTTTCCAACGCCGGCCCTTTCAGCAGCGAATATCCCACCGCCAGAAGGGTTGGTCCGGCAAAAATCCCCACCGCCCCGAAAGCCAGCGCGCCGCCGAGCACGCCGAGAAACACCAGCGCAAAGGGCAGGTTGCTGCCCCGGCTGATCAGGTAGGGTTTCAAAAAATTATCCACCGTGCTGACCACAAAAAACCCCCACATCCCCATGAAAATCCCCGCCCCCACGCGTCCCTGGCAAAAAAGCCATCCGGTTGCGGGCAGCCACACCAGGGGCGGCCCGCCGGGAATGATGGAAAGGAAAAAAGTCAGCAATCCCAGCAACAGCGCCATCGGCACCCCGCTCACCCACAAACCAAACCCGGCCAGGACACCCTGCGCCAGGGCGGTCCCGAAAATGCCATACACCACCCCTTTCACCGTGCCGCCCGCCACCTGCAAAAGATTCCGGGTGCGATCACCCGCCAGCCGTTCAATGCTGCCATGAACCTGTTCCAAAATGGCCTCGCCATCCCGGTAAAAAAAGAATGCGATAAAAACACTCAGGAGCAGTTGCATGACCCCCTGCCCCGCATCCAATCCCCGGCTGAGCAGCCACGATCCATGTCTTGACAGAAACACACGGAGCTCCGCCGCCAGCCACGGACCGTTGTGGGCCACTCCCCGCCAATAGGACTCCACAGCGCCTCCCACCACCGGAACCTCTCCGATCCAGGACGGCGGCGGCGGCATGCCTTCGTGCAACAATTGATTGATCACCTTGTAAAACGCCTTGATGTCATCCGCCAGGGATGCCCCCAAAAGAGCCAGCGGCACAACCACCACCATCATTACCAAAAGGGTCATGAGCATCGCAGCCAGGTTCCGTCTTCCCTTCAACCGCCGGTCCAGCCAGAGATAGAACGGCCAGGTCGAAAAACAAAGGATGGCCGCCCACAACACCGCCGCCAAAAAAGGCCGCATCACCACATAACAGCCGGCCAGAAGAAGCATCAATCCGCCCAACGAAAAAAACACCGCCATCGCGGAACCCGCCAGCCGTTCAAAGGATTTTTCCTCCCCTTTCATCCGGACAGTTTGCACGCCTCCGGCAAAGGGGATCAAGCGCAAAACCCGAAAAATGGAAATTTGAACCTCTCGCCGTTTTTGACAGGGCAAACGCATTAAAATCGGGGATTGCGAAGGCGATGAGGAGACCTCTGGATTCCCGCTTTCGCGCATAGGCGTCAAGCTAATTGAGATCCTTTCCTGGGAACGAGGGCGTCCCGCCCAACGCCGCTAACATTTGCCCAATCTGGGACCATTCCGTTCTGATGGAAGCGGTGCGGGAGCCCCGCCCTCCATTGTCTGCACGGTAAAAAATGGAGGGCGGGGCTCCCGCACCGCCTATAATAGAGATATGATTCATTGATTCCTTAGCTTGACGCGAATGCGCTTTCGCGGGAACGACGGGAGGGGGATGGCATCTGACTGCACGGCTTGTCCCGGGCATGGTCGGGGAGCGCCTTTGCCAAAATGTGAAGTTGTTTTTACGCGAGCCCCTGGCGCAAAAGCAAGCCGGTCTTTGTTTTTTCGGCGGAAGAAAACATGCTCGAGGGGCTTGCGCCCGCCACCGTGATTGTCTACGCTGCGGCAAGGAAATGAAATCCCAAGGCAATAACGATGAATGGGTGCGCAAGGTGGTGGGGCAGGGCGGCAACCGCCTGCCGCCGCTGCGCGCCCTTTACCAGTTGTATCAACTGATCAAGAAGGTTAATCCCCATGCCGTCCGAAATTCCACCGACCGAGTTCGAAGATTTGTTGGTCATGCTCGCTAAGGGAGACGTAAACTTCCTGGTCGTGGGCGGAATCGCCGTCAGTTTCAACGGTTTCGACCGGGCCACCGTTGACGTGGATATTCTGGTGGAACCTTCGCAGGCCAATCTCGTCCGGCTCCTGAAAACACTTTCCCATTTCGGCGAGGGTTTTGCCCGGGAACTTAAACCGGAGGACTTCGTATTGCAGGAAGGATCCGTCCGCATCGGAGAACATTTTGACCTGGATATCTTTGTCCAGATGAAAGGGCTCAAGTACCACGACATGATAAAGGACAGCCGCCAGACGATCCTGGGTGGAAAACCCATCCATTATCTCAACTCATCTCAACTCATTTTTCTTAAAAAAGATTCCTGCCGGGAAAAAGACCGGCTTGATGTCCAGGCGCTGACAACCATTCTGAAAGAACAGATGCAGCAGGCATCCAATCCGGCCGGCGGCTCCGGCCTCAAGGCATGACCTGGTTGATTGCAAGGAGAATGGCATGGCCACCATTTTAATCATCGATGACGAAGAAAACGTGCGCGAAGTCGTTTCGCTCATGGCGGAACGGCTTGGCTACCACACCATCATGGCGTCCGGCGGCGCCGAAGCCATCGAACTGTTGCGCAATCCCAAAACAGAGGTTGACCTGGTTTTGCTGGACTTGACCATGCCCGGCATGAATGGCGAGCAAACCCTTGCGGAAATTTGCTCCCTCCGTCCCGGCCTTAAAGTGATGTTCATAAGCGGCCAGGACGAAAATCCGCCGCCTCCCAGCCATGCCGGCGCCAGCCTGGCGGGATTTGTGCGAAAGCCCTTTAATATCACCGGCCTCCGTGATAAGCTCGCGGAGGTTTTAAAAAAAAGCCAGCCATCCGCATGACCGGTTCCTCCAACAAAAAAACCTTTTTTCACCTTGCATGAATTCTCATGGCGGAGTTTCTGCCAGTTCCCTGCGCAACCAGATCGCTTTCTGGCTCAGCCTGATCGCCGGACTGCTCCTGTGCCTGTTCATCTGTTTCGCCGCCGGACGTGAATACACGGCTGCCAGACGAAGGAGTTTCAACGAAACCCATTTGCGCATTCAAACAACCCTTTCCGAACGGTTCAACAACTGCGAAACCATCCTGAACAGCGCCCAATCCCTCCTGCATGCCAGTCCCGGCATCGGGCGGTCTGAATGGCGGTATTTCGTGGAATCCCTGAACCTCGACAAATGCTGCCCCGGCATTCAAGGGCTGGGATATATCTGCCGGATCAACCGGTTCAAACTCAAGGCGTTTGAAACCGCGTGCCAGGCTGACGGCTTTTCAAATTATTCCGTTCATCCCAAAGGCGAACGGCTGGAGTATTTTCCAATCAAATACATCGAACCCCAAGCCCGGAACCTTTCCTCCATCGGTTTTGACGCCGGAACCCATCCCGGGTTGTTTTCAACCCTTGCCGAGGCGCGCGACACCGGGCAACTGCGCATCACCGGACGCATCAAGCTGGTTCCGGACTCCTCCGACCAAGCCGGCTTTGCCGTTTATCTTCCGGTTTACAAGCACGGCGCCCGGCTGAAAACAACCGGGGAAAGGCAGGAGGCCCTTGAGGGCTGGATTCATTGCGCTTTCCGGATGGACGATTTCATGCGCGGCATTCTGCCTCATGAAATTTCGCTCATGGACATCCGGATCCATGACGGTCCCGCAACCGATGAAAGCCGGCTGTTTTTCTCCAGCATTGCCGGATCATCCCAGCCGGCCACCGCCGCCAAAACGCTCCAGGCATCCTCAAAAATTGACTTTGGCGGAAGGGAATGGACCCTTCAGATGACCGCCTATTTTGACGGCATTCATTCATGGCTGATTCCCGGGGCCGGCGTCCTCATTTTCGCGCTGGTCCTTTTCGTCATTTTCACCCTGACGCGCAGATACCGCCAGCTCATCCGGCACGCCCGGCGCACAAGCGCGGACCTTCACCTTCGCGATCGCGCCATGGAGACGTCCAGCAACGGGTTTATCATCACGAATCCCAACCTGCCGGACAACCCCATCATTTATGTCAACCGGGCTTTTGAACGGATTACAGGCTATCCCGCGTCGGAAGTGATTGGCAAAAACTGCCGTTTTCTGCATGGAAAAGACGACCAGCAAAAACCTCTCGCGGAAGTCCGAAAAGCCATTCATCAGCAGCAGGACTGCCGGGTGGTGCTCCGGAACTTCCGCAAAAACGGGGCTGTTTTCTGGAATGAACTGAGCGTCTCCCCGATTCGCGACAAAAACGGAAAAATCACCCATTTTCTGGGCGTGCTGGTCGATATCAGTGAACGGCGCTGGGTGGAGGAGGCCCTCTCCGAAGAACGCTTCCTGCTGCGCACCCTCATCGACAACCTGCCGGACAGCGTGTACGTCAAGGATACGGAAAGCCGCTTCATTCTCGCCAACCAGGCCCACATGCGCCTTCTGGGAGTGACGATGGAGGACGACGTGGTGGGGCAATCCGACTTCGACTTTTTTCCCAACGAACTGGCGGCTCATTTCTACAATGATGAACAGACCGCCATGCGCCTTCAACAAGTGCTGGCGGAGCGGGAGGAAATGATCGCGGACCGGGAAGGAAACAAACGCTGGTTTCTGACCACCAAGGTGCCGCTGAAAGACGGCAAAAACCGCATCATCGGCCTGGTGGGGGTGAGCCACGACATCACCGAACGCAAACGGGTGCTGGAAACCCTGGCCGAGGACAGGAATCTGCTCCGCTCGCTCATCGACAACGTCACGGATTGGATTTACGCCAAGGACATTGACGGACGCTTCATCATCTGCAACGTGGCTTACGCGCGGGCGGTGGGCGCCTCATCCCCCAACGAAATCGTCGGCAAAACGGACATGGATTATTTCCCGCGCCTGCAAGCCGAGCAATTCCAATCCCAGGAACAGCTGTTGTTGAGTTCAGGCAAGCCTTTCTTTGGCGCCGAGGAAACGTGGACCGACAAGGCCGGCAACAAACGCTGGCTTCAATCCATCAAATGGCCCTTGCGTGACGGCCGTGGCACGGTGGTGGGGCTCGTCGGAATCGGGCGGGACATCACCGACCGGGTCCAAAGCGAATCCGAACGCGCCCTGCTGGCGGTGGCCATCCAGCACGCAACCGAAAGCATCATCATCACCGATGAACAGGGAAACATCCAGTATGTGAATGGTTCCTTTGAACTGGCATCGGGCTGCTCACGCCATGAGGCCCTGCACAAAAATCTGAGCCGGATCCAGGGGCAAAAGGAGCATCCCCAGTTTCATGAACAATTATTCAACGTCCTGCGGCAGGGAAAAACCTGGCATGGGCTGATCCGCAGCCAGAATCACGACGGGCAGGAATATCTCGAGGAAGCCAGCGTCACCCCCATGCGCGACGCCGGCAACAAAACCTCGCACTTTGTGGTGGTCAAACGCGACATCACCAAGGAACGGCAGTTGGAGGAACAATTCCGGCAGGCCCAAAAGATGGAAGCGGTCGGACAACTGGCCGGCGGCATCGCCCACGATTTCAACAACACCATCGGCGTGATCGTGGGCTACAGCGAACTGATCCTTCGCAAGCTCGAAAAAAACAACCCCATCGTCCCAAAGATCGAATCCATGCGCAACTCGGCCCAGAAAGCCAGCCAGATCATCCGCCAGTTGCTCGCCTTCAGCCGCCGCCAGATTCTCCAACCCGCCGTGATCGACATCAACCCCCATCTGCAGCAGATGAGCGAAATGGTGCAGCGGCTTATCTCGGAGAATATTTCCCTCAGCATCCAGCCCGAAGCGTCCCAATCCCAGATCAAGGTCGATCCGAATTACCTCGACCAGGTCATCCTGAACCTGGTCGTCAACGCCCGGGACGCCATGCTCCATGGCGGAAAACTCGACATCCGCACCGCCAACCTCCAAATCACCCCCGAAAACGCGGCGTCCTATGCCGGACTCAAACCCGGCCTCCACCTGACCATCTCCGTGCAGGATTCCGGCTCAGGCATGCCGCCGGAAGTCCAGGCCCACCTCTTTGAACCCTTCTTCACCACCAAGGGACGATCCAAGGGCACCGGCCTTGGCCTTTCCACCGCCTACGGCATCATCAAACAAAGCGACGGCTGCATTGATTTCAAATCGGAACCCGGCCATGGCACCGTTTTCAACATCCATTTCCCATGCGTGCTGGACGAAACCGCCATCCCCTCAACCGCCGCAAAGGACAGCGTCAACGTTCTCCGCGGCAATGAAATCATCCTCGCGGTCGAAGACGAACAAGGCGTGTTGACCATGGTTGGCGAATTGCTGGACGGTCTCGGCTACAAGATCATCCCCGCCCGAAGCCCCGAGGAGGCATTGGAAAAAACCCGGCAACATTCCGGCGACATCCACCTGCTCTTCACCGATATCGTCATGCCGGGAATGAGCGGCATCGACCTGGCCCGCCAGTTCCGCCAGCTGCGTCCAAAAGCCAAAATTCTTTTCACCTCCGGTTACGCCGGCCAGGCCATCCAAAAAGAAGGACTGATCAATCCCCTTTTCAATTTCATCTCCAAACCCTACGACCTCCCCACCCTGGCCCGCAGGATCAGAATCGTCCTCGACGCCACCGAGGAAAGGGAAAAGAAGGAAAAGGTCAGGTGACAGCCCAGGCTGTCCAGACTGAAGTCCGAAAACTGACAACCTGTCTGATCAGTCCCAATTCAGAATCACCTTCCCCGATTTGCCGGTTTTCATCGCTTCAAACCCCTTTTCATACTCCGTGTAGTGAAAGCGATGAGTGATCAGGGGACCGATGTCCAACCCCGTTTGCAACATCATGGTCATCTTGTACCAGGTTTCATACATCTCACGGCCATAGATTCCCGTGAGGGTCAGGCTGTGGAAAACCACCAGGTTCCAGTCAACCACCGTGCCGGCCTCGGGTATGCCCAATATCGCCACCTTGCCGCCATGACACATGTTCTCCAGCATCCCCCGCAACGCCGCGCCGCTGCCCGACATCTCCAACCCCACGTCGAACCCCTCCTGCATCCCCAACCGTTGCTGCACATCCTTGATCTTTTCATTCCGGACATCCACCACCATGGTGGCGCCCATCCGCCGAGCCATCTCCAGACGGTCCGGGTTGATATCCGTGACCACCACAAAACGCGCCCCCGCATGTTTGACCACCGCCGCGGCCATGCATCCGATCGGCCCCGCGCCGGTAATCAGCACATCCTCCCCCAGCACCGGAAAGGTCAGGGCGGTATGAACTGCGTTGCCCAAAGGATCGAAACAGGCCAGCACATCCGTGGAAATACGGGTGTCGGCATACCACACATTGGTTTGCGGCAGGACCAGATATTCGGCAAACGCCCCGTCCCGATTCACGCCGATCCCCTTGGTGTTGGGACACAAATGCCGCCGCCCAGCCATGCAATTGCGGCAATGACCGCAAACCAGATGCCCTTCGCCGCTGACCAGATCCCCCACCTTGAAATCCTTCACATTCGAGCCCAGTTGAACCACGCGCCCCACAAACTCATGCCCAATCACCATGGGAACAGGAATGGTCTTTTGCGCCCAGGCGTCCCACTTGTAAATATGAATGTCCGTGCCGCAAATGGCCGTTTTCTCGATCTTGACCAGAATGTCGTTGATGCCCACCTGGGGTTCGGGCACGTCCTGCAACCACAAACCGGGTTCCGCTTTGCTTTTTACCAAGGCTTTCATTCAAGTCTCCTTTTGCCCGGATATTTCATCAAATTTTTAATTTGTGAAATATTCGGGTTGACCTGCAAGATTCCACAACACCCCCCCAAAAACAAGCGGCTGGCGTGTCATATGCGGGGGTTTAGGAGCCGGCGGGCAACTACCGGCTCTACCCGGACGGCTCCTTAGACTGAAGGCTGATGACAGAAGACAAACGTCAACCCTGTTTGCCCATGGCTGTCCGGGAGGCCAGCCCTCCTTTTTCACCGTTCGGAAAATGGAGGGCGGGGCTCCCGCACCGCCTGCGACTTCGAATCCCAGACATCCTTCAACCTTCAACCTTCAGCCTGCCCCCCTGCTTGCTTCGAAACACATCCACCCGGGCGGGAGGCAGGTTGCGCCATACCATGTGGGAATCGCAATGGGTCAACCGGTCAAAGGTCCAGAGGGAAGCCGGACGCAAATCGTAAGTGAACTGGATGAACCGCCCGTTTTTTTTGAGAACCTGATGGACCTTTTGTTCCACCGACTTGACCACCGAACGCGGCAGGGAACGAAGCGGCAGACTGGAAATGATGAAATCCACGCCCCCATAATCCGCGCCAAACTGATCCTCCAGCAACTGATCCAGCAACTGGGCATCCCCCTGGATCATTTTCACATGGGGAAAACGCCCGCGAAAATAACCGGCCAGCCGCGGCGATCTTTCCACCGCCACCACCCGCCGCGCGTCCACACCCTGATCCAAAAGAGCGGAGGTGACCACGCCTGTCCCGGCCCCCAAATCCACCACCACCCCCTTTTGCCGCACCGGAACAAAAGACGCCATCTGCCTGGCCAGTTGACGGGAACTCGGCACAATCGCCCCGATTTCCCGCGGATGATTGATGAACTCCCTCAAAAACAACCCCACCGGCGACATTTCCCATTTTTCCAGGGTCTGCGTTAAAAAATTCCCATTTCCCGAGGATGGAAAGAAAGGACTGTCGGCATCCGCCCTCGCGGCGACTTTTTCCCGTTTGCGGCATTCACTCTTATTCGCGGAATGAAATTCTGACATGATGGTAATGCCGCTGGAAGGTTTGAAGTTTCTCGTGTCGCTGGATCCTTTTCTACCTGAAAAACGCCGGGGACGCAAGGCGCTTGTGATTTTTTCTACGATTCAGACAGTGGGGAGGGATTCGGATTGGCCACCCGGGTTGCCACAGAAACGCTCCCCGGAAGGCTTCATCGTGGGCTGCTATGAAGGTAGTTGAGTCAAGCCTAGAACGATGAAATATTTTGTCGCCTCGTTCCAATGGTATATTCGGAGAGAGGCTCGAAAGCGGTCGGGTTACAAGCACCCAGTTGATTGCTGGGA
>JAQUAF010000111.1 GCA_028687435.1 Verrucomicrobiia bacterium | reverse complement strand
AGACATGTCCCCCGCAGCCTTTGGCGAAGGGGGATGCCACGACATGATCCGCGTGACCCTCAACAACAACAAGGAAGTGTCAACCCATTTTGACCCTCAAAAGTGCTCATAATTAAAAATCGGCACAGAGTGTCGTTGAAGAGAACGGAGCTATCATGAAAATCAAACTCAGACCCTATCATCCTACATGGGTGTTGTGTTATTTTGCCGACCAGAGCATTGCGAAGGAAGACCATAATAAAAAGGGTTTTGATTTTGTGATCAAAACGCTTTGCGAGCATCCGGGAGCAGAGATTGAACTGGTGCGGGAGTTTGATGATGTTTGTTCGCGATGCGCCAAGCTGAAGCCCAACCCAGCCGGGTCAGTTTGGGGGGATGGAAGGAGTTGCGCGAGCAGCGACAATCCGAAAACAGTCCGGCAGGTTCATGAATCCAATGACTGGACCCTGTCAACATTGGGATTGAAGTATGGTTCAACGATCAAATGGATGGAACTGGTCAGGCTGCTCAAAGAGAAAATGCCGGAGATCCGTGATCCGATGATTGGCGGGCCGGACAATCAGGGACGGTATGAGAAGGGACTGGCGTTGTGTTTGAAAAGTCAGCCATTCGCCCGGATGTGAAAGATCAACGGGTTGAGAGCGTTTTCAGAACGGTTTGGGCGACGAGGGTGGGGCCGTTTGTGGTCGATGCGATTCTGGATTTTGAAGAGGCGCGAAGAGTATTTGAGGCGATTGTAAAGGGACAAAGGGAACGGCTTCGCCAATTTCGGGCGCATTGACCACCAGGCCATCAATCACCCGATCCGCCAACGAGTGGGAGGCGTGATCATCATTCCCACCACCCCGCTTTTGCGACGCCACTTTGACATCGCCGCCCTCACCCAACAAAAAATACCGGTGGTTGCCATGGGGCCGGCGGACGCAAAACTGATCATCCGTCGCTCATAAATCAGCATCTTTGGTCGAACGCTCCAGACCATGCGCAATAACAGCCAATCCGCCAAGCAACAGAGCCCGCCACTGCCGCGTCAGCCCGGTCAGGAATGTTTCACATGAAATTGCCATTTTTGGGAAAGAGAACTAATGGCATCAGCAACCCTGAACAGGTCTGCCAAGCTGGGTGGATCGGACTTCAGCCAAGGTTCGCTGTTTTGCGGTATATTGGATGGATGTGAGAAACCGCAATGCTGGTCATGCCGGGCCAGACTCCACTCTCTTTCAACCATGGCAGCCGATGGAACATAACGCTTCATGTCATGCTTTAATCCAAACCGAAAGGAGTGAATGACAAGGGAATAATCTTGGAATCCGCGCAAACGGACATCGATTACCAAGATGAACAACTCAAAAAAGCCCATGGAGGCTTTTCCGCATTACGCCACGCGGTTGCGATCCTCCCCCTTCAAAAACGCGGCGATGTTTGCCGCGGCCTCGTCGAGCAGCCGCTGCCGCGCCTCGCGGGCGGTCCAGGCGGAATGGGGGGTGATCAATAAATTGGGAATGGCCGGGTCCAACAGCAAATGATCCGGCAGGGGCGGCTCCACCGAAAGAACATCCAGCGCGGCCCCGCCCAGGCGTCCGCTCACCAGAGCCTCTTTCAAGGCCGGTTCGTCGATCAAATCCCCCCGCCCCGTATTGACCAGCAAGGCGCCCGGCTTCATCCATGAAAGCGATTCCCGGTTGATCAAATGCCGGGTCTCGGGAGTCAAAGGGCAATGCAGCGACACCACATCGCTGGCCGCCAACAATTCGCGCAAAGCCAGCCGGGGCCAGCGTCCCTTGCCCGCCGCTCCGCCATCCCTCGCCCACGCCCTCACTTCCATGCCAAAGGCTTCGGCCAGCGTTCCGACTTTGCCTCCAATCCGTCCGGCGCCAGCCAACCCCAGCGATTTCCCCGCCAGTTCAAAGACCGGATAATCCAACCGCGTGTACATCGGCGATTCGCACCAGCGCCGGGGTTCGGCCGCGTAACGATGCATTTGCGTGGCCCAATTCAGGATCATCGCCATGGCATGCTGGGCCACCGAATCGGAGCCGTAACCCGCCACATTCATCACCACAATGCCGCGCCGTTTCGCCGCCGCCAGATCCACATCGTTGACCCCCGTGGCGCAAACCACAATCGCCCTCAACCGGGACGCCCCGGCCATGATCGCATCGTCCAGGACCACCTTGTTGGACAGGACAATGTCCACCTCGCGAACGCGCCCCGCGGTTTCCGCAGCCGAAGTCACCGGATGCCTCTCCAGTTTTCCCAACCGCTCCAGGGACCGCCAATCCAAATCGCCGCAATCAAGCGTCGCCGCATCCAGAAGGACCAATGATGGATTTTTCTTTTCCATCTGATGGAATGATGGGAAATGGGTTGTCATGGATATGAGGGACAAGATGTTAGGTTCAAGGGGCAAGGTTTTAGAGGGGACTGCAAAAGCATTCTTAGATTCTTCTTCTAAAACTTAAACCTCACCCCTCAGCCCCCTTGAAAACATGCAACGTCTGGGTTGGGAAGGCAAATTCGATCCGCTCGGCGTCAAACCGGCGTTTGATTTCCAGATTCAACTCGCCGATGAGCTTGTTGTGCTCGGCGTCCGCGGCGTATCGCGCCCAAAAGACCGTTTCCAGATCCACGGAGGAGGCGCCCAGATTCTTGAGATAAATCTGGTGCGAGACCACATCCTGTCGAGCCTTTAAAATCTCCTCCAAAATCCGCATGGCCCTCAAAATGGCGTCGTGCATGGTGGAATAGACCACCCCCACAACCACGCTTGTTCGCACGGTGCCGTCCCGGGAAAAGTTCCGGATCTGCATCTCCGCCATTTTTTTGTTTGGCGTCACCACCACCTCCCCGGACAAGGCCCTTACCTTTGTGCTGCGCAAACCGATTTCCTGAACAAAACCATCGTGGCCATCGAACTGAATCCGGTCCCCCAGCTTGAAAAGCCGCCCGCCCACAATCTCAAAGGTGCCCAGCAGATTGCCGATCAAACCTTGCGCGGCCAGTGCCACCGCCGCGCCGCCCACGCCAAGCCCGGTGATCAATCCCTTGACCTCCACCCCAATGTTTTCCGCCGTGATCAGAACCGCCAGCAAAACCACCACCACACGGATTCCCTTCCGGGTAAAAGAAATGAGATGCTCATCCGCCTGGCTTTTTTCATCCTGCCAATGTTTTCGCCATCCCAGCAAAACCACATCCACAATCTGCAGAAACAGCAATGTGGCGGCCACGGCCATGAAAGCGGTCATCCCCTGCTGGCATCGGGCCCACAACCAGCCCGGCAGATGCAACACATCGATGGCGCCAAATTTCAACACGATTGAAAACACCAGGATGAATGTGGCCCGCTCGAACCCCTGCGCCACCCGCTCGCTCGCCTGCCGGTCCTCCCCAGGCATCAACCGTTCCATCCACTTGGACAGGGGAAAACGCAAAAGACGTCCCAAAACATAAGCCGCCGCCAAAAAGCCCAGGAACTTTGCGAAATGCAGCAGCGGCACTCCCAAAAATGTGTGATTCAACATCCAACTGTAAAAGTCTTCCATAAATCCTCCGGAAAAAACGAATGACACCCAAACTCTGTGGAACTGTCAATCTCCTTATGGCCAAGGCTGTGGGTTATTAGACTGTCAGGCTGTTAGCAATTGAGTTTTGCGCAAAATGCAAAAAAATTCCTGATGCCCCCCTGCTCCAAACACCTTCCGCCTAACAGCCTAACAGTCTAATAGTCTAACAGTCCAAACAACCCAACTTTAGCGTTGCCCTTCCTATGAAAATCGACCATTTGAAAGGCATGCCTTCCTATTTCATCGGAATCGACAGCGGCACCCAAAGCGCCAAAGCCATCCTGGTCAAGGCGGGCAGCGGTCAGGTGGCCGCCGCCGCCAGCCAATCCTACGACCTCATTCGCGGGCTTCCGCCCGGACACATGGAACAGCATCCGCAAGTCTGGATCAACGCCGTGCGCGCCACCATCCGGGCCATCCTCAAACAATCCCGCGCAAACCCCTCCCAGGTGCTGGGCATCGGCGTCTCCGGGCAACAGCATGGTTTTGTCCCGCTTGATCGCGCCGGCAAAGTCATCCGCCCCGCCAAACTCTGGTGCGACACCTCCACCGCTCCGCAATGCGAAACCCTTTTGAAAAAAATCGGCGGCCTCAAACAAAGCCTCAAACTGACCGGCAACGGCATCCCCTCCGGATTCACCGCCTCGAAAATCCTCTGGCTGAAACAAAAGGAACCCAAAAACTACGCCCGTCTCACCACGGTCCTCCTGCCGCACGATTACATCAATTTCTGGCTCACCGGCAACAAGACCATGGAATACGGCGACGCCAGCGGCACCGCGTTGTTCGATGTTCGGAAAAGGGTTTGGAGCAGGGAACTTCTCCGCGCCATCGGCCCTGAACTGGCCGGCAAACTCCCCACCCCCCAACCCTCCCACCTCCCCGCGGGACATCTCTGCGCCGCAGCAGCAAAGGAACTCGGCCTCACCACCCGCACGATCGTCTCATCCGGAGGCGGCGACAACATGATGGGCGCCATCGGCACCGGAAACACCAAACCCGGGGTGGTGACCGCCAGCTTCGGCACTTCCGGCGCCATCTATGCCTGCTCGAACAGGCCGGTGGTCGATCCCCAAGGCGAAATCGCAGCCTTCTGCGACAGCGCGGGCGCATGGCTGCCGCTGCTCTGCACCATGAATGTCACCGTGGCCACGGAGATGATCCGGCAGGCTTATGGCTGGACTCACGAGGAATTCACCCGGCGGGCCGGGAAAATCCCGGCGGGCAGTTGCGGACTGCTGCTCGTCCCCTATCTCAACGGCGAACGGACTCCCAACGTCCCCAACGGCACAGGAGTCTTTGTCGGCGTCAACGGCCAAACCTTCAACCCATCCACCTTTGCCCGCGCCGCCATGGAAGGCGTCACCATGGGAATGAACTACGGCCTCAACCGCTTGCGTCAATTGGGCATCGCCCCCCGCCAGATCCGCGTCATCGGCGGCGGCGCCAAAAACCCCGTGTGGCGGCAAATCATGGCCGATGTTTTTAATTGCGAAGTCATCGGCATGCGAACCGCCGAGGGCGCGGCTTACGGCGCGGCCTTGCAAGCCTGGTGGTGTTGCGAAAACCAAAACAACCGCCGCGTCAACATCGACGACATCGCCAGTCAATGCGTGAAAACCGATCCCAAAACCGCAGCCCATCCCCGGACGGAAAAGGCCAGGCTCTACCGCCAGCTGCAACAACTTCAGGACCGCGCCGCTCATGACATGAGCGAAATATTCGATCTCCATCGGGCAACCCTTTCCGGATTGGCTCGTTAAGCCATGCCTCCATGAAAAAGCTCCATTCCCTGTTCGCCTTGACACTTCTGCCCGGCGCCTTGCTGCTGGGCGATGTCCAACTGCCCTCCATCATTGGCGAAAACATGGTGCTTCAACGCGGAAAGATCATCACCCTTTGGGGCAAGGCCAATCCCGGAGAAAAAATCACCGCCACATTCCAATCGGACTCCGCCGAAGCCATCGCGTCTCCCGAAGGCAAATGGAACATCAAAATGGGCACATTTTCCGCCGGCGGACCGCATACCCTGACCATCAAAGGCGCCAACACCCTGACATTTACCAATGTGATGGTTGGCGATGTGTGGATCGCATCCGGCCATTACGATTCCGATGAAAAAGACCTTCCATCGGCGCACTCCGAAAAAAAATCCTCCAATTCCTTCCATCCGACCATCCGCCTCTTCACAGCCGCCAAGCACATGGCCGACCAACATCTGGCCGATGTGTCTGGAAAATGGCAGGAATATGCGCCCGATTCATCCCAGCGTTTCCCGGCCATCCCCCTTTCATTTGCCCAACAGTCGAGCCATGACCTTCAAATCCCCATTGGATTGATCAATTCCTCCCATGACAACACCTATACCCAGGCATGGGTCAGCCGTTCCCATCTCCTGTCCTCCTCTCTTTTCGCTCCCCAAGTCCGACAAAACGACGTCCTCCGCACCATCAATCCCCAAAGCCACGAGGATTACCATAAAACCTTGGACAAATGGATGGCCGCCACCCAGCCTGATCCCCATACAAAAACCAACCGCCACCAGGATCCGGGCAACAGGGGGGTAAAACTCGGATACGCCAACCCCGGCTACATTGATGACGACTGGCGCAAGATGGACTTGCCATCCTTTTGGGAAGACCGCGGTCTTTATTTCGACGGCGTTGTCTGGTTCCGCCGCCAGATCATGCTCCCTCCCAACTGGGCTGGAAAAGAACTGACTCTGAACCTGGGCGCCATCTCCGATCTGGACGAAACCTATTTCAACGGAAAGGAAATCGGACACACCGGTTTGGAAACCAAGGATTACCATCGGGTTCCGCGCCAATACAAGGTTCCCGCCTCGCTGGTCAAAACCGGAAGGAATGTGATCGCCATCCGGGTTTTCAACAATCTCGGCAGGGGCGGCTTTGGCGGCGCTCCCGATGAACTTTTTCTTTCGCAGGGAACCCGCACCATTCCCCTGTCGGGAGACTGGCTGTTCAAGGTGGCATCGACGCTTCCGGAAATCCCCCTGGATCCCGACGATCCCAACCAACCCGCCGTCCTTTACAACGCCATGATTTTCCCCCTCATCCCCTTCAGCATTCAAGGCGTCATCTGGAACAACGGCGAAAAAAATCTCCGGGACGCCGGCCAATACCGGCATCTGCTCCCCCTGCTGATTCGCTGCTGGCGCGGCGTCTGGAACATCGGCAATTTTTCCTTCCTCATCATTCAATTGCCCGCGGGTGAAAACGGGACCTCCGCAGGCGAAAACGCCATGGCAAAAATCCGCGAAGCCCAAGCCAAAACCCTCTCGCTCCCCAAAACCGCACTGGCCTCAACCATCGATCTCGGCCAATCCGGTCATTTCTCCCCCGACGACATGAGGGAAATCGCCCGGCGGCTCAACATGGCCGCCCAAGGCATCAACGATGGGAAAAAAACTGTTTATGCCGGCCCGGTTTACGAGCGATCCGCCGTTGAAAACGGAAAAATGCGCCTCTTTCTCAAGACCAACGGAGGCAAACTTCAGGCAAAAGACGGCGCGCCAAAGGGTTTTGTCATCGCCGGTGAGGATCGCCGCTTTGTCCAAGCCAGCGCTTCCCTCGACGGGGACACCGTGATCGTGTGGAACGATCAGACCGGCAAACCGGAGGCCGTTCGTTACGCTTGGGACGACAATCCCGGCGGCAATCTCCAAAACCAGGAAGGCCTGCCCGCAACTCCCTTTCGCACGGACAACTGGTAATCAGGCCGCACTGGAGCGCGGCCGCTCGACGGTCAACGCTCGATCCGCCTTCGCTCTGAGAGCTACGGCGAGACACGTGCACGACGCCAATACCCCTCCTTAATTCCTCCCCTTGTCAAGGGAAGGCTCAATCAAGCCCCTGTCTTTTTGGGTTGGGGAGGTCCGCCAAAACAAAAATTTATCCATAAAAATTTTGGATTTCCCAATCCTTAAAAAAGGCGGTGCGGGAGCCCCGCCTGCGTGGCCAAAGCCACTACGGCGTGGCGACGGCGCGCCCTCCATTTTTTTGCCGTGCAGACAATGGAGGGCGGGGCTCCTGCACCGCTTGCTGCGTGGAACAACCTTTCACAAATCGGAGATGCGACACATGATCATCGTTACATCGACATGGGCGGGCGCCGTTTGAGCGCAAAAAACTCCTTCAGCAATCCCGCACATTCCGCGCCCAGCACGCCGGAAGTCACCATGGCCCGGTGATTCAACGAAGGGTGGCTGACAATGTCGAACAATCCCCCGGCGCCGCCCCCCTTGGGATCGGGCGCTCCAAAAACCAGCCGCTGAACCCGCGACAAAACAATGGCGCCCGCGCACATCGGGCAGGGTTCCTTGGTCACAAAAAGCGTGCATCCCTCCAAACGCCAATCCCCCACCGCTTGCGACGCCTGAGTGATGGCCAGAATCTCGGCGTGCGCTGTGGCGTCTTTCAACGTTTCCACCGTGTTGTGCGCCCGGGCAATCACCCGCCGCTCCTTCACGATCACCGCCCCCACCGGCACCTCGTCCAACGCCGCCGCCTTCATCGCCTGCCGCAAAGCCTCCCGCATGAAATGCTCGTCGGAAAAAAGGTCGATCATCGGCCCGGAAGTTTCATTATTCATCGCCGATGCAATCTGGCAGGCGCTCCGTCTTTTGCAACTGTTTTTTCCACGCAGCCCTCCGCCGTCATCCCCCCGGATGAGGAAATCCTGTTGTGATCATTTGGAATCCATCGCAAAAAATCAGCCGATCCATTTGACTTTTAAATTGTCCTCATTTATTATAAGATATAAATTTTTAAATCCAATGCCCTCAAAAGCGGAAATATTTCCGATGCCCACTTGATTGAAACGGCCGCCGGTATCGTTCGATAAAGAGGTATTGTGGGCCAACAGGACCAAATGGTTTCCGCTCGTCAAGCCGTAATCAAAAAAGCCGGCCCAAAGGAACGCCAGATTCACCCGCAAAATATGAAAACATACGCCATCACAACGCGCCCAATGGTTCATCTGTCTAAATTCTTGATTCTGCTGTTCGCCGCGGCATGGACCGCATCCCACGGATTTGGCGCGGAAGACGGGCTGGTTGCTTGCTGGCCCATGGACGACGGGGAAGGCGCAATCATCAAGGACCAAAGCGGCCATGGGCTTGACGGACGGATCATGGGGCAAGGCAAATGGGTGGAAGGGCGATTCGGCAAGGCGGTTGAATTGAACGGGGTTGACACATGGATCGACTGCGGACGTGATCCCTCGCTGAACATTGGCGAAAAAATCTCCCTGGAAATGTGGGTGAAATTATTCGCCACCCAAGGCGGCGGCGGAATCGGCAGATACGGCAAAGAGGGAGGCTATCTATTGACGCCCGTTTGGAGAGACGATGGCAAGCCCTGGTTTTTCGTTCGAAAATCGCCTCCTCCCACCCTGTTTGTCGCAATCGGTCAAGCGCCGCTGCCTCTTCATGTCTGGCATCATCTGATTGCCACCGCGGAAAAGGGCGGAGACAGCAGGCTTTATGTGAACGGGGAACTTGTCGCCCAAAACCAATTGACCCATGATTTTGGCGCCAAACCATCCGTTTCCATGAACCTGATCCTCGGCAAATACGGAGAGTCCCTTCTCAAAGGGGTGATTGACGAAGTAAAAATTTACAACCGCATCCTGACCGAAACAGAAATCATGAACCAGAAAGCGGCGTTTCTTTCCCCGGAAAGGGTTGCAAAACTCAAAACTTCCCTGGCGGAACTGGCAAAACGGTCTGACGCGCCAAACAGCCTTCCCCCCGGGGGAAAAGCCTGGAAAGACGACATTCGCCGCATGCTGGATTCCACATTGAACTCCCTCGGGAAAAGCGAGTTCCAACCGGCAAATGCATCAGGCGGCATAACCTATCCCGCGGCAAAAGAATTTCAGAAAATGGAATCGACGCGCGCTCATCTCGACCAACTGATCACCGGATTGGAAAAGGGAAAAATAACCAACGACCACCTGTTGTTTTATGCCGTCAATCCCATCAGCGGCCAAAAAATACTCCCGGACACCCAATTCATTGAAGGAGACCTTTCGGGCGCCATCAAACTGGCCGCCTGTCCGGGAGAAATCGAAGCCGGCAGTTTTGCGGTTCACACCCGCATTTCCATCGCTTCCCTGAAAGTCGAAATCACGGATCTGCAAAACGGCCCATCCCGCATCCCCGCCACGAACATCGATATCAAATCGGTCAAGTGCTGGTACCAAGGTGGAACAGCATGGGCCGACATTAACCAAAACAAAACCAAAACGCTGGTTCCCGAACTTTTGCTTCACGACGACAGCCTGGTCAGGGTGGATCCAGTAAAAAAAGAAAACCACCTCAAGATCAACGGCGCCGACGGGGAAAAACATCTTTGGATCAGCAATCCCAACGAACCGGCCTCGAAAGAAAAAACTCTCTCCACCCGGGAATACGCGATGAGGGACAGCGCCGCGCTCCTCCCCATCGACATCCCCGCCGATGCCAGCAAACAATTCTGGATCACCGTCAAGGTCCCCGCCCAAATCCCGCCGGGGATATACGCGGGAAAAATCCGCCTTTCCAATCCGCAAGGATGCAAACAGGATATCGACATCCGTTTGCGAGTGCTGCCATTCACCCTTCCTCCCTGCCCCATTATTTCCGGCATGTACTATCGGGGAATTCTCGACCCCCGGCATTCCGACGGCAGCGTCCTTTCCTACATCTTCAAAAGCGAAGACCAAATGAAAATTGACCTGGAAAACATGCGCGCGCACGGGGTGACCAATCCCACCATTCACCAAAGCATCGCCAACAAAGAGCTCCTGGGCCGCGTGTTGCGCCTGCGCGCCGAAGCGGGAATGGACAACCGCACCCTGTATTACCTTGGCTTCACCACCGGCAATCCCACCACCCCCAAAGACTTGGAAGCCCTGAAAAACAAAGTGAAGGAAGTCATCGAATTCGCCAAAACCCGGGGAGCGGAGGAGGTTTACTTTTATGGAATCGATGAAGCCAAGGACGAAAAGCTGGCCTCTCAAAGGGAGGCGTGGAAGGCGGTTCACGACGCCGGGGGAAAAATCCTTGTGGCCGGACAAAAAGAGAAAAATTTCAAGGCCATGGGCGACATCCAGGATTTGCTGGTCTGCGCCTTTGCGCCGTTAAAAGAGGAGGCGGCCCGATGGCATTCCGCCGGACACAAGATTTTCAACTATGCCAATCCTCAAATCGGAGCGGAAAATCCCGAAATCTATCGCAGGAATTACGGTTTGCTCCTGTGGAAATGCGATTACGACGGCGCGATGGACTACGCCTACCAGCACGCCGCAGGCAATATTTGGAACGATTTTGATGACGCCACGTATCGGGACCATGTCTTCGCCTACCCCACCATCGACGGCGTCATCGACACCATCGCATGGGAAGGTTACCGGGAAGGGATCGACGACCTCCGGTACCTGTCCGCGCTTCAAGGGGCAATCAAAACGGGGAAACAATCCCGCGACGAAAAACTCCGCCAAACCGCAACCCAGGCTGCGGAATATCTGGAAAAACTGGATGTCGAAAAGGGCAACCTTGACACCATTCGCTCGGAAATGATTGACTTCATCCTGAAGCTGAAAACACCTTAAATTAAGCCGCGCTCCCGCCACGGCGGGACGGCAGCTTGACGCTCGATGCCAGACGCTCGACGCAGAAACAATCACTCAAAGGCGGGATACGACCGCCCGAAGCCGTTCCGCCTTCGTCTCTCATCGGACTACGTCGGACAGGCCGGGAGGCCGGCCCTCCATCATTTCGCGACAATGGCGGGGCTCCTGCACCGCTTGCTGCGTGGAACAACTTTTCACAAATCGGAAAAGCGCCCCCCGATCATCTTTGCATCGACATGGGCGGCCGCCGTTTGAGCGCAAAAAACTCCTTCAGCAATCCCGCGCATTCCGCGCCCAGCACGCCGGAAGTCACCATGGCCCGGTGATTCAACGAAGGGTGGCTGACAATGTCGAACAATCCCCCGGCGCCGCCCCCCTTGGGATCGGGCGCTCCAAAAACCAGCCGCTGAACCCGCGACAAAACAATGGCGCCCGCGCACATCGGGCAGGGCTCCTTGGTCACAAAAAGCGCGCATCCCTCCAAACGCCAATCCCCCACCGCTTGCGACGCCTGGGTGATGGCCAGAATCTCGGCGTGCGCCGTGGCGTCCTTCAACGTTTCCACCGTGTTGTGCGCCCGGGCGATCACCCGCCGCTCCTTCACGATCACCGCCCCCACCGGAACCTCGTCCAGCGAAGCCGCCTTCATCGCCTGTCTCAAAGCCTCCCGCATGAAATGCTCGTCGGAAAAAAGATCTATGACCGGTTCGGAAGATTCATTGTTCATCGCCGATGCAATCTGGCAGGCATCCCGTCTTTTGCAACTGTTTTTTCCACGCTCATCCCAACAAAGCCATTTTTAAGTTGCGATAAAAAAACATGGTCAGGATACATTTGTTGTTCAGTCATCCATTTGCCTTTTATTTTTTTGAAATGTGTTGACTTGATTTCTGAGACGGCCTATCGTTCGTCTTTCTGATTTTCAAGGAGTGCCGATGAAAATTCATGAGGTTTTTTTCTCAATCTGTTCCAGGGTGTCTCGATGGGGCGGCAAACTTTTGGGCGCGGGGCTGGTCTTGCTGGCATTGTTTGGTTTCCAGCGTTTGCAAAGCCAGGACAACGGCGACCGGGTTTTTCAAGGGCTGAATCACGCGGTCTGGCTGCGGGCCGACGGCACGGTGTGGTCTTGCGGGAGCGG
>JAQUAF010000038.1 GCA_028687435.1 Verrucomicrobiia bacterium | reverse complement strand
TCTGGGCGTTTCCCTCCAGCCGTCCGGCTGTGCCGGGGGAGCGGAAAACCGCATGGACTGTTTTTTTCGAGGAGAAGGCGGAAGTGCAAATTAGCGTTTTCAGTTGGGATGCCGAAAATCGACTTATAGGCATGGAAGAGTCCGTCGTGAAACCCGGCCATCCGAAGCGGAAATTTGAGTTTGCCTATGACTGGCAAGGCAGGCGCATTAGCAAAACCGTTTCCAAATCGTGGGGCCATCATGCTTGTGGATTTGAGAGGAAAACCACCCGCGTATTCATCAACGATGGATGGAATTTGGTTGCTGAATTTGAACAACCCGAGTGGAAGGGAAGATGCGGGAAACTGGAAGACTTCATGCGCAAACATTGGAAGCCGGAGGCGACGACGTATCTGTGGGGGCTCGATATAGCGGAACAAGCAGGTGCTGGCCTGCCTCGCCAAAGCTCCCCCGGAGCGACGGCGGGCGGAGTGGGTGGCCTGCTGGCTGTGGATACGCCTAATCGTGGGAGTCATTTCTATGCCATGGACGGCAATGGCAATGTTGCCGCTTTGGTCGATGCCAAGACTGGACGCGCCACGGCGAAATATGAATACTCGCCCTTCGGTGAACCTATCCGGGCAACGGGAGTAATGGCCAAAGCGAATGCGTTTAGGTTCAGCACGAAATATTTTGATCCTGAAACCGGACTCGGGTATTGGGGCTATCGGTATTATAATGCCAGTACGGGGAGATGGTTGTCGAGAGATTCGATTGATGAAATTGGATCTAAGGTTGTTCGTGATTTCATAATTGTTTCCGATGAGACGCTTGTTGATTCATTGTTGGATGAAGATGGAAATCTATATGCATTTGTTAAGAATGCTGTAATAAGCGATTTTGATTATCTTGGCCTTTACACGCTTGAATTTGCTCCAGTTGAAGGGGTGACCTCTTTTAGCGGCTCGATGAAAACCGGGCCGTATGGTCAGCCAGCCAGTCAATCAAGGGGGTATTTTATGCGTACCGGCGATCTCTTTTCAAGTAATGTGGAAGTGTGGGCTGATAGAGGGCCTTGGGCGTGTAATACGATTATAAAAACAAATGGGCAGACGGGAAACGGTGGTGAGTTTAGTGTGAAGTTTAAGGATGATAATAATTGTAAATATAAAGCTAAAGTCAAAGCCAGCTTCACTGTAATTGCAAAGAGAAGTGGAAGAGCAAGTGGCCGTATTTTGGGGCCTGACAATCAAATTGTTGCCAGATTCTCTGCCTCAGAGAAGTCTCCAGCCATTTCACCGATAGAAAAAGAGATCAAATTTAAAGCTAAAAAGGATTCAGCGATCGTGATTGTTGGATACCAACCGGTGGTTGGTTCGGGAACAAACTATAACAAAAAAAATGAAGCCAGAATATCACTAACGGTTTTTATCGAAATTTCCAATATTGATGTTGATAGTGAATAGAGGTGGGATGTGATCAAAAAGTCGACTCGCATCATTCTGTGTTTTGTAGTGGCTATTGTTGTGGTGGCATGTCTTTTTCCGCCATATAAGGAATATTTTATTGATGAGGATGGCATTAAAGTTATTATGGATGGGGTTAGCTTGATTCCTGTGTGGGATATTCCAAACTATCGAGTTGCCAAGGTCGAGCATGGGGGGATGATGATTGAATGGAAGGTGTTGTTTTCCGAGATTTGCATTATTGTTGGAGGAGGATTGATTGTTGGTTTGGTTTGTGCTAGATGTTCAAAGTCAATAGGAGAAAGCGTGCAAAACCCCAAATAAGTGTAACTGCCAACCAAGAGCATGGCGAATGCCACAACAGTCTTTCCCATTTTACCAAAACCCCATGCGACCATCCTCAACCCCATGACCATCAACATCCCCATGAAACTGGAACATGAAAGGCGGGGGTTGCAGGGGAATGGCGTGGGATGGGCGGCGGTGAGATTTGGGGATTGTAAATTGACGGATTATGGGGTGTTTCACCAACCCGGATTTCTGCGGAAACTGGCTGGCGAGCGGAAAGGAGCGGGAAAGCCGGGCAAGATTTGGCCGGTGAGGGTATAAGACAAACCAAAATGATCTTTGAAGATAATTTGTTTACATAATACTTTTCAAAGCCTTTCTTTCCCCTGCATGCTATTCCCCTTGGTCTTTCCCTATACGTGATTTTCTCCTGCCTGCGCGGGCAGAACAAATTTTTGGGTTGGTGGAGGGGGGGGCGGTGTGGTGGTGGGGGTGTATTTGTTTACATAATCCAAGAATAAGTCTCCGAAAACTTTCGTTATTCTCCCCATGACATGGTTTTTCTTTGGGCGAATTGATCCGGGGGGTGGTAAAAAAACGGCAAGGGCGGGCCAAAATGGTGAAGGGGGGAGTAGTGAGGGCGGGCATGTAGTGGTGAGGCCAGACAATTTTTGAGGGTAATTTGTTTACATAATCTTCATTTGTAGCTCAACAATGCCATGGTTTTGGTAGCTCACCGAAAAAATGGGATGGTTGAAGACGCTTGGGTAAGGAAAATTGAGATTCACCAAGGGGAAATTGAAATCAGGCTCCCCCCCGCGCGATTTTTCACCTTGAACCCTATAGTGGTTCAGCGAGAGTTGGTCGGAAAAAGTTGCCGGTTTTTTGGTTATGAAAATGAAAAATAAGGGCGGAAAATTTGAAGGGAAAAGGCGAATGTTGGGCGATGAATTGAAGAGAAGGCGGTGTTTTGGAGATGCGGGCAGAGTTCGACTGGGGATGGATCTGCACGGGCGTTGCGGAATTTTACGCCGCTTTGAGTCGAGTCCGCCTTGGCTCGGTTGGAGCTGCGGCGAGCTGAATGACGGGCAGGTGGGATTGGCCAGCGAAAGGCAAGACGTGAAGAGTCAGATCACTGACGCGCCTGCACCTGTAGGGGTTCAGCGAGAGTTGGTCGGAAAAAGTTGCCGGTTTTTGATATTTTGCGCGCCAAAATGGCACATAAAATTGATAATCATTTCTTGACTTGCGTTGCGCGTTTGGAAAGCGCAAGTCCATTTGACTTTCCTATTATTCTTATTTATTCTAAAAACACAACATTCAAAAACTCTTCCTTCAGACACCGGATTCATTCCAATCCATAAAACATGAAAACCCCCTATCCCGCCAGTCCGACGCTGCAAATCCGGGTTCAAACAGCCCAGCCGGCGCATCTCCAGATCGAGCGGATGCTCAGGGAACAGATTGAAAAGGGTGTCTTGCGTCCGGCGGATCGTCTGCCCACCACGGATGAACTGGTGGTGCAGGCCGGCGCCAGCCGGATGGCGGTTCACCGGGCCATGAAACTGCTGGAAGCCAAGGGGCTGATCGAACGGAAACCCCGGCGCGGCACTTTTGTCAAGGCGCAAGCCGACAAGGCTGCCATCGGCATCCTCATGGGCCCCGCCCTGATGGATGAACCCGCCCAATTTCAGCGTGCGGTCATCCACTTTCTCAACCAGGAAATCACCGGTCTGCCGGACCGCCGCTGGACCTGCCGGATCTACGGCGGATTCACCGGCGCCGAACCTCAACAGGCGGTCCTTTTCGCAAATCTCGCCGCCGACATGTCTCATTATCCCTTCAAAGGACTGATCCAGATTGTGGGCGACATGACGGCCCAGCAGGTGGCCAAACTCAAGTTCACCCTCCCCATCGCACGATTGGGACCTTCCCTGGAAGGCGCCGATGCGGATGTGATCCTGGATCTTCATCACTTCGGATGGGACAGCGTTCATCATCTGGCGGGCAATGGCTGCAAGAAAATCGTCTATCTCCGCGCCAGGATCCGCCTCAAGGGAGAGCTTCCGGACGTCGATGGTTTCAAACAAGCGGCGCGCGCCCTGCAACTTCCATCAACGGAAATCTGCCAGGCTCGTCCGCAGGGGGTCAACGGCGCCAGCATGGAAAAAGCCGCCTTTGAAAAAACACTGGAACTCATTGATGATTGGACACGAAAAAAAAACTGGCCCGACGCATTGATGGTTTCGGACGACATCGCAACCCACGGCGTCGCTCTTGCGCTGGTTCAACGGGGAGCGGCTGTCAACCCGGGCGGATCAACGTCTGCGGCCTCACGACAGGGAAAAGGACCGTCAAAAGGCCTGACCGTCCTCACCATGGCCAATGAAGGCATCGAACATCACTATGGCATCCCGGTTCTGCGCTACGAATATTCCCCAAAAAAAGTCGCATCCGAATTGTTCCAGATTTTATGGAAACGCATCTCCGGCGAAAATTTGCCGGAATTGCCGGTCAGGGTAAAAGGCCGGGTCCATGCTCAGGCTGAGAGGTGAAAACCATTCCTTCCCCCTCAGCGAGTTCCCGTCCGGCCACTCTTCTGGGATTGATTTCCATTCTCTTCTGGGGGTCTTCCATTGCCGTCAACCGGGTGGTGCAGGATTTCTTCGGAATCATTCTCGGCCCGGCCGTTTACTATTGCGCCGGCGGACTTCTGGCCATGGGGACCATGGCGTTGCATCCCGGCGAAATTCGCAAGCTCAAGGAAGTGCCGGTTTCTTATTGGATCTGGTGCGGCTTTCTTTTCCTTTCCTACATTCTGGCCAACAATCTGGCGGTGGGACTTTCGGCGGATCGCCGCCAGGTGCTCGAAGTAAGCATCCTGAATTATCTCTGGCCCGCCCTGACCCTGCTTTTCAGCATAAGGGTGTTCAAGAAAAAGACCCGATGGGAATTCTACCCCGGCGTGCTGCTGGCCTTGGCTGGCGTGGCGCTGGCCCTGCTCGCCCGGCCGGCGGGCGGCGGCGCGGAAGGGACTGGCTTTTCGGCGGCTGGTTTTTTCAACAACTTCCGTCAAAATCCCACCCCCTATTTTCTGGGTTTGTATTGTGGCATTTCGTGGGGATTGTATTCGGTTCTGGCCAGGAAATTCGGAGGCGGCACCCATGCCAACCCCGTACCCGTCCTGATCACCGTATCCGGTCTCTTCTTCCTGGCCTTCCTGCCATTCGCGCCGCGGATTCCAGGATTGGAACACGCAACCCAGGCGTCCGTGGAATGGTCCATCAAGTCCGTTGCGGCGCTTTTTTACATGACAGTATTCGTCAACCTCCTGGCCTACGTTTTCTGGGATTACGCCATGAGAAAAGGCAACCAGACTCTTGTGGCCAGCGCCTCCTTTTTCACGCCGCTTTTATCCACCCTGGCCATCAATCTCATCCTGCATGTCACTCCGGGATGGATGTTCTGGCTGGCCTGCGTCATGGTCATCGCCGGAGCGGGCCTGGCCAAATGGTCGGTGCGGGAGGAAAAATAAATCCAATGGAGCTTATTTATGAATAAGAAATTCGATACCGTAAAAATGGCGCGCAAATGGAGGGAACAGGTCAGCCGCGAGGTTGCCGGAATGTCCGTCCATGAAAAAATAACCCATTTCAAACGTTTTTCTCCGGCAAATCTGCTCCCACCCAAACATCGCAAAGAAAAATCCCTGTCAAAACAAACGGCAGCTCCATAGTCATCCCTTTCACAAAACCGCATCCGGATGCAAAAACCGCCAGAGGGCTTCGGCGCTCCTGCCGCCGAATCCCTCCACTTCCCGGATTTCCTCCACGGACGCCTTGCGCAGGCGTTCCAGCGAACCAAACCGCCGGAGTAAAAGCCGCTTGCGGGAAGCCCCGATTCCCGGCAATTCGTCCAATATTGAAAACCGGATCTGCTTGCGGCGCCATCCCTCATGAAACGCGTTGGCAAACCGGTGAGACTCATCCCTCACCCGCTGGAGCAATTGCAGCGCCGGCGAAGTTGAAGGCAGACGCAACGGTTCTCCCCGGCCGGGAAGATAAATCTCCTCGTTTTCCTTGGCCAATCCCGCCGCCGGAATTTTCACCCCCAATTCAGCCAAAGCATCGAGAGCCGCGCGCAACTGTCCCTTGCCGCCATCGATCAAAATCAAATCGGGAAAATCCCGTTTTTCATCCCGCAACCGCCTGTAACGGCGCAACACCACCTGCCGGATCGAGGCCACATCATTGTTCAGCGCCTCCGGCAGCTCCGGCAAAGCCTGTTCCGCAGCTTGGGATTCCCCCATTCCTTCAATCTTGAAGTGCCGGTAATCCGCCCGGGAAGGTTTTCCGTCCGCAAAACGCACCATGGATCCCACGGCGCATTGCCCGTGGATATGCGAAATATCGAATCCCTCGATCACCCGGGGCGGCTGCGACAAGCCAAACTCCCTTGCCAGTTCTTCAAGCTCCCCGCCGCAGGTCTTGAGCGGAATGTCCCGGACGAATTTGCGGGCGCTCTGTTTCACGGTCTGCCGCAAATCATGCAGGGCGTCACGAAGAGAGGCGGCGGTTTCAAAATCCTTTTTCGCCGCCGCCGCCAGCATTCGCGCCTCCAACTCCTTCAACGCCTCCTCATCCCCGCCATCCAGAAAAACTGCGGCTTTTTCAACCCATACACCATAATCCTCCCGGCTGATTCTCCCCACGCAGGGCGCCAGGCAGTGCTTGATGATGTCGTTGTGACAATGTTGGTAATCCCTTTCCCCGGGCTCGGGCGGACGGCAGGCGCGAATGTGAAAATGCTCCAGCAGATAATCCAGAGTGTTGCGCAACGCGCTGGAGTTGCTGAACGGGCCAAAATACCGGCATCCATCCGGCTTGCGCAGGCGCGTCAGGACAAACCGGGGAAAAGGATCGCGGGTCAGCCGGACCAGCAGAAACCGTTTGTCGTCGCGAAACAGGATGTTGTACTTCGGGCGGAATTGCTTGATCAGCTTGCCTTCCAAAAGCAGGGCCTCCGCCTCGTTGCGCACCTCGTGGGTTTCCAAGTCCGCCGCCACATCCACCAATGCCCGGGTTTTGGGATCCATCTGCGAATAGCGGGCGGGCTGGAAATAGGAACGCACCCGATGATTCAGAGCCTTGGCCTTGCCCACGTAAATCACCCGGCCCAGCCGGTCGCGCATCAGATAAACCCCCGGCTTTGAGGAAAGTTTATCGAGTTTTTCCCGAATCGTGGGATTGATGTTCATGGTGAACCTCATGCCGCCGCGGCGCCATGCCCAGTTTGGAACGCACCACGTCTTCCACGGCCAGAACCTCCTCCAACTTCAAACGCCTGGCCGTCCAGATGTAAACCGCCATGCCAGCCGCCGCGCCGAACATCACCCGGCTGAAACTCCCCCAGAAATTCGGAGGAATATCCAACCCCTCATGCGCCCAAAAGACACCCTCCACCGCCAAAGACATGATCGCCGCCGCCAGCACCACCCGCCGCAGGGTCCGCCAGCCCCGGTTGCTCAATCCTCCCACCATCCGGCTCAGGATCACATATAAAACCGACATGCTGCACAAGGCGGAAACCGAGGTGGCCATGGCGATTCCCATCACCCCGGCGCCAACGCGGACCACCAAAAACCAGTTCAGGGCTGCGGTCAGCAAAATGGATCCCAGCGAAACACACATGGGCGCCACCGTGCGGTTGAGGGCGTAAAAAGCCGTGTTCAACACCTTGATGGAGGCATACCCCACCAACCCCACCGCATAAGCAATGATCACCATGGCTGTGGCTTCGGTATCCTGGGGGCCAAACCGCCCCCGCTCAAACAGGACGCAAACCAGCGGGCGGCTGATCAGGGCCAAGCCGCACGCGGCGGGAATGCACAAGGCGGCGTTCAGGCGCAAGGCATGCTCCACCTTGTCGCAAAAGACCTTCCGGTGCTGGTTCGTCGCATCCACCGCCAGCGACGGCAGCGCCGCCGTGGAAATGGCCACGCCAAAAAGTCCGATGGGCAATTGGATCAGGCGGAAACCGTAATTCAACCACGCCACAGCCCCATCCCCCAATCCCGAGGCAAAAATGCTGTTGATCACCACATTAACCTGAACCGCCGACACACCGATCAGGGTTGGCAGCATCAACTTCAAAGTCTCCACCACCCCGGAGTCGCGCCAGTTCCATTCCGGCCAGTAACGATATCCTTGCCTGCGCAAAGCCGGCATCTGCACCAGCCATTGCGCGGCTCCGCCGGCCAAGACTCCCACCGCCATGCAGATGATGGCCGTCTCGTCAAAATGGGGATCGAAAAACCATGCCAGAGGAAGTCCCACCGCCAGCATGACAATATTGAAAAAGATGGTGGCCGAAGCCGGCAGCCCGAATCGTCCAAACGTATTGAGAATCCCCATGACCACCGCGGCGGCCGCGACCAGAATAATGAAGGGAAACAGGAGTTGGGTCAGGAAAATGGTCAGTTCCCCCTTGCCCGGAATGTCAAAAAAACCCGGCGCCATGATCCGCACAATCCATGGGGCAAAAATAATCCCCATCAAACTGAGCGCCGAAAGCAAAACCACCTGGAGGGTCATCATCAACCGCGCCAACTGCCATGCGCCATCATCCCCCTCCCGCGCCCGCCGGCGGGCAAAAACCGTCACAAAAGCCGTGGAAAACGCCCCCTCGGCAAACAAATCCCTCAGGAGGTTCGGGATGCGAAACGCCATCTGGAAACAATCCATCACCATTCCCGCCCCGAAACAATAGGCGAAAATCTGGTCCCTCAGCAGCCCCAGCACGCGGCTGCCCATCACCGCCAGCCCAACTTTGCCGGCGGAACGCATTATCTGTCGGTCACTCACAACCCCACACTAACCTGTTCCTCCATGAAAGAAAATGCGTTTGTTTCCCCCCTGTGACCTTGCACGAGGCTGGATTCCCACATTCGCGCATACGCGTCAACCTAATTGAGATCCTTTCCTGGGAACGAGGGCGTCCTGCCCAACGCCGCTAACATTTGCCCAATCTGGGACCATTCCGTTCTGATGGAAGCGGTGCGGGAGCCCCGCCCTCCATTGTCTGCACGGTAAAAAATGGAGGGCGGGGCTCCCGCACCGCCTATGATAGAGATATGATTCATTGATTCCTTAGGTTGACGCGTATGCACATTCGCGGGAATGACGGCAAAATGACATCCAAGCGCATGATTGATTTTTCCGCACAATCCGTCAAAATTCCCGGCAGACATGAATCCCATTCGCCCCTGGCAAATCCTCTCCTCCCATCCCTTGAATCATTACCGGATCTTCAAAACCCGCGCCGACCGGGTGGTCTCCCCCCGCAATCAGCGGGAATATGAAGTAACCTCCCTCGAAGTCCCCCACTGGGTCAACGTGCTGGCTTACACCCCCGAAGGAAAAATGGTGCTCACCGAACAATACCGGCACGGCATCCAAAAGGTCATCCTGGAAATTCCCGGCGGCTGCATCGATCCGGGGGAGGAACCGGCGGCGGCCGGCGCGCGCGAATTGCTCGAGGAAACCGGCTATGCCGGCGACCCGCCCATCCTCCTGGGCAAGGTCCATCCCAATCCGGCGTTTCAAACCAATTTCTGCCATACGGTTCTGGTCACCAATGTCCATCGAGTGAAGGATCTGCAACTCGACGAAATGGAGGATATCGCCGTCCGCCTCGCCAGCGAAACCGAATTCGAACAAATGATTCTCGACGGACGCATCACCAACGCCCTTGTCCTGGCCGCCGACCTGTGGCGCCGCCTCTGGCGCCAGGGCGCTCTTAAGATTCAAGATTGATCAAAGGCGACTTTTGCGTCGCCATCGTCCACATTTCTCCTTACCATTTCCACCATGTTCAAGCGAAGCCGCGCCTCGTTTTTCAAATCTTAAATCAAAAATGAGTTCCTCACGTCATTCCATCGGCTCCTACCTCATCCGCCGGCTGCAGGACTACGGCGTCCGCCACATCTTCGGCATCCCCGGCGATTACGTTCTCACCTTTTACCAGATGCTTGAGAAAAGCCCCATCAAGGTGATCGGCGTCACCCGGGAGGATTCGTCCGGATTTGCCGCCGACGCCTACTCCCGGATCAATGGAATGGGCGCCATCTGCGTGACCTATTGCGTCGGAGGACTCAATGTCACCAACTCGATTGCCGGCGCCTATGCCGAGAAATCCCCCGTGGTCGTCATCACCGGTTCTCCGGGACTCAACGAGCGAAAAGACAACCCCATGCTGCATCACAAGGTCAAAACCTTCTCCACCCAGCGGGAGATTTTCGCCCAATTCACGGCAGCCAGCGCCGTGCTCGACGATCCCGGCACGGCTTTCCGTCAAATCGACGAAACCCTCGCCGCCTGCTGGCGCACCAAACGCCCGGTTTACCTGGAAATACCGCGCGACATGGTCTCAGTCGCGCCCCGCCTCGCATCCCGGCCAAAATCAATCGTCGAAAAAAGCGACCCCGCCGCCTTGCGCGAGGCGCTGGCCGAAAGCATCGCCCGGATCAACGCCTCCAAACGGCCGGTCATCCTCGCCGATGTGGAAGTCCACCGCTATGGGCTCTGCCGCGAGTTGCGGCTCCTCACCGACCGCACCGGCATCCCCGTGGCAGCCACGCTTCTCGGAAAGTCCGTCATCAGCGAACGGCATCCCCGCTACATCGGCATCTACGAAGGCGCCATGGGACGTCCCGAAGTCCAGCAGTTTGTCGAAAAATCCGACTGTCTGCTCATGCTGGGCACGCTCCTCACCGATCTCAACCTCGGCATCTATACGGCCCACCTGGATCGCCATCGATCCATCGAAGCCACCTCCGAAAAAATCCAGATCAGCCACCATCAATACACGAATGTATTGTTCGGCGACTTTCTCCGGGGACTTCTGAAAGCGAAAATCCGCCGGCGGACCTTCCCCATCCCCCGGCACGCGCCCCACTACACCCCCCCGGTCAAAGCATCCCCCTCCAATCCGCTGACCGTCAACCAGGTCTTCACGCTCCTCAACGAATGGTTGCGGGATGACATGGTGGTCATCTGCGACACGGGCCTTGCCATGTTTGGCGCTGTGGATCTCACCATTCACCGGGGCACGGAGTTTGTGGCGCCCGCCTACTATGCGTCCATGGGATTTGCGGTGCCCGCGGCCTTGGGCGCCCAAATGGCCCGTCCGCGCCTGCGCCCGGTGGTCATTGTGGGCGACGGAGCGTTCCAAATGAGCGGCACCGAACTCTCCACCATCGCAAAGCATGGCTTGAATCCCATCGTGCTTGTGCTGAACAACCATGGATACACCACCGAACGGCTTATCCTGGAAGGCCCCTTCAACGACATTCACGAGTGGCGGTACGACCAGCTGCCCACCCTTCTTGGAAGCGGCTGGGGATGCCAGGTTCACACCCAAAAAGACTTCGAGCAGGCATGGCGCCAGGCGTTGGAACACCATCACGAGTTCAGCCTCCTCAACATCCATCTGGCTCCCAGGGATTCCACAACCTCCCTTTCCCGTCTTGGGCAATACCTTGGCGAGTGCGTCAAACGCAACCGTTGATCCGGGCGCCAGGCATCGTGATTTTTCAAGAGCCTCTTTCACCTGGATGAGGGAGGGCCGGCCTCTTGGACGGCTTCCCAAAAAACCTTTTTGGTTGACACCCACCCGATTGTCTTTTCTTCTGTATCCCCAGAAGAATGAATTACGAAGCGGTCATCGGATTGGAAGTGCATGTACAGCTCAAAACACGGACCAAGATGTTTTGCGGCTGCGTCAACGCCTATGGCGGCGAACCCAACAGCCAGACCTGCCCCGTTTGCCTGGGCATGCCTGGCGTCATGCCCTCTCCCAACGAACAGGCCATCCGCCTGACCGCCCTCTCGGGCCTGCTGCTCGGCTGCGACATCGCCCCGCGCTGCAAATTCGACCGCAAGAATTATTTCTACGCGGACATGCCCAAAAATTACCAGATCAGCCAATACGACCTGCCCATCTGCCTGAATGGCCAGATGGAATTGATGAAGGAATGCTATCCGAAGGACGCGCAAAAAGACATCCAAGGCGTCAAACAGGTCAAGCTGACCCGCATCCATCTGGAGGAGGATGTCGGCAAATCCTTTCATTTTGAAAACTGCACCGGGGTGGATTTCGACCGCGCGGGCGCTCCGCTCATGGAAATTGTCACCCAGCCGGACCTCAACACCCCGGAGGAAGCCTTTGCTTTTCTCAGCACCCTCCGGCTCGTGCTGCTCTACGGCAAGGTGAGCGACGCCGACATGGAAAAAGGGCAGATGCGCTGCGACGTCAACGTTTCCATCCGCCCCGCCGGGGAAAAGAAACTGGGCACCAAAATCGAGCTGAAAAACCTGAATTCCATCAGCGGCGCGCGACGCGCCCTGGCCTACGAGATCGAACGGCAAAAACAGGCTCTGGCCCGCGGCGAAAAACTGGTCCAGGAAACCCGCCGGTGGGATGACGACGCCGGAGTCACCTCATCCATGCGATCCAAGGAAATGGCGCATGACTACCGTTATTTTCCCGAACCCGACCTGCTTCCCATCGACACCACCCCGTGGCTTGACGAAGTCAAACGCCTGGTCCCCGAACTGCCCATGGCCCGGAAACAGCGTTTCATGCAACAATATCAGATCGCCGACTACAACGCCGGCGTGCTGGTCGCCGACATGGATCTGGCCGATTATTTTGAAAAGGCCGCAGCCCATGCCCCCAATCCCAATGCGGCGGCAAACCTGATCGTCAACGATCTGATGCGCGAACTGGGCGCCGCCAGCCTGCCCATCACCCAATCCCCCATCCTCCCCAAGGACATCGCCGCCCTGACAACCGTGGTGGAGTCCGGAAAAATCAGCAGCAAACAGGCCAAGGATGTTTTTGCCGAAATGTTCAAAACCGGCAAAAACCCCGACGCCATCATCGCCGAAAAAGGCCTCTCCCAAGTCAGCGATGCCGGCGCCATTGAAAAATTTTGCGACGAGGTGATCGCCGCAAATCCAAAAATCGTGACGGACATCCGCTCAGGCAACGCCAAAGCCGTCGGCGCGCTTGTCGGCCAAGTCATGAAACTATCGAAAGGCAAAGCAAACCCCGCCATGGTCAATGAGTTTCTAAAAAAGAAACTTTCATAACCTCGGAACCGTTTGCCTTTCCCCCCATCCTCCATCCAGCAGGGGCGCCCCCGCCGGAAGGGGAGGCTTTTATTTTTTTAACCGCCAAAAATGCAAACAACCAAAACAATCCTTCTGACCGGTTTCACCGGAGTTCTGGGCAAACGCCTCGCCTACCAGCTGGCCAAACAGGGAAACCGCGTCATCTGCCCCATCCGCGCCGGCAGCGATGCGGAGGCGCGACAGCGATTTGAGCGGGTCTTCCACGGATTGAAGGAGTTGCAAACGGAATTCGACGAATCCGTTTCCCGGAACCTTGTTCCAACGCCGGGCGACGTGAAGGAATCCGGCCTTGGTCTGTCCAAAAACATCCTTTCCCAAACAGCGGACGGCGGCGGCATTGCGGAAATCTGGCATCTGGCGGCTCTTCTGGATCTGACCGAATCCCGAAGCCAGGACGTTTACGACACCAACCTTGGCGGCACACTCAAGCTGCTGGATTTCATCCGGGAAAACCGGATCCCCGCCCTTCACTACTTCAGCACCTTCGGCGCCAGCGGCGAATTGCACGAGGGCATTGCCCGCGAAATCGTCGGCATCCGCCCCCCCTCCTTCCGCAACACCTACGAACGCACCAAATGGGAGGCGGAACGCCACATCTGGCAGGCGCTGATCCGCCGCGAATTCCAGGCCACCATCTACCGCCCCAGCATTGTGGTGGGCGATTCGGCGCTGGGACGGTACGAGCAATTCAATGTTTTCAACCATCCTTTCGACGTCGCCAGCCGGGTGCGCCAGAAACTCTGCGAAAAACAGGGGTTGGATCCCCAAAACGGATGTCCAAAACTTGAACTTCGCCTGTCGGGGATTGAAAACGCCACGCTTAACATTGTGCCGCTTGATTTTGTGATCGAAACCGTGCTGCGGCTGCACGCCGCCCCCCACAGCAGCGGACGGGTCTATCATATCGTCAATCCCCATCCCCCCACATTGAAAGAGTTCATGGACTCCTTCAAACAACTCCAACCCTGGGAGGGATTGCGCTGGGAAAACATCAACCTCGAAGGGCCGTTCACCAGTCCCTACGAAAAATTCCTGAACCGCCAAATCTTCTTCCTCATCCCCTATCTGCAAGGGGAACCCCTTTACGATTATTCCAACACCCAGGCCATGCTGGCCCTGCATGGCGGCATGCCCAAACTCGACAACGAAGTCTTCCTGCGCACCATCGCCAAACGCGGCCGCGAACACGGCTGGCAGGAGGCGGGAGTCTCCGAAGCGATGGCCGCCCTGGCGGAAAACCGGGAACAACTCGACTCGGGATTTGTCTGGCCGGAAGGCAGCGGGGTGGTGGTTGATTTCTCCCCTCATCACTCGGCCGGCGACAAGGAAGCCATCGTCCCGCCAGCCTACTCCCTGACCGACCGTTTTCTCGGACGTCTTTACCAGGTGCGCGAAAAACTCCTTTCGCGCCATGAACGCTGGCTCAACTCGGTGGGCGAACACAACCGGGATATCGTGCTGGTCCCCTTTGGCATGGGCGCCACCCGCCGCGGCGAGGGCGAATTTTACACCTACAAACACAATGAGGAACTCGCCTCCCAGGTCTTTGCCCGCGTCAATCAGGTCATGGGATTCGACATGCGCGCCTTCGCGCGCCAAAGCATCCCCGGACACGAACGTTTCGACGACATCCACGACAACTGCTGCTGGGCCGTGGCCGACGACCTGATTCATCTGCTGCGAATCTTCCGCGAAATCCAGCAGCGCGGCGGAGTGGATCTGGCGCGCCGCCTTCAAATCCTTCCCCACAGCGCCGGCACCTATCTCGCCGGATGGCTCTCCGGCATCCTTTCCTTCCAAGATATGCTGCTGGTTTCCCATCACTGCGCCCACTTCATGTCGGAAAACGAATATCTGGCCACAAAAAAGGAGGTGGGGCGGTGGTTTTTCTCGGAAGGACCCTTCCTCTCGGACGCCGAACGGCAGATGGTGGAAAAGCTCAAGACCACCTCCCCCTCCGAAGTGACGGGCAGCCGCGAAGAATTGATGGAAAAATTCCATGGCAAACTCGAACTGGTTTTCTCCCTCAACGCCAGAGTCCTCGAACAACTCGTTGAAGAGGTGCGCCGGCAGGAAATCAATGTCACCATTGCCATCACCATGTCTTCCAATACCGTCCTGTTCGGAGGCAATGACGTGGAAATGCGCCGCCTGCGCACCCTTTTCTCCGGCAAACGAAAAATCGAATTGCGCCGGGTTCCCATCGAAGCCCGCGGTTCCCCTCATTGTCCACGCCTGACCCAGGGCTATGAGGCAGGCTGTGAATTGCTGCAAACTTTTGTCCAACAAGGCCGGTTGCGCGACCCCGTCATCCCCTTCCCCCTTCATTCCGGTGAATGGGTGCGCACCAAGGAGGATTTCATCGAGGCCGCCGCCGGCCTGCCCAACCAATGCTACTACTTCCACCGCATGATCGAACGCTGTCTCAAAAGCGGCGGACGGCATTTCCTTCTGGTTCAATCCGGCATGTCCTCAGCTGCGGGCAATCTCTTTGAAGGCATCATTCGCAATGTGGCCAACGCCAAAGGGTTTGGCTCGGTGAAAGTCTATGCCCCCGCCACCCAAAATCAGACGCCTCATCCCATTTGCGACATTTTGTCCCATCATGCTGAGATGCGCGTGGAAACCCCCCATTCCCAATCCATGGAAGAAACCCTCCAGTGGTATGAACGGCAATTAACCGCATTCCGCCATGCCGCAGCCCAAACAAACGAGAGTCCCCCCCTGATATAACACTTGACGCATTGATCCATGCTATCTATGAATCAGCCTTCACGCAGCATTTCAGCAGGCTGAAATGCCGGGTAACAAAAAAAGAACATCGGCAACCCAGATATTTCTCATGTTCGGAAAACTTTTCGGCCTCTTTTCAAACGACATAGGCATTGACCTTGGAACGGCCAACACGCTGGTCTACGTCAGAGAAAGAGGCGTGGTCCTGCGCGAACCCTCTGTAGTGGCTGTGGAGAAAGGTACCAACCGGGTTCGTGCCGTCGGCAACGAAGCCAAGCGAATGCTTGGCCGCACCCCCGGAACCATCGAGGCCATCCGCCCCATGAAAGACGGCGTGATCGCCGATTTCGAGGTTACCGAGGCCATGTTGCGCCATTTCATCCAGCAGGTGCACAACCGCCGCAGCATGGTAAGCCCCAGAGTGGTGGTGGCTGTGCCAAGCGGCATCACCGAAGTGGAACGCCGCGCGGTCAAGGACAGTGCCGCCCATGCCGGCGCCCGGGAAGTCTATCTCATGGAGGAACCCATGGCATCCGCCATCGGAGTCGGCCTGCCGGTCCAGGAGCCCGCAGGCAACATGATTGTGGACATTGGCGGCGGCACCACCGAAGTGGCCATTATTTCGCTGGCCGGCATCGTCTTCTGCCGCAGCGTCCGTGTCGCCGGCGACGAACTGGACGAGGCCATCGTCCAGTATATCAAGCGGGTTTACAACCTGATGATCGGCGAACGGACCGCCGAGGAAATCAAAATCAAAGTCGGCTCGGCTTTTCCGCTTGAGCAGGAGACCAGCATGGAGGTGAAGGGACGCGACTTGGTGGCGGGCCTGCCCAAGACCCTGACCATCACCTCGCAAGAAGTGCGCGAGGCGATGCAGGAACCCATCAATACCGTTCTCGAAACCGTGCGTTACACTTTGGAACGCTGCCCTCCGGAACTTTCCGCGGACTTGGTTGACCGCGGCATTGTCCTGGCCGGCGGCGGCGCCTTGTTGCGCGGACTTGACAGGCTGCTGGGCGAGGAAACCGGCCTGCCGGTTCATGTCGCCGACGATCCGCTCAGCGCGGTGGTGACCGGCACCGGCATCGTGCTCAACGAGCTGGATTTCCTGCGCAAAATCGCAAGCAATGAACAACGGCGGACCGGCCGCTGACAGGCTGTAAGACGTGCGACAACGTTCGCTTTATGGGGTTTTGGGGGTTTTGCTGGTCTTGATCACCTTGACGCGATTCAGCTTTGCCAACCGCGTCAAAGACTTCTTCAGCGGCGGTTTCATTCCCTTCATCGACTTTTCCACCCGGCTGCAGGAAAGTTCCCGCATTCTGGTGGACCGCTTCAAGGATTACAGCAGCCTGCAAATCGAAAACACCGAGCTCAAACGGCACGTCGGAGAATTGTCGGCCAAGGTGGCCCAAATCAGCGAACTGGAAAGGGAAAACCGCGAATTCCGATCAATGCTGGATTTCCGCAACCGCAGCGATCTGAAACTCATCCCGGCCCGGGTAATCGCACGCGATCCCTCCAACTGGTGGCAGACCATTCTCATTGACCGGGGCAGCACGGACGGCCTGACCAAGGACATGCCGGTGCTGACCGTGGAAGGGCTGGTGGGCAAAACCATCGAAGTGGCCGAAACCACCGCGCGAGTGCTGTTGATCACCGATGAAAACTGCAAAGTGCCCGGCTGGCTCCGCGAGAGCGCACTCTATGGCATCATCCAGGGCAGCGCCCTGGCCGGAGGCGTCAGCTACCAATGCCGCATGACCTTTCTAACCCGCGGATCGCAAGTCAAACAGAACGACCAGGTTTTTACATCAGGCCTTGCATCCGCCTCAAATCTCGACGCGGTTTTTCCCAAGGGCATCGTCATCGGCACGGTTGCCTCGGTTCAGGATGTCGCCAAGAGCGTCCTCTACCAGGAAGTCTGCATTACTCCCGCCGTGGATCTGGCCCATATCAATGAAGTCTTTGTGGGCATGGGAAGCAAGTCCAGGATTCCCGCCACGAAGCCAGCTTCCCCGGCAAAGGAAACCCCGCCACCCCGCAAACCATGAGCCGGTCCATCATTCCCATCTTGGTGGTGATCATGCTGGTGGCCCTGATTTCGGCGCAGTGCACGATCACCCACCGCTGGCCCATCGGCGAAGTGCGGATCGAACTGATCCCCCCCCTGCTTCTTTACATGGCCTTCACGCTCAATCTGCCCATCAGCCTGTTGCTGGGCCTGCTGGCCGCCACTCTCTACGATTCATTCAGCGGCGGCCCTTTTGGCGCCAGCCTAGTCCCTTACATCGCCTCGGTCTCCCTGTTTTGCGCGGTGCGCCCGATCTTCTTCCGCAACCGCATCACAACCCAGCTCATCACCGGTTTCCTCTCCGCATGGATCACCCTGATCCTGCAATGGATCCTCAGTGGCAAAGCCATGTACAGCTGGCACAACGTCTTTCCCAAACTTTTGCGTCTCTCGCTGCTCTGCAGCGTTCTGGCAGTCATTTACTTCACTGTCCTCGACGCCATGGCCCGGGGCATGGGCCAGGAGCCCGGCCGATTCAACGAAGACGAATGAAAACCCCATGATCGTTCTCGATCCAGCTCCGGCACGCCCCGTCTGGCGCTATTATGCGCTCAATCTGATGATCGTCATCGGCCTGGCCTGCCTGATCACCGCCATGGCCTTCCGTCAAATCATTCAAACCAAGGACTGGGTCGATAAAATGGCCCAAGGTTCCACCCGCGTCATCATGCTCCCGGCGCCGCGCGGCGCCATTCTTGACCGCAACGGCGAGGTTCTGGTGGACAACCGCCCCAGCTATAACGTGGCGCTCTTTCTGGATGAATTCAAGGCCGGCCACAAAACCGGCAGGCTCCTCGAGAGAGTCAAGGCCAGCATCAAAACCTTGCGGGAACGCATGAAAATGAACGTGAAGGTTTCCGACCGTGCCGTATTGCGACACCACAATATCCGCGGCCCCCTGCCCCTCACCGTCTGGAACGACCTCAGTCCCGCCGCCCTGGCCGCCTTTGAGGAAAGAAGCCCCTGGATGCCAGGGGTTGACTTGGATATCACCCCTGTGCGCGTATATCCTTATAGCACACTGGCCTGCCATGTCATCGGCTATGTCGGCAAACCGGAAATCGAAGAGGAGGAAAACGACATCGATTATGATTCGGCGGGCCGCAACGCCTTCTCCCAACCCAACCTGGTCGGCAAGAATGGCATCGAGGCGACAATGGAAACGGAACTGCAAGGCACTCCGGGCCGCCGGGTCATCCGGCTCAACGCAGCAGGCCTGAAGGAAGCCGAAATCATAAATCTTCCCCCCACAGCGGGAAACAACGTGGTGCTGAGCATTGACCGGGAAATCCAGGCCATTGTCGAGGAATCCTACACCGGTTACCGGGGCGCCTGTGTCATCCTCGACCCCCGCAACGGTGATGTGGTGGCCATGGCCTCCATGCCCACTTTCAACCCAAACCTCTTTGTTCCCGCCATCCGGGCATCCGATTGGCGCGCTCTGATATCCAACGAGGAAAAACCCCTGTTAAACCGGGCCATCCAGGCCATTTATTCGCCAGGCTCCAGTTTCAAGGTCATTTCCGCCCTGGCCGGCCTCGAATATGGCATGATCAAACCCACCGACCACGTCGAGTGTTCGGGATATTTTTCGCTGGGAAACAACACGTGGGCATGCTGGGAGAAAGGGGGCCATGGCGACATGAGGTTGAAGGATGCCCTGACCATGTCCTGCAACGTTTATTTTTACACGGTGGGACTGAAACTTGGCCAAAAATTGATTGATATGGCCGCCGCCTTCGGCTTTGGCCAGCCCACCGGCATTCCGCTTGAACACGAAAGCCCAGGCATCCTGCCATCCGATGAGTGGAAACGCCGCCGTGGACGGGGCCCTTGGACCCCCGGGGACGGGGTCAACGTGGCCATTGGCCAGGGTTCCCTTCATGTCACCCCCCTTCAAATGGCCATGGTTGCCTCTGCCATGGCCAACGGCGGCACACTTTTCAAACCCCGGCTGATCCTTCGCACCGAAACCCACGAAGGCGAAATTCTGGCGGATTTTCCCCCATCCACTTTTGGACAGGCGCCCGTCTCCCCCGAACATATGCAATTCGTCAGGGATGCCATGTTAAATGTGGTGGCCAACGGCACCGGCAAACGGGCTGCGCTTGAAAAAATCAAAGTGGCCGCCAAAACGGGAAGCGCTCAATTCAGCGTCAAAGATCGAGCCACCGGCGACCTGGTCAAGCAAACCCGGGCATGGATGATCGCCTTTGCTCCTTACGAAGCGCCGCGTTACGCCCTCGCCATCGTTGCGGAAGCCGGCGAATCGGGCGGCGTAACCACCGGCCCGGTTGTCGGCGCCATTCTCAAAAAAATATTCGCATTGGAACATGACCGCACCCAGCCGCGGCGCCCGCCCGCCGTGGCCGCCATTCCTGTAAATGAAAAAATCGAGGGTGTGGCGGGCGATATCAGCGGCGAACTGCTGGATGAGACCGCCAAGCCGCCCCAACCCAAACCACCATCCGTCACCGAGGAAATTGACGAGTCACCCCCCTCCGCACTGCCGGCGGAAAAAGTCCGCTTGCCCTGATTTTCAGGTTGTTTTGACCAAAGGAAAACATGCTCCACCACGAGAAAACAAGATTGAATGTTTCCCAAAACCGGATGAACATGCCCGTTTGCTGGAACTTTGGCGCCCCCTTCAGTCTTCAGCCTTCAGTCTGACAACCTGCTTATGCTGTTTTCCGACAAAGTTAAAACCGTTGCGCGCGAGGTCATCGCCGACTTTCGCTGGCACCAGGTTTTTGTCATCCTTGCCCTCATGGGGCTCAGCCTGCTTTCGATTTACAGCGCCACATGCAAGGACGAAAACGTCATCCCAAAGGCGGTTTACGGACAGCTCAAATGGTTCGGCATCGGCCTTGCCCTTTATTTCTTCGTCTCCCTGGTGGACTACCATTGGTTCTGCCGCAAAGCCTGGTTTCCCTACCTTGCCGTGCTGGGGCTTCTGTATGCAGTCTTGAAAATGGGAAAAAAAATGTATGGCGCCTACCGGTGGATCGAATGGCATGGCATCACCGTCCAGCCCTCCGAATTCGCCAAGCTGACCGTGCTTCTGCTGCTCTGCCATTACCTGAGCAAATCCATGGGAACCTTGAATGAATGGCGGCGTCTGACCATCGCCTGTCTGCTCTTTCTGATTCCGGCCTGCCTGATCAACAAGGAGCCGGATCTGGGCACCGCCCTGGTGGTGGTCGGCATTGGCTTCGTCCTGCTCTTTCTGGCCGGCGCCCCCCATCGTTTTTTCATCTATCTGGGCGCCGGCGCCCTGTGCATCCTCCCCCTCCTGATCTGCGACACCTATCGCTACAACAACCATCTGAAAAAAATTGCCAGCCAAAAATCCGCAAAATCATCCTCTTGGGTGACGGCGGAAAAGACTCCTGGCGCAAAACCGCGTGATGAAGCGCAGAAAAAAAACGCGCCGCCCGGCTTTAAATCCATCCTCCACCTCAAACCGCACCAACTGGACCGGGTGCTGGTGCTGGTGGCGCCCGGCCAACTCGATCCCCTGGGCAAACGCTGGAACCGCGACCAGTCCCTCATCGCCATCGGCAGCGGCGGGTTGTACGGCAAAGGCTGGCGAAAGGGGGATGTCACCCGCGGCGGTTATCTGCCCGGCACAGTATCCCACAACGATTTCATTTTTGCCGTTTTCGCCGAGGAAAACGGTTTCGTGGGCGGCGTCATTCTGACCGGATTGTACGCAATCCTTCTGCTGGGAGGCGGACGCATCGCCACCAAGGCCGGAGATTCCCTGGGCATGCTGCTGGCGGGGGGAATAACTTTTCTTTTATTTTTCCACGTTTTTGTTAACATCGGGATGACGTTGGGCGTTCTGCCCATCGTCGGTGTGCCGCTGCCACTCATGAGCTACGGCGGATCGTTCGTGGTTGTATGCATGATCTGCCTGGGTTTGCTCCAGAGTGTCTGGCTTCATCGAAAACCTTACTAAACCCGTGGATGCCAGGTTTAAAAACCTGTTCCCCCATATTAAAATTATTCTGTGACGATGAAGCAAAGTTCTTCAGGGATCACAGGGATGTGTACTATGCTAAAATTCGTTTTTTCCCGTCGCAAGCCGGCCAACAAGGAAATCATCATCAACGCGGAAACCCTCGAACGGCGCGTCGCTCTTCTGGAAAACGGGCAGCTCGAGGAATTCCATATCGAACGAACCAACGAACAAAGGTTGGTTGGAAGCATCTTCAAGGGCTCCATCAAAAACCTTGAGCCGGGACTCAAGGCCGCCTTTGTGGACATCGGCTTCGAAAAGAACGCCTTCCTCCACTATTGGGACATCATTCCGGAATCCGCCGACGCCAATTTCGAGGCTGTGGAAACCAAGGGACGCAAACGCCGCTCCGATCGCAAGCCGCGCCCCACAATGAACGACATCCCGCATCTCTATCCTCCGGGCACGGAAGTCATCGTCCAGGTCACCAAGGGCCCCATCAGCACCAAGGGCCCCCGCATCACCACCAATATCAGCCTGCCCGGCCGCTATCTGGTCCTCTACCCTTACGGCGACCAAAGCGGCATCTCGCGCAAAATCGAGGACGCCAAGGAACGGACCCGCCTGCGCGAAATCCTGCGCAACATGACCATTCCCGACGGCATGGGGGTCATCGTTCGCACCGTCGGCGCGGGACAAAGCAAGCGCTATTTCGTGCGCGACCTGGCCCTGCTGCTGGAGGAATGGGAAAAAATATCCGAACGCATCAAGGCGGCGCCCATCCCCTCCTGCGTTTATCAGGAACCCGGACTGATCTACCGCACCGTGCGGGATTTCCTCACGGAGGACGTGGACCGGATCGTCATCGACCACTCCGAGGAATATGAACGCATCTGTGCGCTGGTCGGCCAGATCTCCACGCGCGCCCGCAGCCGGGTGAAACTTTACAACGAACCCTCCCCCATCTTTGAACGGTTTGGAATCGACCGCCAGATCGAAAACGCCTTCCGCCGCCAGGTCTGGCTCAAATGCGGCGGCTATATCGTCGTGGACGAAACAGAGGCCCTGGTGGCCATCGATGTCAATACCGGACGCAACAAAAGCGGACGCGACCTGGAGAAAACCATTCTCCAAACCAATCTCGAAGCGGCCGAGGAGGTTGCCCGCCAGTTGCGGCTGCGCAACATCGGCGGCATCATTGTCATCGACTTCATCGACATGAAAAACCGCCGGGACCAGCATGAGGTGACCAACCGGCTGCGCGAATACATCAAACGCGACAAGGCCAAAACCCACATCCTTCCCATCTCCCCGCTGGGACTCACCGAAATGACCCGCCAGCGGCAGGAGGAAAGCATTCGCGACGCCGTCTTCGAGGATTGCCCCTATTGCAAGGGCCGCGGGGTGACCAAGTCCTCCGAAAGCATGAGCGTGGAAATTCAACGGCGTGTCACGGAAATCCTGCGCAAACGGGCTGACCGGGCCGGAGAACTCTCCGTCCGGGTGATTGTCCACCCCGAAGTCCTGGAACGCCTTCGCAAACACGACCAGGAAATCCTGCTGGCATTGGAACAGCGATTGTCGGGAAAATTAAGTTTCAGGGCGGATCCCGCCATCCATCGGGAGGAATTCAAGGTGATCGACCCTGCAACAGGCAACGAACTGAATTGATCCCGCCGTGGTTCATCACAAGGAAGCCAGCCCCAAAAAGGGGAAACAAAAAACCCCTTTCCTGCGGGCGATCCGGCTGATCTTCTTCCTTCTCCTGCTCGCGGGAACCTCCCTCCTTGCCTATCTCCATTTCTTTGGACTGCCCGGCGAATGGAAGGATGCCGCACTCGAACAGCTCAGCCGCTTCGGCGTGCACCTGGAAATCGAATCTCTGCATTTCGACATCTTTCAGGGAATCGTCGCCCGCGGGGTCAAATACCATCTCCGCAAGGAAAACGGCTCATGGATGCGCCTCGGCAAGATCATCCTCAATGTGGATCTCCACAACGCCATCCGTAAACGTTTTGCCACCGAATCCCTGCATGTGGAAGGCTCCAATCTGGAATTCTGCCCGGGAAAGGACAAACCCACCCTTTCCATCTCACGCGCCAAGGGAAACCTGCGCTTTACCACAGACAAACAGCTTTATCTGGAAAATCTGACCGGGGAAATGCTCGGTCTGCAGGTCACCATCAATGGGCGGCTTGATCTGCAACGCCCGCCCCCGCCCCGTCCTCCATCCGCTTCCCCAGGCATGGACTACGATCGCATCCGGACATGGTTGCAAAAACTTTCCGATGTCAAACTCACCTCCCCCATCCGTCTCGACCTCCAGTTCAATGGCAGTCTTGGCAATCCGCAAAGCTACCAGGTCAAAGCCAGAATCCAGGGGCAACAGGTCGCCTATGAAAATTGGCACGCCGATCAGGTCAGGGGAGAAATCCGCTACTCCGGTGGCATGCTCTCCCTCTCGGAACTGTTCGTCAGCTCCCAGGGCGGCGCCGGCACCCTTTACGGTTTTTGGAATCCCCAGGCCCGCCAGGCTCAATTCGAATTGGTCAGCAATCTTGATCCCAACACCCTGTTCGGGAAAGATCCGGAATCGCGCCCCCGATTCCTCAAAGATTGGGAATTCGGCGTGCGCCCCGAATGCTGGATCAAAGGCAGCATCGATTTCTCCCTTCCCAACCCATTGATGCATCTTAACGCCGATTGCAGCTTCTGGTTGCGCGAAACCGCATGGGGCCCCCACCCCATCCGCGAGGCCAAAGGCAACGCGCAAATCATCGATGGCCGGCTCATCCTGCCCAACCTTCTCATACGGCAGGAAAACACCCGGCTGACGGGCAATGTCGAATTCTCCTTTCCCACTCAAACCCTGATCTTCGATGTCGCCAACACCATCGATCTGGCCGAAATCATGACCCTGCTCTACCCCGGCGAAAAAAACTGGTTCAGGCAAGTCCACTTCCAAAAACCATCCCTGCTGAAACTGACCGGCCACTGGCGGATCCGCGACCCGCACGGACTTCAAGCCCAGGGTGAGATGAACTGGCATGACTGGTCCGCCGGCGGTGTGAACATCGAATCCACCAAGGCCCAAATCCACATCGACGGCCGCAAATTCCAGTTCCGCGAACTCTGTCTCAAACGTCCGGAAGGCGAAATCAACGGGGATTTCTCACTGGATTTCGACCGCCAAAATGCGCACCTCAACGCCATCTCCACCATCGACTTCGCATCTCTCACCCGCATCGTCGGCCCAAAAACAGAGGAAATGTTCAAGCCCTACCATTTCATTACCCCGCCGAGAATCACGTTCAAGGGCTGCATGCACTTCGGCGACGAATCCCTCAGCGATCTCTGGACCCACGTCGAATGCGATCAATTCCAAGTCTGGCGTTTTAAAGCATCCAAAGTCTCCGGCTATGTCCACTCCTACAAGAAAAGCCTCGAAATCGCCCGCTACGAAAGCGAGTTCTATGGCGGACGTCTCACCGGCGATGCCGTCTTTGATTTCTCACGCCCCGAAGGGGACTGGGTCTTCCATAGCGACATTCAACAAGCCGACTTCGACAAGCTGACCCACGACATCTGGGAATTCAACGAAGTCAAAGGGTTCATGACCGGCTGGGCCGACATCAGCGGTTGCTTCGACTCCAGCCGCGAACTGCGGGGACGCGGCAGCGCCACCATCCGGGACGGCGTCCTCTGGCGCATCCCCCTCTTGGGCGAACTTTCAAAATTCCTTCCCTTCCTCGCCGAACACAAGGCCACCAAGGCCTACGCCCATTTCACCATCGGCAACCAAAAGGTGAACATTTACGACATGAAAGTCAGCGCCGGACTCATGTCCCTGACCGCCAAGGGCGATTACCGATTCGACCAGACCGTGGATTTCATCGTCCAGGGACATTTTCTACGCGGCCTTCTCGGCGTGGGTTATGTTTTCGACCCCTTCACCAAGGCTTTTGAATATCATCTCACAGGCAAATTGAATGACCGAAAGTGGAAACCCCGGTTCCTCCCCAAGGAACTGCTGTTCCAATTCGGCGACGACAATCCCCCCCCCTCAGCCAAGGATGAAAAAAACGACTGATTTTTTTGAGCGTCGCCAACTGTACGCCATCCTCGACACCGGTTATCTGGCCGGACGCCAGCCGTCCGTCGTGGCGGCTGAAATGATCCGCGGCGGTGTGGATATCATTCAGGTGCGCGCCAAGGATCTTCCGGAAAAGGAAATTTCCGCTCTTGTCCGGGAAGTCCTCACGGTTACCCGCCCGGCCGGCGTGCCGCTTATCGTCAACGATCATCCCCGCATCGCGGGCGCCACAGGAGCCGATGGAGCGCACGTGGGGCAGGACGATATTTCCGTGGCCGCAGCGCGGCAGATGGCCGGCCCCGGCTCTCTGATCGGCAAATCCACTCATTCGCTGGAACAAGCCCGAAAGGCCGTGGCTGAGGGCGCCGACTACATTGGCGTGGGGCCTGTTTTTGCGACCCCCACCAAACCCGACTACACTCCAGTCGGCCTTGAACTGGTCCGCCAGGTTTCCAGGGAAATCACCATTCCTTTTTTCTGCATCGGAGGCATCAAACTGGAAAACGCGCCAACGGTCATCGCCGCCGGCGCCAGACGCATCGTCGTCGTCTCTGGAATCCTTCAGGCCCCGGATCTGACCGCCTACTGCCAGGCACTGAAAAAAAACCTTTGTCTTTCGTCCTGACTCCCGCGCACGTCCCCCGTCCCCTTCGCCGGCGCCACATCGTCACAACACAACATTACCCCCTCCGGAAAATGGACGGGTTCACTCGACAAATCCAGCCTCCCCGGCGCAAAACGCGTCCGTTCAGGCCAACCGCTTGTCCTGCTCGATGATTTCGCCCAAAACCCGGCGAAAATCCTCCAAACCCGCAGTCGGAACCACAATGGCATTGCGACGGCCATTGACGTCTTCCGTAATGCGCAGGAAACGTCCCCGCGCGTTCTGCTTTAGATCGAAGAAAAACTGTTTGCGTTCAACCAGTACCTTTTCGCTATGCAATGCGTCGTTCACGGCTTCACTCCTTGGATGTCCCGCCACGGGAAGACCACCATTGACCTCTCCCGCCCTGCCGCTGTTCCGCGGCAACATCGTCCGCCCTCATCCCTCCACCACGGAGTCCAGGCTCGCCAACGATGGGAACACGCCCTCTCTATGGCGTCTCCGCCCCGCGCTGTCAAGAGAACCTGAAAAACCACGCGTTTTTTTGCGCCGAAATGTTGACAAAAGCGAAAAACCGGGCTAGATTCCAACTATACAGTTGGTTTTGACTTATGAATTCATCCTTATCCCTTCCCAATCGGCTCGACACCGAGGATCAGCTCGACGAATTGCTTTCCCGACCCAATCCCCGGTTGGTCGAATTCATGAAAACCCTTGAAGGCGACATCCTGATTGCCGGAGTGGCCGGCAAAATGGGGCTTAGTCTTGCCCGGCTGGCCGTTCGCGCCACCAGTGAAGCGGGACGAAAGCGGCAGGTCGTGGGGGTGGCACGCTTTTCCGAACCAGGCTCCCGGGAACAATTGGAGCAACACGGTGTCAAAACCATTCCATGCGATCTGCTCAACCCTGAATCCGTGGCCAAGCTGCCTCAAATCCCCAATGTCATCTTCATGGCGGGACGCAAGTTCGGCACTGAAGGAAACCGCGACCTGACCTGGGCCACCAACACACTCCTCCCTGGCTTCACCGCAAATCATTTCCGCAAAAGCCGCATCGTCGCTTTCTCCACCGGTTGCGTGTATCCGTTCGCATCCCCGGATTCAGGCGGCTGCACGGAGAAGACGGAACCCCAGCCCGTCGGAGAATACGCGCAATCCTGTCTCGGCCGCGAACGGGTTTTTGAATACTACAGCCGGCAGCACAAAACCCCGGTCTGCCTCTACCGTCTGAATTACGCGATCGATCTGCGTTATGGGGTGCTTCACGACATCGCGACCAAGGTTTGGCGGGGGGAACCGGTGGATGTGACCATGCCCTGTTTCAACATCATCTGGCAGGGCGACGCCAACCATCACGCCTTGTTGGCGTTGCAACTTTGCGAAGCCCCGCCCTCCATTCTGAATGTCACCGGTCCGGAAATCCTTCTCACCCGGGAAACCGCAGCCCAATTTGGCAAACTCATGAACAAAACCGTTCAATATACCGGCCATGAGAGCCAGACCGCCTATTTAAACAACTCCAGCCGCGCAAGGGCACTGTTCGGCGCACCCATGGTCACTCCTCCCGACATGATCCGGTGGGTGGCCCAATGGATGATGGCCAATGGACGTTCGCTTGGCAAACCGGCCCATTTTGAAGTCAAAACCGGCAAATTCTAAATCCATGAATACACCTCAACGCAAATTGAAAGTGGCGATCGTGGGTCTTGGTCATCTCCATCCGCGCTCTTACATGCCGCATTTCACATCCCTCCCCGCCGTGGAAACCATTGCCGTGTGCGAAACAGACACGGCCTTGCGCGAGGCATTTTGCCGGGATTTCAACGTCCGCGGATACAGCACCTTGGATGAGATGCTTTCAAAGGAATGCCCGGATATCGCGGCGATTTTCCTTCCCCACGCGGACTGTCCGGCAGCGGCGGCAAAATGCGCCTCGCGAAAAATCCATCTGATGGTCGAAAAGCCCATGGCAGCCAGCGCGGACGGCGCTTCCCAAATCGTGGAGGCAGCCCGTCAGGCCGGCGTAAAACTCACCACTGGTTACGCATGGCGGCTGCACCCCGTGGCCCGGGAATTCAAGAAAATCGTGGATGATGGCCTGATCGGACGGGTGGTTGGCGCGGAAGGCCGTTGCGCGGCCGGCAGACTCAACCGCTATATCGAAGGTCATTCTCCCTGGATGCTGCAACGCGCCCGCTCGGGGGGCGGCCCGATGTACAATCTGGGTGTCCACTGGATCGATCTTTTCCGCTGGATTCTCGGCGACGAGGTTGCCGAGGTTTCGGGACGAAACGTAAAGGTCAACACCGAATACGACATCGAGGACAATTCCTTCGCCCATTTGAAATTCTCCAGGGGAACCGTCGCCGCCCTCGACATCAGCTATACGGTGCCCGACGCTTTTCCGTATGGACGGGATCTTTATCTTTCGGTCCGGGGAACCCAGGGTGTGATCTCCTGGGCGCCGGCCTTCGAGGGACAGAAGGACGAGCTTTTCATTTGCAGCGACCATCCGGGATTCGGCGGCATTCCGCGCGTCACGCGGAGTTACGAATTGCAACCCACCCCGGGTTACTGCGGCCACATGGGGCGCGAATACATCAAATCATTCGTCGAAGCCGTTCTTCAGGGAACACAACCGCCGGTCAGCGGCGAGGACGGCCTGGCCGCCCTGCGCATTGTGGAAGCCATTTATCGTTCCGACAGTGAAAAACGATGGATCACACTTTGAGCAGTCAACCCGCCCATTTCATTTGGAAGGAGATTTTGCCATGAATAAAAAAGTCAAAGCCGTTGTCACCGATTACATCGAGGACAATCTGGATTGGGAGGCGCAGGAACTGGCCAAGGCGGGCATCGACTTCGCCGCCCATCAACTGAAGTTCAAGCCCGAGGATGAAGTCATCTCCAAAATCGCCGACGCCGACGTGGTGGTGGTCAACATGGTCAAGATGCCCGAATCGCTGCTTTCCAAACTGCCCAAGTGCAAGCTCATCATCCGGCATGGCATCGGTTACGACAACGTGGACGCCGGAGCCTGCGCGCGGCTGGGCATCCAATTCGCGTATCAGCCGGATTATTGCATGGAGGATGTCGCCGAACATGCCATTTCGCTGATCTTTGCCTGCGCGCGCAAGCTGCCCCAGAGCCGCAAAACGCTGGAAAATTCCAGCGCCAGGGGGCAGTGGGATTTTTCAACCCTTTTTCCCGTTCGTCGGCTGGATGGGAAAACCCTCGGCATTGTGGGCGCCGGTCGAATCGGCAGCCGGGTTTACCGGAAACTCCAGAGTTTCGGGTTCAAGATCATCATCTGCGACCCCTATCTTTCACAAAAACGCAAGGACGCCTTGGGCGAGGCAACTTTCGTGGACAAGGAAACGCTCTTTCGCGCCTCGGATTTCATCACTCTTCACACTCCGGCCAACATGGACACCAAACACCTTGTCAATGCCGAGGCCCTCTCATGGATGAAACCGTCGGCTTTCCTGATCAACACCTCCCGCGCCTCCATGATCGACACAGCGGCGTTGGTGACCGCTCTTGAACAACGCCGGATAGGGGGGGCGGCAATCGATGTTTTCGAGGTCGAACCGCCGCCGCCGGATCATCCCCTGTTTCGCCTCGACAATGTTATTCTTACCCCACATCTGGCCTGGGCGTCGGAAGAATCCGCCTTGGAAATACGCCGTCACATCGTGAACGACATCCTGGCCTTTGCCGCGGGCAAACCGGCCCGGTGCCTGGTGAAAACAGGTGTTTAGACTGAAGGCTGAAGACTGTTAGGAATCCATGAGCCAACACTTTGAATTTTCTTAATCCGAACAAAAAAGCATTTCTGCAATGCCTTCGGCCTTCAGTCTTCAGCCTATCATCCTAACCCTGAACCCTCGACCCCATGAACCGTGAACCCTAAACCCCTCCCCTTATCCCTTTAACCTAAAACCTTAACCCTCCCCTCCCCCCATGAAAATCGCACACGTCAACGGACCTCTCCCCGGCCCCAAAAGCAAACAACTGCTGGATCGCTGGCATCGATATGAAGCCGATGTGGTCGGCTTCCAAGCCCCTGTGGTTTGGGATAGCGCCAAGGGGTGTGTGGTCACGGATGTGGACGGCAATACGTTCCTCGATTGGACCTGCGGTGTGCTGGTCACAAACGTGGGGCATTGTCATCCGCATCTGGTGGCTGAAACACAGAAAGCCGCCGCCCGGCTCCTGAACAACTACGAATGCGCGAATGTGGAACGCATTGCGGCGGCGGAACGGCTGGTAAAGGCTCTGCCCAAACATCTTGACCGCTGCTTTTTCCTTTCCACCGGCAGCGAAGCCACCGAAGCGGCCTCGCGCCTAATGAAACGCAAGTCGGGCAAATATGAAATCCTTTGTTTCGGCGGAGGATTTCACGGCCGGACTTGCGCCTCGGCCTCGATGGGAGGATTGCCCAGTCCCAAGAAAGGATACGGCCCCCCTGTTCCCGGCATGATCCGGGTCCCCTATCCCAACCCCTACCGCGATCCCAACGGCTGGTGCGAAGGCGGTCCGGACTTCAAAAAATATTTCGACTTTCTCGAGTACACCGTGGCGATCAACAGCGCGGGCAACCTCGCAGGCGTGATCGTGGAACCCTATGAAGGGGCGGCCGGTTTCATTTTTCCGCCCAAAGGCTGGCTCAAAAAACTGGAACAATGGGCGCACGGACGCGGCTTGCTGCTCACCGTGGACGAAGTGCAGGCTTCCTATGGCCGCACCGGACACATGTGGGCCATCGAACATGAAAACATCCAGGCCGACATTCTCACCATCGGCAAGGCCATTGGTTGCGGCATTCCGGTCTCAGCCGTCGCCGCCCGGGCGGAAGTTTTCGCCTGCCTGAGCAAGGGGGAAATGTCGAGCACGCTTGGCGGCAATCCCGTTTCAAGCGCGGCAGTCTGCGCCGTGCTCGACATCTACGAAAAGGAAAACCTGGTCGCGAATTCCGCCAAAATGGGCGTTTACATGAAAAAACGGCTCGCCGAAATGGCAAAGAAATGCAAGCATCTTGGCGATGTCCGTGGAATGGGACTGATCATGGGAATGGAATTCGTCAAAGACAAAAAAACAAAGGAACCCGCCCCGGAATTGATCAAGCCGCTGATCGTGGATTGCGCCAATCACGGGCTGCTGATCGGCTCCGTGGGCATGTACGGCAATGTCATCCGCGTCGCGCCGCCCCTGACCATCACCCAAGCGGAGGTCGACGAAAGTCTGGACATTATGGAAGGCGCTTTAAAAAGATTAGGCAGCCAAAAATTCAGCGTCTGAAACATCGCTTAACATGAAACACCCCCTGCGCGCATGCATCATTGGCATCAGCGGTTTCGGAGAAAACCACTACAAGGCCCTGCTGCAACAGGCCGCCAGGGATGAAATGCGGGCCGTGGGCGCGGTGGTTGTCAACCAACACGAAACCCAGGAACAATGCGAACGTTTGAGATCGCTTGGCGCGGAGATTTTCACCGATTACCGCGAGATGTTTTCCCGGCTCCACGGCAAGGTGGACTTCTGCTTTATTCCCACCGGCATCCATCTCCATGCGCCCATGGCCATGGCCGCCATGAAGGCCGGCGCGCATGCGCTGGTGGAAAAACCCCTGTGCGGCGCGATTCAGGATGCCCTGGCCATCCAGGTTTGCGAAAAGGAAACCGGCCGCCGGATCGTCGTGGGGTACAATCACATGTACGCCGAGTCAACATGGGAAGCCAAAAAGACGCTGCACCGGCTGCTCGGCAAAATCAACGTCATCAAGTGGAGCCGGCTGAATTCTCGGACGGACAACTACTACGCTCGAAACGGCTGGGCCGGACGGTTAAGGGCGAATGACTGTTGGGTGCTGGATTCGCCATTCAACAACGCCAACGCGCATCAACTCAACCTCCTGTGTTTTCTCGCCGGAAACGCCCCGGCGCAATCCGCCTCCGTCAAAAGCGTCCAGGCGGAATTGTACCGCGCAGTCCCGGGAATCGAGAGCGCGGACACCGCCTGCATGCGCATCCTCACCAAAGAAGGCGTCACGCTCTATTTCCACACAACGCATTGTTCCAGTCCCACAGTCCAGGATGAAGTGGAGGCGCGAGGAGAACACGGCACGGTCATCTGGCGCGGCAACAGGGCCTTTTTTGCGGAAAAAGAAAAACCGGAAACGGAAATCCAACTGTCCTTCGGCATTGAAAAAACCGAAAACATCATGGATCAGGTCAAACGCGGAATTGAAGGAAGGGAAGCCTTTTGCTGTGATACAACCATGGCGATGGCTCAAACAAAATGTGTCAATGGCGCGCACGAATCGTCGCCCATCCACAACGTGCCCCAAGACCAGATCAGCCGAATCCCCACGGAGGATTCCATCCGGACGGAAATCCGAGGCATCGACCATCTCATGCATCAGGCGTTTCAAGAGGAAAAACTTCTCAGCGAAACCGGCGTTTCATGGGCCAAAGCCGGCAAAATGTTTTCCATGGAAGGATACCGGCATTTCTCCGGAGGCGCATCCGCATCATCCGGGTCTTGAGAGAACCATTGCCAAACCAACATCATAGCCTATCCTCATGCCATCATGAACCCTCTCATCTACTTCGACGCCTTCACCCACATTGGTCCCAAAGCGAATGTCCATGGAGCGCAACCATGGTCGCTGGATCAACTGGTCGTGGAAATGAGGCATTGCTCCATTTCCGGCGCGCTGGTTTCCTCCATCAGCAGCGTTCATTACGATCCCATGCTCGAAAACCGGCGTCTGAGCGGTCAATTGTCCAAACACGATTTTCTTTTTCCCATCTGGAACGCCATGCCGCACTGGACCGGGGAATTTCCTCCTCCGGAAGAACTGGCCGGTCTGATGGAACAAGCGGGGGTTCGCGCCGTCACCCTTTATCCCAAAACCAATGGCTGGGGCATTCAATCGAAAACCAGCCAACCCTTGCTGGAGGCGCTTGAACGCTCCCAAACCCTGACGATTCTCAGCCTGCCCGAGATCGACGTTTCGGGAGTCGAAAACCTGCTGGAAAATCATCCCGGCCTCCCCCTTTTGCTGACAGGCATTTCGTGGGGCTGCCAGCGCCAGATCATTCCTCTCCTGCTGCGCCACCAAAATCTTCACATCATCTTCGACCATTTTCAAATCAACCGCGGGGTGGAATGGTTGGTGGAAAAAGGCTGCGAAAACCAGCTTCTTTTCGGCTCCAACGCCACGGACATGTCCATGGGCGCGCACCGCGCCTATATCGATTACGCCGACATTCCGGACTCGGCCAGGGCCAAAATCGCCTCGGGCAATCTGATCCGTCTGCTCAAGGGAATCAAACCGCCAAGGGAAATGATCAATCGGGATGAGGACGAAATCATGACCGAAGCGCGACAGGGCAAACCTCTTTCAGCCTTGGTGTTGGATTTTCACGCCCACATCCTCGACGAAGGGCTGAACGGCGGCGGCGGAAGCTACACCATGTTCAATGGGGGGCCATCCGGCGTCCATCAACTGGCAAAAAGATTGGGAATCGACGGCATTGGCCTGATGAGTTGGAATGGAACGGTCCATGTCCAAGCCGACGAGGGAAACGCCTGCGTCCGAGCCGCCTTGGACGCCCTTCCCGCCGATTTCTCATGGGGGTTGGCCACTTTTGACGTGGCGCGCGAGTCTCGGAAAGAAATCGAACAAAAGCTTCAAACGATTTTCAAGGACCCGCGTTTCCTGGGCATCAAACCTTACAGAACGTACGGCAAATTCTACGACGACCCCGCTTACGATGCTGTTTGGGAATTCGGCAATCAACGCGGCCTTTACGCCTTGTTTCATCCCCAGCGGGCGGACCTGGGCGAATTCGACAAACCCTGTTCCCGGTATCCCAATCTGACTTTTGTTGCCGCGCATTGCGGCGGGAGTTACCAGGCCGCGGATGCCGCCATCGCCAAAGCCCGGCAATATCCGAATTTCATGATCGAAATCACCCTTACCCCCGTCTGCATGGGAATCATCGATTATCTGGTCCAGGGCGCCGGGGCGGACCGGGTGTTTTTCGGCTCCGACCAACCCATGCGCGATCCGCGACAACAACTGGGCTGGGTCGTCTATTCCCGCCTGTCGGTGGAGGATAAAAAGAAAGTCCTCGGCCTGAACGCCCAGGCTCTGCTCGAACGAATCAAATCGAGTCCCGCTCCCGCCATGGCGGGACGGGACTGCTCGACGCTCGACGGGGACACGCTCGGCGCCCGAACCAAATAAAACTCTGTCAAAAATCCAAGGTAATAAACCTTCAGTCTTCAGTCCAACAACCTAAAAAACCATGCCCCAAACCAACTTAAGAAACATCATCACCCGGTTGCTGCCCGATGCGGAACGTTTTCTTTGCGACCTGATCCGGTTCCCTTCCACTCCAGGACAGGAAAAGAAAGCCATGGATTGCGCATTCGAGACATTCCGCAAGCTTGGCCTGACCGTGGAAAAAATCCCCTTGTCGGACGCCATCAAATCCGACCCGGATTATTCCGATCCCATCCCGGACATTTCCTATGACGGCCGTTACAACCTGCGAATAACCCTTCCAGGAAACGCCGGAGGGAAACGCCTGCTTTTCAACACCCACATGGATGTGGTTCCCCCGTCGGGAGGCATGACCGACGCATGGACGCCCCGGGTGAAGGATGGCGCGGTGTTTGGCCGCGGCGCCTGCGACGCCAAGGGACAGGTGGCCCTGCTTTACCTGATATTCAAGGCGCTCAAGGAATCGGCCGCCCAACCGGCCGGCGATTTGGTCGCCCATGTGGTGGTGGAGGAGGAAAACGGCGGGAACGGCACCCTCGCCATGGCGCGAACCGGCGAACGAGCGGACGCCTGCATTGTCCTCGAACCCTCGGACGGCAAACTCTTTGCCTCCATCCGCGGCGCCGTATGGTTCCGGCTGGTTTTCACAGGTTTGGCCGGACACAGCGGCCAGGCGGGTTCCACGCGCAGCGCCCTGCTCATGGCGCGCGACGCCATCGCCATTCTTGAGAAATATCATGCCGATTTGCTGGCCGCCTCGCGCGGATTGCCTTTGTTCGATCCTTTTCCCAATCCCATGCCCATCACCTTTGGCAAATTGGAGGCGGGCAACTGGCCGGCGGCCGCGCCCAGTCGCGCCGTGCTGGAAGGCGTCCTCGGACTTCTCCCCAACAAAACCAGGGAACAGGTCTGCGAAGGGATGCGCCAGGCGCTGGCCCAGGGAACCAGCGAAGCGTTCATGAAAAACACCGCGCTGAGTTTCATGTACCGGCATGACAGCAGCGTCACCGACCCGAACCATGCCCTGCCTCAAGCCATTCTTCAAACCGCCCGGCAAACCGGCGTTCCGTTGGAAATCAGCGCCATGACGGCATCCTGCGACGCGTGGCTTTACAACAATCAACTTAACATTCCCACGGTCGTCTGCGGCGCCGGAACGCTCAAGGTGGCCCATTCAAAAGATGAACATCTTGCATTGAAGGATTTGGCATCAACCGCCGAACTGCTGGCGGCCTTTGCTGTCAATAATTCACCATTAATAAATTAGGCCGCGCCGGAGCGCGGCAGCTTGACGCTCGATGCCCGATCCGCCTTCGCTCCGCGAGCTATGGCGGGACAAGTGCTCGACGCAGAAAACCGGCAAGGCGGTGCGGGAGCCCCGCCCTCCATTCATTTCGCGACAAATGGAGGGCGGGCCGTCGCCTCGCCGTAGTGGCTTTGGCCACGCAGGCGGGGCTCCTGCACCGCCTTTTCCACCAAACATTGAAATTCCTTAACATTAAAATTAAAAGTTCGGCTGAATTTCAGAACCTTCAGTCTTCAGCCTTCAGTCCAACCACCTAAAAAAAATGAAAGCTCTTGTTAAAACCCAAAAAGGAAAAGGATTCATCGAAATCCGGGATGTTCCCGAACCCCGTCCGGGGCCGGGCGAAGTCAAAATCGAAGTTGCGGCCTGCGGCGTTTGCGGAACGGACCTGCACGTGTGGCACGACCAATTCCCCTACTGGCCGCCGGTCATCCTCGGCCATGAATTCGCCGGAACCATCGTCGAACTGGGCGCGGATTGCAAACGGGCGAGAGTCGGACAACGGGTGGTCGGCGAACCCCACACCCGCGCCTGCGGCCAGTGTTACCTGTGCCGCACCGGCAACATCCAGATTTGCGCCGAGAAACGGTCGCCCGGCTGGGGAATCGACGGGGCCATGACCCGGTACATCTGCCATCCTGAAAAGCTGCTCCATGACATTCCCGACGGCATGAGCTTCGACCAAGCCGCCATGGTGGAACCCACCGCCAACACGGTCACCGACGTGATCGAACGCGCCAAAATAACCGCCGGGGATTTTGCGGTGGTGATAGGACCCGGCCCCATCGGGCTGCTGGCGGCAATGGTGGCGCGGGCCGCCGGGGCGCGCGAAGTGGCGATCATCGGCACGCCCGGCGATGTCGATCTGCGTCTGCCCAAGGCGAAGGAACTGGGCTTCACGCAAATCATCAATATCGGCCAGACCAACGCCGGGGAAGCCATCAAGGATCTGACCCGCGGCGTCGGCGCCGATCTGGTCATCGAATGCAGCGGTTCCCCCCGCGCCATCCCAGGAACCGTGGATCTGGTCCGCAAAATGGGCAAAATCTGCGTCATCGGCCTCACCGGCAATCGCAACGTGGAAATCCCCTGGGATAAATTCTGTTTCAAGGTGGTGGACATCATCTTCAACCTGTCCACCAGCTACACCTCCTGGGATCGCACCATCAGCCTGATTCACAAGGGCTTGGTTCCTGCGGAAAAATTAATCACCCACCGCGAATCCATCGACAACTGGCAGAAGGTCTTTGACGATCTGGAAAAACTCAAGGGGCTCAAAGCCCTCCTCCATCCATGATGACAAGGTTTTTGAGGTTCAACGGTTCATGGTTACCAAATTAAGCCGGGCCCAAGACCCGGCAACTGCTCGACGCTCGATGCTCGATGCAGAAAACCGGAAAGGCGGTGCGGGAGCCCCGCCCTCCATTCATTTCGCGACAAATGGAGGGCGGGGCTCCTGCACCGCTTTTTTCGCCAAACTTTGAAATTTCTTAACATAAATCAAAGGTTTCACTGACCTTCAACACCCTCTATGAAAAAAGAACTCGGCTTCGGCATTCTCGGAACGGGACTCATCGCCCCGTTTCACGCAAAATCCATCGTTGGATCAAAAGGCGGGCGTCTCGCCGCCTTTTGCGGACACACTCCGGAAAAGGTGAAGAAAATCGCCGCGGAATACAAAGTCAAAGCTTACATGACCCTGGAGGAAATGCTCAAGGACCCGGAAATCGACATCGTCAACGTGGCCACTCCCAACCATCTCCATTACGAGGCCGTGCTCGCCTGCGCCGCCGCGGGCAAACATGTGCTCACCGAGAAACCTCCGGCCATGTCCCTGCGCGATACCGACGAAATGATCGCCGCCTGCCGCAAAGCGGGGGTTAAATTCGGCTGCACCGTCCAATGCCGCGTGCGCAAGGCCATCCAGGCCATGAAAAAGGCGGTGGATTCCGGGCGGTTCGGCAAAATCCTGCATGCCGACGCCTATATGAAATGGTTCCGCTCCGCCGACTATTACCATAGCAACCCCTGGCGAAGCTCGCGCCAGTCCGGGGCGGGCGTGACGGTTCAACACGCTTTCCATTACATCGATCTGCTTCAATACCTCATCGGTCCCGCGCGAAAAGTCCAGGCCCGGATGGGCAACCTGGCCCATCCCGATGTCCAATTGGAAGATACCCTGCTGGCGTTTGTCGATTTCGCCAACGGCGCCCAGGGTGTGGTGCAAGCCTCCACCGCCCTGTGGCCCGGCACGGACGTCCGCATCGAAATCAACGGCGTCAACGGAACCGCCATCATGTGCGGCGAAAAGATGGTGACCTGGAAATTCCGCGAGGAACGTCCCGAAGATGAAACCATCCGACAATATGGAACCGCAGCCCAAGCCACGGCCGCTTCCGGCCCCGCGGACTTCGGCCATGCCGATCATCAGGTTCTGATTCAGGACATCATCGACGCCATCAACGAAAATCGCGACGTGATCATCCCGGTCAGCTCAGTGCGCCCCACCCTGGAAATCGCCCTGGCCATGTACCAGTCCGACGCCCGCCGCGCACCCGTGGAATGGCCCATCCAGGATGATCCGGAGATCTGGAAGTAAGGAGATGCGGAATACGGTGTGGGTTTTCGTTGCATAAAGGCATGCCGCCTTTGTACCTTCGGGTGCGGACAACCCAAATGACCGACACCCAACTCAATCTCACCGACACCCATGCCCATCTGGATTACCCGGAATACGATCCGGACCGGGATGCGGTCCTGACACGCGCCCGGGAGGCGGGCGTGTCCCATATCATCACTGTGGGCATCGGCACGGAATCCATTCGCAAAACCCTCCGGCTCCTCGATCAATACCCGGCCCTGCATGCCATCGTGGGAGTGCATCCCACCGCCACCGACGCCATCCAATCGGACGAATGGTCCCTGCTCGAGGACGCCGCCCGCCATCCGCGCGTGGCGGGACTTGGAGAAATGGGGCTCGACTATTTTCACCTGCGAACCCCGGACAGCGCCAGCGAAAAACGCGTGCAACAGGAATTTTTCCGGCGCCAGATGCAACTGGCGGCCAAGATCGGCAAACCAGTCGTCATCCATTGCCGCAACGCTTATGAAGACACTCTCGCCATCCTGCGCGAGTTCGAACGGTTCCGCGCCGAGCCGGGCGTGATGCATTGCTACAGCGGCACCATGGCCACCGCCCAACAGGTATTTGAACTGGGCTACTCCATCTCGGTTGGCGGCATTGTCACCTTCAAAAACGCCCCGGAACTGAGGGAAGTGGTAACCGCCGTTCCGCACGACCGGTTGATGCTGGAAACCGATTGCCCCTATCTGGCGCCCATGCCACACCGCGGCAAACGCAATGAACCCTCTTATGTCCGGCTGGTTGCCGAACGCGTCGCCTCGCTCTGGCGCATCCCCCTGCCCAAAACCGCGGAATTACTGGCATCCAATGTCAAACGCGTCTTCGGAATAGGCGCAATAAACCCAATTGGAGTCCACCCGGCAGGTTGACTTCCCATAATGCCATTGGTGTCATTTTCCGTGAAAAGGCATCCTTTGCGACACCATCATTCGTTCTCAACCCTTTGATAATGAAGGGGTTGCAAAAATTTCTATTGTCATTTTTTGCCTCCGTGCTAGGTTATTGTTCCACCATGAGCGAACCCAATCCAATGGAACTCGCCAAAACCTTGGCGCCGGATGGCCGCACCTATGGCGAAATTGCCGCCCGATGCCGGTGGACGGTTGGCCAAGTCAGTGATTATTACCAAAAAATGAAAAAACAGACCGGCGACACCAGCCTGCCCATCCCTCCCCCGGATGATCCCATGTTCAAGGGACGCACGACCATGATCATTCCGCCGGGAAAAATCAAAACCGGGAATTAAACCATGTTGCGAGTCGGCCTTGTGGGTTGTTCAGGACATGCGGGATACGTGGCGCTGGGCATCCGCGAAATCGAGGATGCCTGTCTCTGCGCTGTGGCGCCAGGTTGTCCGGAGGAAGACATGTCCGCCCTGCTTGCCAGTCCCGAGATCGCGCGCTGCAAACCCGCCGTCCACCAGGATTATCGCAAGATGCTGGACCAGGAACACCTCGACATCGTGGGGGTCAGCCCTTTTTATTATTTGCACAGCGCAGTCTGCCTGGATGCGTTGAAACGCGGCGTGGCGCCCTTTTGCGAAAAGCCGCTGGCGCTTGATCTTCAATCCCTGGACGCCCTGCGAAACGAACAGCAAAAAGCCCGGTTGCCGGTGGGAATGATGCTTTCTTTTCGTTATGAAGCCATTTTCCACACCGCCCGAAAGCTGGTCCAATCCGGAGTCATTGGCGAAGTAACCCTCGGCCATGCCCAGAAATCCTACAAACTCGGCGTCCGGCGCCCGGCTTTCTATCGAAAACGGGAAACCTCCGGCGGCCTCATCCCCTGGGTGGGAATCCATGCCATCGACTGGTTCCGCTGGGTAAGCGGACGGCGTTATTCCAGCGTCACCGCCCATCATAAAAACCAGTTCACCTCCGCCTGCCCCGGCATGGAAGACCATGCCAGCTGTCTGTTTCAACTCGACAACGGCGGCAGCGCAACCATGAGCTTCGATTTTCTGCGTCCATCCGGCGCGGCCAGCCACGGCGATGACCGGCTGCGGCTGGTGGGATCAAAAGGTTTCCTCGAAATCCGGTTTCCGGACGTTTTTGAAGTGTGCACAGACCGAGGGCTGCTGTCTGTCACGCTGGAATCGCCCCGCTCAGGCATGTTTGCCGACTTTGCCCGGCGCCTGCAGGATCATCACCACCCGGCGCTCATCACCACGGAAGACGCCTTCACCCTCACCGAACTCGCCCTGAAAACCCGTGAAGCCGCCGACCTCGCCACCACCGTCAAACTGGAAGAATAGGTGTCTGAAAAATCCATTTTTGAAATCCCTGGGAAAACCGGCATGGCTGTGGTTCTGGCGGGAATGATGGCGCTGTCGGGATGCGGCCCCAGTTTCAGCTATCCCAACTACGAAGCCGCCAGCGCGGATGTGAAAAGGATGGTTGCCAGCCATGATCCGATTCATATCCCGACACTTATCGCCGGATTGAGGCATAAGGACGAAAGGCTCCAGAAGGAAGTCGCCGAGGCCCTGGCCACGTTCGGCGCCCCGGCTGTCAAACCCCTCATGGACCTCTGCCATGGCGGAAAGGCCGAGAGCTTTTTGCGCGACAAGATACTGCCAGGCATGCTCTCCAGCCACAACAAACCCCGTCTAAAAGCCCTGCAAGCCCATGCCATGCGCAGGCGTCAATGCATCCTTCTGGCCATTTCGCTGATCCGCGATCCGGAAGCCCTTCCTGATCTGCTCGCAAACGTGGATGATCCCGCCAGGGATGTGCAACTGGCCGTAATCCGTGCCTTGGGCGGCATTCGCAACGCGGAAGCATGCGAACCCCTGGCCAAAAAACTCCAGGATTCCAAGACTCCTGCCGATATTCGCATCGCCTCAGCCAAGGCGCTCCAGGAATGCGGCTACGCCCCGATCAAAGACCTGATGCTCAAGGCGGCGATGGACACCAACTCCGTCTTGTGGATGACAGGGATCGAATACATCAACAAAACGCGTCCCCGCGAAGCCTTGGATGTTTTGCTGCCCCTGTTGAATAACGCGGATTCGTGGTTGATCGGGAACACCGTGGTTGCGACGCTGGGGCATCTGGGCAGTTCGCAGGCCATCAAACCATTGTTCGACGCCTACGATCGCGGACCGGGCGGAATACGGGCAACCATTGACGCCACGCTTCACAAATCTTTCTATACCCAGATTGGCGTCACAGCCATGATCCCGCTCATGGACGACCCCCGGCCTGAGGTGAAAAAAGCGGCGAGCAACCATGTCGAAAGGGCCTGCTGCGAGTTGCTTTCCCCGGCCAACCATGTGCAGGTCCGCCGATTTGTCATCGCGCAGGCGCCCCGCTTTTCCGCAACACTCTCATGGAATCTGATGGCGCGGGGGCTGCACGACCCAAGCCCGGATGTCAAAGCCGACGCCCTGGCCGCGATAAAAAGCGATCCACGCCCCGTCCCGGACTGGCTCCGATATAAGCTGGAAAAAATGGGAGAAACCTCCAAAACATCCAATCCCTGACTTTAAAAAAGCGGTGTTGCGCTTCAGTCCGGCTGCCGGTAGAATGGCGGCATGGTCGATCCAGGTTATTCGATCCGGCAGATCTCCCGCACGGTCACTCAAATCGAGACGGGAAATCGGCAGCGTGTCAAAGAAAAGCAAAAAGACGAAAACAAGGAAAAGCAAAAGGGCAGGGATCAAAAAGATCAGGATCAGGAAGAAGGGGAGGAAACCCCGTCCGATCAAAAGCCCAAGACCGGAGGCGAAGTCGATCAACTGGCCTGACCCCGTCCGATCAGGAACGGCTTCCCCCCGTCACGCTTTGAGATATTTTCTTTGCAGCGCGATGAGTTCCGCAACACCCTTGCGGGCAAGGGAAAGCATTTTTTCCAATTCGCCTTCGGAAAAGGTGGCTTCCTCGCCGGACCCCTGCAATTCGATGAACCGGCCGCTGGAAGTCATCACCACGTTCATGTCCACCGCGGCATCCTTGTCCTCCACATAGCAAAGATCCAGCAGGGGCTGTCCATCGACCATGCCCACGCTCACGGCGGCCACGGCTTCACGAATCGGATTCTGGGTCAGCAGCTTTTTTTTGAGCAATTGCCGCACCGCCAGTTCCAAGGCCGCGTAAGCGCCCGTGATGGATGCCGTGCGGGTGCCGCCATCGGCCTGGAGCACATCGCAATCCACCCAGAGTGTGCGCTCGCCCAGTTTGTCCAAATCCACCACGGCCCGCAACGAACGGCCGATCAACCGCTGGATCTCCTGCGAACGTCCGTCCAGCTTGCCCCGGGAAATGTCCCTCGGCTTCCGGTCGCCCGTGGAATAGGGCAGCATGGAATACTCGGCCGTCAGCCACCCTCCCTTGACCTTCTGTTCCTTCATCCACCGGGGAATGGATTCCTCGACGGAAACCGCGCAAATCACGTGCGTGCGTCCGGTCTGCACCAGAACCGATCCGGCCGCGGCAGGGGCAAAATGTTTGCGGATGCGAAAAGGGCGCAATTGATCGAAACCGCGTTTGTCGGCGCGAATGAGAGTTTTGGGGGAAGACATGGGATTTTAGATTTGTGATTTTAGATTTTGGGCACTAGACTTTTTCGCAGACTGCGCTACGAAAAAAGACTTTTAGGCTGTAGTCTGTTAGGAAAAATAATATTGCGAATGGCAAGATAATTTTTTGTCATTTCCTTTATGCCGCTGAGACTATACCTTCAGCCTAACAGTCTAAACGCCTAACAGCCTATTTAGACGCGGCGTCGGCCCAGTCACGCAACACATTCAATGCCTCATCCAAGGCCGCTTGCGAAGCATAATTTCTGCTTGTGGGCGGAATTCCCGGCAGGCCCAATTCCACCGCCTTCCACATCACCCGGGAAGAGGAAGCCGCCTCCTTGGTCCACGCCTCCCGTCCGGTCATGTACATCTTCAAAACCCGTTCCCGTTCCGCGCGGTTCAGGGAAATCCGCTCCGTTCCCGCATTCTCCCTCAAAAAAGCCGCCTCCGCGCGCAAGGCAGAAAAACGCGAATCAGCCGCCTGACGTTGAGCCGAGGCGGCCCGGAGTTTCTCAAGATGCGGCGTCACCCGTTTGGCCGGAGTGAAAACCGCCTCGGAAATCCGGTCGCAGGGAATGGCATTGTCGAAATCCGCCTCGCCCATGCCGCATACGTCGCGGACATTGGGCATGGCAATGTCGGAAACCACCCCCTTGCCCTGGGTGGAATCGCCCGTCACTCGATAAAGCTTCTGGATCGTGTTTTTTAGCGCCCCCGCCTTGTCCATCCGGATTTTCTCCTGCTTCAAACGCAGATTCAAATCCTGCAATTTCTGGATGGTTCCCTTGCCGTAACTGGCGGCATCCCCCATGATCAAAGCCGCGCCATAATCCTGCAACGCCGCCGCCATCACCTCCGAAGCCGAGGCGCTGACCCGGTCCATCAAAACCACAACCGGACCATAATAACGGACATCCGGCCCCTCGGCCTGCATCACCTGCACCTGTCCCGAAACATCCTTCACCTGGGCCACCGGACCGGGACCGGTAAAAATGGCGGACACCTTGAATCCCTCGGTCAGCGATCCCCCCTTGTTTCCCCGCAAATCAATCACCATTCCCTCCACCTGCTCCTTTTGGAAACGCTCCACCAGCCGCCTCACATCCCGCGAAACGTTCTTGCCGTTCACATCATCCGACAAATCCATGTAAAAAACCGGCAAATGAATGTAACCGAAACGCCTGTTCCGTCCGGCGGCGTCCGCCCCCTCATAGATCCGGCCCCGGGCCTCCACTTCGCTGAGCAACACCTCGTCGCGCCGCAAACTCATTTGCAATCGCAAGGCCGGATCAAAAGCCATGGCGGGCCACACGGAAAAAAACACCTGGCTTTGCCGGGGTCCCCGCACCAGCTTCGACACGGCCGGGATTTTCGCAAACACCACGTCCGCCATCGCCCCTTCAGCCTGTCCCACCGCGGCAATCCGGTCCCCCACCCGCAACCGGCCGTCCCGATCCGCCACCCCGCCGGCCACCACCTCCGTCACCTTGGGATACCCATTGTCCGGCCCCAGCGCCATGCCCACCCCCACCACCGAGGACTTGCCGCCGCCGGAGGCCAATGCCTCGATCTCGGATGGAGGCATGAATTCCGAATGGGGATCGAAGGCGTGTCCCAGCGAGTTCAGGTACAACCGCAGGATGGTTTCGACATCCTCCTCTTTCATCTCCACCTGAAACCGCTCATAGCGCGCGGACAGGATGCGTCTGGCATCGGCGACACTGGCGCCGTTCAGGCATTCGTCAAGCAACTCGGCCTTGATCTGCCGGCGCCACATCTCCTTCCACTCCGTCTCATCAGCGGCCCTAGGCTGTCTCTCCCGGCGGCGCGGCGCGCTTTCCTGGTCGAGAAACGACACTTCCTCGCCCAGAAAACGCTGCGCCATCCGCACACATTGCTCCTTGCGCCGGAAACATGCATCAAACATTTCAAAGGCCGGCTGCACCCGGCCATCCCTCATCTGCTCGGCCAAATCCCCGAACTTTTTCTCAAACCCCGCCACATCGCCTTGCATGAAAAAAAGATGATTCCCATCCAGGGCATCCAGATAATTTTTCAAACACCGCCGCGAAACATCCCCCTTCACCGCCTGCCGGGTATAGTTCTCCTTCACCAGCGTCTTGCACGCGATCGACACGATCCGGCTGCAGTCGGTGTTCGACAAATCCACCCCCCGCGCCCCCGCAACCGCCGAAAGAAAAATCAAACATCCCCAAATCCCCCGCCACCCCGCCCCGGCGGAACAAAATTTTTTCACGCAAACAATCATCCCCCCATTCTCCACATCCCGGGGAAAACTTCAACCCCGGGTTGCGGACGGATGCTCTTTTAAACAAAAGTCCAAAACAACAGATCAAGCTGGCGGCAACGGAGGAATCAATGGTTTTATATCCCGCACAAGAAGAGGAATGTGAACAGCCGCAATTTCCCAAATCTCCCGAGCATCCACCGCATCGTATTCGTGACTCAAAATATTGCGCAATCCAATCATCTTTCGCCAGGGAATTTCCGGATGTCCCTGCCGAAAAGTTTTGGAAAGACGACGCGAAGCCTCTCCTACAATCTCCAGGTTTCGCTCCACAGCATCCCTTAACTTGCGATCCTCCAGATACATTTCCAGGGTCTGTCCATGCATGTAACCGACAATACATTCCGCAGCGTCAACAATATCCCACAAGCATGCCGGATCGCGTTCAGTCATGGGAATAAACCTCTTCCTGCGAGGTTAAAATGGCATGGCGTCGAAACGGATTGCGCAACGCGGATTTTTCAACCAAATCAATCGACCGTCCCAAAAGCGATGCCAAAAAATCCCGGGTATCCAAATAGTGGTCAAAAACATTCGTGGCATTGGCTTCAAATTCCACCAGTACATCAATATCGCTGTCTGGACGAAAATCATCGCGCAGCACAGAACCAAAAAAGGCCAGCTTGCGAATGTAATGCTTCCGGCAAAACTCCACAATTCGCTCCTTGTCCAAGGGGATTCGTACACGGCTCATATCGGATGATTGGATTTTCCATCTTCTATCCGCTCCAGACCAATTTTACAACCCATGATTTTTTGAGAAGCGCGCCCGGAGTGTTTGACAAGAAGTTGGCGCCCGATTTCCATAGGGGGGGAATGTTGACATTTAGCGCAACCACAGTCTTCCGTCTCACTTTCCGTCCTGCTGTCAAGTGTTTGCCATCTTGAACAACCTCTTCAACACAACCGCCTCACCTTGACAAACCGTCCCGTTTCCGCCGATTCCTTGGCCGCCAGGCAGACATGAACACTGCGGATGCCGGTTTCAATGGGTGTCCGCGACTTGCATTTTCCCCTGATCAGCCCGATGAAATCCCGCGCCAGTTCATCGTCGCCCCCAAAATGGCTCATGCCGCCGTCCGCCTTGATCGTGTCCGTGAACGGGGCATGATGACGGACTCTTTTGAGTTCATTGCGGTACCAGTCAAAACCAACCGTTCCATGATACCCGCTCACGGTTGCGCCCCGCGCCGCTGCGTCGCGGCGCGAAAAAAAGACCTGGGTGTACACCCCGTGGGCGCCCGAGGCGAATTCGACCAGGGCGCTGGAACAATCCTCGTTCATGCCGGTTTCCGGGGACCCGCAATCCCGGCCAAAAGTGCAGCCATGATCCTTGTCCCATCCGCCGGTTTCATAACCGTTGCGCTTCCGGTTTTGCGGACTTTCCAGACAGGTGTCCTGCTCCCTGCATTTCGAACAAGTCAAACCGCCGGGTTTGCGGCCCCCAAACACCCGTCCGTAATTGGCCATGGCGGCCACCCGCACGATGTCCGATCCCATCAAAAAACTCATATAATCGAAGTCATGCGTGGCTTTTTGGAAAAACAATCCCTGGGTGATCTTGAAATCCCGGTACCACAAATCAAAATAACAGGTGCCGTAGGGAACATAATTCACCGCCGCAATATGTTCAGGGGAACCCGCAGCCCCCTCCTTGATCAAATTTCCGGCCAGACGGCACAGGGGAGAAACCCGCAACGGAAAACTGACCGCGGCTTCACAACGGCTTTTTTGAAAGGCTTTTTCCAAGCCTTGCGCCTGTTTCAGGGAGGTCGCCACGGGTTTTTCCAGAAACAACGGCAGATCATAACGGGCCGCCTCCATGGCATAAGGCGCATGCAAGTCGCACCGCGTCCCGATCGCCAGCGCGTCCAGCCCGCCTTTGCGAACCATTTCATCGACCGTCGGATAAAACGCCGCATCCTTCCTGTCGTTCTCATCCAAACGGGAACGCGCCCCTTTTTCGTCGGGATCCACAATCCCCGCCACCCTCAATTCCGATTCTTCCAGACGGAAACGCTTGATCATGCTGTTGATCCGCCCGCCATATCCGATGACACCAAGTCTGATCATATATTCTCTTTTTTAAAAATTGTGACGCTGGAAAATCGCCATCATTTTGAAAGCGTCGCAATGGCTTTTCTGATTTCATCCATTTTTCCCGAATCTCCCTTGGATGCCGCCTCCTCCAGTTCGTTCAACAGCAAGGCAAAACGGACGATTCTTTCTCTCAAGGCTTCATTCTTATTTGACTCATACTCTTTGCGCATCCCCTCCAGCCGTTTCCGCAATTGTTCAATCTGGCCCGCCATGGAGACGCGTTGGGCCTCATCAACAACCAGCGGACGCATTGCCTTCACCAATACCTTGCCGCCCGGATCAGTCACCTGCGCCACCACTTGATAAGATCCGTCTTCCAGTTTCCCAGTGAACCATTCCAAGTTTTTCCTCGCAGGACTCCCCGCACTGACTTTCATTTTCATCTCCCCGATTTCCGCCACCGGAGATTCCCCTTTCAATACACCCACCTTCACATTCACCCCGGTTTCCTTGAACGCGGACAACTCCACTTCCACCCGGACCTTTTCATTCCGCCCGTAACGTCCATTTCCCGATAGATCCAGGTTCACCCCGATATCCCATCCAACCCCTCCCAAACCGCGAATTCCCTGCAGCAAACCCATTTCATACTCAAATTCCACACATTGTCCCGGTTCCGCCTCTTTCAAAACCGTCATCAATTCCAAATTATAACTTTTTTCCCCCATATAAGTGTAAACCTCCGCCATATCCTGGGATTTGAAGGTTGTCACAAAAGCCTTGCGTTTTTCCTGATCCACAAAAGCCGACCAAGTCCCGACATTCGCATAACTTGCGACATTGCCCAGGCGGAACGGCGCCATTTTGATCCCTTCCTTTGTGGAAACCAAGTGGACATCCGACGCATTCGCATCGCCGCCAACAGCCAGCAACGGTCTCAGGCGATACCGGACCGCATCCTTGATGTTTTTTTCGTTATAGAGCCGCGCTTTCACCTGCACCCGCGATTCACCTTTCCGCAAAACATACGTTTTTTCCAGGGAAACCACCCCCCCCTGATTCGCATAGTTCCACTCCAACGGCTTGCTTCTCTTTATTTTTACAACCGCACACTCCGGCGTATTCGTCACCACCTCGTGCTCAAACACCTGGTTCCAGAACGGTCCCGGCATGGCCCGGCAATTTTCCTCGATTCCCCCATAGTTTGTAAATCCGCCGCCTTGGGTTCCCGCCTTTCCTTGGTTCACCAATTTTCTGTCATCATACAGATGGTTCACTCCATCGCGCCGATATCCCATCTCAATGACCCGGGCTCCCAGTTCCGGCAGCAGACGCAGCCAGATTTCCCCGTTCTCCATCACCACGCTTTTCTGCCCTTCAAACAACTCCTCCCTCACCACGCACGCCGAGTTGATCTCGATGGGGCGTTCCTCTGTCATTCGACACTTGATGCCGATGGGCATCACAGACGACGCATTTTCGCACACCACCTTTACTGACTTATCAATGAAAGGATAGACAACCGTTTCGCCGGTCCTGCAAATTTTCCTGATTTTTTCCGTTCCATTGTCAATCTGAAGATACAAATCGCCTCCCCATGTCCTGTTGCCGGAATCCACATCCATCCGGATCAGATAATTCCCTATCCGAATCCGCCCATCCTGCTCGAAAAACTGCCCTTCGAACGGCATTGAATGATGTTTTTTCTCATCGGTGGCACAAACCCGGGTTTCAATCTTGTCTTTTTCCTTCGGATCCTCCCGCTTCGTTTCGCTTGTCGCGCCGTTTTCCTTCCGCTCCGCAACTTTGATTTTTTTGCTTTCCCGATCTTCCCGCAATTCGTACACGACCCCTCCTGGATTTCCGACCATCCCCTCCATTTGGGTGTATTCTCCGTCGAACCTGGACGGGATCTCCATCGCCAAAGCCACATCCCTCACCTTCCATGCGCCCTTCACCCCAAGCTTGAAACCCGTTGCCAATGCCGGCATTTTAAATGGAAACTGCCCTCCGGGGGACTGGGTCGGCTCCATTTCCTTTCGGGTTGGATTGGTCACCGCCAAATATCGTTTTCCCTCATGCTTCCACGGCCTTACCACGATTTCCCGGTCTGAACATTCATATTCCTTTTCCAATCCCATCGGAGCCAATATGCTGTCCAACACTTTCAACGCCGTCGCCGGTTTCCAGCGCCACTCGCTGTAATATTCCCTTCCGAACGGCATCCCGATCACCACCAACACCCCTTTCCCCACCCTTGTCGCGGTCACCGCCGCCTCTCCGCTTTCATATTTCAACAAAGTGTCTGTCTCATTCGGAAACAACGGTTCCAATCCCACAACCTGTGAGGTTCCCATTCCATGGCAAACGAAATGCGCTCCCTTCACATTCACCGTGGGAATTTTCACTCCTTTTACCGCCACTCCCGCCAAGGCCAACAATCCATCCCTGCGACGCCCATATTGGTCATACCGCCCACTGTCCGCAGTCATCAACACTCCGCCGCCTCCCTTCAAATATTCGATCACTTTTGTCATCACCCGGTCATTCATATAAGTCATTCCCGGCGCCACCAGCACCTTGCACGACGGCTTCAAATGGCCATCCAAAATCGCGCCCTCATCCAATGCCCTGGATTGAATGTGACTTTGTTGGAAAGCCCGATAAAATCCGCAAACCTCGTCAAAACTCTTGTTCGCCTCCACCCCCGGCCAGCATGAATGGCGGTGGGTTGTCGGCGAATAGACAATCCGCACCGGCGGTTCATCCCTCACCCCATCCAGAATGACCCGCCCGATCTTTCCAAAATCCCGGTGCAACTCCTTCATTGCCCATCCAAGCGGCAACACCCGGTTGTCGGCATCGATAAAATTCGAATAATGCCAGCCCGCCTTTGACCCCATGAAAGAACACCAGCCAATCTGCCCCCACCCCACCCCATTCCACATTCGTTCCTTCAGCTTGTCCATTTTGTCCGCGTGCAATGCGGGAGTATGCGTGGAATAAAATGCCCCCCACTCCGATGTCAGATTTTTGCTAAAAAAACCGGCGATATCCGACGTCATCACCTCGTCCCTCAAAGGCTCGCTGCTCCCCATTTCCAACGTGTTCAAATCCAACGCCTTGCCATATTCATAATAATTGATTCCGCTTGCCGGAAAATTTTCCTGGCCGCAATACGAACCGAATGCCTGCAAATATAATTTTGGGGCGTGCTTTTTAATCAAATTGCATATCGGCTTGATCTCTTCCTCAAGCACATAAATTTCACGGTACCGCGTCCAGTCCTCCCACAAGGCGTGTTCCGCCTGCCCCTCCGGTCTTTTCATCGGCAACTTGATCTCTTCAAATCCGCCATATTTCGTCATCCATTGCCGGTTCAACGCCTCAATGTCCCCATGAATCCGTCTCAAATATTCATGGAAACGTTTTTCAGTGCGTTGATCCCACATCGTCCACTGCATATTGCGCTCTTCCAACGCCAACACCCATTTGACATCGTTCCGCTCATTCAGTTTGTTTAAAATCCATCCCTCGTCCTTCTCATAGCGCTTCCAACTTTCCGCGGTTTCGAACCAGCGGAACCTGCTGTTTGCGACAGTTCCCGTCGCAGGATTAAAAATCCCCATTTCAAATTCATCCTTGAAAGGATTGGAGTTGAACATGCACAGGCGATATCCGGTCGGCTGGCCAAATCCTCCGAGCATGTCGAGCTTCCGAAAGCTCCCCACCTGATTAAAATACAGAGGCATTCCCTCAAATCCCAGTTCTCTTGCCAGCGGATACAATTCCTTGAGACGTCCGATTCCGGACGGACTGATAAAGTCCATGCGGGCGCAAAGACGCTTGAACCGGTTTTTTATTTTTCCGGACGGCGGACATACCGGTCCATCCATCAGACAATCGCCATAACGCCCCCCAATCCCATCCAAGTCCTTGACGGCCCGATTGCATCGATCCGAGAATTTCACCCGTTCCTCATCACCCCGCTCTCCCTGCTCCCATTTGGCCAACCGCAACCTCTCGCCATCTTCACAAATGGATTCAAACCGGCTTCGCTGTTCCCGAAGCAAAGCCAAGGTTGCATCCCTTTTTTTCTCCCTGCCCCGATAATGATCCATCCGGGCCGCTCTCTCCAAACCCGCCATAAGACCGACCGATTTTCCGCAATATTCACTCAATTTCTCCTCCATTTGAAGGCAATGGTCCACATACTGCCTGCTCCGTTCCCCCGGCAAAGCCGCCTCCGCCAAACGCAATGAGCCCAACAACACCTGCCTGGCGTGCGCCGATTTCAACAGATGCGCGCCAACCACGCCAAAATGAACCAACGTGTATCCGTTCTTTAAACGCGAATGGCATCGATAAATGTAGAAGTCCGAATCGCAATCCTTTTGATTCAACCCGCATTTTTCAAATGCCGGATACTTGTATCCGCTCGGCGACTTGAACACATACACCGGCAACAGCACGTCATTGGCATACTCAGGCGCCTTTTGAGACATGTCCGCGACTCCCGCAGATCCAAAAAACGTCAGCCGCTGGCAGCCTTTTTCCCTCGTGACAGGAAATGTGAAAGCCGCCTCCCTGCCCTTCCCGCCCGCTTGCGCGCCTTCCCCGGCCAAATCCGAATCCAAAGTCACAGTCACCGGCGCCGCTTTTGGAAATCCCTCCAATAATCCCGCCTTTGCAAGTTCCGCGTTTTGAACAAGATCCTCGGAAAACGGCCTCCGGTAGGACGACGACACACCCCAGGGATTCGGCCAGGTTTCAAATTCGAACTCGTTCAAAAAAGGCCCCGCCGTTTTCATGCCGGAAAAAAAAGTCACTTCCGGGATCCATTTTCCCTCCTCCGCGCTGCGCTCAAAAATATTCCCCGCCAAAGGACGCTGTTGATGACAAAAGTCCAGATACTTTTCGATATTGACGCCTTTCAGGTAATCCTCCCGCAGGAGGCTCGACTCCTTCACAACCTCTTCCGGCGGATTCTGGACGCCCGCAATGCTTTCATCCACCACGATGGTTCCGCCCCCCCGCATGAACATTCCAATGGCTTCCTCTGCTTCACGCGGAAAATTTCCGCCAGTCGCCATGATCAGGGTGTCGAACCGCCTGCTGGAAAACCGCCTTGCATCCTTCAACTCCCGAACCCCGATCAATTTCACTTCCAATCCCGCCTCGGTCAGCGTCCGTTGATACCATTCCACGGATCGCGGACTTCGGGAGGGAAAACCGGGCTCATGAAAAACCGCCACCCGTTTCCTCGTGATTTTTGCTTCATCTCCGATGGCCGGTTGGATTCCCATTGAAAAGATCAGCGCCGCCGCCAATATCATCATCTTCTTCATTTTTGCCTTTCTTCTTTGCTTTCGTCCTCGGGCCCAAATTTCGCCGCCTTTAGCTGCTCCATCCATTCCTCCCCATGGTTTTTCAGATACTCATAGGCTCCGACGGGTTTTTTGCAGCCATCCGGAAAATTCCATAAAATAAAACGGATATTTTTGACCAACGGTTTTGATCGAATGTGTGTCGTCACATACCGATTGGATTTCTGCCCGACCAAAATGGACTCAACCTGCCCCGGGAGCCACATCAACGCGCAGGAGCCAAACGGCTGATTGTTTTTGCTGTCAAAATACAGAATCCAAGGCCCCTTTTGGGGATCAATCGAATCTTCCCCGTCGTGATGCTGAATGTTGCGGGCCGGCGTGCATATCCACTTATCCTGTTCCCGATTATAACCATCGTACGACCACCCGTTATGCCCGGGAATGCAAAAGAACAAAACTGAAACTCCGCCCTCATCAACGCTTGCGTCGACATCCAGTTCCATGAACAGTTTGTCATCTTCCGGCAACATCATGAACCGTGCCTTTACCCCGCCAAATTTTCCAGTCCACAGACATTCCAACAATCCCCGGCGGCCCTGTTCCACAATGGTCATCTTTTGCATGAGCGTCTTGTTGAGCCACTCTTTTACCCGCACTCCAAAAAAACCGCCCGCATACCATGCGCCCCCTTTCACGCCCAACCCCATGGTTCCATTGCCGGAGTCCCCGATGACTGGAAATTTCACGTGCGCAGGCAGGGGACGTTCCAACGTCTCTCCCTTCACAGACGGATCGAAGTAATCATATTGAAAGACATACGAAACCGGACCTTGATTGCAAAACCCGACGCTTCTTTCATAATGTGTCAGGCAATTGCCATGGAAATCCACTTTCGTCTCATTCACTCCGCTGTCCTTGAACGAAACCTGGGCGGAAGATGAAAGATGGAAACCGCATTCCATCGCAATCACAAGACACAGAGTTTTTCCAATCATTGGCATTTTCGATGTCATTCTTTCGTGACAACAGGTTCTCCTTATGGCCCATTGCGCCGGCCGCACAAATCCATCCACACCTCCCCGGCCGTAAAAAAAAAAAAACACTACTGAAGAGCCCAAAAAGGATCGTAACGATTGGCCCATCCCTCAGGGATTGAGCCTGGCTCCCTGCGATCAACATGTCCGTCGAGATACACAACCAAGGCGCCATTATTATGACGATAATCAATGTACTGGGTGATATCGATGTTCATGTAATAAGTCAGACTCCCATCACAAAACGCCATCGTCTGGGCCGGAGTTGAAAAGGCGCTCCTTTTGGGACGCGGAATGTAGGAAAAACCAAAATAAGCGTTGCCGCTGTAGCTGATCCAATTATTACTCCATCCCGGCCAAGGTGCGGCATGACTGGGGCATACCGCTATCGTGCGTTGTTTTGGCGGATAGGGTGACATGTTCAAATTTTTCATAAAACTCGCATTGGCATACCAAACACTTTCATACTGGTCGGGATAAGAACCTCCTCCGCAATGTATGGTTGGAAAAGAATCATCCCATTCATCCGCATACATGTTCAATGCCGTTCCCAATTGCCTCAAATTCGACATGCATTGCATCTGGCGGGCGGAATCCTTGGCCCGCTTCAATGCAGGCGCCATCAAGGACGCCAATATAAATAAAATAGCCAGAACAACCATTAATTCCACCATCGTGAATCCATGCATGTCGTTTTCAGCCGCCGGCCTTGCACCCCCATTCAAAACAACCGGGGCACGCCCCTTTATCGGCCCGGCTGTCAAAAATATTTTTCTTAAATCTTGCACAAAGCGCGCATGGGTTGTCTAAAAAATTGCAATCAAATCTAAAAATAAGCTAACCCAATTAACCACCTTGTAAAGCCATTTCTGCGGGCTTATCTTTGATCTCCGTGATCAATTTGTGACAAGAGAATCTCTGGCGCATCCGGATCAAAATTTTTATTGCAAAAGCCCGAAGGCAAGCGCCAACGGCATGGAGGGGGCGTCATCCGGCTATTTCCCCGCCTGAGTGGAAAGATCGCTCAGGTCAACATCCGGCGCGTCCTTGATTTCCCAAACCGGCGGCTGGCCCCGTCGCTGTTTTTCCAGCCATGCCAGGGCGGCTTCAGCCAAAATGGCATGCCCTCCCTCGAACACCGTCACGCGGGTCTGTCCGGAAATTTTACGATACAATGCCTTTCCACGACGATAAAGCGGATCATCCGGCGTCGGAAGCAAACCGGGTGGCATTTGCGGCGCCGCACAAATGGCGGCAATGTCCGTTTCCGCAATTCGACCGTCCGTCGCCGCCAGAACATTGAATGCCTTGAGCGAATGACTGACCGGCACACTGCCTTTATGGCCATCGGCAATGCCGGTGTTGATATCCAAGGGAACCGATTTGGCCTGGTCCAGCCAGGTGGAAGGCGACCGTTTCCGGTATTCCTCATCAACCGCGGCGCCGCTCCCGGGCGCGCCCCCGCAACTTTTCTCGATCATCTGGGCATAAACCAATTTCCTGGCAAGGGTTTCCCGATGCCAATCTTTCAAATCAAAAATGGGACACCACGATGAAACCGCCGTCCAAACCCCGGGTGCGCGACCGGCCATCAGCAGCGCCGCCATGCCGCCGCCAGAAACACCAACCAGATAAATCCGGGAGGAATCCACATTCGCATTTTTCTTTGCGTATTCCACGGCGCCAAGGACGTCTTTGACCATCAATTCCGAACCGCAGGCCTCCGGCTTGTTGTTCGCACCGCGAAAGTCGGGATGAATAAAATTCTTGAGAGTACCGAGTTTTCAGGGTGTGACAAGGCAGGATTTTGGCATGGCGATTGGGTCTCCAACGTCTGAAAATTTGTTGGGCAGACTATTTTGCACTGGGAATGAGTTCAGAATGCC
>JAQUAF010000037.1 GCA_028687435.1 Verrucomicrobiia bacterium | reverse complement strand
CCTCCCTGCCAACTGGCTCGCAGAAAAAAAATAAGCAGACCAAGTCCTAACGTAATGACCACATTCATGCCCCCAATCTAATCCCCAAAAGGGGCAGCTTGCTAGATGCTCACCGCTTGACGCTTACATTCCACCGTCCCCAACACCTCACACACAGCTTTATGCAAGGCCGCCCCACGATTTCGCTCTTGGTCAAGACCGGGGTCAGCCAACCGTTTCCCCACCAAGGGAAGCAACCTTTTGTAGAGCGCGTCAACTGAAAGAAAGTTTTTGAAATCCAAAACCAGCCTTCGTCCCCCGCTCTTTTCCAGCATCAACATTCGGTCGGGAATCGCATCAATCGCGCTATGAACCCCATAAGCATCAGCCCGTGATACGAGAACTGATGAAGTAACCGGTTCACGACTCTTCGCCTGAAACTTTTTTGTCAGAGTTCCAGTGGTATCCAAGCGGGCTAGAATTTCTCCCGTCACGACCCTCACTCCCACAACCTTGGACAACTCATTCAACCGGACGATAACATAACGCCGATTCGCCACAATCTCATCATTCCAGATTTGCAGATTATTGGACTTCTGAATATAGGTGTCGAAATCTTGGCCTGGAAATCGTGGTTTTGACTTCTTGAAGGAAACCGGAACAGGATATCCCAAGACCTCGCAGATTCTGGATTTCAGAACCTTTGAACGCGTGCGGAGGGGATAATTCAAGTCGAGCCCCATCAGCCCTTTTCCGAGAATCAACTCCAAGTCGTCACTCGACAGAAAAAACATCGGACTCTCCTTCAACGAATCGTAAATCGTCTTGCCAGACTTTGCCAGCGCACCGTTACCATCAACAATGGAGTTGCAATCAAATCTCATAGTCTACCTGCGCGTAATGAGTTCACTCGGAGAAATCCCGAACGCAGCAGCAATCGTATCAAGCGTAACCAGCGTAATATTCCTCTCTCCTCGTTCCACTGCCCCAATGTAGGTCCGGTGTAAGCCACACTTTTCAGCGCAATCTTCTTGGGACCATTCTCGTTCAAACCGCAATCGCCGAAGATTTTCCGCAACAGCCTTGCCAGAGTCATAACGTGTCATGTATCACTTTATGCCAAAATGATGACTCCCTATCTACAGACTAGATATAGCACATCGAACTACCTACCGTTGAACCACAGTCTTGAGCTTTCCCTCCCTCAAACACTCACGATCTAGCAATTGGAATAAAAAACGGAAACCTTGAGTCGACACGCCATTGCAGTTAAACTTCCCCCCCTATGAGCGCCCCCGTCGAAAATCCCTGGGACTACTTCCCCCTGGCCATGTGCATCACCTTGAAGGAACGCCCGGAACGCCAGGAGGAAGCCCGGCAGGAACTGCGCCGCGTTGGCTTGAAAAAAGTGGTCTTCTACCGCTCCGAACGGCAAAAAGACGTGGACAAGGGATGCCTGGATTCCCATCTGGCCTGCCTCGACTACGCCGTCCGGCAGGGCGCCCCCCATGTCCTCATTTTCGAAGACGATGTACTGTTCCAGGAAAATCACCAGGAAAACATGAAACGCATCGTGACCTTCCTTCAGGAACATCAGGAATGTGATTTCCTCTCCCTGGGAAGTTTTATCTTTGGCAAGGCTGAAAAAATCGGAAAACATTTTCTCCGTGGAAGCTTCATGTGCCTGCAAAGCTACGTGGTCCGCGCTGACTGGGCAGAAAAACTCGTGGCCAACCGCCCCCCGTGCCCGGGTTTTTCCAGCGACACCTACTTCACCATCATGAACCGCAATCGCGCCGTCGCGCATGTTTACCCGCCCGCCACCATCCAGCGCCCCTCCGCCTCCGACGGCTCATGGGATTCCCGCAGCCTGGCCAAATCAGGATGGCTGGGCAACGCCATCCTCTACACCTCCCTTGATCTGCGCGACCGCCTGCGTTTCAATCACTTTTCCATCATGGAACGAATCCGGATCGAAAACGGCAAAAGCTTTTTCCGCGTCTTCAAACTCATCAAGGGATTGCAACTGGCCCGGTCCCGCCGTCGAATGGCAAACCCCGATCAGGGCCCCCTGAACCCGCCTGGCGAATTTATTATTGAATCGCTATGAGCATTCAGGTTGTTTTATTGTCATTGTGAGGAATCCGCCTGGCGGTCTCACAATGACAAAGTGAGAGATATGAATACAGACCAACTCCCGCGTTTTTCGCGCAGATTCAACTGCTAACAGTCTACAGCCTAAACAACCTATTCTCCTTCTTATGCCCCCTTCCTCTCTCAATTCCGCATGGGATTTTTTTCCCTTGGTCATCTGCATCAACCTCAAGGAAAGAAACGACCGCTACGACGAAATCCGCCAGGAATTGCGCCGTGTCGGCATGAAAAAGCTCGTCTTCTACCGCACCAAACGCCAGCCGGACGGCACCCGCGCCGGCGCCCATTCCCACATGATGTGCCTCAAATACGCCGTCCAGCAAGGCGTCTCCCATGTCCTGATGTTCGAGGACGACGCCCTGTTCCTCGACGGTTATGAGGAGGCCGTCCCGCGCGCGGTTGATTTCATGCGTCAATCAAACGACTGGAACATGTTCTATCTTGGCGGACTCAGCGTCCGCCGGGCGCAATTGATCAACCGGCACATCCTTCGCGGCGCTTTCATCGGCGCCCACGCCTACGCGATCCGCATCGATTGGGCCAAACAGGTGCTGGCTGAATATCCATGGTCCTGCCGCACCAATGTCGCGCTGGACCACTTCTACACCCTGGTCAACGGCAACCGTTCCCTCATGGCCGTCAACCCCATGATCTGCACCCAGCGGGTTTCCCCCTCGGACACCGGCTGGGAATTCGGCAACAAGGTCGGCTCCGGCTGGTATTCCCAAGCCATGATCTACACTTCCATGAGCACGCTTGACCGCATCCATTTCAAGGGGCTGACCGACTGGGAAAAATTCCAGTTCGAAACCGGCGGACGCCCGTTCCTGTTCCTTTACCGGCATTACCTGCGCTTGAAGGTCGCCCTCTCCGGCGAACGGCGCAAAGACCGCATGGCGCAACCCTTCGAGGTCACCGATCCCGCCGGGGAATTCATTCCGGAAACCCTGTAAGGATACATGAACAAATATTACGTTGGCATCGCCACCACCTTCCACGATCCCGCTCTGGCCATGGTCGATTCCAATGGTGAAGTCCTTTTCGCCGAAGCCACCGAACGATATCTCCAGGAAAAAAGGGCCTACAATTGCCCGGCCGATGTGCGCGAAATGGTCCGCCGGATCCTGAAAAAATACTGCGATCCCCACGCCGAGTTTGTCATCGCCAAACCTTGGAGCCGCGGCATGCACCGCCTCATGGAATTCCAACACCTGCTCGGCCTCACCAACCATGAGCGGTTGCCCCGTTGCACGGAAAAATTGACCCGTTTCCTGGTCGACGAACACGTCATGTTCTCATCCCTGTGGCTCCAATACATCAGCTTCAATCTCTCGGGCGGCAACCTGGCGGACATCCTGTGCACCACCTTCGGCAACAACAAGATCTCCTACGTCCGCTTTCCCCACCATGTCGCCCATGCCGCCTCCGCATGCCTCACCAGCCCGTTTCAGGAAGCCGCCTGCATGGTCGTGGACGGACAGGGCGAATGGGGCGCCATCACCTACTTTGACTACCGCGACGGCAAACTCAAAAAAGTCGCCCAAATGCGCGGCCCTGAAAGCCTGGGCATCCTCTACGCCATCTGCACGGAACTGTGCGGTTTTTCCCCGGAAAAAGGCGAGGAATGGAAACTCATGGGACTGGCGCCCTACGGAAAACTCGACCCCGAAATCCACAACGACCTCAAATCCCTCGTCAAAATCAACGGCCTGACCTTCAAATATCCGCCCCTGCGGCAACTCAACGAATGGCGCGCGCGAATGAAAAAACGGGCCAGGAAAAAGGACGCCCCGGCCCTCGACATGGCAGACTTCGCCTTTACCACCCAATTCTTCTACGCCGAAGTCATGACCACCCTGCTGAACAACTTCCACGCCCTCGGCCTTTCCGACAACCTGATCCTGGGCGGAGGCTGCGCCCTCAATTCATCCTTCAATGGCCAGATTGTCGAAAAAACAAAATTCAAGCGCCTCCATGTGCCCAGCGCCCCTTCCGACGACGGCAACGCCTTGGGATGCGCCCTCCTGGCTTATTACCAGGATCATCCGGATCGAAAACCCAAGGCTGTCGTCCAAAGCCCCTACCTCGGCTCCTCCATCGAAGAACACTCCCTCGCCAATCTGACCCGCTTCGGACGCATCCAAAAAATGCGACACCTCCCGCAAACCGTGCATCTGGAGGCCGCCCGGCTCTTGTCCGAGGGCAAATTGCTGGGCTGGGTCCAGGGCCGCGCCGAATTCGGTCCTCGCGCCCTCGGCAACCGCTCGATCCTGGCCGATCCGCGTCCGGCCGATATGAAGGACCGGATCAATGCTCTCGTCAAATTCCGCGAGGAGTTCCGACCCTTTGCCCCTTCCATTCTCGATGAGTTCGGCCCCGAATACTTTGAAAACTACCAGTTGTCGCCCTATATGGAGCGAACCCTCACCTTCAAGGAATCCGCCAGGGAAAAAGTCCCCGCCATCATCCACGTCAACCGGACCGGACGCCTCCAATCCGTGCGCCGGGAATGGAACCCGCGTTACTACGACCTGATTCGCGCCTTCCACGACCTCACCGGAGTGCCCATGCTGCTCAACACCAGCTTCAACATCATGGGCAAACCCATCATCCACTCCCTGGAAGACGCTCTCGGCCTCTTCTACACCACCGGACTGGACGCCCTCGTCATCGAAGATTATCTCATCGAAAAGTAGTCCTCTTCATCAAACAGCAACCCCCTTTTCCCCTGGCCGTCCGGGAGGCCGGCCCTCCATTAGGAGCCGCGCAAAATGCTACTCACACAAATCAACCATGCGCTGTCAGGGGTTCTGCTTCACGCTCACCGTGCGAAACGACTTCACGGGAACCAAGTCCGTGCCAAAATAGGATTTCGAGGCCGAGGGCGCCCCCGGCAGGGCGTCCCAACTGACAAAATAGGCGTGCATCCCGCTGTGATGCATGAACGCCGTCGTGATGGTGCCCACATAGCTCGTATCCCTCAGCATCACGCGCTCCCCCTCCTTAAGCGGGGTTTCGCCTGTGTTCGCCGGAACGCCAATCCCCATCTGCGGCACGGAAATCCGCAGGGTCGAACGTTTCTTTTGAAGGGTCTGATGGGCCGCCGCCTTGGAAAAATCGTGCAACAGGGAAGCCGCCTGGGCGGAATTCATCAAATCCTCCGCGCTCTCAAGCTCCAGCCGTTCGCTGTATCCGCCAAAATCCACCTTTACCTTGCCGTGACTCAACAGCTCCATGAAAATCGTCATGAAACAGGCGTACGCCTGCCCAAAATGCGCCAGATATTCCGAAAGTTTCAACTGCAATGACAACACCTGGCTGGGCATGCCATCACGCGTGCAGGTGAGGAATATCTCCGAAGGTTGTTTGGGATATGCTTGCATTTAGGTTGAAAATTTAAGGGTTCAATCATGCCAACCAACTGGCCTCAGTTCGTTTCGCGCCTTTTGTAGCTAAAAAATTGCCAATCCCCGGCGTCCCGGACGCAGTCCGCCTGGCGGATAAAGCAATCCCTATATAATAATTTTCGCTCAGAATGGCAACGATCTTCTCGATTTGAAGAAAATCCCGGGGCAGAATGGCCCCGCATGGAAATCACCCGGGAATTTTTAATCGACCTGGCCGGCTGGGACGTCATGAAACACGCCCGCGCCATGCTGGAATTCAATGCGGTCGCCCACTCCGACTGGTCGCCGCCTGTCCTGAAAGGATTGGTCCAGGACGGCCCCCTTTCCTACCGCGCCGGACTGATCGTCAAAAACGAACGGGACATCGAAAACCTTTGCACCTGCCGCGACGCGCGCCAGCGCGGCATCTTCTGCGCCCATTCGGTGGCGGTGGGGCTGCACCATCTGCGCCGCAAACAGGTGATCCAAAACCTTGCCCACCCCCCCGCGTCCGATACTCCCGCCCCCAAACCAACGTCCGTCTCAAAAACAGCTCCGCCACCGCGACGCCTCCAGCAAGCCCTCCCTGGTCAATCCGGCGAACTTCTGGAACTCTGCGTCATTTTTCCTCCAAATTTCAGCGAATCGATCCCAAAAAAACGTTTCACCCTCTTTTTCGAAGGGCGCTGGAAAAAAGGCCGCTCCCCCCTCAGCGGCCTTCCCACCAACATCCCCTTCAGCCTGTCTCCCCAGGACAGATTCCTTCTGGACGCCATCGAAAAACTCGGCGATGGCTCCCACCCCGCCATGTTGCCGCTCGACAGTCAAAAACTCTGCGTCCTCCTGCCCAAACTCATCGACCATCCCCGAGCCACCCTGGGCAAGTCCCAACCGCTCTCCATCCAAGCCAATCCCTGCCGTTTCGGCATCGTCGCGCATTTGGAATCCACCGGTGAAATTATCCTTCAAAAAGCCGCCGGACAAGGGCCCCTCCCGCTCATCGAAGGAGAACAAAGCTGGGTGTTCCAACCGCCCGCTTTGCGCCCCTTGGGCATCCCCCCGGAAATTGCCTCCCTCCTTCACGCCCCCATCAAAATCTCCCGCCAGCAAATCCCCGATTTTCTCAGCCGGACATGGCCAAAATTGGAAAAAAACTGCGACATCCAGGCCGATTTCAAATCATCGGATTTTTCCTTTTCCCCGCTCAACCCTTCCTTCACCCTCGAACTCTCCGGAGGCTTGGCGCGGATGGACGCCTGGCTTCGCTGTTCCTACGCGCAGCAAACCATGACCCTCGGCGCGCCGGCCAACGACATCTGGCTCGCCGATCCCCAGTCGCCCACCCGCTATTCCACCCGTCACGCGGCGGCCGAAGCCGGCGCAATCCAGCGTCTGCAACGCGCCGGATTCACCGGTCCCAACGAAAAAGGCCTTTTCCAACTTGCCGGACAAAACAAGGTCCTGCTTTTCATCGCCCGCGATTTTCCCCAACTCCAAAAGGCATGGAAAATCACCGTCGAAACCCGGCTGGATCGGAGCATGAAAGAAAACATCGAAGTCATCGAACCGCAATTCTCCGCCGTCTCCTCCGGCGAACAATGGTTCGACCTCGATGTGGCCTTCCAGTCAAAAGGCGGCGAGCGCTTCTCCGCCGGCGACATCCAGCAACTTCTGCTCAAGGGCCAGAATTACACCACGCTCAAAAACGGAAGACTGGGCATCCTCAATACCGACGCCGTCCATGAATTGCAGGAGGCGCTGCTGGACGCCTCGCCCCGGCAGCAGGACGGAAAATACCGGCTGGATTCCGTCCAGATCGGCTTTCTCGACGAAACCATCCGCCAGCAAAACGGATGGGCGCCCCCCTCCCTGGCGCCCTGGCGCGATTGCGCGGCCCGTCAACGCGGCGAGGCAAAATTTGAAATTCCCCCTCTCGGCGCGCTGGATTCCATCCTGCGCCCCTACCAGAAAACCGGCATCGGCTGGCTGAACTTTCTCCGCGAAAACCAGTTCGGCGGCATCCTGGCCGATGAAATGGGCCTCGGCAAAACCCTCCAAGTGCTGGCCTTTCTCCAATCACTCAAAAACCAAGGTCAACTCAATCTCCCCTGCCTGGTCGTCTGCCCCACCAGCCTCACTTTCAACTGGGCGTCCGAGGCCGCAAAATTCACCCCCGGCTTGCGCACCCTGGTCCTGCATGGAACTCAACGGCACGATTTGTTTGGGAAAATCGCCGGCGCCGATCTGGTCATCACCAGCTACGGATTGATGCGGCGCGACGCGGACCGCCATCGGGACTTGGAATGGGATACCGTCATTCTGGACGAGGCCCAGCACATCAAAAACCGGCAAACCCAAAACGCCCAGGCCGTCAAAGCCGCGCGAAGCCGGCATCGGCTGGTTCTCACAGGAACCCCCATGGAAAACTCCGTCCTGGACCTCTGGTCCATCTTCGATTTCCTGATGCCGGAATACCTCGGCACAGCCCGCGACTTCAAGGATCGCTACGAACTGCCCATCACCCGCGACAAAGATCCCAAGGCCCAGACCCGCCTCGCCCGCCGCACCCGCCCCTTCCTCCTGCGGCGGCTCAAAAAGGAAGTCACCCGCGACCTGCCCGAAAAGATCGAACAAACGGCCTTCTGCGAACTTTCCGACGACCAGCGCGCCATTTACCAGCAAATGCTCGAAGCCGGACGCCGCGAAGTCACCGCCGCCGTCGGAGCCCAGGGACTTCCCAAAAGCCGCATGCTCGTCCTCAGCGCCCTGCTGCGCCTGCGCCAGATCTGTTGTGACCTGCGGCTGCTCCAACTCGACGCCGCAAGGGAATCGAACCAGCCCTCCGGCAAACTGGAATTGTTCTCCGAACTCCTCGACGAGGTTTTGGACGGCGGCCACCGCGTTCTGGTCTTCAGCCAATTCGTCAGCATGCTCACCCTCCTGCGCGAACGGCTTGAGGAGGAAGGCGTCGCCTGCTCCTATCTCGACGGCTCAACCGTGGACCGGGCCAAAGTGGTGGAACAATTCCAGACCGACGAAAAAATCCCCGTTTTCCTCATCAGCCTCAAGGCCGGCGGCGTGGGACTCAACCTCACCGGCGCCGACACCGTCATCCACTTCGACCCCTGGTGGAACCCCGCCGTCGAAGACCAGGCCACCGACCGCGCCCACCGCATCGGCCAAACCCGCCTGGTCACCAGCTACAAACTCATCACCCGCGGCACCGTCGAGGAAAAAATCCTCAACCTCCAAAACCGCAAACGCGACGCCATCCGCAACATCCTCGGAACCGAGGATCAACTCGTCGAAACCCTCAACTGGGAGGAAATCCAGGAACTCCTTTCCGAGGGATAAGGAGCCGCGCAAAAATCCTGCGCATCCTGTCCACCCATGTAAAATGAAGCCCCTTGGCGCTTCAAATGCGGCTCATCCCGGCATGTCAATGAAATGAACGATCGAAAAGGAGACAAAACTCATCGCACACCCAATCGGCAGGTTATTTTCCCTCCCGGCGCCTTGAAAAATCCAACCTTGTAAACTCCGTTGCGATTGGATGCCTCGAAACTCTCCAGGGAAAGCTCCGTGTTTTGCGGAAACAAACATTCGGCCTTGAAAACATTCCCGCCGCATCTCACGACAAATGCGTTTTTCTCGATCTTGATTTCCGGCGTTTCCCTCCCGTTGTCCGCCAGAAGGGGTATTTGGACAAAAAACTCCCCGCTGTAATTCTCAATCGAATTTGAAATCACCAAACCATCCCCATCCAACTGATATTCCTCGATCACCCGTCCGCGGGAACAAATTCCCGGATAGGCCAGCTTGAACCGGACCCGCCCGGCGCTCTTCTCCATCACCTCCATCTCCGCCACGTCTTTTTCCCCCGTAAAATCCGCCAGCCAGCGCCTCTTCCCCTGCCCGTCAATCCATCCCGGGCCAATGGCAATATTCCTGGGCGCCGCGCCGCGGGAAACAAGATAATCGGGATGGGTGACAAACGGACAGGACACCCCCAATTCCGTGGGAAAACCGGTCCGGTGAAACCGGCCCAGTCCGGTCGCGTCGTAGTGAAAATCGGCGTTGGTGTCGATCTCCAGATGATGCCCCTGGCATGTGGCAAAAACCTTGTGAAAAGCGTCCTTCAAACGGAACACATATCCCCCGGCTTCGCATGGCGCGGGCTTTTCCGGAATCGTGTCGTCGGCAAGCAAATGGGCAAAACCAAACTGGCTGGCAATCAACAGCGAATATGCCCCGTAATACCCATAGGCTTTTTGGCGGCCATGCTGCGAATCGGGAGGAAAACTGTTCTTGGTGAATCGGGGAGGCGTCATTTCCAGCCATCGTTTGACGGAAAGAGCCGACAACCTCGCCATCCGCTTGAACGCCCCCGCCAATTCCAATTTTCCCTGCCGCTGATACCGGCTGGCTTCATATTCGCAAATCAATGCGATCATTGCCTCATTGAAATTCTGCTGGTTGCTCCGCCCGCCATAGGGACATTCCCCTGTCGGCGACATGTAGAGAAGGGTCGTCAAACCTCCCTCCCTCAACATCTCATCGACAAAGGCGTGATGTTTTCCCCGGTACCCCGCAAAAAGCGCCAGGCTCAGATTCATGCGCGGAACACCGTCGTAAGTCATGGGATCATGCGGATCACGATACATGCCAAATTCCGTGAACAACCTCTTTTGTATTTCAATATGCCGGTCAATAAACCCTTCGTTATCCGCCAGACCATATTTTTTCTTGAACGCCTCGCCGGCGATGGCAAACGTGCAAAAATTATGGATGTTCTCCGCTTTGACCTTCGCCAAAACGGCGACATAATTCTCCTCGGGATTGTAGCCGCCCAGATGTTTCTCCCAGCGCTTGAGAACTTCGCCATCCACACGCCCCTTTAAGGCAATATAACCCGCCATTAATTCCTTGACATAAAACTCCGCCCCCTTCAGCGGTTTGCGATTGGCCTCGTAAAGATCCAGACATCCGATTTCCATTGATTTTGAGCAGACCTCAACCAGATCAAGACAACGCCCCGCCCGGATCAAAAATCCCAGCGCGCCGACAAAACGCGCGGTGGCCGTGGGGGTTTCCTCATGGACATAGGGATCAATGATCCTCCCGTCCTTGTCCTGCCAGGCAACCGCCTGCCTCACAATCGGCTCGCTCAAATCGGCGTAAAAATCCCTGGTCAATCCTGTGGCCTCCCAGCCCCGCGGAATATCCCCCCCAATCCTGCCTATGATTTCATGCGTTTCTTTTTGCACCTCACAACCTTTCATCCATTGATCTTGCCCCATAAAACCAAACATCTGGTTGCAAAAAAGAACGTACCCCAAAATTCCGGTTTGTCAACAAAGAGCCTCTTTCCAAACAGATCCGTTTAAATTAAGCCGCAGCGGAGCGCGGCAGCTTGATGCTCGATGCACGACGCTCGACGCAAAAACGATCACTCAAAGGCGGGATACAACCGCCCGGAGCGGTGCGGGAGCCCCGCCCTCCATTGTCTGCACGGTAAAAAATGGAGGGCGGGGCTCCCGCACCGCCTATGATAGAGATATGATTCATTGATTCCTTAGGTTGACGCGTATGCGCGGATGCGGGAATCCAGAGACTGTCGCTATTTCTTTTTCATCCGCCAAACATTGAAATTCCTTAACATTAAAATCCTGTCCAACCTGTTTATCGACACGAATTCCGTCCGGCATCCCGCCATTTACCCCGCATGCAAACTTCTACCACTCAACCTCGCCGTTCAAAAACTTGTAAGTCCAACTCGATAGGGGCATCTGGCTGACGGGAAGGACCTTGACGTTGCCCCCCACACAAACCACATTCATGTTTCCCAAATGGCGGAAGCTCAAGGTATCGTAGCTCGTGGAAACGCTGGTCAGGTTTTGATTCGCGTCAGTCTCCAAAAAAAGCGGAAACCGCGCGGGTTGATCAATGCCCGCCAGGGAACGGTATGGCTGGGCTGCCGAGACATAACCGCAAAAACTGTTATACCCGTAGGTAAAGTAGTCTGAATCGGTTCCCTTGTAGGTGGGGCAGCGATAAATGGAACTGCAAGCGACCCAATTCACGCCGTCGATCTTGTTCACATTCAGGTACGGCCCCAGGAACTTGGTGTAATGATCGGGATACGCCCCCTGCTGAAAAAACATCTCGTTATTGTCGTTCAGATAAAGATGCATGGCCTCGCCCATATTCTTGAGGTTGTTCATGCACCGGATGCTCCGCCCCTGTTCCCGCGCCTTTCCCACCGCCGGCATGAGCAGCCCGGCCAAAATGGACATGATGGCCACCACGACCAAAAGCTCCAAAAGCGTAAACCCGCCGCTGATGCTATTGTTTTTTACACACACCACGAACATACCTTCTTTTCCGGGAAATCTCAACCCGGGCGCACTCATATTTTATCTCCTGATGTTGCCGCAAAATAACGCAAAATTTCCAGGGCAATAAGCCGGTTTCCCTCATTGTTGACATGAACCCCATCCTCGACAAACAGTTGTTTTTTGGACGGATGCCGCCGGGTTGGCTCGTAAACATCGACATAGCCAAGCGACATTTCATCCGCCAGTTTCTTGATGACGGCATTGAACTTTTCCAGCAGTTCCGAAACGCCAAAAAGCGCGTGATTCTTGCCTTGCGCCCGCATTTGATCCGCCTTCTCCTTCTGAACCTCGAACACCAACGACGCCGTGGAGAGCAACACGATCCTGGCGCGCGTCTGCTCCTTCAATCTCTGAACAATCAGCCGATAGGTCTCTTCAAACTTATCCGAAGAAACCATGGGCAGCGTGTACCGGGTCGAAGGATGGACCTTGGTGTCATTCTGGCCCAGAAACACAAAGACAAACTGCGGCGGCGGATCGAAAATGCCGTCATAATCCGTGGGACGATGAACCCCGGCAACCCCATTCATCCGATCCCAGACGCGAACAGTGAAATCCCCTCCCACGCCGGCATTTCTGGCCCTGACTCCCTCTGGATGATTCCTTGCCAGCCAGAAACAAACCTTGTCCGCGTAGTTGAACCCCCGATTGCGATCCGTCAGGCTGTCACCCAAAAAAAGCAATTGAACCGGTCCGTCCGGCAGCTTGACTTTCGCCGCCGCAGCCTCGAATTCCCCATAGGCGGCCTTGTCAACGATATCAACGTATCCCAGCGGTTTTATTTTTCCGTCCTCCTTCAGACCAATCCGGCACACCCCCGGTTCCGCGCCCGGCGTTGTCGTCAACCTGACTTTGTTTTTCGGCCCATTCGCCGCGACCATTTCCAAACGGACCCCGCCTTCGAGCGATTTGCCATCAATCGTTGCCGCCACAAGCCTGGAGGGATCGCCGGGACATTCCAAGTCCATTTCCGCCGAATCGCCCTGGGCCAGCATCACGTGAGGCGCAACAGCCCCCCCGTCAACACCGGCAGGCGGATTCCCCGCCAGCGTCAGTTGCAGGCTGGCAGCCAGAATGGAAACACAAAACATCGGGATTTTCATGATTTTCGGGCCTCTTGTAAAAGTGGAAAATACGGACAAGACACCTTCCGCTCTGAATCATGCGTCATCAACCTCAAGTCTTGTCATTTAATTCTTAATGACAATAATCGACAATTAACAAAAAATCAAGTGTTTTTTCAGGCTGGCGAATGAAGTCTTTCGCGTTGTTCCGCCTGATGAAACATGCGGGTCAGGAGGGCCGGAAAAGTTTTCGGTGGGAATCCTTGATCAGGGCGATTCGTTCGGCGGGCGGGCAGTCTTTGAAAACGACCTCGTAGTTGAGCGTGCCGCGATATCCGGCATTTTTTAACGCGTTAAAAAACGCCTGCCAGTCGATCACGCCTGCGCCGGGAATCCAGTGTTTTTCGTCCACCCCGTCGTAATCGCTCAAATGAGTGGCAATCAGCCGGGAGCCGAGGGAGTCCACGATCCGGGGAAGTTCCCTGTATTGATCCATCATGTGGTTGGTGTCCAGGCAGATGCCCGCGGCGTCCTCCGGCAGCCCGTCAATCAACTCCATCAGTTCCCCGGCAGTATTTCCCAGACAGGTGCGGGGCAGAAATTCCACCGCCAGCCGCATGCCTTTTCCCGCGCATTTTTCAGCGATAAAAGCCAGCCCCTCGCGCGCAAATTTTTTATGCTGTTCACGATTTTGGGGCGCCAGGGGTTCCACACTGGCGTGCACGACAAGTATGCCGGCGCCGAGATCCACGGCCACATTCAGGGCTTCCTGCAGACTCTCAAGGCCCGCCTCCCGGGTTTTCTTTTCAAATGAAGCGATATCGACATTCCCGCCAAAGTGGGCGTGAACCGTCCATGGCCGTGTTTTGGAAAACTTTTTCAGAAAGGGCCGGTTCCTTTGGTAGTGCTCACGGTTATAATGCCGAATCTCAAGATTTTGCAGCCCGGCGTTCTCCACAAGGTCAAAAATCTCCTCATTCAGTTCCACGGCAATCGTGGCCAGCGAAACTCCCAATTCAAAAGCATTCATAAATTAAGTCGCGCCGAGCGCGGCAGCTTGACGTTCGATGCCAGATGCTCGACGCAGAAAACCGGCAAGGCGGTGCGGGAGCCCCGCCTGCGTGGCCAAAGCCACTACGGCGCGGCGACGGCCCGCCATCCATTCATTTCGCGACAAACGGAGGGCGGGGCTCCTGCACCGCCTTTTCCAGCAAACATTGAAATTCCTTAACATTGAAATAATCTCCCCCTCCTCAGAAACGCGGAACAACCCACAGTTCTTTTTCGCATATCGACATCCGTTCATCCGGGCCGTTCATCAGTTCAAAAACAAGCCGGTAACGGCCATGTTTCAAATCCGGCAGCCGCCAGACTCCGGTTCCGTTGATCTTCCGCGCGGCGTTCACAACGGCTTTGGGCTGCCCATCCCTGAAAGCCGAAATCTTCAATTCAGCCTTTTCTTTTGTTTCCGGCGAAAGATTGGCTGTCAGTTGCGCAACCCCGCGCTCTTTTTCACAGAGCAGATTCGGCATCCGGACATCCAAAAACCTGACATCCCTTGACACTGGCGCGCTGGCATGAAAAACCTCCCCGTTGCCAACCCGGAAAATCTCGAATCGACAGATCAAAATCCCCTCCCGTTGAATCCGCGCCGGAACCGCCACTTCCTCCATGGCTCCAACATGAATGACCCCGGCGGCTTGTTCCACCCTCTTTCCCCCCTGTGAATCTTCCAAGGCCAGCCTGACGCCAATCTCCTCCGCATCCCTGCAATTGTTCTTGAACATGAACTTGAATCTGTTCATCCCCGCCACCAATGGCTCCATCTTGAGCCCCTTGAATGCCACCCGGATATACTTTGGAATTTCCATGCCCCGAAGATAACCAAATTGTTCGGGACGCTGCCATCCGGTGGTTGATTTGATGGGCGCCCAGGTCAGCGCCTCGCCATAAGGCCGGATCGCATTGCGCGTCAGATTGATCCTCCAATCGGAGGATCGGATTTCCAATATCCGGAAAGGAAACGCCATTTCACAAGTCCAATCCCGCTCATTCACCCGGGCAGCCGCCTTCCATTCCATGGACGTCCAACTCGCGTCCACCGCCCCGGCGTTCCCCCCCACCCTGGCGTCGCTGACACAGCCAAGGGGATTCACCCCAAATTGATAGTAATTGGAATGATTCGGATCCGGATTCAAAAAAACCTCGACCGACTCATCCCCAAAAACCGGCCCATCGCGCCGGCGAACATCCGCCTTGATATCCCTGGAACTCCGGACAGCGCAACGAAAGGCGATGCAGAGACGGTCGTCATCATAAGCCAGCCAGGCGGTCGTCTTCTGAAAAGGCTCGCGAACCTCCGATCTCTGGCTGGAAAACAAATGAAAATCATCGATTTGAACCGCATCCTTCCACTCTTTCCGGTCGAGAACACCGTCGATTTTAATGGGATCGGTTGACCGCCGGACCGCCACCTTGGGCGGGCGTTGTTCCTCCTGCGCGCCTGCCATGCCGCTTGCCGGGAAAATTGCGGCGCAAAAAAATGCGGCGGAAAGAAAAGCGGAGATCTTCATGCCGTTTTTGTCAACTCCATGATCCAGCAGGCAACCTGCCACCGGACCTTGGCCAACTCCGCATCGTTCCATCCGGCCTCAAACTGCTTGCGCTCCAGCGGAATGGCCGCAAGCAGTTTTGAAAAATCCGCCCGGATTTGCCCGACCTTTGACGTCTTGCCTGTCTCGGAAGCGGGATCCAACAATTGTTTCAATGTATAGAAGTAACAATAATCATCGATTCCCTGCCGGATGCCTTCCAATTGCAACGTGGGAATCAATTCCTGGCTCTTGTCCGCGTAACTGATCAGGGGATAAAACGAGCAATGCCCGGTTCCATCCAAATCAACCGGATTTTTCAAGTGATACAACCAGGATTGCTCGCCTTTGACGCCGGTTTGATAGCTGAAAAAGCCCGTCGCCCAACGGTTCGGCAAGGTATCCCCCGTGGCAATGCCGTAAGTCCCACTGCCTCCATAACAATAGAAATTATTTTTGAATCCTTCCAACTCCCTCTTGAACTGGGCGCGCTTTTCCGCATCGGCGGAAATCCCCCTGAATTGCATGATCTGCACATCGTTCAAAGGCGCGAGTTTTTTCCAAAATTCCCCGTCCATGTAACTCCACCTCCTCAAACCGGCTTCTTTTGCGAGTTGATATTGCCAAAAAACCCTTTCCTGCCGGTAAGCATGAGACCCGGGTTCGTCCATTCCGCCATAGAACCATTCGAAATCAGCGCCCAATTCCGCCTTGATAAAACGGTCAATTTCCAGCAAGGCCTGTTTGAAGCCTGTCTTGAATTCCTCCGTCTTCATCGCATCGATCACGCCGCCCTTGTTGTCGCCCGGCGGCATCTCCAGCTTCAAAGCCGCAGCCACCCGCCGCTCCAGCATGTCGCCGCAGTGAACGAACAGGGGCCCGCGCATTCCCGTGCGTTTCATCGCCTTGACTACGCGATCGAGCTTGGAAAATTTTTTCAGCTTCAAACCCTCGCCGCTCTTTTCATACTCCGCCGGTTCGCCATAACCGCATCCCAGCGCCAATCCCTCGATTCCACGCGCATGAAGATCCCGCAAGGCGGTTTCAACCGCATCAACGGGCGTCTGCCCGGGTTTCATCAGCGCGCCAAATTCACCGGTGGTATGGATCAGCCAGACCATTTCCCCGGGTTGCGGCTTTCTCAATTGAAAAGGCAGCACTTTCAATCTGATCTTGAATTGCCCGGTCTTCTCCCCGCCGCCCAGACGAACCTCGGCGCTGTAATCGCCCGGCTTGGCGTCCTCCGGAACCTGAACCAAAAAACAAAGGTTCTGCGTCCTGCCCGCCGAAAGATCGAACTGTTCCTGCCTGAGCAAAAGTTCGGGAATGATTCCATATGTGTTGTTGATGTTCTCATACACCCCATCGCATGTCTGCTTCCAGCATTTGACCACCCGGCATTCGGCATGGTTTTTGGAAATCCGGCCGCCTTTTGCCTGGTCCGCAATGAAATCCCCGGCATCCACTTTCACAGATCCCAAATCCCTGAGGGCATGAACCGCCAGCCAGCCGGCCTCCCGTTGTCCTGGCGCGGCAAAAAGCCGGATCTCCTTCGTCATTTCATCCGGCTGGGGAATGCTGTCCGGATAAACATCCCTCACCCGTTTGCGGGCAAAAGTGACATATCCAAGCTCCTCCTGCTCCGCAGTTCGGGATTGCATCGGAGGATCCGGCTGTTCCTTGCGCGGTTTGTAAAACAATGTTTTATCCCCGACCTTCAAGGTTGCGTTGCCCGCCGTTCCGGATTCTTTCACCTGGATCCTGGCCAGACGAAGACTCTTCATTTTCTCCGCCACAATACTGATGCTGAAAAAACGCGCCTCCGCCGGCGCACTGATGGGACGCACCACTTTTTGCCATCCAGCCTTCTCCTCTTTTCCATTCAATCCCATCAGCCATTGGTGGGCGTTCTTGCCGAGCTTTGGGATCAGATTCTCATAATCCGGGCCAAACCAGAAAAATCTTGCGCGAAGCTTGATCTTGTCCATCGGATCGGCCTGATACAAAAACGACAGTTCGTAGTTCCGCCCCTCGGTGATTTCCCTCCTGGCCTGATCGATCCAGACAATCGCTTTTTCATCGTTCAATTCCACCTTCAACACATCCGCGCCATCGGGCCCTTGTCCCTTTTCAATGACGCATGCCAGGGCGCTCTCAGGCGCCGAATCCTTCTGGAGATGAACAAGCCATCCCGAACAGGCATAACCGCCATTCGCCCTGGCCTTGAGTTCCCCCTCGCCGAACGAAGGGTTGAGCAGGAGATTCTCCCGCGACGGTGGTTCCGCAACCACAAAACCAGCCACCGCCGGCAGGAACAAAGAAACAATCCACGATTTTAAAATTTTCATGATTTTTAAGAGGTAAACACGACAAGCCATAACACCAGCCGCTCTTTGGATCGAGAACCACAAGATCCAAGTCTTGCCGTTTAATTTTAAATGACAATAATCGACAATTAACAGAAAAGCAAACGATTTTTGCCGAAATCTTCATCCGCACCCGGCGCTGGATTCCGGCGTTCGCGCATGGGCGCAAGCCAAGGCTTTAGCATTGGGGTTAAACATCGATGGCCAGGATTCATAGGATGGTTTGCCTCTCCATGATCCTGTTTATCCTGTCCATCAATGTGAATTTCACCATCGCAAAATCTCCTCTACAATTTTCCAGCCGAACCTCAGACTATTGACACGGAAAACGCTTCCTTTTTTGACAACCCGTTCCTTCTGCCGGCGATTGACGAGGATGACGTTTTTCACGCCAAGCTTGCAGGGGATCTCCTGGTCACAGAATGGATCGTCGCCGATCATGACCGCCTGTTTTGGATTGAATTTTCCAAGCTTGAAAACCCGGCGGTAAAAAGCCGGCGAATTTTTCCTGCAACCCGTGACATCCGCCCCATAAATCCCCTTGAAATAACGCGATCCGCGGGTGGTGGCCAAGCCCGCCCGGACCATCTTGGACAAGGCCCGGTTCGCGGTGTTGTTGGTAAGCAGATAAAGATCAAATCCTTTCCGCCTCAGGGCTTTCACAAGCCAGACGGCGTCAGGATAAGGAAAAACCTTCCTCCGCTGTCTTTTCAGGGTTTCCCTCCAAAGCGCGGCTTTTGAAACTTTCAAAGGAAGATATTGCAAGGCGTAAAAAGGGTCCTTTCCCGACGCTTTTTCCTCGGCGGCCAAAAGCATGTCCATCGCCGCCTGACGGGAAAGCTTGTGCCTTCTGACCAGTTCCGCCTGCAGGGCATGCTCGAAATAGCCTGTCTCTCCCTCCGGCGCCCCGTCGGTTATCGTGCCATCGATATCAATGAAAACTTTTGTTTTCACCGGCCATCCCCGGCTGGGGAACTGCGGCAAAAAGATTCCTTTCCACACGCGCATCCCGGTCCAATGGCGGGATGATAGATGAAAAGGTTGCTGATCCGGTCGTTCTCACCAAAATAGATTTCCCCATCGCGCCCCGTCGCCGCGCAATCGATCTCATAGCCGTACCACGGCGTCTCAACAGCCGCCAGCATAAAGCCCAGATCGCGCAGTTGCCGCGAACAGGGTTCATAGACAAAAAGGTGGCAGCATTTGCCGGGTTCCCCGCCCACGCCAAAAATACGTCCGTCATTTCCAATCGTCAGGGCGCGAACACGCATCTGATCAATGGGTTTGCCCAGGCAAATGATCTTCCCGGCCTTTGGATCGAACACAAAAACAATGCCATCCACGGTTCCGCCGTAAATCACGCCTGTTCTTGCATCCGGCGCCCATGCGTCAACCCGGGCATACGCCTGGCGCCCCTTGAGGGATGGAAGGAACAAATCCAGATGCTCAATCTTCCCCTTCTCCGGATCAAACCGGAACAACCGTCCGCTGCACCCCGCGCCATAAACCACCCCGTCCCCATCCACTGCCAGTTTCCGGGAAAACTCCTCCAGCTGATCCACTTTTCCCTTCAAACTCACCCTGCCGGACCGGACATCGCAGGCGAACAGCGTTCCCTGTTTCGAAGAAAGCCCGTAAAGAACCTTCCGTTTTTCATCCATGACCAATCCCTCAATTCCCTGATTGTGAAAAATCTTTTTGAACACCTCGATCTTGCCGGCGGAATGACACGGATCCACAATGCTGTGGAACATCTGGTCTTCCACCGGGGAATCGAAAATTTCCCTCAACCCCATCCCGGCCACCTGCAGTTTTTCCATCAAAACTTCGCAGGGCGAATAGGCGTATAAAATCCCCCCTTTTTCGCCATCGGTTGCAATGTAGATCTTCTCGCCGGCAACCATGCCGGTGATCCTGGTTTTTTCCGCGACCACCCCGATATCCACCACCACATCGGCGTCCGGCGAGGGATCGTAATAGAAGAGATGCGCCCGCCTGCCGGAGGTTCCCCCGTAAATCTTCCCCCCCGTGTAACGGACCAGAGCCGTGATGGCGCATTCGCCAGGCGGAATGGGTCTGACGAATGACGACGGCCCGAGCCGCCGGACTTCGACATGCCCCTCGCTGACAAAGGCGCTTTTCTCATATTCCGCGCGCAAGCGCAAAAATCCCTTGATTCCGTCCCCTTGAAACCGTTTGTCGTGCGGGGGTGGAGACGGCCATTTTCTGTTTTTAAGATTCAATGTTTTCATGCCTTTAATAATTAAAAATTTTAAATTAAGTCACGCCGGGGCGTGGCGGCTCGATGTTTGACGCTCGACGCAGAAACTCAACAAGGCGGTGCGGGAGCCCCGCCCTCCATTTTATGCAAGGCAAAGGAGGGCGGGGCTCCCGCACCGCCTTTTCCAGCAACCTTTGAATTTCCTTAACATCTAGTTTCACCCCCAATACCTTATCGCTCTTTTCATTCCCCCTTTTCCCCTGGCGCCCTCATATTTGAACAACTTGGTCGGACTGTTGCCGACTTCCGCAAAATACAGATTGCCGCCGAAATCAAACGCCGCCCTGGAAATATGATCCGCGGGTTTTCCTCCGTGGGTGATCACACCCAGAATCTCGCGTTTTTCAGTGGCGGGATCGAACACAGCCAGATGGGGCGCCATCTTTCCTCCCAGACGCAGGTTGGTGGAAAAATAAAGTTTTCCATCATTGCCAAAAACCAGCCCCCCCCACATGGCTGTTGATGATATGCGCCCATTCCTCAACCTCCCCTCCAAACGTCTTTCCAAAATCGTAGAGTTTCTTTTTCCTGAAATTGTAGCAGAAAAGCCTTTCGCCAAAAGTCCAGGTTGCGCCATAAACGCTTTCCCCGTCGGGCGAAGGCGCCACATCGTAAAACACATTGTGGAATCCGTTGCGGAAAGACGCATGCGCAATTTGAACCCCCACCTCCTCGATCTCCTCCTTCTCGCCATCGCAACGGATCAGGTTGCCGTAATCATCGGTGGTATAGGCGTTCTCGTCGGGATCGAGAAAAATACATTGGGGATTGATGCTGCCGATCCGGCCAAGATCCCGCAACTCATGTTTCTCCAGGTCGTAAATGAAAAAATGATTCCTCGGATAGGAAATGCCGAACAATTTTCTCCGTTTGTTGCTGATCGCCATGCACCGGGTTCCCTCCCGGGGCAGCAACATGTCCGTGAAAAGAATCTCGCGCTTTTTTGGATTGTAACCAAACAGGCATGAGCCGCGGAAATTCTTGATGGGATGGGTCCAGCAATTCCAGGGACGCCAGAGAAAATCGCCCAGCGGAGCGCCCGTGGAATGGGTGGCCCCATAAATCATCCCATCCGAATCGCTGAGCAGGGAATAATGAATCTTGGACTGGGATGCCTCTCCCTTCTCCGGAATAATCCCAAAAACCTCGGCCACCTCGAAATGATAGTCCACTTTTTCCGTCCGCGGATCATAGGATGCGAGAAAGGCGCTCAGGCCGCCGGTCATCTCCCCGCAAACGCCAATGTAAAGCCGGCCATCCACGCCGGTGATCAGGGACCAGCAGGTGTCGTGGATGGGCAACTGGTCAAACACGATGGATTTGAGCTTTGCCGCCTTCATTTTTTGATCGGAATGTTTTTTCATGATGATTCAATCATTGGCGTGGTTCAAGGGTTCAGAGTTCACGGTTCAGGGGGTGGAGGCAATGAGCCAATGTTTCTCAACCCTGGACGGAAGTTCCGCCTGGAGGGACTGGAATCGAAGCTGGCAGGACACATCGTTTTCATCTTTTGATAAAATATGCAGGTTAAAAGCGAATCTCCCGCAAACGGTTGAGATACCAGCGGTAATCCTCAAGCGCGGTCCCCGGTGTGATCAAATGATCGGGCATGATCATGAAGCCGCCCTCCCTCATCAACGGCATGAGGCGTTTCAGTTCGGCATCCACATCGCCGCGGCCCCGTTCCAAAGCAATCTTGTCAAAATTGCCGATGATGCGAAGCTCCTTGCCGTATTTTTTCCGGTAAACATTTGCGTCCCCCTTCCATGTGCCCACCTCGATCGGAAACAGCAGATTGACGCCCGCATCCAGCCAATGTCCGGCAAGGGCGGTCACATCCCCATCGCTGTCGATGCCATAAAGACGAACCCCGTACCGCTCGAGCCTTTCGCGGATTTTCCGGTAACCTGGCGCCACGCATTGACCGAAAAGAGCCGGGCTGACAAAGGGCCCGGACTTGCCGCAAATATCCTCCCATCCAAAACCAAAATCAACCTTCACCTTGGGCAGCACCTGGTCAATCCCCCAACACACAAGATCCGCAATGGTCATCACCATGTCGGCATAGACATCGGGATCGTCGCTCATGAGATAAGACATGTTTTCCACGCCCATCCAATTGCGGATCCATCCCATGAGGGAACCGGTGTCCAAACAAATGGCCAGGCCGGAATCCACGGCTTTTTTAATCTGTTCATCAAGATTCTCCGGCAACCGGCCCGGATGGGGTTGAAGCCGCTTCTTGTACTCATCCCAGTCCGCGGCGGATTTGAAGGTGAAATCGATGTAATGAGGAATGCTGCTTTGACTCTTGCCCGCCTTGAAAACCACGCCGTCTTTTCCCATCACCACACGGTGATCGGCTGTTTCCTCCAGAACTCGCTCCTCAAAACAGGGGTAAAGGCCAAAATCCGCGTTGATAAAAGCCCAATGGGGTGTTGCCCCCAAAAATTGACGCACATCGCAACCGCGCGGCAATCCCTCGGCATGCCAGCGTTCCGTGGTTTCCGTCCACCCCCCCCAATGCACCACCGGCATCCGGTCAAAGGAGCCGTAGTGCATGATTTGATGAAAAAGTTCCCGATGGGTCATGATTTGCGAATTCTTTGCGGTCACTCCGGACTAGTTCAGCGTGAATTTTAGAAGGCTGGCGTCTGCTGGAGTGACAAACGACACATGCCCGTCCAAAAAAAGAACATTCAATCCCATTCCATGATGGGTAAAATCAAAGGAGACAGACACGCTGACGACATTCGCGCTGGCTTTTATTTCCGCGCTGATCACGGTGTTGGCGGGTGAAACCGCCTCTCCAAGCCTGTGAAACGGAAGCGTGTCCTGGTCGTTGTACACACCGGAAATGCCGCGGGTCCATCCATAACTGCCAAAAAAATCGCCGGTCGGCGGGGCGGCCTGGTAAGGCGATGGGTCCGATGGGCAAAAAAGCACCTTGGGCACATTGTCCTTCACCGTCCATGTTCCATTTTGACAATATTTCATGCCCATGGTTTCGATCAACTGCCGGCTGAAATAAAGGTTCCAACCGCCATGATAAGGAATAATGTAATCGTCATTGTCGTTGGCGTAAAGGATCATGGCTGATCCAAATTGACGCAGGTTGTTCATGCAACTGATCTGCCGGACTTTTTCGCGCGACTGCTTGAGCGCCGGCGCAAGCATGGCGGCCAACAGGCTGATGATGGCTATGGTGACCAACAACTCCACGAGTGTGAACCCCCTTCTCCGGCATGAATTGTTTTCCTCGTATTGCATCCTGCTACAAGCTAACCCAGCCGGACATTCCGCGCAAGGTCAACCGGGTTATTCAATGGATTTCATCCGTTCGTAAACCTGCGCGGCGGAGGGAAAACGCTCGCAGACCACCCCTCCGGTGCGTTCAATGAGAATCGATGAGAGGGCGCAGGCAAACGATGCCGCCCGCTTCAGATTTTTTGTTTTCAAGTATTCATGCAGAAAGCCCGCGTGCCACACGTCCCCGGCGCCCGTGCAATCGATCGCCTTCACATGGAATGGCGCCACACGTTCCACCCGCAGTTCGCCGCCGCAGCCTGGAAATCCCTCCCTGGCCGCATCTCCCTGCGCCGCCACCAGCGCGCCCTTGCTCCCCAGCGTAACCAGGCAAATCTCCGCCCCCCATCCAAGAAATTGACGCGCCTTTTGTTCCACATCCACCCCTTCCCCAAACAGGCATTTAAAATCCTCCTCCCCCCCTTTGATGATCTTCACCTGCCCCGCCAGTTCTTTCAACCGCCCAAGCCTCTCCTCCCGCGACATCCGGCATTCCTTGCTGGTCGATGCGCCGCCGAATCCGCTGAGTTCCACCGACATGGCCTTGTTTCGCCGGCGCAAATCCGCCACCAACGACCGGTCGATCTCATCATTGATCGGCGCGATCAAAAACATCTCCGCCCCAAGATAGGATTCCGGCACATCCCCGGCCACAAGGTCTTCCGCCCGTTGCAAAAATTCCAACCGCTTCCGTTCCTGGCTCTCATAAATCAGAAGGTTCGAGGTGGTTTTTTCCCCGACCCGGATTCCCGCCGTATCCACCCCCGCCTGCCTCAAAATATCCACCAGCTTCTCCGGCATGTCCTTTCCGATGCGGGTGATCAATCCCGTCTTCATGCCCAAACAGGCGGCCGCCACCGAACCGTAGGCGGCAGGGCTGCCCAATATCGGCCCGATTTCCTTCTTATCCGGAAAAACAATCCGCTCCTTCAACAAATGTCCAATGACAACCAGGTTCATCTTAATAATTCTCTCGTCTTAAACGTGGCGGTGCGGGAGCCCCGCCCTCCCATTTTGTTTGCGAACAATGGAGGGCGGGGCTCCTTCACCGCCATTTTTCAAACCGCAGGCGGATAGGCTGCAGGCCTCCGGTCATCAAAACCTTCAGCCTGCAGCCCAAACAACCCCGCTTCTTACCGCTGACGCTTGCCATCGATGAACTCATCCATCACCGCGCGGGCTTCCTCGTCCGTCGCATACTGCGTCGGCGCGCTCTTCGACAGGTACGACGAGGCGCTTTCCAGCACTCCGCCAATCCCGCGATCCATCGCCAGTTTGCAGCAGCGAATCCCGTCCACCATCACGCCTGCCGAGTTCGGACTGTCCACCACCCTCAGTTTGGCTTCCATCGAGATCGGCGTGCCGCCGAAGTTCTCGCCCCAAATCTCAATGCGGCAGATCTTGTCGTCGTCCAGCACTTCCAGCTGCGACACGTTCACCGAAAACGGAGCTTCATACGGCATCACCGCATCCACGCCCCTCTTCTTCGACGCGTGCTTGGTCTTGCCACGCTGCCAGTCTGTCAGATTCCAGAAGTCCGTGTTGCCACCGTAATTGAGTTGGTAGGACTTGGTGATCTTGATCCCGCGCTGCACGCACAGGTGCAACAACGCGCGATCCAGAATCGTTCCGCCCAACTGGCTCTTGTAATCGTCCCCGACGATCGGAACCTTGTTCTTCTCCGCCTTTGCCGCGAATTCCTTGTTGTTGGCAACCAAAACGGGAATCCCGTTCACAATCCCAACTCCGGCCTTCAACGCCGCTTCGCAGTAAAACCACGTCGCCTTCTCAGAGGCCGTCGGCAGGTTGATCACCAGCACGTCCACCTTGTTCTTCTTGTAGATCTCGGCCATCTCATCCACGCTGCCAATGGGTTTCTCATTGGACACCTGCACATAACGCTTCAGATGCTCCGACACCCCGTCCATCACCGGCCCCATCATTACCTTCACTCCCAGATGCGGCACATCCGAGAACTTCTGGGTGCAATTGGGCGCCTCCCACAGGGCTTCGGACAGATCCTTGCCCACCTTGCGCGCGTCCACATCAATGGCCACCACCGTCTCGATATCGCTGACCGTGTATCCGCCCAGCGTCGGGTGCATCAATCCGGGAATCACTTCCCCGGCCTTCACCTTCAGATTCTTATAAAAAACTCCGCCCTGCACCAACGAACTGGTGCAGTTCCCAATTCCTGCCACTGCAATTTTGATCTTCGACATTTAACTGACTCCTTTTTCTTTGTTTGATTTGTTTGTTGGATTTTTCCTGTTTTGTTCATGAACCGGCCCTTGGCGCCGGGTTATCGTTTAAATTCCTTCCTTTGTCAGGACCTCTTGTAGTAAGGAGGGAAAACCTCCTCCTTCAACGGCAGGTCAACCCACGAATTGGTCCGCATGGACTTGAACACCGCGCACATGACTTCCACCGCGTGAGCACCGTCCTCGCCCCTGGTGAGGGGTTCCTTGTTGTTGACAATGCAATCGATGAAATGCTGGCACAGGTAGTAATAATTGTTGGGCTCTCTTGGAGGATACATGCTAACCCAGCGTTTTTGCACGGGATGGGTGATGATATCCTCTCCCCAGAACACCTGGGGCCAGCGGTATTTTCGGATCAACTCCGGCAATTGAGTGCCTTCGTAATCCTTGTTGGTGTAAACCGCCAAGGGCGCGGTTTGATAGGGATTCTGGGCGTCGGAACAGGTGAAGATGGTGCCCTCCTCGCCGTACATTTCGGTGAACTGGGAAACCACCGGGCTGAACCGGTTGCAACTGACATAACTCAGCGCGCCATTTTGATGCTCCATCAAAACAACGGCGGAATCGTCGCACTTGGAGTACTTCTCCGGCAACACCCTCCTGTCCGCAATGCCTGTCACCCGTTTGACCGGGGAACCGACCAGCCAGACCAAAAGGTCAATGGCATGGGCGCCGGTGTCGGAAACCGCGCTTCCTCCGGCAATTTCCGGATAAAGGCGGAAATCGCTCATCGCCAGGTTGTCCTGGTAGAATTTGACATGCTCATGCATGGTGGCGCGTCCCATGGCCACTTTTCCAATGACCCCTTCCTCGATCAATTTCTTGGCCCACTGGTTTTGCGGCCAGAACCGGCGGTCGCAGCCCACCATGAGCTTGACACCGGCCTTTTTGGCGGCATTGACGACTTCCCATGCCTCATGGTTGGTGACGGTCAACGGTTTTTCGATCAACAGGTGCAAACCTTTCCCGGCACAGGCAACGCCTTGTTCGCAGTGGTATTTCGGAGGCGTGGCAATCACCACCGCATTGAGATCCTTTCTCTCCGCAAGCATTTTTTTGTAATCCAGGTACCACGATTTGGCGTTCCACTTCTGGGCGGCCTTGCGCGCGTGTTCCTCATTGGTGTCGCACACGGCGACAAGTTCCACTCCCTCGGCTTTCGCGATGGAGGGAAAATGGGCGACATTGGCAATGCTGCCGCATCCGATGACTCCGATTCCTACTTTGGGCATATTTAACTCCTTTATGGGTTTGTTGGTTGATGCAGGTTTTTCAAACTGCAAGTTGAAGATTATTCGCCTTGGATTTGCGGCCTTCCGTTTTTGCCGGACGGGAACGGATGGCGCCCGAGGATTCCCGGACAACCAATTCCGTTTTCAATACCAGTTGAACCGGCTCCGGCTTCTCCACCGCCTGTTTTTCCTGAAGCCGTTTCAGCAAAAGTTCGGTCGCCTGCCTGCCAATTTCAAATTTTGGCTGGTGAACGGTGGTGAGGGGAATTTCCAGCCGGACGGAAAAACTCAGGTCGTCGAATCCGACCAAGGCCATGTCCCGGGGCACACAGATTCCTTTTTCCTTGAGCGCCTTCAGACATCCCAGCGCAATGTAATCATTTCCCGCAAAAATGGCCGTTGGCCGTTCCTTTTGCTTCAGGAGGGCCAGGGTTTCATTGTATCCACCCACATCGTCCGGTTCAAAACGAATGCTGTCCTCAGCCTCAAAGGGTTGGATCTTTCTCACCAAACTGGGAAGCGGTTGGATGCCGGCCTTGTTCAAGGCCGACAAATAGCCCTCAAACCGATCCTCGTTTGCGGTGCATTCCACCCCCATGATATGGGCGATCTTCCGATGTCCAAGGGAAAGCAGATGTCTGGCGGCCTCACAACCTCCGGAAAAATTATCCACAACCACCATGTCGGTCTTCATGTCCCGGTAAAACCGGTCAATCAAAACAAAGGGGAACCGCATCTTTTTCAATTCCAGAAGCTGCGTGACATTGGCCCGTCCCCAGAACGGAAAAATGATGGCGCCTTCCGCCATGCCTTCTTTCAGAAACTCAAGATTTTTGACTTCCTTGCTGACATCGCAATTGGAACTCAACACGGAAACCAGATAACCATTGGCCCCGGCAACCGACTCCACTCCCTGATAAATCTCATGGAGGAAAAGGTCTTCAATATCCGGAACAATGAAGGAAAGGAGCTTCCGCCTGGCCGGCATTGAAACCGTCGCCGGTGGTTTTGGTGAAAAGTCCGGACGGACAAAAGTCCCCTTGCTTTTGATGCGCATCAGCAAACCGCCGCGCGTCAAGTCCACCAACGCGCGCTTGACCGTAATGGGGCTGACCTTGTAGGTGCGGCACAGTTCCTCCTCCCTGGGAAGAAGTTCACCGGGTCTTAACTGGCCATTCGCCACATCCTTGCGAATGATCTCCTCCAATTGGAGGTAGAGCGGCAGGGCATTGCTGGTCGGCAGGGCTTTCATGGTAAAGGGTGTTTTTCTCAAAGCGAGCTACATACTTTAGACATACTTTATTGCATTTTTACTGGTTGTCAAGCGCTCCGCAAAAAATATTTATTCTCCCTCTGAAAACCCCATCCGCAACGGCAAGCCAGGAGTTCGCGCCTCTTGCTCTTTTTTGAGGCCGTTCCACAAACGACGCCTTGATCCGGCGGAACTAGGTGGACCCCATTATTCGGCCAGTTCCAGCGGAAAATAAGCTATGACGGCTGGGTATGTTTTGACCATAGATCGGTGCGGGCAACCAATCAAGCCGGAATGTCGAAATCTTGAAGCGGGTTGAAGGTAAAACATTTCGGGCGTAGGACAAATCATCCGGGCAGTAAAGCATTGGGGCGTTCTCCTTTTTTCGGGAGGAGGGGGCTCCTGGTCAACGACAATTAAAAGTTTCTATCGCGACAATTATAATTTTACATTGGCGACAATTATAAATCTGAAATGATAAGTGATGCCTCCCAGGAAACCGCCCGCCTGCTGGCCAATTCCATCGACCATTCCCGCCGAGGCCAGATGGCGCTGCGCGCCGGAAAATCCGAATCGCGAAAGTAAAATTAATCCCCAAATTTATCTATGCCAATGCGTCGAGAAAACCTTTTGGAATTTCAGCGGCATAAACCTGTGGTGTTCCCGTCCGCATGGAACCAAAAATTACGCGCTGATTGTCTGCTGTCATATAGGGATGCGCATGTCCTTCTTCAAAAATGGCATCCAGCGCGCCTACATCGCATAAGGTTGAAAATTTTCCGGAGTTTATGGACCCAATCACAATTTTTGAAACGCAAAATTCTAAAGGTTGAGGAAAATTCCAAGACCAAGCATCGCAAACCCAGTACTTTCCACAAAACGACGTGCTTACATGGCCATAATAAGTGCCAGGATCATGTGCAACCACTCGCGGCCGCTTGTCGCCAAGGTGATAAGAAAGAAGATTGCCGCTCCGTCGTCCATCGTTATAGCAGCCATCGGCTATTCCGCTCGAATAGAGAAACTCCATCTCTCCCTTCACCCATGCCTCGTGCCCGGAAATTCGATGAGGAATGTTTGGTCTGGCGATCGGAAGTTCCTGTCGGCCCCCGCCCTCCCGATGTGCCAGAAAAAGAGTGGCGCCTAAACTGGCATCATAGGTCTCAAAATCAGCCACCCTGCCTTCCATCCAGCGTTGCCCTCGATTTTGCTGGATCAACACCCGTTCTCCATTGACACGGTCAAAACGAGGATGCGGATTGATAAGGTCTTCTCCTTCGGCTATCACAGTACTCTGGCCGTTTTCCACATCGACAACAAGCACCTGTTGAATTCCGCTTTGGTAAAGTCGGCCCTTTGGATTGGTGCCAAAAACAATAAAACGCGAATCCGGCGAAACAGAGCCTGGTCCCGCAAGCATGCAATAAGGATTGAGAGCGGCAACAACCTGTTTTTTCAGCGTGGAAAGACAAAGCCGAACCCATTCCCGGTCACCATTCGCCCCAAGACGGCTATAAAAAAAGAAATCACTGTAGGCATGTTGTGCAACGCCGCACGCCCAACCCTCCGACTGCGACTCAATGAGACAGGACCGCCGCGAAGACGGATCAATCACCCAGATTTCCGTCTGCCATCGTTCTGGGAAAGGGCAGTTCATGCGACAAACCACTATTCGACCGCAGACCGCCGAACAAAAGGGATCTTCACAATAAATGCTCGTGGCCATCTTAATGTGGGAAGTAAGCTGGACAATAGTCGCTCCGCAACAAGCATCCGGGGGATGAACAACTTCTTCTCTGCGCCAAAGGCTGGCAACCTCATTTTGCGAGATGGCCACGGCATCGATTTGTGACATTAATTGTGTTTTCATAACCCTCCTGCGTTCGGAAGCCTTCTTCTTCATCGCTCAATCAAGCAAGTCTTTTGCACACGGTCATTTCACTCCTCCCTCATCAAAGTGGACAAGCGATTCTCCTCATATTGCCCCCAAAAATATCGCAAATTAAGCGAGCGTTTTCATTGGCAGAAGCCCCCCCAGTAAAGATTGGATTGCCAAGCAAATTACACTTTTTTTGAAAAGAAATATGATCTGCACAATCATAATAGCCATCAAATGCGCAAATTTTTTCAAACTAACTCAATTATATTGCATACGCTGTTTTATTATTCAAAATAATAAACTGGCCATTCGCCACATCCTTTCGGATGATCTCTTCCAATTGGAGGTAGAGCGGCAGGGCATTACTGGTCGGCAGGGATTTCATTCATGCAACCTTCTCAAACATCGCATACTTTAGGCATACTTTATTACATTTTTACTTATTGTCAAGCGCCCTCAGGAATTTTTTATGCACACACGCCTTTTTGATAAAATGGCGGCACGAACCGCCACAAGGCTGTGAGTTGGGATTTGTCCTCCGTTGGATCGAATATCCGCAAAGGAACCCATCCCTTTCCACGCATTCTCCAGCAGACTTGGCAAAGGGGGGACGGCATCTGCCTGCGCAGATTGTTCCGGACAAAGTCGAGGAGCACTCTTGCAAGAGCCTCCAGAATGTGAATTTATTTTTGCGCGGTTTCTAAAACAAAGCCAGGATCTTGCGGATATTGGAAGGTGAAAAGTCTCCCACGATCAAATCCGCTTTGGACAAATCCTGATTCCCAGAGTTTGGGCTGACGACTCCGATGGTCTTCATGCCCGATTCAGCCGCGCCTTGGATGCCATGGGGCGAATCCTCGATGACCACACAATCATCCGGTTTCCTTTTTAATCCGGCGGCTGCCGCCAGAAAAATATCGGGAGAGGGCTTGCCGCGCGCCACTTCCTGTCCGGACACGGTGACCGCAAAATGTTCCGCCAAACCGGTTTTTGCCAACAACAAATCAATGATGATCCGCGAGGATGACGAGGCCACCCCCAAAACAACCCCCTTCCTTTCCAAGGCGCGAATCAACCCGGATACGCCTTTCATCTTGGGAATCCGCTTCATTTCCTCAAACTTTCGGCGCATTTCCGCCCGTTCAAGTTCAACCAGCTCCGTCACCGTCAACTGAAGTCCAAAATCCCTCTTGAGTTCGCTCCACATGCGTTCCGCTGGAATTCCGATATAGGAAAAAAGCCTTTCATGCTGCGCCTTGACTCCAAAGCGCTCGAACAACGCCAGATCAATATCCATGTAGAACGGTTCCGTATCAACCAGAACACCATCCATGTCAAAGATGACCGCTTTCTGACTCATGGGATTCATCTTTGTTTTTTGAAACTTTTACCCACCCCTTTTATCCCCGGCCGTCCGGGAGGCCGGTCCTCCATCAATTTCCATTGGTGACAAATGGAGGGCGGGGCTCCTGCACCGCTTGCTGGTGTATTTTCGGAACGGCTCACAGTCCGGGATTGCGATCCCACCGGCAAACCTGTTCATAAGCGCCCGCGACGCGAAAGAGGGTTTCCTCGCCCATGGAGGGTCCCAGAAATTGCAATCCCACAGGCAGGGGTTTTCCGGCGCCGCCTGTCCGTCCGCAAGGCACTGAAATGCCACAGATGCCGGCGAGATTGGCGGCAATGGTGCAGATATCAGCCAGATACATTTGCAGGGGATCATTGGCCTTTTCGCCCAACTTGAAAGCGGGAGTGGGCGAAGTCGGAGTAAGAATGAAATCGCATTTTTTGAAGGCTTCCCCGAAATCGCGGCGGATCAGCGTGCGAACCTTCTGGGCGCGCAGGTAATAGGCGTCGTAATAACCGGAACTCAACACATAGGTGCCAAGAATAATGCGCCTCTTGACCTCGGGCCCAAACCCCTCGGCCCTGGTGCGTCCGTACAGATCAAGCAAATCGGACGGTTCACTGGTCCGATGTCCATAACGAACCCCGTCGAAGCGGGCAAGGTTGGCGCTGGCCTCAGCGGTCGCAATCACATAGTAAACAGCCACCGCGTATGGGGTATGAGGCAGCGAGATTTCAACCAACTCGGCGCCCAACTGTCGGAGTTCCTCCACCGCCGCGCGAACAAGCTTCTCCACCTGCGGGTCCAATCCTGGAGCGAAATACTCCTTCGGCAATCCCATTCTGAGTCCCTTTATGCCCTGTTCCAAAGCCTTTGAATAGTCGGGCACGGCATCCGGCAGGCTGGTCGAATCCCTGGGATCATGTCCGGCAATGGTTTGCAGCAGCAGGGCGGCGTCCCGGGCGTCCTTGGTGATGGGCCCAATCTGATCAAGGGATGAGGCAAAGGCGACCAAGCCATACCGGCTCACGCGTCCATAAGTGGGTTTCAATCCCACGCAGCCGCAAACAGCGGCCGGCTGGCGGATTGAGCCGCCGGTATCGCTGCCAAGCGACCCAAACGCCATATCCGACGCCACAGCCGCCGCGCAACCGCCGCTTGATCCGCCGGGAATGCGTTCCAAATCCCACGGGTTGCGGGTGGCATGCATGGCGGAATTCTCAGTGGACGACCCCATCGCGAACTCATCCATGTTGGCGCGTCCCAGAAAAACCGCCCCGGCTTTCTCCAGCCGCTCCACGACCGTGGCATTGTAAGGCGCGCGGTATCCATTTAAAATTTTCGATCCGCACGAACAGAAGGTTCCCCGCCGGTTCATGTTGTCCTTGAGAAGCACCGGCACGCCATGCAACGCGCCCGAGGGACTTTCCCGGTCACGCAACCGGGCCTGCTCCAAGGCATCTTCCTCGTTCACGTCGAGAAAAGCCTGGACACGGGGATCCACCTCCCTGATGCGAACCAGCAGGGCTTTCACCAGATCCACGGAGGAAACCTCCTTGCGCCGGACTTTTTCAGCAGCCTGGGCGAGAGTCAATGTGTGCAAGCTCATTCAACCACCTTGGGAACTCTGAATAGATTGTTCAACCGTTGCGGCGCATTACCCAACGCCTCATCCACCGGCAACGAAGAAGATTCTTCGTCGGCGCGAAACACATTGGAACGGGGAACCGCGTGGGCCGTCGGTTCAATTCCCTTCACATCAAGCTGTTCGAGTTGCTCAACATAAGCCAGAACCTGTTCCAACTGCGCTTGAAAACGCTCCGCTTCGTCCGGCGAAAGATTCAGCCGGGCGAGTTGCGCCACATAACGAACGTCCATGGAGGGAGTGCTCATATCGATGGATCATTCTGGGGCGGGAAGCAAAAGATGTCAAACCGTTAGCCACGCCCTTTTCATCGTGCGGAACGCCGCAGGATATTCTCGTCATGCCACCGGATACCTGATATTTTTTCCGGATGCGGGATTTCATCCCCGATCTCAAAACCGAACGCAGGCTGTTGGCCGCCATCTGTCTGGCGGCAGCCATCCGGCTTTTTCTTTTTTCGGCCGCATTCCCCTTTTTCAACAACGTGGATGAACGCGCGCAATTCGACACGGTTCACAAATACGCCAGGGGCTGGCTGCCACGCGCCCACACCGACACCTTTGACAACGAAACAGCCGCATTGATCGCGCTTTACGGTTCACCGGAGTATTTCTCCCCTGAAAAATGCGCCCCCCCATTCCGGGCCGCCCCGGATATTTTGCGCGCTCACATTCAGGACGGCGCAAGGATGTGGACCTCCCGGCACAATCACGAGGCCTTTTCGCCGCCGCTCTATTATCTGATCGCCGGTCAATGGCTCAACCTCGGCAAAGGGATCGGTTTCCAATCCGGGGATATTCTTTACTGGGTGAGGTTTCTGAACATTCCCCTCTACCTGCTCACCCTGTGGGGCGCATGGCATTGGCTGCGCCAATCCCAACCGAAAAATTTCGAGCTTCGCCTGGGAGCCCTCCTGTTTCTGGCTTTTCTTCCCCAAGACACATTCTACTCGATCAACAACGACGTTCTCTGCCCCGCAATCACCACGGCAGCCCTCATTCTTCTTTCACGACTCGACGACAACATCCGTTTCATCCGGTATGCCGCAGCCGGACTGGTCGTGGCTGCGGGCCTGTTGACCAAGCTGACGGATGCCGCCCTTCTCCCGCTCATGCTGTTTTTTGCCATTTTTCATCTTTCCTCAAGCCTTCCGTCCGAACGCCCCAAACGCCTGGCCGGACTGGCGTTGCTTGGCGGATGCGCCCTTCTTCCTTTTGCAGGATGGATGATCTGGAACATCCATCAGGCGGGCGGCGCCTTGGGAACTGCGGCAAAAGCGCAGGCAGTGGGGATTGACTCGCGACCGATGGCGGAGTGGCTTCAGGCCCCTGTTTTCTCAAGTTGCGGAGCATGGTTTTTCATTTCCGATTTCATCCAGACATTCTGGCGCGGGGAATTTTACTGGCACGGACAAAGGCTGGCCAGCCCCTGGGCCGACACCCTGTTCATTACCACAACCCTTGCAGCCCTGTCAGCCGGTTTACTGGGCATCTGGCGCCGCAGGCAACAAGCCGCCAGGCGGGAAAATTTTGACAATCTCCTCACCACGGCCACCCTGCTGTGTTTCGTCGGGATGGTGTTTGTCCTGTCTTTGCGCCTCAGGTATATCGCCGGCGGATTTGCCGATCTTCACCTGCCCCCCATCATTGCCAACGGACGCTTTGCCGTGGGCGCATTGGTTCCCTTCGCCATTCTTTACACGCAGGGAATCCAGTTTTTCTGTTCCCGCTTCCCTGGAAAAATCCGCCCATGGATGATCATGTCATTCATTGGTTTGTCAGCCACCGTTTCGGAAATCGCGCTTTCCCTCGACGTCTTTTGCAGTCCCTACAACTGGTTCCACTTGGGAGGGTGAGCTGGAGGCTGAAAACCTGCCAGCCCGGATTTTTCATCAACATCCTGTCAAAAAAAATCCGGCTCCTTTTCGTTTTTCCCAATATTTCCCGCGCTGCTGCGGAATGCCGCCAGGATCAGCACCATCAAAATCATGGCAAAACCAGCCAGCATGGCAAAGCGAAGGCCGGCCACGACGGCATCGGGCGGCGCCTGGGAAAGCCGGATATCGTGGGCCAAATGACCCGAGCGATGAGTCACTTCGGAAAAAATGGATCCAAACAACGGCACCCCGATCGTCTGCCCGAGCATGCGGGTGAGGGAAACCAGACCCGAGACCGTGCCCAAACGTTCCTTGGGAGCGGCGCCCATGATCTGGCTGGTGTTGGGCGAAGTGAAAAATCCCAGCCCCGCCCCAAAAATGACCGCTCCAAAAATGAACCCGGCCATCGAAAGATCGCTTTTAAAATGAGCTATCAGCCAGCAGCCCGCCGCAATGAAAAACAGGCCGGTCAACACAATCGGCCTCGATCCCATCCGGTCCGACAACGCCCCCGCAAACGGGGCGACAATCCCCATCCCCCCCGGAATCACCACCATCAACAAGCCGACCTGCCAGACAGGATAGTGCTTCACCAGGGAAAGATAAAACGGAAGCAAAAAAGTCGTTCCCATGACCACGCCATAAACCACAAGCCCCGCCCCCAACGCGCCGGAGATCACGGGAGAAGAAAACAATCCCAGATCCAGCATGGGATCGGCTGCGTTTTTTTCGTGCCTCAAAAAGAATGCCAGCGCCACCGCCGAACCCGCCAGCAGGGTCAAGGCGGAAACCGAATCAAACCCGGCCATCTGGCCCCGGGTCATTCCCATGGAAAACATCCCCACCGCCGCAGCCCACAGCAAGCTTCCCCTGATGTCAAATGGCCCGGATCGGACGGGGCTGTCGGCGGGCAACAGGCGGAAAATCAACAAAAGGGTCAGTATTCCCATTGGCACATTGATGAAAAAAATCAGGCGCCAGCCGCCCATGCTGATCAACCAGCCTCCTACGGAAGGCCCAATGGCCACCCCCACGGAAACAACGGCGCCCATCGTCCCCAAAGCCATCCCCCGCTCCGTGGCGGGAAAAACCTTGGCGACAATCGCCATCCCCAAGGCCGCCATGAAAACCCCGCCCAATCCCTGAAGAGCGCGAAATCCGATCAACACCCCAACATTGGGGGAGCAACCGCAAAGGAGGGAGGAAAGGGTGAAAACAGCCAGCCCCGCCAGATAAAGTTTCTTTTGCCCAAAAAGATCGCCCAGCCGCGCGGCGATCAAAAGCAGGACGGTAATCCCCAACAAATAGCTGAGCACCACCCACTGAACCATCAAAAACCGGACATGAAACTCCCGGCTGAGGGTGGGCAGGGCAATGTTTACCCCGCTGGAATCAATCGTGAACATCAGGGTTGCCAGCGCCACACACCCCAGAATGGTCCATCTTCTTTCCTGGACAGATTTTTCGGGATTCATCGGATCCCTTGTTAGCACTGAAATTCCTTCATGTGAAGCCCCGATGATCCATGCCTTTTCACCTTGTTTCCCTTTTCAAAACACGATAGCAATGAGGGAGTTCTTCCAACCTTTATGGGCAATATCAATCTTGACGACGTTCAACCTGGAATGGTGCTGGCCGGCGACGTCAAGAACATTAATGGCCAGCTCCTGATGCCCTCCGGCATCAAACTTGCCGAACGACACATCACCATGCTGAAGGCATGGGGCACCACCGAAGTGGATGTCGCAGGCGTCTCGAGAGAGGAAGTCGCCGCCAAAACCGTGGAGCAACTCGATCCCGCCATGGTGGCCAAAATCGAGGTGGAAATGGGGGAAATCTTCAAACACACCGACCGGACCCATCCCTTGATGAACGAATTGTTCCGCCTTTGCGTCCTGCGCAAGGCTCAAAAGGCTGGAAACGCGCCCGCCGCCACACCCCCACCCGCTCCCGCTTCAACCTCCGCCCAACCATGAATCTCGACCCGCGCAGTCTAAAAATCGATCCTTACAAATTGGTGGACGACGCTCCCAACGTGCCGTCGCTCCCCTTGGTTTACGAGGAACTGAACCAGGCCATCAACGATCCATCCAGTTCAAGCACCACCATCGGAGATGTCATCGGCAAGGACGCCGGCCTGGCCGCGCGCCTGCTCCGCATCGCCAACAGCGCCCTTTACAGTTTTCCATCCCGCATCGACACCATTTCCCAAGCCATCATCGTCATCGGCATCCAGCAGCTTCGCGACCTGACGCTGGGCACGTCGGTCATCGAATTGTTCGAGGGCATTTCCATCGAACTGGTGAACATGGATTCGTTCTGGCGCCACAGCATCGCCTGCGGCATTTGCGCCCGCGTGCTGGCCACCTACCGGCGCGAAGCCAACGTGGAGCGCTACTTTGTGGCCGGACTGCTGCATGACATCGGACGCCTGATCATGTACCTGAAGCTGCCGGACCACGCCAGCGAATCGCTCATCCGCTGCAAAACCAGCGGGGAATTGATGTACAAGGTGGAGCGCGAATTCATGGAATGCGACCACTGCGACATCGGCTCGGCGCTGCTCCAGCACTGGAAACTTCCCACCAATCTGGTGGAGGGCGTGATGCATCATCACTATCCCCTGCGCGCCACACGCTACCCCATCGAGGCGTCCCTGGTCCACATCGCGGACATCATTGCCAATGCCATGCAAATCGGCACCAGCGGCGAACACTTCGTTCCGCCCCTGGTTCCGGAAACATGGGAACGCAGCGGCCTTTCTCCCAGCATCCTGGCGCCAACCCTGGCCGAGGTGGACCGGCAAATGGCCGACATGATCGAAATGCTGCTCAAAGGAAGCTGATTTCTCCGCCGCCTCCATGAAATCGGACATTCTCAACCAATCAGCGGGGGACATGGAATCGAGGGTGCGCTACCTCGAGGAGGCCTATCATTCCCATGTCGAATTGCTGACCCTTCTTGCGTCGTTGGGCAATTTTCAGACGAGCATTCAGGACTGCCGCGACCCGGCCAAAATCCTCGGCGTCACACGCATGCATCTCCAGAGGTTGCTCTCGTTCCGGGCCACCGCATTCGCAATGGTCAACCCCGGCGATTTCAATTTCACCATCACCGATTGCGAACCGGGTTCGGATCAATCCCTGGTGCAAAGCCTGGTGGATCGCGAAATCAAATCAGGCACCTTCGCGTGGGCCTTGCGGCAAAACCATGCGGTGATCATTCGCAAGACGTTCGACGGATCCCCCATGGTTCTGCATGTGATCGCCACCCGGTCGCGGGTGATGGGCATGTTCGTGGGACTGCTCTCCACTCACGACACCAAGGGCATCGACATCTCCCTCAATCTGCTTTCCATCATCCTGCTCGACACCGCCTATGCGCTGGAGAACCTCTCCCTTTACAACGAAATCAACGACTACAATCAAAACCTGGAAAAAATCGTCGCCAAACGCACCCAGGAACTATTGAGAGCCAACGAGGAACTGCTCAAGGCCAAACAACTCGAATCGGTGGGAATTCTGGCCGGAGGCATCGCGCACGACTTCAACAACATGCTGGCAGTCATCCTGGGCAACATCTCCATCGCCAAGGCGCTGCTGCCGTTCGACTCAAAATCCAGCGCCCGGCTGACCACGGCCGAGGAAGCCTGCCATCAGGCCAAAAGCCTCACTGCCCGGCTGCTGACCTTCTCCAAAGGCGGCTCCCCCATCCGCAAACCCATTTCGCTCGCCCCTTTGATCGAGGAATCCGCGCAGTTCGCCCTCACCGGTTCCCAGGCCACCTGCCAGTTTGAAATCGCCTCCGACCTGTTTTCCGTCGAGGCTGACGAGGGCCAGATGCGGCACGTCATCATCAACCTTGTCATGAATGCCCAGCAGTCCATGAACAACACCGGACAGGTTCGCATCGTGGGACAAAACGCCGTCCTGACCCATGGGCATGGTCTGCCGCTGCGCGACGGACGATATGCGAAAATCATGGTCATCGACCATGGCTGTGGCATTCTCCAGGAAAACCTGGAAAAAATCTTCAACCCTTACTTCACAACCAAGTTCGGCAAGGGCGGCTTTGGGCTGACCATCGCCCAATCGATCGTCAACAAGCACGAGGGACACATCACGGTGGAATCGCAACCGGGATCGGGTTCAACCTTCACGGTTTACCTGCCGGCATCGAAACATCCAGCGGTTCCCCACGAATCGCGCCCCGTCACCGCTCCAGCGGTGGCCGCTCCCCCGCCCGCAGCGCCGGCGGAACGGATCCCCGAAAAACAGATTTCCGGAACGCAACAGCGTCAAATCCTGGTGATGGACGATGAAAAGGGCATCCGCGATGTTTTGGGCGCCATCCTGAATCATCTTGGTCACGAGGTGAGCTTTGCCAGGGACGGCCTGGAAGCGGTAAGCCTGTATGAGGCGGCCCAAAAAACCTCAAAACCATTCCATCTGGTGATCCTGGATCTCACGGTGCCCGGCGGCGTCGGCGGCGGGGAGGCGATTGGAAAATTGCTGACGGTGGATCCCAAGGCCAAAGCCATCGCCTCCAGCGGGTATTCCAACGATCCCATCATGTCCGACGCCCGCAAATTTGGTTTTCAAGCGGCCCTTCGCAAACCCTACCAGATGTCCGAACTCAACCGTGTGCTGCGCGAAGTGCTGAATTGAGTCCCGGCTGAACCGGGCTCGCCCGACGCGAAGGCCCCTCCCCCTCTTCAGCGCCTTGGCGCCTGCGCGGACTTGTAATGTTTCTCCGGCAGATCGCGGAGCCGTTTTGCAGCCTGTTCGGCCGTCACATCCCGCTGGGCCTCGGCAAGCATTTCATACCCCACAAGAAACTTGCGAACCGTGGCCGAGCGCAACAACGGGGGATAAAAATGCGCGTGCAATTGCCAATGCGACAGATCTCCATCCCTGTTCGGCGCGCCATGCCAGCCCATGGAATAAGGAAAGGAGGTTTCAAAAAGATTGTCATAGCGGGTCAGCAGTTTCTTGAGAATCTCCGCCAGGCTGTCGCGTTCGCCCGCCGAAAGATCCGGCAGCCGCAACACATGCCTCCGGGGCATGAGCAGCATTTCAAAAGGCCAGACCGCCCAGAACGGCACAACCGCCAGCCATTCCGAATTTTCCACCACCACCCTTTCCCCTCGCGCAGTTTCCAATTTCAAATAATCCATCAGCAGCGGGATGTCGTAATGCTCGCGGTATTGGCGTTGTTGGATATCTTCGCGCGATGGCTGTTCCGGCAGGGATGTGCCCGCCCAGATCTGGCCGTGCGGATGGGGGTTGGAACATCCCATCACCGCCCCTTTGTTCTCAAAAATCTGCACCCACTGGTGCTTCCCGCCCAATTCCGTCACCTGCCCGGCCCAGACATCCACCACCCGGCGGATATCCTTCGCCTCCATCTCCGGCAGCGTCAGGTCATGGCGGGGCGAAAAACAAATCACCCGGCAGGTTCCCTGCACCCCATCGGCCCTCAACAAACGGTGGGCGGATTCCCCGGGACGCGGAGCATCCTCCAACAGGGCGGAAAAATCGTTGGTGAAAACATACGTGTCCGCGTACCTGGCGTTCCGGGTTCCATCCGCCCGCTTGTTTCCGGGACAAAGATAACACTTGGGATCGTATGCGGGCCGCTGGTCCGGAGCGGTTTTTTCCTGCTGTCCCTGCCACGGACGCTTGGTCCGGTGCGGCGAAACCAGGATCCACTCCCCGGTCAGGGGATTGTAACGGCGGTGCGGATGATCGGAAAAATTGAATTCCATGCCCTGTTTATGGCACGCCCGCCGTTCACGGTCAGCAAAAAATATCCTGCAGCCTTTTCTCAAACCAAGCCATACAACGAATCCCGCCGGACCGGTTCCCTTCCCGCTTCGCGGATCAACCGTTCCAGATCGGCAGCCGTCACGTTTTGCGGACTGGCCGATCCCGCGGCATGAAAAATCTTCTCCTCCATTACCGTGCCATCCAGATCGTCCACGCCATATCCGAGGGACACCTGCGCCAGTTTCAATCCCTGTCCCACCCAGTAGCATTTGAGGTGATTGATGTTGTCGAGATAAAGCCGCGAAACCGCCAGCGTCCTCAAACTGTCAAATCCAGCCGGTCCCGGCAAATGGGAAAAGGCATTGTTGGCCGGGGAAAAAGGCAGAGGCACAAAGGCCAAAAAACCTCCGGTCTCATCCTGCAACCGGCGCAGGCGGCGCAAATGGTCCACCCGATCCCGCAGGCTTTCCACATGCCCGTAAAGCATGGTGGCGGTGCTGCGCCCCCCCAAACGATGCCATGTTCGATGAACCGCCAGCCATTCCCGGGAGGTTCCCTTGCCCGGACAAATCCGCCGCCGGACGGACGGGGCGAAAATCTCCGCCCCACCGCCCGGGAGGGAATCCAAACCCGCGCCGCGCAAACGTTCCAAAACCCGCGCCACAGACAGTCCTTCCTTGCGCGAAAAATGGAGAATCTCAACGGCGGAAAACGCCTTGAGATGCAAACGGACATCCATCCCCTTCAACAGCTTCAACAATCCCTCGTAACGCGCCAGCGGCCAGTCCGGATGCAAACCTCCCACCATGTGAATCTCCGTGATTCCCCGGGCAAGCGCCGCGCACACGCGCTTTTTGAGTTCCTCTTCCTTCAATTCAAAAGCCCCCGGCTCTCCTTTCCGCCTTGAAAAGGAGCAGAACGGACAGGACAGGACACAAAGGTTGGAATAATTCAGGTGGCGGTTGACAATATAATATGCGCGCCGGCCATGCAGACGCCGGCAAACCTCCCCGGCCAGGAAAGCAAGGGCGTGCAGATTGCGAACCTGAAACAATCGCAGGGCGTCCCCCTCGTCCAGCCGCCTGCCTGCAAGCGCCCTGCGAGCCACATCCTTGATTCCCTCCTGCCTCCAGATTTTTTCCGTCAAATTCACAAAAACACCCCGAGACAAACCGCCGCCAGAAAACCAAAACTGGCCAGCGCGTTGGCCTGCAAAAAAGCCTTGTCGATATGGCTCTGGCTGATCCGCCGCATCAACCAATGTTCCCATACCAAGGCCGCCCCGGCCGGCGACAACCCGGCAAAATAAAACCACGGCAAACTTGCGGCCCATCCCGCCAGAATCAGAAAAATCAACATCATCCCATGCAACAGCTTCACTAAAAACAGCGCCCTGACGCTTCCAAGCCTGACAGTCATGGAGTACAAACCGTATTTGCGATCGAAATCGGTGTCCTGCAACGAATAAATGATGTCAAAACCCGCCACCCAGCAAATGACCGCCGACGCCAGCAACCACGGGACAACCGCCCAGAAAGTCCCCTTCGCGGCCACCCATGCGCCAACCGGCGCCAACCCCAAGGCCAGCCCCAAAACAAAATGACTCCATGAAGTAAACCTCTTGGCATAGGAATATCCCATCACCACCGCCAAAGCCGCAGGGGAAAGACATCCGGCCGTCCGGTTGATCGAAAAAGACACTACGACAAAAATCGCCGCGCCGACCAACACGATCCCCCATGCAACCGGTTTTGACATCCGCCCGGACGGCAAATGCCGGCCAGCCGTCCGGGGATTCAAGGCGTCCCAGCGCATATCCGCCAGCCGGTTGAACGCCATGGCCGTCACCCGGGCGGACAGGACAGCGGTCACCACCAGAAAGAACAACCGCCATCCCGGCATGCCCTTTTCAGCCAGCAAAAGCGATGCCAGCGCAAACGGCAAGGCAAAGGCCGAATGCGACCATTTCACAAAATCCGGGAAATGTTTCAGTTCACGCCACCAACGCATGGCTCCTTTTTGGAGGGATTCCTCCAGCAAATCAATCTTGGAACATCAGGCCGGCGCCCATCAGTCTTCTTTTCGCAACGCACATGCGAAAGATCTGTTGGCTAATGGGTTTTTCTGGTTTAAGAAAAAGGCATGGGGTCTTTCAGCACCCGCGATTCAAACGCTCCCAACCCGGGAACTTTTCCCTCCACCCACTGGAGCGCCGTGCTGTCCGCCGGCAGCGGCGACACCCCCGCCGCCCACAACGCCCTTGGCCGCATCTGCGAAAAATACTGGTATCCGCTTTACGTTTATGTCCGGCGGCGGGGCTATCGTCATTCCGAAGCCCAGGATTTGACACAGGATTTCTTCGCCTTTCTGTTGCAAAAGGAATCCCTTCGCGTTGCCGCGCCCGAAAAAGGGCGTTTCAGATCGTTTCTTCTGACGTCGCTGTCCCATTTCCTGTCCAATGAATGGGACCGCCAGAATGCCGCCAAGCGGGGAGGCGGACGGGTGATCCCCCTGTCCCAACTGGAAGATGCCGATGCCCGCTTTCAATTGGAACCCGCCCAATCCTGCTCCGCGGATCGCGCCTTTGAAAAAATCTGGGCCATGACCCTCCTTGAAAATTCCCTGCGCCGGATGGAGGAGGATTGGAAAAAACATGATAAAAGCCGTCTGTTCGAAGCCTTGAAACCCTTCTTGATGGCCGGCGCCGAACCGCCTTCCTACGAGGAACTGGCCTCCCGTCTGGGAATGAATGTCGGCGCCGTCAAGATGGCCATCTTCAGATTGCGCCGGTCCTTTCGCGACGTGCTTTGCCAGGAAATCGCCCAAACCGTCGATGACCCAACCACTGTCGAGGAGGAAATCCGGCATTTCATCCGGATTCTTTCCTCTCCCGAAAACACTCCTCAAACCCCATGAGCACGGCATCCTCCAAACCCTGTGAAAAATGCGGCCAGCCCATTGCCGCCGGCAAACTGATGGAAGGGCTTTGCCCGGCCTGCCTGATTGGGGGCGCGCTCCAACAATCGGCCATGCAAGTGGAATGTCCGCATTGCCGCCAGACCAACGAAATCACCGACGAAACCGCAAGCCGGGTCAGTTGCCGGAATTGCGGCGAAAGTTTCCGACTGGATCTTGCCGAGGCGGTCCAGATTCTCGACCGTCCCTTGAAAAAGTGGGGACGGTTCGAATTGCAGCGGATTTTGGGGGCGGGCGCCTTCGGCACGGTATGGGAAGCCCTTGATCCCTCCCTGCACCGGCGGGTGGCCATCAAAATTCCGCGCAAGGGACATTTCGACAAGGTGGAGGACGAAGAACGTTTTCTGCGCGAAGCGCAAATCGCCGCCCAATTGCGTCATCCCGGAATTGTTCCGGTTTACGAAACCTCAAAATTCGACGGCCAACCCTTCATCGTCTCGGAATTCGTGGAGGGCATCACACTGGCCCGATGGTTGAAGGAACACCGGCCCGACTTTCGTCAAACAGCCGCATGGATGGCATCCATCGCCGACATCCTGGCCCATGCCCATGCCCAACAGGTGATCCATCGCGATCTGAAACCGTCCAATATCCTCCTGGAAAACAAACCTTCCGGCGGCGGGTTGCATCCCCGCCTCATGGATTTCGGCATGGCCAAAAGAGACGGGTCCGATCCCACATTGACCCTCGACGGCCACATGCTGGGCACTCCCGTTTACATGAGCCCCGAACAGATCCGCAGCAGCCACCTTGTCGATGCCCGGGCGGACATCTACTCAATGGGCGTGGTTCTCTATGAATTGCTCACCGGCGAACTTCCGTTTCAGGGCGTTCCCCACATGGTGATCCACCAGATTCTCCATGACGACGCGCGGTCTCCCCGGGAATTGAACGACCGCATCCCCATCGATCTGGCCACCATCGCATTGAAGTGCCTGGAAAAGGATCCATGCAACCGGTACCCCTCGGCAGCGGAATTGGGAGAGGATCTCCGCCGCTGGCTGGCCGGCGACCCCATCCTTGCGCGCCCCGCCGGGCCCCTTGGAAAAACCGTCCGATGGTTGCGCCGCAATCCCCTCATCTCCCTCCTTGCCGCCTTGCTGGCCCTGGCTGTCGCAGGCGGATTCACCGCCGTCCTGTGGCAATGGCAGCGCGCTGAAACCGGCTTGCGCGAAGCGGAGGCGCAACGGCAAAAGGCGGAAAAAAACTTCCGGGAGGCGCGCGACACCGTGGACGCCTTCTATTCCAAGGTGGAGCAGCGGCTGCGAAATGTTCCGGGTCTCCAGCCCCTGCGGCGCGAACTGCTGGAAAAAGCCCTCCATTATCATCGCAATTTCATCCGGGAAAAACCCACCGATCCGGAAATGCGGCGCGCCCTGGCTGTTTCCCTGCGCCGGACCGGAGATATCATGCGGGAAATGGGCAACCGCCGTGAAGCCCTGCCGTTCTATCAGCAGGCGCAGAAGATTCTCGATGACATTCTCAAACAGAATCCCAAACGCGTGGAAACCCGCGCCAACGTGGCTCAAACCCAAATCCAAATGGGCGATCTGCTGGAAGAACTGGGACAACCCGCCAAAGCCATCGACTGTTACCGGCAAGCTGAAACCATCCTGCAGGACATCTCCAAAAACGGCAATAACCCCAGGTGGCTGACAGCCCTTGGCGGTTGTCACACCGCCACGGGGCTTGCCCAAGGCGAAATGGGGCGGCAGGATGAGGCCCTTGTCCATTTCAAACAGGCGATTCAATTGCATGAGCAAGTCCTGGCCATCCAGCCTCAAGATCCCGAAACCCAATATCTGCTGGGTTGCGCGGAAAACAACCAGGGGCTCACCTTGTGGCAAATGGGACGTTTTGCGGAAGCCGCAGACTCCCATCAAAGCGCCATCCGGCGATTTCAGTCGGCTGGCGCCGACGAAACGCACGCCATCGAATCCGCCATCGAACTGGCGATTGCCCATTACAACCTGGGCAGCGCCCGGTTGGCGCAGCAGCGGACAACCGAAGCGGCCGCGGAATTCGAAACCGCCAGACAACTCCTCGTCAAACAAGCCGCGACCAACCCGTCATTGTTCCGTTGCCGCGAATATCTGGCCAAAACCCTGGGCCAGCTTGGCAATATGGAACTTGCAAAACAACATCCCGGCAAAGCCCTGGGTTGCTACCGGGAATCCTGCCGGTTACGTGAAGCCTTGGCGAATCAGTTGCCCACCGTCCCGATCTGGAAAGATCTGGCGCTCATCCAAATGAACCAGGGAGTTGCCGCGTCCGTCGTCAATCCGGTTGAAGCCATCCCCTATTATAAAAAAGCCGAAACCACCCTTTCCATGATTCTCAAGGATTACCCCTCCCATTTTGAAAGCATCGAACTTCTGGGATTGTTAAACCTCAATCATTCCGAAGCCCTTTGGCAAATTGGGCAGAAAGAGGAATCCATCCGGTATCTGAAAAAATGCATCGGTCAGAAAACCGTGCTCTCCCTGCAAAAACCAAACGACCGGAAGTTGATAAACGATCTGGAACAAATGAAACAACTTCTGGCCCGGCGAACCGGCTCCCCTCACTCGCGAAAATAATGGAAGAGGATGATTCAGATCATCTTCAGCATCCCAATTTTTCCTCATTCCCGTTTTTCCTTCATCACACCCTTTTCTCCTCCGCATTCCCTTTTCTCCTCCGTCATTCCCGCGAAAGTGAGAATCCCGAGACCGCCGCAAAATCAAGCCCCTTCACAACGACAGTTTCAAAGCAAAACAAATAATTACACATTGACTTTTACAACATCTTTATTTCAAAGCTGTTGCAATACAACTTGCAACTTTTTCAAGCTTCTGACACAAAAACTGTTACCTTTTCCATTTCTTTCTTTAGAAACAACAAGAAGACCCGCATTAATCTGAAAGGGACACACCATGAACGAGATGCCTGAACCATCCAATTCTCAAGACACCCACCCAACCAACCAACGGTTTGTCTCCCACCTATCCCGGCTTCTGGTGATCAGCCTCCCCCTCATCCTGATCGGTCTGGCAATGGTCAACAGGATCGAGGCCAAGCAATACCGCGCCTACTCCGGACAGCCTGGCGGAGAAGAAGCCAACCCTGGCAATCCGCGAACCATGACCACCTACTGGGTGATCGTGGATACCAACAAGGTCGATAGCAGCACGGAGGTGAGTTTTGACTCACAAAGTTATGCTTATACTCAAAATGCAAATGGTGGCGATGCCATCAAGGGAATTCAAATCCCAAATGGATCTTCAACCAACATCATCGTTTATGTCGGAGACAGCTTTACCCTATCAACCGTTACTGCCTATGTGAATTTTTATGCGGAATGGCCTTATAGCATCAATGCCATTGGTCCAAATGACAACACCGTCATAACATTGAGCCTCAAACTCAGTAAAAGTTCGGACGGCATAAGCTATGACTCGGAAAAACAATTGGGATCCATTTTTGTTCCATGGACAATTGGCGATAAGATCACTGGATTTGCTGCGCCAATCGATCATGTCAACAATCAAAATATCTTTTTTGCTTTTCAAGCAAGTTCCATGTCAGCAAAATATATCCCAAACAATACCGATCTGTGGGCTGACACCAACACAACCGGAACTTACTCTCCAGCAGAAGATATCACAGCGGCCTACAGCGGCAAAGATGCAAAAGGCTACTGGCGCATCACGCTTGCAAACAACACGGGCTCTGCTAATGTTTGGTTTAAAAGCATCGGCTTCCAAATGACCAGCATCCAAACCAATGCGGTCATGACTGTCAAAGGCAAAACCAAGGATCTCCGTCCCCGCCGGCAAACCGAGGGAAGCGTGCCCAGCGGAAAACAAAGCCGCCAGGAAAGCGAACGATAATCCGCTCATCCTTCCAACCCTTCTGCGTCTGACTCAGAAAAACGACACCGGATCGAACCTCTTCCTGACCGCCGCCCAGTAGAAAAGATTCAGGAAAAATTCGCGGTAAAGGTGGGTGCGTTTCAATCCCGCAAACCTCTGGATGATCCGCGGCAGGGAATAAAAATCCCCGTAGCACCGCCAGATGCCCTCCTTCAATTGCTCCGGCAGCATGTTTTTGGGGCGAAACACCACGTCATCCCAATCATACTGGTCAAAGCTGAAATTGATGATCCGGCCCTGCGCAATCATTTCATCCATCAATTCGGTCCCCGGACGGGGCGTCAACAGGCTGAAAAACGCCACATGCGGACGAACCTTTCGGCAAAAATCAATGGTCAGATCCACGGTCTCGGGCGTGTCCCCGTCAAACCCCAGGATGAAATTCAGGGAATAGGGAATCTTGTAATGGTCAAGCTTCCCCAACAATTCCTTGTATTCGTCCACATGGTTGTGGTTCTTTTTCGCCTCCTTCAAACTCAGCGGATTCACGCTCTCGATGCCCAGATTCAAATGGAAACATCCGGATTTTGCCGCCAGCCGGACATACTCGTCATCATGCAATGACTTGAAGGTGGTCAGCCCGCTCCAGCGAATCTTCTGGGAAATCATCCCCTTGAACAACTCCTTGGCCCGCCTCGTGTCACCGCCGATATTGTCATCCACCACATGGATTTTATTCCCGGGCAACCGTTTGATTTCGTCAAGCACCTCGGCGACCGGACGAAAACGGTACTTGCCGCCATAGACCGCCTTGACCTCGCAAAACTTGCAGCCATGGGGGCATCCGCGCGTGGTCTGGATCGGATAATATCTGAACCGGAAATGGCGCATATCAAGCAGATCAAACCGCGGCATTGGCAGCCCATCCATGCTGCAAAGCGAATCCGCCTTGTAACGCGGCTGCAACCGCCCCTTTTGCGCGTCAATCAAAACCTGTTCCCAAACGTTTTCAGCCTCCCCAATCACCACGCTATCCACATGCTCCTGCAAACGCTCCGGCGCCAGACTCGCATGAAACCCGCCCGCCACAACCTTGATCCCCCTCTTCCGAAACACCTTGGCCACCTCAATGGCCCGCCTCTCACCCGCGCCCAACACCGTCATCGCCACCAAATTGCAATTGACATTGGTATCGATCGGCGTGACATGGTCGTCCACAAGGCGGATCTCCCCGTTCCGGGGCGTCAACGCCGCCAGATACGGGAGGGTGATCGGAATGATCAGCCGTTGTTTTTTCCGAAACAAAGTGCCGTCTTTTTTGTAAAAAGACGGCATGGCAAACAGGATTTTCATCGTAAAAACCGCTCCGTTTCACCCCACCATCGCTGTCTCCAAAAAACGGGCGGACGCGAAACAAGCCCCAACTATTGCACAAGTTTTTCCATTTTGAAAAGCTGTTTATTCAAGCAAGGCTCTTGCATCAGCGAAAGGGCGCATCCATTGTGAGATGAAACCAATTATACGGGCTGGAAAAAACATGCGCTGAAATCAACACCTCGCCACAGGTGATTCCCGCCACCATCACAAAGAGGAGAAGGTACGGACTGGCGCATCGAAACCACCGGCATGTCAACGCCTCCAGGCCCGCCAGATAAAATATCGCGAAGGGAATCAACGCCCCAAGCATGAAACGGCCATCTGCGGTAAAAGGAGGATGAATCTGCGCGGCACGGCATCCCTGGCGATATCCCAGCCGCAACGAAAGCAGCATCAGCAACCCCATGAAAAGAACCAGCACCCCCGCCAGGAGCCATCCAGTCATCCTCCCGGCCTGGCGATCCATCGCCGTTCCCTCCCCTTTCCGGCGGAAACAAATCTCCCGGAAACCGATGGGAACCAACAAGAGAGTGGAAATCGCATAAAACACATCCATGGAAGGCGAGGCGATGGTTTTTCCGAACCAGACAAAGGAACCGCGCCAAAAGGAAATCAAGGTCTCCCAGATGAACGCCACAAAATAATGGGGTTGCAAAACAGGCGCCCTCCACCAATCCGTCACCGGCCGTTCAATCACTCCAACCATGCGCATCTTGTCCCGGGTTGCCCACCAGTCGCCCAGCATCGCCTCATTCCATCCCAGCCAGACCCCAAAGATCAAAAACGCCATTCCGAAAACCGCCAGGCAGCGATGAACAGACAACCGCCGGCTTTCCGGCGTGCGCGCGGCCATTGTTCCAGCCAGCAAAATGACGGGCAGCATGACGATATTGGTCAGCTTGGTCAGAAGCGCCATGGCGCAAAAAACCCCGGCGGCAAACACGTCGGATTTCCGGCATTCAGGCGAAAAAACCCTGATCAACCTGTCCAGGGCCGCGGCAAACAACGGTGCGGAAAGAATGTCGGCGTTCATGGAATAAAAAATGTCCTGGGGAAAAAAAGCGATGAGACACGGAACGCCAAACCGCAAAAACACGCGATCCGGATAGTGACGCCTCACAAAAACATGCGCATACCAGGTCAAAAAAACCATCACACCCATGTTGAAAAAGCGGACCCAGTAAACCAGGCTTCCGCCGCTCTGCCCGCTCAAACGCCCCAGATCCAGCCATGCGCCGGCCAACCCGTAATACAAGGGGGGCGAGGCCGATTCATGATTCAGGCATTTTTGCCACAAGATGATGGTTTGTCCGACCGTCTCAACTTTTGAGGGCGGCCATCGCCACATGGGGGGCGGAACCTTTCCGTCAGGACATTCCCTCTCATCGCCAAAAATCTCCGGGGTGTCGTGCAGGGCGATCAAAACGGCGGCGCCGGGATCATAGAGGTCAACACCCTTGCGGGGAAGGTAACCCCGGGCATATTTGTAAACTGTGTCAAAATGAGCCTGCTCATCAACGCTTGAAAAAAGCGGGAACCCCGCGCAAAAGACAAACAGCCGGACGGCAACAAACAGACAAAGCAAATGGATGACCGTCCGCTCATTCCGGCAAAACAGCGTTTCAAACCAGACGGGCTTTTCTCCCCCGGCCGTTGAAAACCCGCCGCCATTTTGATTCGTCATTGTCCGCCATTCATGCCATTCCCCCGATTCCCATGCAATTTTGAATTTTAACGCGGGAAGCAATGCTTCGCTCTTGACACCGGCCACCGCATGGGTGTTGATGGGCGCTCATTTTGGAGAGAACCATGAGCACACCACGACAAACCCTGCGTTTCGCGCTGCCCAAGGGCAGCCTTCAAGAATCCACCTTTGAAATGATGGCCCGCGCAGGCTGGCACATCAAGGTGGGCAGCCGTTCCTATATGCCCAGCGTGGACGATCCGGAAATCGATGCCCGTCTCATTCGCGCCCAGGAGATCAGCCGCTATGTGGAACACGGCGCCCTTGATGCCGGCCTCACCGGTTACGATTGGATCCTGGAAAACGGCTCCGATGTCGTCGAGGTTGCCAGTCTTGTTTACGCCAAGCAGGGACTCCGCCCTGTGCGATGGGTTCTCGCGGTTCCCAACGATTCCCCCATCCGCACCGTCAAGGATCTCCAAGGCAAACGCATCGCCACCGAAGCCGTCAACCTGACCCGCAAATACCTGGAACGTCACAAGGTGAAAGCGGATGTGGAATTTTCGTGGGGCGCCACAGAAGTCAAGGCGCCCGAACTGGTGGATGCCATTTGCGAGCTGACCGAGACCGGTTCCTCCCTGCGCGCGAACAATCTGCGGATTCTGGAAACAATCCTGGAGTCCACCACCCGCCTTGTCGCCAACAAACAGGCGTGGAAAAATCCCTGGAAACGGCGAAAGATCGAAACCATCGCCATGCTCATGCAAGGCGCGTTGCGGGCCGAGGAAAAGGTGGGGCTCAAAATGAATGCCCCAAAAAAGAATCTCAAACAGATCATCAAAGCCCTCCCCGCCCTGCGCAATCCCACCATTTCGCCCCTCAGCCTCGGCGGCTGGGTGGCCATCGAAACCATTGTGGACGAGAAAATCGTGCGCGAAATCATCCCCGCCCTCAAGCAGGCCGGCGCCGAGGGCATCATCGAGTATCCCCTCAACAAGGTGATCAATTAAGCCGGGCCCAAGGCACGGCGGCTTGACGCTCGATCCGCCTTCGCTCTGCGAGCTTGCGCCTTCGCCAAAGCTTCGGCGTCACAAGCTGGCGAGACAAGTGCTCAATGCACGACGCACCCCTCCTTCGTCCCGCCTCAGCGCATACGCGTCAACCTAATTGAGATCCTTTCCTGGGAACGAGGGCGTCCTGCCCAACGCCGCTAACATTTGCCCAATCTGGGACCATTCCGTTCTGATGGAAGCGGCGCGGGCCGCTTCAGTCCAACTCCTCCAATGCCATGGCGGCGGCGCGCATCTCGGCCTCTTTCTTGGTATGGCCGGAACCATTGCCCATGGGCTGGCCGTCGATCTCAACCACGGCATCAAACTGTTTCCGGTGATCGGGACCGCTTTCCCTGACAAGACGGTAAACCACCATTTTGCCGGCCATATGCATTTTTTCCTGGAGCAAACCCTTGGCATTCTCCGGTTCGGGATTGTGAAGCAAATCCTCCAGTTGGGGCGAGATCAGGCAGACGACAAAATCACAGGCCGGAGAAAAACCTCCATCCAAAAAAATGGCGCCGATCATCGCCTCCAAGGCATTGGACAGATTGGAAGCGCGACGGCGCCCCCCCTGGTGTTCCTCGGCCGTTCCCAACCGCAAAAAGCCGCCCAACCCCAGGCGTTCAGCCAGCACACGCAAGGCCGACCGGCTGGCCAGATGCGCCCGCATCTTGGTGAGATGCCCCTCCTGAAGGTCCGGGTGCAAACGGTAAAGATGCTGGCTCACCGCCAATCCCAGCACCGCATCCCCCAAAAACTCGAGCCGTTCATTGTTGGGCCCCGTCTGGACACGCTCATGCGCGCAGGAGGGATGGGTCAGCGCCAGCTCCAACAGGGTTGGATCGCGAAAAGTGTAACCGATGATCGTCTGCAATTTTTCCAAGTCCATAATCGAGATAATTCCGGCATTCATTCATGCTCCGCCATCGTCATTGCGATTCCGCCATGGCGGGAGAAGCAATCTCGCGGCGGGGATTGCTTCGTCGTCCACCATGCCGTGACTTCTCGCAATGACAACAAAGTTGGCATGAATAAATGTTAAACCTTTGCGCATTTTGCGCAGGATTCAACTGCAAACTGTCAAAAATCCATCACCTTTTCATCTCAGCGTTTGCAGGGCGTAAATTCGCACGGGCTGCGCGCGGCCCTTGACCTTCATGTCGCCGCGCGGCTCGACTTGCACATGATTCCTGACCAACTCATAAACCGAATCCGCGATCAGGATGTCCGTTTTTTGCTCTTTGGTCAGGCTCTCGACCCGGGCCGCCACGTTGACCGGATCGCCAATCACCCCATACTCGGCCTTCTGGCTCGACCCAATATCGCCCGCCATCACCTCTCCGGCGTTGATGCCAATGCCAAACCGGAAGGGACGGCGTCCATCCTTTGCCCACTGTTCATTCAAGGCAGCGAGCCGCGCCCGCATGGCCAAGGCTGTTTTCACCGCCCGCAGGGCATCCTCCTCTTTGCCTCGCGAAGTGGGGCTTCCAAAAACCGCCATCACCGCGTCGCCGACAAACTTGTCCAACGTGCCATCATGATCGAAAACGCATTCCGTCATGGCCGTCAGGTACTCGTTAAGCTGCTGCACAAAAGGCCCTGGCTCGCTTCCCTCCGTCATGGTCGTGAAATCCCGCACGTCCGACATCAGAATGGTCACAAAACGCCGGGTGGGAATGAAGACCGTGTCCACATTCTCCTCGCTGCCCAGGATCTGCTCGGCAATGTTCTTGGACACATAACGGCACAGGAACCCGCGGGCGCGCTGCTTCTCAAGACGCTCAAAAATGGCCTGAAGAGAAACCACGGATACAACCGATCCCAAAAGGATTATTTCTGTCGGAACCAAAAGCAAAAAACGATCGAATCGCACAAAGGCCAGTTGTGCCAACAACAAGTATCCCACTGCCATCCCTGCGCCAAAAAGCAATTTTGCGAAAGGGGTTTTGGCCTTCCACAATCCAAAGGCCAGAATCACGCTCACAACCAACAACAAAACCACGCTTTCCCCACGATCCATGGCTCTCAAATTGCGGTTATTCAACAATGTGGCAATCGCATTGGCATGAATCTCCACTCCATTCATCAAATCAAAAGGTGTCAAATGCCGGTCATGCATGTAGTCGCCCCATGGCCCGATCAAAACCACTTTATTTTTGAATATTTCCCCTTTATTGAGAGGTGGACGCTCCCAATGCTTGTCGCTGAAAATTTTAAAATAAGGAATGGCCTTATAGGTTCCTTCACGCCCCGCAAAAACAATGGTTCTAACCTCTGGTTTGCCCGTAAACTTTTCCGGGAATAACTTTCTTGCCACCAAAACATCGAATGAATTGGGGGTTTCCACCCGAAGTTTTGGCTCTGTTCCTGTTTGAAAACATCTAATCACTCCATCAAAGTCCGGGAAATAATTCACAAAACCGATAACATCCCGATAATTTGGCGTTTTCCTAGGCATGACCGATTCGTTCGGTGTCATGACGTTTGGATTCGAAAAATCAATCCCATTGATCCCAACGTTGACGTAATCAAAATTGCTTCCGATCACCAGTTGGCCGGAATGTTTTTGCAGTTGTTCACGCAATGCGGCGTCATCGGCAAAATCTTCTCCTTTTGCTGTAAAAAGCAAATCCAACGCCACCACCCTGGCGCCGGCTTTCAACAATCGGTCAATGGCAAAGGCATGGGCCTGCCGGGGATAAGGGAACTTGCGCAACCATTTGAAATTAGGGTGTTCCCTTAATTCCTTTTCATCAATCTCATCCATGATGGATTCTTCGCCAATGCTCATGAGAACAATCCGATCATCCGGCGGCAACTCCCCGCGCCAATGGAAACGTTGATCGCAGCTCTTGTATTCAAGCCGTTCCATCAAGAGAGGTTGCCAGGTACAGACAGCAATGGTCAGAATCATCCATACCCCGGTCAACACCAGGGGCGACCAGCGGACAAAACGGCCCATGGGCAGGCGCAATTTCATGGCTTCATTCCGCTCACAACAGCCGGGCCAGGATGGGCCGCAACTTCTCCACTGTCGCCGGCGGCCACAGTTTCTTGTCCGTGGCGATGGCAAACTGGATCGCGCCGTGGCAGGAGCATTTTTTGTCCGCCGGTATCAAGGGAATCACCTGTTTCAATATCGCCTTGGCGTTCGCGGCGTTCTGGGTCAGGCGTTTGATGATCATCTCCAGCGCCACCACCTCCTCGCCGGTCTTCCAACAATCATAGTCGGTGATCATGGACATGCTGGCGTAGGCGATTTCGGCTTCGCGGGCCAGCTTGGCCTCGCCCAGATTGGTCATTCCAATCACATCCGCGCCCCACTGGCGGTACAGGTTGGACTCGGCGCGGGTCGAAAAAGCCGGACCCTCCATGTTCACATAAACGCCATTCATATGCACCCGGGGCGCGGCGCCTCCCTTTGAACCGGCCGCGGCCAGAACCTTCGCCGCTTCGCCGCCAACCAATTGCTGAAGTTCCTTGCAAATCGGATCGGAAAATCCCGCATGCGCCACAATCCCATTGCCAAAAAAAGTGTGGGCCAGGGATTGCTTGGTCCGGTCAATGAACTGGTCAGGCAGCACAATGTCGAGAGGACGGTATTTCTCCTGCAAACTGCCCACGGCGCTGACGCTGAGCAAATGGGTGGCGCCCAGGGATTTGAACGCCCAGATATTGGCCCGGTGATTCAGTTCCGAAGGCAAAATCCGATGTCCCCGGGCATGTCGCGGCAGAAACGCCACATCGCGCCCCGCCAGACAGCCCAGAAGAAATTCATCCGAGGGATCGCCAAAGGGGGTGGACACTTTTTGCCAGCGTTTGTTCTCCAATCCCTCCATCTCGTAAAGTCCGGAACCGCCAATCACTCCAATCATAAATTTTCCTTTTCATGCCGGGCCTCCAACAGCCGCTTTCCGGACGCCCTCCCGGACGACCTCGCGGACATCGTTTTACCGGCGCTCAAAGCCCCTTTCATACCCAAAGGCGCCCTGCAACTCCAACAGAAAAGTGGCGGGCGCATGGCGGAGGGCGCATGGCAGTTCCGTCGGGTTTTTTGGGTGGGTTTTAGCCTAGAGGGTCAGGAAATTTTAGATTTAGGGCTACGCTGGCTTGCCGAACATCTCAGGGGCGGTTTTATTTTCCCTTTGGATT
>JAQUAF010000153.1 GCA_028687435.1 Verrucomicrobiia bacterium | reverse complement strand
TGGACAGGTTTTCACTGGCGCTCTTGCCGGTGCGAACTCGCCTGTCTTGATGGGGTGGGGTTTTACGTTCACGGTTCCCCTCTATCCCCGGACGCTTTTGAAAGGGGGGGATTCGGAACCGCAGCATCATGATACACCGGATTGACTCGATGAGTGAGGCTGGTTATAGTGGCAATATGAAAACTTTGGTTGTCGAATGCCCCGACCAGATTCACGCGGATCTCACGGAGATGGTGAAGCAGGGTTGGGTGAGCGACCCGGGGCAGGCTGTGGTGGAGGCGTTGCGCCGTTTTCTGGAAAGCCATCGTCCAGAACTGATTTCAGAGCAGGTTCGGCGCGATGTCGATTGGGGGCTCCACGGTGACGATTGAAGCGCGTCCCGTGGTGCTGGACGCCGGTCCTCTCATCCATCTTGACGAGAATCCCCCGGCATTCGACGCTGCATATCAAACCGTCGTTGCTTGATCAGATTTGCCGCCAAGTGGAAGCTGAAGGTTGATAAGAGCGGCGGCGGTTAATTTTCGATTGAGGCATGGGAAGTTCGCTGTTGCCGGTTTGATTCACAAGCAGATTTGCGCAAGATGGAATGGATGCGGTTGAAGACGGCATCGGGAAAGCCCATGGCGCGTTTGAGTTGGTAGTCGCGTTCGAGAGGGTTGGGATGTTGTTCCCAGCGGCGGAAGCTTTTCCAATCCACGAGTCCCCGCGCCCATGACCAGTGTCCGAAAATGGGAACGGGGAAATCGCTGCCGTGAACCAGTCGTTCCGACAGGGAACCGCGCAAACATTCCGGGATATGTTGTCCGCGGATGGGGATGTTGAAGGCGCTGATGTCGGCGTACAGGCGGGGATGGCGGTTCATCATTTCAACCAGGAAATGGAAGTAATCCGGGTCAAACAACCCGCTTTTGGTTGCGGCATGGGCGGCGATGACGGTGACGCCGCATTGGAGGGGGCGCTCCAGAACGCGCGGGTTGCCGAGATCGGGGCGGATGACCGGAACCGTATGTTCCCCGGCCGTGTGCGCGAGCATGGGCAGCCCCGCTTCCGCCACACGTTCCCAGAAACGGGTGTAGCGGCGGTTGTTGCAGTCGATGTTCTGGCTGTTGGGGAGGCATTTGTAAAGAACCGCCCCGCCTTCCAGACAACGTTCGAGTTCCTCCATGGCATCGGGCCGCGCGGGATGAATGGACACCGCCGGCAGAAATTCCGGGTGTTTGCGGCCCAGCTTGAGCGCGTAATCGTTGGGAACATAAAGAGGCGTATGGTTTTTGATCACCCGCCCCTGTTCGTCATAAGCTCTTTCATGCGGCAGGATCACCGCTGCGGCAAGGGAGGATTCCCGGACCAGTTGGAGCAGCCGTTCGCGGTAGAGCCGGTCGAGATCGCCCTTGAGCGCGGAAAGGGGCAGCCCCATGCACTTTAACATCAGCATATCCAGCGGCTGGCGCCAGCCGCGCGGATGCAGTTCGCAGCCGGTATGGCCCGTGCCGTTGCCGACGAGGTGAACATGTATGTCGATGGGAGGAGGGGAGGACATGGGATTGGGGAAGGTTTAAGGGTGCACGGTTGAGGAGAGTCCGGAAGGTGGCCAGTTCAGGTTTTTGAGTCAGTTAATCCAATCAATGGGCGCCTGCCAATTCGGCGGTCACCTTTTCCAAACCCGCCACCACCCGGGCCATGCAGTCATAATTCAGCTTGTCCGGCGTATCTTCCCGGTGATGGTAATACGGATAACGGAATGGCGCGGTGTCGGTGATCATCAGGGCGGGATATCCCTGTTTCCAGAAAGACCAGTGGTCTGACCAGCAAACGCCGGCAAGTTCATCAAGCGTGGCGGCCGCTTCGGATGGGAATTTGGCCTGCCGTCGAAAGGATTCGGTGACTTGGCGCACCAGTTTTTTTGAGGCGAAGTTGCCGATAAAAGCGATGAAATTGCCGGTGGATGGAAAGTGCGGGCTGAACATGGGGGGATATTGCTGGCTGTTTTCGCGGTCGGTATAGTAACCGATGGTTTCCAAGCACAGCATGGCGGTTACGTTTTCCGCGCGTGTGAGGCAATGTCTGGCATAGACAAGACTCCCCATCTGTTCGGTTTGGAAATAAGGCGGCTCCTCGTTTGCAAATTCCACAAAACGCAAGGTTCGTGAAGGTTTCCGATCTTTGAATGCCCGGGCCAAAGCCAGGACTGCGGCGGCTCCCGATGCGTTGTCGTTGGCCGCTGGCAGACTTCCGGCGGAATCGTAATGGGCGCCCACAATCACGATTTCCGAAGGGTTTTTTCCGCCTTTGATCTCCACCTCCAGATTGGCGCAGGTTTTTCCCGCGACCTGATATTCCTGACGTTTTACCTGATAACCGGCTTTTTCCAGGGATTCCGTGAGATATTTTTGCGCGGCCAGAAGCCCTTGGTAACAGGACACGCTTCGTCCGCCGATTTCACCCGCGAGCTTTTGAACGTCCTGCCTCAGTTCCTCCCGCAAGAGAATTTCCCTTTCGGTCAGGGGAGGCAGGGGACCGGTGTGACTTTTTCCGTCCATTTTAGTCATGATGGCCCATTTGCAAAAAACCGTCCACCCCGCAGTTTTGACATAGACCGCCCCCATTCCAGCCAGGAGCAAAAAAATGCCCAAGCGAATCACTGCGCCTCTGGTGATGAGTTTCATGGTTGAATTTTTGCGCTCTTTGAGAAGGGGGTGATGAGGCAGACGGAAAGGGTGTTTGTCATTCTGTTCAAGTGTCAGGAATACCCGGCGGGTATCCATTCTGATGGCTGCATAATTATGTTTATCATACAATAGTTGATAGTGCAACTATATTTTTTTTTAATATTTAGGAATTTCAATGTTTCCAGATGGAAACGAGATTTCGACTGTCTCTGGATTCCCGCATTCGCAGAGATTTATTGGGGGCAATTGATTTGACCTTGGCAAGCAGGTCCGCCGCACGCCCAAAAATTTTGTGCGCCAAAAAGTCTAATTAATTATGGCGGTAGAATTCCTTTTTCCAATCCCCCTCTTCGTTGATTGTTTAATCTAAAATGCGCCTTCTCAATGGCT
>JAQUAF010000110.1 GCA_028687435.1 Verrucomicrobiia bacterium | reverse complement strand
CGCCGAGACTTGCTCCCCTCGGCTTTGAGAGTCCGCCGCAAGCGGATTTCTTTGCATGGTGTTTGTATTCATCGTTGTTGGGTGTAGCTCTTTCCGGGCTCACCCAACAATCACCATGTCATCTCTGAACGAAAACGAAAATCCGGCTGTTTCAAAATTCAACCCATTGTTTAAAATGAAATTATCGAATGAAATTGGAATCCAAAGCTGGTGTTTTCGCGCGTTCAAGGACAACCGTGATGTGATCCGTCGTCTCAAGGAATGCGATGTGGCGCGGATTGAGTTGTGCGGCGCGCATGCCGATTTTTTCAGGCCGTCCGGTTTTGAGGATGTGATCCGGATGTATCGCGACGCCGGGATTGGGATTGTCAGCATCGGAGTGCAGGGGATCAAAGGGGACGAAAAAAACGAGGCCCCTTTTTATCAATTCGCCAGGGAGTCGGGCGCCCGGTTCATGAGTGTGGATTTTGCGGTTGAAAGCATTCCCGCCAGTTTCCGTAGCGCGGAGAAATTGGCCGCGGAATACGACATCCATCTGGCGATTCATAATCACGGGGGACGCCACTGGCTGGGATGCGCTCGCATGTTGCAGCACGTTTTCAACACGACCAACGACCGGATCGGATTGTGCCTTGACACAGCCTGGGCGCTTGACAGCGGCGAGGATCCCCTGGCCATGGTGGAGAAATTCAGGGGCCGGCTTTACGGGCTGCATTTCAAGGATTTTGAGTTTGATCGGGCGCGCTGTCCAAAGGATGTGGTGTTGGGAGAGGGAAATCTAAAGGTTGCAGAAATGGTTGACGCCCTCAAAAAAACGAAGTTTGAAGGGTATGCGGTGATTGAGTATGAGGCCGATGAGAACAATCCCGTGCCAGCCCTTTCCAAATGCGTCAAGATTTTGAAAACGATGGCCGGATAGTTTTGGAGATTCCGGTTCCCTCCGAATTCCAGGAATTTTTCAAATTTGACGGGAGATGATCTGACGATTAGGTTGCGCCTTTTTGACCATGGCTAATGGAGCGCCCCCGGCCAATTTTTTCGGCAATTCCAAGTTTCACCAAAAGGGTGACAACAAAAAAACCATCACGTTGTTCAATCGTGGGTTCATCCAGGCCGTGATTAAGCATGGCTTCACGCATCCGGGCGAAACCGCTGCCGCGCTGTTTTGGCCGGACGCGGGGAAGGAGGTTCCTGTTCAAACAACACCGGCACGCAATGCTGAAGAAGGAATGCATCGGTTGAAATCAAGCCGGCGACAGCCGCCCGTTCCAACTCCAATTCCTTTTGAACACTGCTGATGAATATCCGTATTGGTTTCATGCGGGGAACTCCGCCCCTGCGAAGCGGTCATGGCGGATAAGGCCCGGCCATTTCCTCCGTTGTTTTCCAGTCAACCAGACAGGCGCAGGGGGCTGTTTCACCGCCAAGGTCCGCCACTTGGGGCGCCAATGCCCGCCGGACTTTTTCCGCGCGGTGGCGGACGTCGTTCCAGTCGATGGCCCAGCCGTCCAATTCCGTTTCCTCACCGGTGAATTCCATGTCCTCCAACAGGATGGTTGCGCATTCGAATGCCATCCAGACATGAAGAGGACTCAGGATGAACACAACCGGATCTTTTCCGGGTTGTTGCAAGGCCTGCCAGGTGCAGGAGCCGCCCAGTTCGTCCGCAGTCTGCTGGATCATCCGGACCATTAACAACGCCCGTCTCCAGGCTGAATCGAGATCTTCGCCTTCGGCATTGAAACGTTCCGCCAACCGGACCATGGTATTGTGCAGACCCTGCCAGGTTGCCAGGCAGACAAACTGCCGGAGCGTGCACTCCAGGGCTTCCGCCAGGTGGCGGGGAAAAGTCACCCTGCACCGGCGTGTCAGGGAGGATGGGAGGCCAAGGATGAAAACATTCTTTTCCCATGGGCAACCCACTGCCGCATGCCAATCCCCTTCTTCAGATGGCAGGTTTTTTTCATCCATGCTTTCCTATGGGATGAAAATTTTAAAAGACAAGTGCTTGACGGCGCCATGGTTTCGTCCCATCAGGAAAGGGAAGAGGGGGCCTTTTCGCTTGCCGCCACGACTGCAAACACAGATAATTTCACCGTCATAACCATGAGCCAGAACGAAAACTTCAATATCCGGCCAATCCGCGGAAAAGTCACCACCCGCGACAAGGTGGTTAAATCCGTTGAAAAACTGCTTCGACAGGCGCTGGCCCGTTCCTGCGAGGAGAACCCCATGGAGGCTCTCCGCCTTGCCAGCCAAATCCGCCGCAATCCCGGCCTGTTGAGACAACTGGCGGCCCGGAAAATCGACGAGGCGCCCGCTCCCGAGGATAACCGGGAATCCGACGGTTTCAAAATCAAGGACCCGCGCACGGGACGTTCCAATCGCCTTTCAAAGTGAAGGGCGCCCCCCAAAAATCGAGGGGGGTTTAAGGGGTTTGCATAATTCATTTGGATTCAATGAGTTGTGACTTGACTTGTTTTGATGGTTATGCATTGTTTTAAAAAATAATTAAACACGTGACATAGTATGCGATCAACATGTCTATCCAATTATATTGCTATATTGGACAAAAAGCCTGCGCGTGGCGTAAGCCGGGTTTTGATTGATGGCCGGTGGTTTGTTCTCAAGGTGCCCATCAAGGCGTGGCCGAAGGAGTTGCTGGCTGAATGGAAGCAGGACCTGGTTTTTCTCTTTCGCGATCAATTCCGGGCGGACCCGGTGCGGACCGGGGAGCGGGTTTGCCTTTGCGTGGATATCGACCAATGTTCGCGAAAAAAAGGGAAAGGCGAGAACCGCGGCTGCAGATGGTACAGTCATGGGATTTGCGCGGAGGCCACCGTGGCTGAAAACGAAGGCAAAGGGTTGCGCTACCAGACCCTCGCCTATTTTCACGGTCTTTCCAAGCAACGCATCCAGCAGATTTGCGACCATGCCCAGAAACAGCTCATGCAGGCCATCCTGGAGGATCCTTATCTCCGGGAGCTTTGCGAGCAAATCCGGATCGGCCAGGCGAGCCTCGCCGATGTCGAGGATCTGACGGCCCGCATTGCCGGCGTCCTGGAAAAATAGCGTTTTCAATAAGATGGCGGCGCGGGAGCTCCTCCATCGCAATTGGAGCGGGAAGAAAAGATGCCATGGGAAGAGGCGTGATCGGGATGGAGATCAAAAATTCTCGGCCTCTTCTTGACATCGAATGACGGGGGGCCTAGCTTGAACCCCGCCTGTCCGCTCCGCAGGAGCATCTTTGGTGTGTCGCCCCTTTTCGGACGAAACGCGAATGATCATTGCCGGGGGGCATTTTCTCCGGTGATTTCCTTTGGCTGGGTTGACGCTTGATGTCTGGCGAGCGGGGAGGCGAACCATGCAACTTACAGTGAAAGAGGTCGCGGAGCTGCTGAACACCAACGAGGACGGCATCTACCGCTGGATCGCGGATCGCGGTTTGCCCGCGCACGAGGTGGACGGACAGCACCGTTTCCACCGCGCCGAAGTGCTGGAATGGGCCACCAGCAACGGAGTCAGGTTTTCGCCCCGCCTTTTCCAGTCGGGAGAGGATCTTCGGGAGGCCGCCGCGCTGGAATTGCCGGAGGCTTTGGAGCGGGGAGGCGTCTTTTATGATGTCCCCGGCGCCAGCAAGGACGAAGTTTTGAGAAACATGGTGGAACGGCTGCCGCTGCCCGAGGAGATCGACCGCGAATTTTTGCTGCAGATCCTGTTGGCGCGGGAGGCGCTTGAGTCCACGGGGATCGGCGAGGGGATCGCCCTGCCGCATGTCCGCAATCCCATTGTGCTGCATGTCCAGCAACCGCTGGTGACACTCTGTTTTCTGGCCAACCCCGTGGAATTCGGAGCGGTGGACGGCCAGCCGGTTTACGCGCTGTTTTCCCTGATCAGTCCGGCGGTGCAGCTTCATCTTCATCTTTTGTCGCGTCTGGCGCATACCCTGCGCGATCCAGGATTCAAGGCTCTTTTGCAGGCCCGCGGCAAGGCGGAGGATCTTCTTGACGCCGCCCGCCGGGTCAGCGCCGCGCTGCCCAAACCGTCCGGAGGCAAGGTTTCATGAATTCCCTGGTTTGGATGCTGGCAGGTTTGATCTTGATGGTTGTCGGCGGTTTTGCCTCGGCATTTTTCGGCGTCCGGCGGTCGCGTTACACGCGCCAGATTGGCGCCTGGAGCCTGGCGGCCGGTTGCGCAATGGCGATGATTCCCTCATGTCAGACGTTGTGGAGCGGTGTTTCCGTTCAACTGGCGTTGCCGTGGCCCATTACCCTTGGGACCTTTCATGTGGGGCTCGACCCGCTTTCGGCTTTTTTTGCCATTCCCATTTGCGGGCTTTCCTTTTTGGGGGCGTTTTATGGAATGGAATATCTGCCCTCCAATTCAAAGGCAACCGGCTTTGCATGGGCGGGGTACAATTTGCTGGTTGCCAGCATGTTGCTTGTTGTTTTGGCGCGACAGGCCATTCTTTTTCTGACCGCATGGGAAATCATGGCGCTGGCTTCTTTTTTCCTTGTCGCGTTTGAAAACGAGAGGGAATCCGTGCGGCGCGCCGCGTGGCTTTACCTTGTTGCGGCGCATGTGAGCGCGGCTTTTGTGGCAGCCCTGTTTTTTTGTCTTGGACATTACACCGGGTCGTTGGATTTCGATGCATGGAGCGGAGGAAGCAGCCTGCCGTCCGGGATTGGCACGGTGATTTTTTTTCTGGCGCTTGTGGGTTTCGGAATCAAAGCCGGTTTTTGGCCCTTCCACATCTGGCTGCCGGAAGCGCATCCCGCGGCGCCCAGTCATGTCTCGGCGGTGATGTCGGGCGTGATGATCAAGACCGGTATTTACGGCTTGGTGCGTGTGCTGACTTTTTTTGACACGCCTCCCATGAGTTGGGGGTGGACGTTGGTTGGGATTGGCATCACTTCCGGTGTGCTGGGCGTGTTGTATGCGTTGGCCCAGTCCGATCTCAAACGCCTGCTTGCCTATCACAGCGTGGAGAACATTGGCATCATTGCCATCGGATTGGGGCTGGGGTGTCTGGGTTTGAGCACGGGCAGGAGTCTGCTGGCGTTCGTGGGATTTGCCGGAGGGTTGCTGCATGTGTTGAATCACGCGGTTTTCAAAGGGCTCCTTTTTCTTGGCGCGGGATCCGTGCTTCATGCCACCGGCATTCGCAACACTAATCGCCTGGGAGGGTTGTTGAAAGCCATGCCGGTTACGGGAAGGACCTTTTTCATCGGTTCACTGGCCATTTGCGGATTGCCTCCCTTGAATGGTTTTGTCAGTGAATTTCTGATTTATTTTGGGGCTTATCATGGCGCGGTGGCCTTTCACAGCGGCCTGATTGTTTCCTGTCTGGCGGTCGTTTTGGGGATGGCTTTGATTGGAGGCCTTGCCGCCGCCGCTTTTACCAAGGCCTTTGGCATTGTTTTTCTTGGGGAACCCCGGAGTCGCGAGGCTGCCGCCGCTCACGAGGCCGGACCGGCGATGAGGGCTGCCATGACGATCCTGGCAATTTTTTGTCCAATGATTGCCTTGCTGGCCAGTTCCATTTTGCAGTTGATGGCGCCTGTTCTTTCCACGGTTCTTCACGTTTCGGCCGGTGTTTTGACCTCCCAGCTTGAGGAAACGGTGTATTTCCTCAACCAAATCGTCATGATCAGTCTCTTTTTTGGAATGGTGGCAATCCTGCTGTTGCTGCTGCGCCGTTCGCTTCCGGGCGCGAAAAACGTTGAAAGTGCGGTTACTTGGGATTGCGGGTATGCCCGGCCAAGCGCCCGTATGCAATACACGGCCTCATCCTTTGCGCAGCCGATAAAAGCCCTTTTTGCTTTTTTGTTGGGTTCCCATTCGCACCTGACCCCGCCGCGGGGAATTTTACCCCAGGCCATCGCCTCCTTCACGTCCACGGCCCCCGACCGGGTTAACGAACGATTTTATCACCCGATTTTCGAGGCGATTCTTAAGGGGTTGCGTCGGGTTCGGGTATTGCAACATGGGGAAGTTCAACTTTACGTGCTTTACGTGGCCATGACCCTTGTGGCCTTGCTGATTTGGTGTCTTCGATGAAACTGCTTTCCCTCATCCATCCTTTCCTTGCGCTGCTGCTGGCGCCCCTGCTTTTGGGGGTGATCAATCGCGTCAAGGCCGTTTTTGCCGGACGCCGCGGCCAGCCCCTGTTGCAGGCTTATTACGACATCTGGAAACTTCTGGGCAAAGGCGCTGTTTACAGCCGCACCACCACCTGGGTTTTTCGGGCTGGACCGGTGATTGGCCTGACCGCCGTCATCTCCGCCTTGATGGTTTTGCCTTTTGCGGGGCAGTCTGGCGTGATCAGTTTTTCCTGCGATTTTGTGGTCATGGCCTATTTGCTGGGGTTGGCCCGGTTTTTCACGATTGCCGCCGCCTTGGACACCGGTTCCAGTTTTGAGGGGATGGGCGCCAGCCGGGAGGCGCAATTTTCGGCTCTGGCGGAACCGGCTCTCTTGTTGGGATTGGCCGCTTTGGCGGTGCAAAGCTCAAGCCTTTCTCTCAGCGACATTTTCACCCAGTTGAATCTCCAGGCTTGGATGAAGGTTGGTCCGGCCATTCTTCTGGTGGCGGCTGCCATGGCGGTTGTTCTTTTGGCCGAAAATTCCCGGATTCCGGTGGACGATCCCAACACCCATCTGGAACTGACCATGATTCATGAGGTGATGGTGCTCGACCATGGCGGTCCTGATTTTGCCTATATTCTTTATGGTGCGGCCCTCAAACTCTGGCTTTTTGCCGCCCTGTTGGTCAATGTCCTGATGCCGGTGCAGGCCTCAAATGTTCCGGTCAACTTTGCCGTGGCGCTGACCGGCATGTTTGTTGCCGCCATTGGCGTCGGCGTGGTCGAATCCATCATGGCCCGCCTCCGGCTCCTGAAAGTGCCGCAACTTCTTGTCGGGGCCGCCGTTCTTTCAACCCTTGCCCTGGTGCTTCTCCTGCGATGATCTCCCTTTCCCAAACCTGGATGGACGGTCTTTTGGTGATGCTCATGCTCACCAACCTGATCCTGCTTGGCGCAAGCCGCCTGGGCCATGGCATCCGCCTGATCGCCATTCAGGGCGCCCTGCTTGGAGCGCTGCCCATTCTGGGCGGACAACATGGATGGACCGCGCGAATGCTTTTCCTTGCCGTCATCACCATCGGTTTGAAGGCCGTCGTATTTCCGTGGTTTCTGCATCGGGCCTTGCGCGCCGGCGAAGCGCGCCGCGAAGACAATCCCTTCGTCGGCCATACCGCCTCCGTGCTGGCCGGCCTGGTCATGCTGACCGTGGCGACCTGTTTGAGCGCGCGCCTGCCCACCGTGGGCGCGGGGCATTCCATGCTGGTCATGCCGGTCGCCTTGTTCATGATTTTGACCGGCCCCTTCCTCATCACCAGCCGGCGGAAGGCCCTGAGCCAGATTCTCGGTTATGTGGTGCTGGAGAACGGCATGTATGCCTTCGGTCTGGTCATGCTCCAGGATGTGCCGGCGCTGGTCGAGCTGGGCATTCTTCTGGATGCCTTTGTCGCCCTCTTTGTGATGGGCGCGGCGGTTCATCAGATCAATCGGGAGTTTGATCACATGGATGCCGATCAACTGGATTCCTTGAAAGGCTGATCATGGGACAAACGCTTCTTCCCATTCTGGTTGCATTGCCCTTTGCCGCCGCCGTGGTGTGCCTGCTTCTGCCCACTTCACAGAGCGTTTTGCAATTTGTCCGGCTCGGCGTGTTGGGATTGGTTTTTCCGTTTGCCCTGGCCATTTGCAAGGTCCTGAGCCATGGCCCCCTTGAGGCGGCCGGCCAATGGTTGCGCATGGATGCGCTCTCGGCTTATCACCTGGCGGTCATGATGCTGGTTTTCGTCGGCGGGTCATGTTTCTCGCCGGTTTATTTCAGGAAGGATATTGAGGAGGATCATTTTTCGATTTCACGCGCCCGCCGTTTTGGCTCGCTTTGGTTTGGCGCGCTGGGCGCCATGACCCTGGTTTTGTCATCAAACAATCTGGGCATCCTTTGGGTGGGGGTGGAAGCCTCCACCTTGCTGACCGCTTTTCTGATTTGCATCCACCGCACGCCCGCGTCCCTGGAGGCCATGTGGAAATATCTCATCATTTGCTCGGTGGGCGTGGCTTTTGCCTTCATGGGCACCCTCCTGGCCGGCGCCTCCGCGTCCGGACGCCTGCCCGCCACCGAGGCGCTGCTTTGGACGCACATGATGGAGATTGCCCCCCGCTTGGATCCCATGCTGATCAAGGCCGGGTTCATTTTTTTGTTGGTGGGATATGGCACCAAGGCCGGGCTTGCACCCATGCATAGCTGGCTGCCCGACGCCCACAGCCAGGCGCCCGCCCCGGTATCCGCCCTTTTTTCGGGTTTTCTGCTCAACTCGGCTTTTTATTGCGTGTTGCGTTATATCCCGATTGTCGAAACGGCGCTGGGACACAGCGGCTGGAGTCTTCGTCTGCTGGTTTTCTTCGGTTTGCTTTCCATTCTCGTTTCATCCGCGTTCATGGTTATGCAAAAAGACCTGAAACGGTTGCTGGCCTACAGCACGGTGGAGCATATTGGCATCATGGCGGTGGGGGTTGGCTTGGGAAGCGCGGGCGCGGCCGCGTCGCTTTTTCATCTGTTGAACCATTCTCTTGGCAAAACCCTGGCCTTTCTTTCCGCGGGCCGCGTTGGACAACTGGCGGGAACCAATGAGATTGCCCGTCTCGGAGGACTGTTGCGCGGATCGTTTGTCTGGGGGGTGGGGTTGTTTTGGGCGCTGTTGATTTTGAGCGGCGTGGCGCCGTTCGCCGTGTTTTTCAGCGAATTGCAGACGCTCAAGGCGGCTGCGGACCAGGGATCGTGGTGGACGATGGGATTGTTCCTTTTTGGCGTGGGCGTGGTTTTCCTTGCGATCCTGCGGCATGCCATTCATCTGGCTTGGGCGCCGTCCAACAGGGATGTTTCCGCAAACTCTTCATCGTGGCTGGAAAAAATCGTTGTGTTGTGCCCCCTGGCGCTGCTGTTCATGCTGGGAATCTGGATGCCCGAATCCTTGCAGCGGGTCATTCGTGAGGCTGCCGCCATTATTGTCATGGGAGGGCGCCAATGAATCTGGCCTCTTTTCACAACAGCCGCGTTGTTCCGCTGGATAAGACGTCCCGGCTGAGCGTCGCGGATTTTCGCCGCGCCGTGGTGGATCGTGTGGCCAGGGGGTGGAGGCTTGCGGCCCTGTTTGGCTGCCCCGCCGCAGACCGCCGCATGGGTCTCCATGCCGTGATGGCCAATCATGATGCGCCACAGCTGGCCCATTGTTCCTGCGAGGTGGAGGATGCCTATCCGGCATTGACCCCTGACTGCATGCAGGCCCACTGGTTCGAACGCGAAATCGCCGAGCAATGGGGCATTCGTCCGGAAGGTCATCCATGGCTAAAACCCATTCGTTTTCACGCCAGTCACCGGACCGGAAACGATGCTTGGAACCGCGCCGCGTCAGACCCCATCCTCCCGTGCGTCACGGATTTTTACCAGGTCCAGGGCAACGAGGTCCACGAGGTGGCGGTTGGCCCCGTTCATGCGGGCGTGATTGAGCCGGGGCATTTTCGTTTTCAATGCCATGGGGAGGATGTGTTCCATCTGGAAATTTCCCTTGGCTATCAACACAGGGGCGTGGAACGGGCGTTGAAGGGCGGGCCGGACAGGAAAACCTTGCATTACATGGAAACCCTGGCCGGCGATACCACGATCGGTCACAGCCTGGCTTATGCCCAGGCGCTGGAGAGCCTGGCCAAACGGCATGCCCCCGCGCGCGCCGCAGCCATCCGGGGCATTGCGCTGGAGTTGGAGCGGCTGGCCAATCATGTGGGCGATCTCGGCGCGCTGGCCGGCGATGTCGGTTTCCTTCCCACCGCCAGCTTTTGCGGACGGTTGCGGGGCGATCTTCTCAACATGACCGCCCTGCTTTGCGGCAACCGTTTCGGACGAAACCTGGTTTTGCCGGGCGGCGCGCGGTTCGATGTCGAATTGTTGCTGCGCAGCGAATTGTTGGAGCGGCTGGAACAAGCCATGGGCGATGTTCGCAACGCGGTGGAATTGCTTTGGGAAACCCCGTCGGTCATGGCGCGATTCGAGGGAACTGGCAGGGTTGGTCATGAAACCGCCGTCTCCCTTGGGTTGGTGGGGCCCGCCGCCCGCGCCTGCGGAATCAGCCGCGACGCCCGTTACGAATTTCCATCCGGAATCTTCCATTTTGCGCACATCCCCGTTTCGGTCTGGCCTTCGGGCGATGTTTTTGCGCGCGCCTATGTGCGCTGGCTGGAGATCGAACGTTCCGCCCTTTTCATCCGCCAGCAACTGGAATCCCTCCCCGTCGGCCCCGTCTTCAATGAGCTGTCCGCCTTGCAGCCCAATGCCATGACCGTGTCCATGGTGGAAGGCTGGCGCGGCGAGATCTGTCATGTGGTCATGACCGATGAACAGGGCCGTTTCCGTTTCTATAAGGTGGTGGATCCGTCCTTTCACAATTGGATGGGGCTTGCCATGGCTTTGCGCAACCAGCAGATATCGGATTTCCCCCTGTGCAACAAGAGCTTCAACCTTTCCTATTGCGGCCACGACTTATGAGACAAGGTTCACATCTTCAAAGCGGCGTCGAGGAGAGTTTCCCGGAAAGGAGGGTGGGGGCATGCTGAAGATCATTCGCGCCCGCTTTCGCCAGGGTCATCGCACGCTCGCTTATCCGCGCGAAACCCCCAAATTATCCGAACGCTACCTCGGCCGTCCGCAACTGGCGCCTTCAAAGTGCGGGAAAAACTGCAAACGCTGCATGGAGAAATGCCCCGCCGCCGCCATCCAGGCCGGCGACGGAAAACTTTCCCTCGACCTGGGACGCTGCCTTTTCTGCGGCGATTGCCAGGCGGCCTGCCCGTCCAAAGCCATCCAATTCACCCGCGACCACCGGATGGCTGTTCGCGCCCGGCAGGATCTGCGGCTGAACGGCGCTGAATATGCCCTCGCCAAGGCTCTGGACGAGAAGGCGCGCCGTCTTTTTGGCCGCTCCTTCAAGTTGCGCCAAGTCAGCGCCGGCGGCTGCGGCGCATGCGAGGCGGACATCAATGTCCTGGGCACGCTGGTATTTGACCTTGGACGATTTGGAATCCAGATTGTGGCTTCCCCCCGCCATGCCGACGCGCTGATCATCACCGGACCGGTGACGCAGAACATGGTTCTTGCCCTTCGCAAAACCCACGAGGCGGTTCCTCCGCCCCGGCTGGTCATAGCCGTTGGCGCCTGCGCCATCAGCGGTGGCCTTTACGCGGACCACCCCGAAACCACCAACGGCGTGGAAACCCATCTGCCTGTCGATCTTTACATCCCGGGTTGTCCTCCGCACCCCCTCACCATTCTCGACGGACTGTTGCGGCTGCTGGGGCGGCTGGAAAGACCTTGAGCCGTTTCATCCGTCGGCTGTGTGACACGGCTCATCCGGCAAATGCCGAACCTGCCGCCTTACTCGTTGAACGTGGTATAAGGCTCTTGGGGACGTTCCGGCGCGTGGCGTTCGCATTCCTTGAGGAAGCGTATTCCATCCTGAAGCTGCTCGTACTGGTCATTCCCTTCCATGAAATATTCCTCGGACGATATCCAGCCGTTGAAGCCGGACGCCTTCAGGGCGAAGAATACCTCGAGATAATCCACCAATCCGCAAGGCAGATGGACGTGTTTGAATTCCCATTGCAGACGCCGGACAGGTTGATCGTGAAATTTGCCTGACAGGACATGGATGAGATTCTTGGCGTGGACATAGGCCAGGTGTGCGCCAAGCGTTTCCACTTCGCAACGGGGACGCATGTTTCCCTCCAAAACCGTGTTCGCCGGATCGTAAATCACGCCCATATGGCGCGGGTCCACCCCTTCCAACAACCTGGCCGCCGACAATGACGAGGCGGTCAACCCCCCGGCATGAAGCTCCAGAAGAAAACGTATCCCGGATTGTTTGGACAACTCCACCACGTCCGGCAGCGCCCCTCGCGCCAATTCAAAAATCTCGCGCCATGTTTCCTTGAGATGAAGCGACTCGTTATAATTCCATGCCACCCATGGATGCGTCACCCGCAACGCCTTGCCTCCCGCCGATGAAACCATGTCCGCATAACGCCGCATGTCATCCTTTTTCCACAGCTTTGGACCATTAATGAAACTTGTTATCCCGAGTTTCTCAGATTTCGTAAAAAATGCGCAATTTTTGCAACTCCTTCCCTGATCATGTAGATGTCAAGGGGCTGAGTCTCCAACACATTTTTTTCGATGCCTCGAAATTGGCATCCCTTTTTCCCCTTGGCTGTCCGGGAGGCCAGCCCTCCGTCAATTCCATCGCTGTTCAAAGATGACATGGTGATTGTTGGGTGAGCCCGGAAAGAGCTACACCCAACAACGATGAATACAAACACCATGCAAAGAAATCCGCTTGCGGCGGACTCTCAAAGCCGAGGGGAGCAAGTCTCGGCGCAA
>JAQUAF010000036.1 GCA_028687435.1 Verrucomicrobiia bacterium | reverse complement strand
CGGGCGCCAGAAAATAACCCATCCGGTAATTGTCCTGGTCAAAATCGTCGTATCGAAAATAGGTTCCAAAAGTAAAAGTGTGCTCCGGAAACACCTCCATGGTCCCCTGCCAGTCGCCAAACCAGGATCGGGTGACAGCCTTGGTCATCGAACCGGGGCTGTTGTCATAAGTCAGATTCGCGGTCGATCCGCTGGGTTGGGTGTAAAAACTGTCGTCATACTGAATCCCGATCTTCGCCAGGCTGTGAAGGCCGCCATACTGGTCCTCGTAACGGACCGATCCCAGCGAGAGCTGGTCTTCGCTGATCCCCGTGGAGGAAAAGAAACTGGCGGGATTGAGAAGCGCCGACCGGTTGCCGCCTCCCGCATCGGCGTAGCCATTGACCTGGCCGCCGGCGCCATTGCGATCGCTCAGATAACTGTGGGGAACGCCGTACCCGTATCCGTATTCCCCAACCTGTCCGGTAATCGTCAACTCGCCGGTTTCGGTCAGTTTGCACCCCAATTCCATGTTGGCATTCCACCGGTTGGAATAATTGTCTCCCTTGTCGCCGACATTCAATTGCGTGGCGCCGGCCGTGCTGGTGGTCAGGTTGCCGCCAGCCAGGGTGGGCCGCGTTCCAGCGGTGGATCGCGCCACGGTCGAGTTCACGGGCGTGGTCACATACCCGTCGGTTTCCTCCACCTCATACCCCACCCGGAGCGTAAAGGTGTCGTCAAGCCTGTCTCCGAACGAAAAGGAATGGCGGATGGTGTTGTCGTCGCCAAACCCCGCCTTGCCGGTCATTTCCAGCCTGGCCGGCTTTTTGGTGATGATGTTGACGGCGCCCCCCATGGCATTGCCGCCGTAAAGCGCCGAGGCCGGCCCGCGGATCACCTCGATCCTCTCGACATTCTCCGTGCTGATCTGCGCCCAGCTTTGGTCTCCGGCGTAACCGCTGTTCATGGGAATGCCGTTGATCATGATGAGCGTGCGCTTGGCGCTCTCAAGGCCGCGCAACTGGACGCGGGCCGTCGAATCGGCCGTCCCCTTGGTTCTCCTCTCGAAAAGCCCCGCTTCATGCTTCAATGCGTCGTCCAGGGTCGTGATATGCATTTTTTCCATCTGTTCCCTGGTCACCACCGAAACCCTAGCCGGCGCCTCGTCCACCTTCACCTCGCTCCGCGTGGCGGTCACCACCACCTCCTCCATCCGGGCCACCGCGTTCGTGGACGCCTGGGTTTTGCCGGAGACGGATTTGTCCAGGGTTTGGCCGAAGGCCAGACTTGGAAGAATGAGAGCCGCGGCTAAAAAGGCGCGCTGTTTCAATGTTATAAAATTATAAAATCGTAATACCAAACGGGGCAAAGCGCACCTGGTTTTCATGGTCATGGGGTTGTGGTTGGGTTGGCCGGCCCCGGAGGCCGGGATCGGACAAGTTGGATATTACATCTTCTTTAAGTCGTAATATCAACGACGTCAACATTTCTTTTGTTTTTTATCCGCCGGCGGGCCTTCGATTGGTGAAGAGCGCCGCCCTTGCGGGTTGCGTCAGGGCAGGGATGCTGGTAGATTCGAAACATGGAAACCAGCGCCCCGTCCGCCATCGCCCCCCCCCTCTCCATGGAGCAAAAGCTGAGCCTTGCCCAAGAGGCGTTTCAGAGATTTCATACCATGTGTTTTTGGCACATGCGGGAGGATCTGGTCATTACCGCGGAAGATCTGCCGGCCATCATCAAAGGTCTCCGCCAAAATGGCTCCCGGGAAACCTACCAAATTGCCGGTCGTTTATGCCATTAACCGGGTTTCAGCGCGATATTCTTCGACTGTTGGCCGGCAATCGGAATCCCGACAGCTATGTCGCCGGCGGGATTGTTTTGAATCAGACGCCGGCAACCCCGCGTTTTTCCAAGGATATCGATGTCTTTCACGATGCCGAAACGTTGGTGGCGGCGGCGGCCACGGCCGATGCCGCAATCCTGAAGGCCCATGAATTTGACGTGCGCTGGTTTATCCAGGAACCGGGATACTTCCGCGCCAATGTTTCCAAAGGCCCCCAAGCGGTGAAAATCGAGTGGGTTCGTGATTCCGCATTTCGCTTTTTCCCCATCGAACCCGATCCGGAAATGGGATTTCGGCTGAACATTTGGGACGCCGCGGTCAACAAGGTTCTTGCATTGGTCGGCCGTTCCGAAATCCGGGATTATCTGGATGTGCTTTTTCTTCACAAAACCAACATCTCTTTCGGCGCGCTTTGTTGGGCGGCGGCAGGCAAAGATCCGGGCTGGACCCCGGAGCTCATTCTCAATGAGGCCATTCGCACCACGCGGTACACGGAGGCGGACTTGAATAGACTGCCGTTGGCTCAAGCCACAACACTGCCTGAACTCAAACAGCAATGGCTGGCGGCGGTCGGTTCAGCCCAGGATCTCATCTCCAAGCTTCCCCCCGAGGACATGGGCTGTCTTTACCTTGACCCCAAAGGCGCCCCGTTCACTCCGGACCCGGACGCATCCGGCTTTTCCCTCGTCCGCCGCCATTTCGGCCGCCTTAAGGGCGCATGGCCGGAATTTTCAGAATAGCGGTCTGGTCCCGGCGCAGGCGCGGATGTTTATTGCATACACCTCCGGTTTGTTTTTTAAAGCAGGCCATGCGCCATGCATCTTCCGGCAATCCTCGGATTGGGCTGCTCCATCGTTTGATGGGCGCTGGCCTATTGGCGCTGTTCCTTCTTTTGTTGATGGCGGCATTTGCGCCGGCTCTTCACAAGGCGGTACACGACGACGCGGACCATGAGGATCACTCCTGCGCGGTCACCCTGATCCTCTCCGGCGGCGCCGAGGCGCCCTCCTCGAATGCCGGCGAAGCCCTTTTCCTGCCAGTCCAGGTTTTTGCCTCTGAAAAAACGGCGGCAACCGGTCTTTCCTTCGTTTTCCTGTCGGCCGGCGAGGCGGCGGTTCATTTCTTCAGGCGGAATTTTCCATTCGAAATCGTTTCTCTCACCACCGGCGGGAAATGGAATTTGCCGGCCGCCCCTTGTCAACTTCGGCAAAGAAGGCTTCCACGTTTTCCATGAGCGTGTTGGGAGGAAGGTCGCAGCCGGATGAGATGACAAAATTCCTGTAATTTTCCGTGGCGTCCAACAATTCGCGCGTTCTGGCAGCCATTTCATCTCTGTCCGCCTTGCAAAACATGGCGCTGGGGTCGAGATTGCCGGAAACAATGACATCGGGGGGGACCTGTTTGAGCACTGCGGGAATATCCATGGGCGAGCCAAAATGCATAAATTTGACGCCGGATTCCATGATCCGGGGCAGGTGGATGAGTCTTGCCGCGCAGTCGTGCAGGATGATGTCAAAGCGTTCATCGGCCACGGCTTCGCGAATGCGTTTGACATAAGGCGCGGAATGAATCCCCAGCATTCCGGGTGAAAGCAATCCTGCCGTGGGTTCGGCCACCAACAAGGCATCCGCACCCGCAGCCTTGAAAGCCTTGGCATAATCAATCAAAAAAGCGGCGCATTTTTCCAAAAGCGCTTCCATCAAATCAGGATCGTTTGCCACCAACTCCAAAGATTCGCCGACCCCGAAAATCCGCCCCGCCAGGGAAAAAGGACCGATCATGCCGCCAAGAACAATGGGCTGCGGATGAAGCCCGGACAGCATCCTGACCGTTTCCAGGAATATCCCGGTTCTCTTGTCGCCAGGCTTGGGAACCCGGAGTTTTTCAACATCTTCGGATGTGGACACAAGCCGATTGACGACCGCAGGCACCTCATCTTCCGGCATTTTGATTTCAGCGCCAAACGCCTCGGCTTCCAGGCTGAGATCCATGGCGGAGAAAACCGCAATGGTGTTGAAACGCCGGTGAAAAGCCGCTTGAGTCTCAAACTGCGCCTTGGCATTGGTCACAACGTCAATCACTCGCGTTCCCGCCAGAGAAAGCCCGGGATACACCGCGACAGGCATGGCGAGTCTTTTGGGAGACGAAAGGATCTTTTGAAAAAGCGCGCTCATGCTGTCAACTTCGCATAAAACGCCGAAAAATCTTGTGCTCTGCGCTCAAAAAATAGTGTTTTGGTGCTTTGCCAAAAATGAGAGAAATTGGCGGCAGTTTGAGACTGCTGTCCCGAGGCGCCCCATTTCACTTTTTCAACTTATCCGTCCCCTGCCTGAGTTGGAAGCGGATGGGAATTTCCACTTGGGAGGCGATGGCCATGGCGCCGATTCGCACGGGTTGAAATTTCCAGTCCCGGACGGTTCGCAACGCCGATTCATCCAGCAGGGGAAAACCGGAGCTGGAAAAAAGCCGGACATCCTTTCTTCACCCCCCTGCGTGGAATCAATGTCATGCTGTTTTATGTTTTTTCCCTGCAATGCATCAGCACGTTTGTGGTGGTCCGGCAGGAAACCGGCCATTGGAAATGGGTGTTTTTCCAGTGGTTCATGATGACGGCCATCTCCTGGGGAGTTTGCTTCGCCGTCTGGCAGACCGGCTACCGGCTGGAATTAGGTTAGGCACTGATCAGGCAGCCAATTGGGGCGAATTTCAGATTCCGACATTCAGATTTTTCGGTTTATCCGGCATATGGCATGAGCGGAATCGCCCCAGTCATCCGCGGACAACTCGCGACCCAGCCCCTTGATCCGCTCAACAAGACAGCCCCGGCATTGCGTCACGGATTCGTCCATGCAGGGCTTGCCTTCGTAAGGCTGGTAATTCCTTCGCACTCGGACGGGGGTTGCCTGCGGCATGATGACATTGGCGCCATGCCGCAGTCCCATTTCCCGTCCAAGGGGATGCATCGCCTGCAATGCGGTGGTCGCGGCAATGTTCACGTCCCGCAAAACCAACCGGGTCACGGCAATCATCCGCAAGGACAAATCCAGGATCCTCCGTTTTCCTTCCGGATCGTCCTTGATCTGTTTACCCAAGGGAGTCTGACGATGCGCGATGAACGGTCCCATGCCAATCATGTCCATATCCATCTCGCGAAAAAACAGAATGTCCCGGGCCAGATCAGCCGCGGTCTGGCCGGGCAGCCCGATCATCACCCCGGTGCCCACCTGAAAACCGGTTTCCCTCAAATCCCGAAGACATTGTATCCTGGACTCAAGGCTTTGGCGCGGGGGATGGATCTTTGCGAAAAGCTCCGGCGAAGTTGTTTCGATCCGCAAAAGATAGCGATGGGCGCCGGCGGCAAAAAAACGGGCATAGGTTTCCCGGGTCTGCTCGCCCACGCAAAGCGTGATCCCCACCCCCCGCGGCAGACGCGCGGAACGCGATCTCTCCTTGATTTCCCGTACGCACGACTCCGTCAACCGGATAAACTCCTCATCCCGCCGTTCCCCCGATTGCAACACAACGGAACCATATCCCTGCTCTGCGCACCACAAAGCCGCCTCCACGATTTCCTCCCGGCCCAGGGTGTACCGCTGAACCTCCCGATTGCCGGCCCGGATTCCGCAGTAAAAACAATCGCACCGGCAAACATTGGAAAACTCCACCAAACCGCGAAATCGCACCTTGGATCCGCAATAACGCAGTAAAACCTCCTCGGCCCCGGCCCGTATCGCCCCGCCATCTTCATCCGTCGCCATCAACAACGCCGCCACGTCGTCAAAATCCACCCCCCCTTCCTCGCAAGCTTGCAACGCAAAATGAAGTTTTTCCGATCTCATATGAGGGATTGAATCGAAGGAATTCTGTCAGACTGAAGAGTTTCACATGCCTTCCCATTTTCCTCCAGTCCTCCGCCTTCAGCCTTCAACCTGAACAACCTAAAAATACAAATCCCGTTCCCCTCCCGAAGTCCGGCGGTAATGATCCATGAACTGTTCTAAAACCTTGGGCATTCTGGCGCGGATCTCGCCAATTTCCCTCTCCACAATGGGTTCTCCCGCCACCTTGGTTTCCGGGGAGGCAAAATCATCCAGCCACTCGCGAAAGGTCAATACGGCGTTGAGCTTGCAAAACTTCCCCTCCTGTCCGCTGCGCAGCAAATCCATGATGCATTTGCCGGTACGTCCGCACCGGTAACCGGCGGTGCAAAACGAGGTGATGTACCCCATTTGGGCGAGTTCCCGCACCACTTCATCCAGGCTCCGGGTGTCACCCAGTTGAAATTGCTGGCGGTCCCCTTCCTGCGCGGGCTGATCCGCCTCGCCATAGGCGCCAACCTTGATCCGCGAAGATGCGTCGGTCTGGGTGATTCCGAGCGGCATCAAACTGCGGCGCATGGCCGCGTTTTCGCGGGCGGTCAGGATCATGCCTGTATAAGGGACGGCCAGACGCAAAACCGTGATGGCCCGCTGAAAATCCGCGTCGCTCACCTGATGCCTCGAACTGGCTGTGAACGGGGTGTTGGCCGCTGGTTCCATGCGAGGGAAGGAAATGGTATGCGGCCCTATCCCCATCGCCGCCTCCAATTCAATCGCATGATACAGCAGCGCCATCACCTCGAAACGCCAATCGCCAAGTCCAAACAACACCCCCACCCCCACATCATCCACTCCGGCCTCCAACGCCCGGTGCATGCTATAAAGCCGCCACAAGTAATTGCCCTTGAGAGTGCCTTTCGGATGCAAACGGGCGTAGGTTTTCTTGTGATAGGTTTCCTGGAACACCTGATACGTTCCCAATCCTGCGCTCCCGAGTTCCTTCAGTTCCTCCACGGCCATGGGCGCGGCGTTCACATTCACCCGGCGGATCGCCCCCCATCCGCGGCGGGTTTTCACTTTTACCCGATAAATGGTGCGCATGGTCTCGGTGATGTAATCCAATCCCGAATCCGGATGCTCGCCATAAACCACAATCAGGCGTTTGTGCCCGATGCGTCCCGCCAGCGCCTCGGTTTCGGCGCGCACCTCGTCCTGCGTCAGCCGGTTGCGGTGGATCACCTCATTGTCGCGCCGCAACCCGCAATAAGCGCAGTTATTGACACAATGATTGCTGAGATAAAGCGGGGCAAATGTGACAATGCGGTTGTCGTACACCTTGTTCTTGATCTTTGCCCCGGCCTCCTCCATTTCCCGCCACAATTCCGGATTGCGAACCGCCAGCAAGGCCGCGGTTTCGTCCGGCGACAGCGTTTGGATTTCCATGGCCTTGGCCAGGATCTCTCGCACCCAGGATGCATCGGGACAAACCGCCCCGGCCAGCCTGGCCTCGATTTCATCGTCGGGAATAAAATCCCTTCCGCGCTTCAAATAACGGTCAATCTGGTCCTGGCGAATCCGCTCTGCCTCCCAGGTTTTGATCTCCTCTGTCATCGTCGTAATCATAAGATATGCCTTTGGTCTATGAAATCTGCGCCCCTTGATATGCCTCCAATGCTGCGGGAAAAGGTGAAAGAACCCGTTTGATGACCCCCTGCGTCTCGGCAATGCAAAGGCCATAATTGGTCACCGGCACTCCCGCCTCCCGGGCCAGACGCATCCGTGACAGCATTTCCCGCCGGTTCAACATGCAGGCACCGCAGTGGATCACCAGCCGGTAATCGGCCAGCGAATCGGGATAATCCCGTCCGCTGCACACCTCGCAATTCAATTCCCCTCCCGCATACTGGCGAAGCCAGCGCGGGATTTTCACCCGTCCGATATCGTCCTCCGCCGCATGATGGCTGCAGGCTTCGGCGATCAACACCCGGTCGCCCGGCCGCAAACGCTCGATGGCCGCCGCCCCCCGGGCCAATTCCGTCAGGTCTCCCTTCAACCGGGCCAGCAAAATCGAAAAGGTGGTGCAGGCGATCTCCGGCGGCGTGTCGGCAACCATCTTCAACACCACTTGGGAATCGCAAACCGCCAGGGCGGGACGTTCGCGCAATTGAGCCAGCGCCCGCGCATACTCCCGCTCCTTCACCACCGCCACCACGGCGTCATGATCCAGCGCGTCGCGAATGGCCTGCACCTGGGGCAGAATCAACCGCCCTTTCGGCGCCTGCAAATCAATGGGAACCACCATCACAATCCACCCCCCGGCCGGAACCAAATCGCCAAGCAGCGGCGGCTCCCGCCGGTTTTCCTCCGGCAAGACCGCCAGCAACGCCTCCTTGAACTCCGTCAGAAAATGTTCCCGCCCCTTTGTGTCGCGAGTCGAAACCACCACCGGACGCCGCAGCCCCCGGGCCTCGATCCCGGCCAGAAAACTCTCCGCCGGCATTTTTTCATCCGCCTTGTTGGCCACAACCATCACCGGCAGCTTGCGCCGGACGGCTTCCTCCAAAATCTGTTCCTCATCCCCGCCCCAGATGTCAGGCTCGACCACCAACACCCCCACATCCGCCCGGTCAAACACCCGCCGGGTTTTGTCCAAACGCGCCCCGGCAAGAGCCGACATGTCATCCACTCCCGCGGTATCCAAAAAAAGCACCGGACCGATGGGCAGCAGTTCCATGGCCTTTTCCACCACATCGGTTGTCGTGCCCGGCAAATCCGAAATCACCGCCACATCCTGCCCGGCAAGATAATTCAATACGCTCGATTTGCCGACATTGGTCCGGCCAAACAAACCAATCTGCAACCGCAAGGATTTGGGCGCCGTGTTCATGGCCGTCTCCGGTGTCCCAATGCCATCAAATTTTCCGGGGTCAACACCCGGTCCACCAATTCCTTTCCCAACCGCCCCTCAAGAAACCGGCGAAATCCGCCTTGGGGGCCGGCTTGATATTCCCAAGCCAGTTCCTCGGCACGCGGATACCCCACTTCCGGCACAAACGCCGTGATCAACATGGGGCTTTCCTCCATCCGGCTCGAACAAAGCGAGGCATTGACCTCCAACCCCTCCACCACCCTCAGCAGAATCGCGTCGGCTTTCTCCAATAACTCAAGGTTTTCAAGCAAAGCCGACGCCAGCAGCGGCAGCCACTCGCAAATCTGAAAAGTCCCCCGCGCCGCGCATTCCGCGATCACGCCATGATTGGCCCGCGCCTTGATTCCCGCGCTGATCACCGCCTCCGTCAAAATCGGATTCACCTTGCCCGGCATCACCGACGAACCGGCCTGGACCGCCTCCATTTCAATTTCGCCCAGAAAATGCAGCCGCCTCAAATCGCCGGCCATCTTGATCAAATTGCAGGCATGGGCGTCCAGCATGCCCGACACTTCCACAAAGGCATCCGCATTGGCCGTCTGATCCAGTCCGTTTTCCGCCCGGGACAAACCCAATCCGGTGATGACACGCAATTTTTCGATCGCCAGAAAAATGTAATCCCTCGGCGCCGTCAACCCCGTCCCCACCGCGGTTCCGCCCAGATTCACCACCCGCAACCGCTCCTCGCATTTGAACGTCCGCCAGCGATCCCTCGCGATGGCCTCGGCAAAAGACGAAAACTGGCCGCCCATGGTCATGGGGACCGCCTCCTGCATTTCCGTGCGTCCCACCATCACCACCGCGGCGAATTCCTTTTCCCTCCGCTGCAAAGCTCCCTGCAAGGCGGCGGCCGTCTGGCTCAGGCCGCGCACCCCAAAAATGGCCGCGATCTTGAGCGCGGTCGGATACACATCATTGGTGGATTGGTGCAGATTCACATGCCCGATGGGATGCAGCGCCGCGTAATCCCCGCGTTGGCGGCCCAGAATCTCCAACGCCCGATTGGCCAGCACCTCGTTGAGATTCATGTTGGTGGAAGTTCCCGCGCCGCCCTGCATGGCTGACAGGGGAAACTGTTCCTGCCAACGCCCCTCCGCCACCTCCTTGCAAGCCCGTTCCAGCGCGTCCGCCAGCGGCGGCTCCAGATACCCCAACTCCCGATTCGCCTGACAACAAGCCTGTTTGACCCACGACATCGCCTTGATCAAAACCCCGGGCGCCCGAACGCCATCGAACGGAAAATTCGCCAGCGCGCGGGCGGTGTGGATCCCCCAGTAAACCTCCGCCGGAATCTCCAACTCCCCCAACAGATCGTGTTCCCGCCGCCCACTCATGACCGGTTGCTCCCCGCCTTGCTCAAGGCCGATTTCACCGACACTCCCTCCAATTGCCCCAACCTCCCCGTCAACCGCCCCAGTTCATCCGTCGTCGCATCCACCACCAGCGTAATGACACAACACGCCCTTTTCGGATACGGTATTCCCGTGCGCGCCACGATGAGGTCGCCGAACTGGGTCAACATCTCGTTGACCCTCGGCGCGGTCTGCCGCCGGTTTTCCACAATGATTCCCACAAATCCCAATCGTTTTTCCATAACCCGTTTTGATTTTCCCTGACAGCGGAACGGGTCTTGTGGAAATGGAAACCATTTCCCCAACCCCTCGGTTCAGAACGTACCGTTCCCACCCTCAGGATGAGTTTTTCTTCTTGCTAACAGTCTAACAGCCTGCAGCCCAAAAGCCTGATTGTCACCTCTTGTATTCCGGCATGGGGCGGTAGGTCGTATGCAAAAGGTGATGCACCTTTTCGCTGCGCGGTTCGCCCAGAAATTCCTTGTAGAGTTTCTTGACGAACGGATTCTCGTGCGAATAGCGGATCTTGTGTTCCCGGTCATCCTCATAAAGCCCGTCGCCGCGCTGGTTGCGCACGGCATCGGTGACTCCGTAGGGCTGTCCGCCGCCGCCCACGCAGCCGCCCGGACAAGCCATCACCTCGATGAAGTGATAAGGCGGCACCCGGTCATTCTTCTTCGCCTCCCGCACCTTGTTCAACACGTACTCCACGTTGCTCAAGCCATGCGCCACCGCCACTTTCACCTCGTGGGAGCCAACCGGTATCGTCCCCTCCTTCACCCCCTGTAAACCGCGGACATTTTCAAAGTCCACATTCTTGAGCTTGCCACCGGTCACATAATCATAGGCTGTGCGCAAAGCCGCCTCCATCACGCCGCCCGTCATGCCAAAAATGGTGCCGGCGCCGGAATATTCGCCCAGCATGTGGTCGGCATCCTCTTCCGGCAGATTCGGAAAATCAATGCCCGCCTGCTTGATCATCCGGGCCAGTTCGCGGGTTGTCAGCGAAATGTCCACATCCTGATGCCCGGAGGCGAACATCTCGCGGTCGCGGCTGATCTCGTGTTTCTTCGCCGTGCAAGGCATGATGGAAACCACCACGATTTTGGACGGATCAAGCCGCTGCTTCTGCGCATAATAGGTCTTGGACAGCGCGCCCACCATCTGGTGGGGGGACTTGCAGGACGAGAAATGATCAACCATGTCGGGATAAAACTTTTCCATGAAATCCACCCAGGCGGGACAGCAACTGGTGATCAGCGGCAGCTTGGTGGGTTCCTTGGTGAAGCGGTGCACAAACTCGTGCGCCTCCTCCACAATGGTCAGGTCCGCGCCAAAGTTGGTGTCGAACACCGCCCGGAATCCCATGCGCCGCAACGCGGCGTACAGTTTCCTGGTGGTATTGGCGCCGGACTTGAAGCCAAACCACTCGCCCACCGCCACGCGCACCGCCGGCGCAATCTGGACGATGCAATACTTGTTTTCATCCTGCAGCAACTCCCACACCTTGCCGGTCTCGTCGTATTCGAAAATGGCTCCGGTCGGGCAATGCGCCGAGCACTGGCCGCATTTGACGCAGGGACTGTCCGCCAGTTGGATGTCGCCGGCGGGCGAAATGCGGGTGTCAAACCCGCGTTCCAGGAAAGACAGAGCCCACACGTTTTGCATCTGCTGGCAGACATGCACGCAACGTCCGCAGGAAATGCACTTGCGCGGCTCCAGCACCAGGGATTTGGTGGAATTGTCAGCGGGAATGTCCGCCAAATATTGCGGAAAAGACTGTTCGTTGATGCCGAAATCCCCCGCCAGCTTTTGCAACTCGCAATTCCGGTTGCGTCCGCAGCTCAGGCACTCGTTGGGATGTTTGGACAGGATCAATTCAATCACCGACCGCCGCACTTCCACAATCTCGGGATCGTGCGTGATGATCTCCATGCCCTCCTCGATCGGCGTGCAGCAGGCGCGCAGCATCTTGTTCATGCCCTTCAGCTTCACAATGCAAATGCCGCAGGCCGCCGTGGGCGGCAGATCCGGATGCTTGCACAGCACCGGAATTTTGATCTGAACTTTCTCGGCGGCTTCCAAAATGGTGGCGCCCTCCGGAACCCTGAGCGAAATGCCGTTAATTTTTGCCCGAATCATGGTTAGATCCTTTCGACAGCTTCAAATTTGCAAACCTCGTAACACACTCCGCACTTGACGCACTTGGCCTGGACCACCTCGTACCCCTTCTCCTTGTCCCCCACCACAGCGTTCGACGGACATTTCAACTGGCACAACCGGCACTTCTTGCACTTGTCCGGCATGATGCGGTACTGCAGCAGCTTGCCGCACTTGCCGGCACGGCATTTCTTGTCCCCGATGTGCTGCTTGTACTCATCTTCGAAATAACGCAGGGTGGACAGAACGGGATTCGGCGCGGTCTGCCCCAGCGCGCACAACGAAGCCTTCTGCATGGCCTTGGCGATGCGCTTGATGGACGCCACGTCCTGATCCGTCCCATTGCCCTCCGAAATTTTCTCCAGCAGTTTCAACATCTGGTAACCGCCGATGCGGCAGGGCGCGCATTTGCCGCAGGATTCCTCGACGCAAAATCCCAGGTAGAACTTCACGATGTCGATCATGCAATCGTCCTCGTCCATGACAATCATGCCGCCCGACCCCATGATCGATCCCAATTCCTGCAAATGCTCGTAACTCACCGGCGTGTCAAAATGCGACTCTGGAATCACCCCGCCCGAAGGACCGCCCGTCTGCACCGCCAGCACTTTCTTGCCGTCGGCGGCGCCGCCGCCAATGCCATACACAATCTCCCGCATGGTGATGCCCATGGGAATCTCCACCAACCCGGAATTTTTCACCTTGCCCGTGATGGCAAACACCTTGGTTCCCTTGGATTTTTCGGTGCCAATGGCGGAAAACCAGTCTCCGCCCCGCTGAAAAATCACCGGCACATTGGCCAGCGTTTCCACATTGTTGATAATCGTCGGTTTCTCCCACAACCCGGCCTGGGTCGGGAACGGCGGACGGGGGCGCGGCGTGCCGCGTTTACCCTCGATCGAAGCCATCAACGCCGTCTCCTCGCCGCAAACAAAAGCCCCGGCGCCCAAGCGCACATCCAGATCAAAACTGAACTTTGTCCCCAAAATGTTCTGCCCCAGGAACCCACCCTCGTACGCCTGTTTGATAGCCAGGTGGATGCGCTCCACCGCCAGCGGGTACTCGGCGCGAATGTAAAAGAATCCCTTCGACGCCCCGATCGCGTAACCGGCGATGATCATGCCCTCAATCACGCTGTGCGGATCACCCTCCAGCACGCTACGATCCATGTACGCGCCCGGGTCGCCTTCGTCGCCATTGCAAATCACATATTTCTGTTCAGCCACCGAACTGCGGGCCAAATTCCATTTCATCCATGTGGGAAAACCGGCGCCGCCGCGCCCTCGCAACCCGCTTTTTTTCATCTCATCGATCACTTGGGCAGGCGTGAGATGCAACAGGCATTTGCGCAGCCCCTCGTATCCCTTCTCCTGAATGTATTCCTCCATGCTCTCCGGGTTGATGACCCCGCAATTGCGCAACACCACCCGAACTTGGGAGGGCAGATTGCGCAACGCCAGATGCTCAACCAACTCGCCCTTTTTGAGCGTCTTGTTGACGATGAGGGAAACATCCTCATCCTTGACATTGCCGTAAAACACGTTCTGCGGCAGAAGTTTCACCACCACACCCCTTTCGTACACCCCCATATCCGCGGCGCGAACCGCCTGGACATGGCTTTCAATGCCGGCTTCCTTGAGGCATTTTTCGAAAACATTCTGGACATCCCGGGTCGTATCGACCCCGGCCAGCCGGGTGTCCTTGATCAAAATAATGGTTGGGGTTGTGGACATGCTGGTTACCTCTTCATGGGCAGATCAATGATCAAGTCATTGAGCAGGCGCTTGTTGACAATGTGCTCATCGAGAATGCGCAGGGCAATCTCCTTGTTGACCCGGCTGTAAAGAACCGTGGGCAGGCAGGGCAACCGGACTTCCACCAAGGGTTCAGCGTAGCAAGACCCCACGCAACCGCATTTTTTGATTTCAAGATTCAAACCGCGCCCCTTGGCTTCCTTGGTCAATGCCTCAAAAACCTCACCCGCCCCGGCCGCGATGCCGCAACTGCTCATTCCCACCTTGATAACACCCCTGCCGTCATCCGCGGGATGGCCCCTTCCTTCCTTTGCGCTCTTATTCATGAGTTTGCCTCCTTTTTGCACTTCGAGAGAATATCGATGATGTCGCCCTTCTTGACCTTGGCATGAACTCGTCCGTTGACCGCCACCACCGGCGCCAGACCGCAACAGCCCAGGCACCGAACGCCATCCAAATGAAACATCCCATCCCCGGTGGTTTGGCCCTCATCAATGCTCAGGCGGTTCTTCAACTCCTGCATCAACTCCGGCGCCCCCTTGAGATAACAAGCGGTCCCCATGCAGACCGCAATATTGAACTTCCCGGGCGGCTGCAGCTTGAAATAATTATAAAAAGTGATGACCTCGTAAATCCTGGCCAGAGGCACATCGGCCTCGTGAGACAGCTTGAGCGCAACCTCGCGCGGCACATAACCATAGCAGCCCTGCACCTCATGAAGCATCATGATCAAATTGCCAGGTTTATCCTTCCATTTGCCGACAGCCTGCTTGATCTGTTGTCCATCAATGGTGGTAAGTTTCATATGCTCCTTGGAAATACGTTTGTCATTAAATCCGCTCCCAAATGCCTGCGTTCGCATGAATACCGTGCTGTCATGTTTGGAATTGTTGCTGGCCATCCCGGTCATAACCCCATCGGTCTTTATGGAATCGGACCCGCTGAAGCCGGCGATCGATCGGTGTAGTGCGTGTGCAGCAGCGAATGGGAAATATAACTGAGCGGTTTTTCCAGAAAGATTTCATAGAGAGTCTTAACCTCGGGATTCTCATGACTCATCCGCAGGGCATGCATTTCGCGGTCGTCCTTGTTCAGACCGGCCATTCTCGCGCCTTTGGCATACAAGTTGGTGGGGATGGGTTGGCCGCCGCCGCCGATGCAACCGCCCGGACACGCCATGAATTCAATGAAGTGATAGGAGGCAAAATCACCTCCGGATCTGATAGACTCACAGACTTTTCGGACGTTGCCCAACCCATGAACCACGGCGATCTTCAGCGTGACCGTCCCGACCTGCACGGCGGCGGTTTTGACCCCGTCCATGGTTTCCAAGGCGTGAAACTCCAGACGGGCAAAAGGTGCGCCGGCAAGCAACACCGCGGCGGTGCGCAGGGCTGCTTCCATGACGCCGCCGGTGCGTCCAAAAATGGGGGCGGCGCCGGTGTAAGCGCCAAGCAACGGGTCGGCTGCCTCTTCCGGCATGCACCTCAAATCAAGTCCTGCCATCTTGAGCAGGCGAACCAGTTCCCGCGTGGTCAGCACCAAGTCAACGTCCGGATATGATTCGGCGGCCGATCCGCCCCCATGCGCCTGATGAAAGCGGAAGGCACTGTTCATTTCCGGTCGCGCGGCTTCGGCTTTTTTAGCCGTGCAAGGCATGAAAGAAACGACCTTCATGCGGCTCGGATCAATCTTTAGCCGGGGCGCGGCGAAGGTCTTGGCCACGGCCCCCAGCATTTGCTGCGGACTCTTGGCCGTGGACAGATGCGGCAGCAGGTCTGGGAAAAAGGTCTCCGCAAAACGCACCCAGCCCGGCGAGCAGGATGTCAGCATGGGCAGTTTTCCAGCAGTGGCTATGCGCTGAAGCAATTCTGAACCTTCCTCCATGATGGTGAGGTCGGCGGCAAAATTGGTGTCCCAGACCTGCTTGAAACCAAGCCGCCGGAGAGCAGCGTAGAGTTTTCCAGTCACCAACTCGCCGGGTTCCATGCAAAATTCCTGGGCCAGCGAAGCGCGCACCGCAGGGGCAAATTGGGCAACCGGATGGCAGTCCCTGTCATGGAGTATCGCCCAAGCCTTTTTGGTTTCGTCTTTCTCGCGCATCGCTCCGAGCGGCTTGTCAAACGGGCAGGAATGACAGCCCAAAAACTCGATCAGTTTCCGGTATTTGGAGATGGCTCCGGATGGACAGACATGAATGCACTGTCCGCAACGCACGCAACGCCGATCATCAATCAACACCCCCTGCTTTTCATCAAAACGCAGGGCTTCCACCGTCTGCACGTCCCGGCAGACCTCCACGCACGACCGGCAGCGCACGCAACGATTGGGATCGTGGATCAACGACGGTTCCACCGTACGCAGCGGAAAATCAAACTTTTCCCATTCCTCAAGATTGATGAATCCGGCGCTTTCGGCGTCGGCCGCCAAAACCTTCTGCATTTCCCGCACAAAAAAACATTCGTGACAGTCCTGAAGCATTTTCGCGCGCTCGGCCAGCGCTTTGTCAATGGTAGGCGAACTGGTCATGATCGTCATGCCATCCCCCGCCGGCCGCCGCCCCAGAAGCGCGCCGGAAAGCAACATCCCGTCCACTTCGGCCAGGGTGATGGCGGGGCAAAGCGGATGACGGGTCCATTGCCTCGCTGATCCGCAGTCCGGCGATTGCAGACGGGCGCCCGCCTGGCAGATGGCGCCCAAAATGGACGTGGGTTTTTCCAATTGGATGACTCGATTGTTGATGGTGATGTTCATGTTCCGGATAATGTTATTCTCTTGATTCGGTTAAAATCGGCAGACCGCCACCCTGTTTGGCGGGTTGTTCATTTCGCAAATGCATGCCTTGCGTGACCCCGTCAATCCACTGCTTGATCAACGAAACCTGGTCAAGAACCGCCCGATATTCCCGCGTTGAACGGCTGTTTTTCCAAGAAAGAAACCAGGCGTTCCCGGGCCTTTCCGTCATCGCTGATTGATCTTGAATTTCAGGAATGCAAGGTTCGGATGATGTCATCGCGACCGATGACAAACCGGCAGTCTCCAACCGGACGATGCGAAGGACGCCAACACCGCCGGAAGCCCATGCCGCGGACATCCACTCTGAAAGGCCATGGATATATTCACCAGAGGTGCGGGCCATGCGAAAGTCCTTCAGTTGACCGCCAAAAAACCATCCAAGCAAAAGATCGCCCAGAGTCGATTCCTCCCAACCTGGCATGAAAAGAGGCAAACCCAGTTCGGCCATGGATTTCATCCACCCTCGGGGAAAAGTCCGCCCCAAGGCGCCGCATCCATGGGGCAACCGCAGTGCGGCGTAAAACAATTCGTGGGGAAAAAAACGTTTTTCCGGCTTGGCGGCCAATCGCCGGGCCAGCAGCAACCGGAGTCGCAAATCAAATGTTTCCTGGTTGTTTTTCATCACTCCGGATGGAGGCAACGCATCTTTGGGAAAAACATCGGCATCCATGTCCTCGGACGAGCACAAAACGGCATGCGCCCGCCCCATTCGAATGAATCGCCCCAGCAGGGCGCTCAAGAACGGTGTCAATCCGGCACCGGTAAGATCCAGCAGAATCTTGCATCCCCCTCCGTCCAGCCCGTTACCCGTTCGTGATATTACGTTCATTTAAAAAAGTATTACTCAAACAAAAAAATCATGCAACCAAAATCGCCATCTGCCGCGAAGTTAAAAGAGGCGTTTGACAGGCCTTTTGAACCTCGATGAACAGGTTTGATTTAATTCTGAAGGATCGGTTTGAATCTTATCCTGTCCGGTCTGTCTATCGATGTAAATTTCACGCATCACTCAATTCTTGTTTCATGATTTTTCCATTCTAAATCATGAAAGTTGGATCGACGCGAACGCTCGACGGCGGGAACAGACGTGACATCCCGCGAATCAACCCCCAATCCAATACTCGCGGAGAAAGACGCTGCAACAGCGCGATCAACCTTGCGTGAGCGGTGATCACGACTTGCGATCGGCCGCGCTCCATGGCCCGCACGATACGGGCGGCGCAACGTTCGGACGACAGGCGCACCCACGGCGGAACCCCAAACATCTCGTTTCCGGCATTGACGCGATGCGCAAAAAAATCGGTGTCAATCACCCCCGGGCAGACGGAAAGCACGCTGATGCGTTCGGCTGCCAATTCCACCCGCATGGCCTCGCTAAAGGCATGCAAAGCGTGTTTGGTTGCGGCGTAGCAGGCGCACAAAGGCATGGAACGCAAGGCGACGATCGATTCCACATTCACGATTATGCCGCCGCCTTGCCGCCGGAGATGCGGCAGCACGGCCTGCGCGCAGGCGATAGCGGCAAACAAGTTGGTCTCGAAATTCCGCCGCATCACCGTTGGCGGCAATTGCTCGACCTTGCCGAAAACACCGTATCCTGCGTTGTTGATCAGGCCATCCAACCGCCCCCACTGTTTGACCGTCTCGTCCACCATGCGAACAACGTCATCGTTTCGCGTAATGTCGGCCGGAATGGCCAAGGCCGATCCACCTTCCTTGCCTATAAAGCGCTCCAGTTCGCGCAACCGACCCGCCGAACGGGCCGCCAACGCCACTTTGGCGCCGCGCCGGGCGCAGGCAAGGGCCAATGCCCGGCCAATCCCGGAAGAGGCGCCGGTGATAAGAATCACCTTGTCCTTGGGGAAAAATTTCCGGCTCATTCAACGTTCCCGCGCTTCCGCCGCGTTTTTCCTGCCGGTCGAACAAATGCCAATCTGGATTGGGATCATAAAAATACGTTCGCAAGGATAATAAGCGGTATTGAATCTGAATGCGGGAAGCGGCCGATTGTCACCGAAGTTGGAAGCGGATGGGAATTTCCACTTGGGAGGCGATGGCCATGGCGCCGATTCGCGCGGGTTGAAATTTCCAGTCCCGGACGGTTCTCAACGCCGCTTCGTCCAGCAGGGGAAAACCGGAGTTTGAAAAAAGCCGGACATCCGCCGCATGCCCTCTCTCGTCCACATCCACCATCAATCGCACCACCCCCTCCTGTCTTCTCTGGCGGGCGGCTTCCGGATAGCGCGGGGCGGGATTTCGCAGATAATCGGGCCGGGCCAGGGTCTGCGCGCCGCCGGATGAGCGCAACGTGGTGGCATCGCGCCCCGGAACAGGCGAACTGCCGTCACCCGTAACATCCGTTTTCGATGAGGCCGCCGTCTGACGGGCGGCAGGCGGGTTTGGCCTCGAACAAACATCCGATCGCTTCCGGGCTTCACCCCCAGCCGCCTCCTCGATAGGATGATCGTCCGCCGCCGACAAGACCGCCTCTTTTTCGGCTTCGATCGGTTTGGGAGGGGATCTCTTGTCCATTGCCGGAATCGATTCCCCGGCTTCCGGCTGATTGGCGGCAGCCGGCGCCGCAGTCAATTCAACCTCCAGGTTATTGCCTCCCCATTGGACGCCATACTGGGCCGCCTGAGACAAGGCGCGGTTCATGCCAAAAAACAACACCGCATGCAGCGCGCATGCGAAACCGAAACTGATCCCCCATGATCGTTTTTTGAAAAAGCTTCCGTCCGCGCGCACGCCCCTTGTGCCTTTGTGCCCCAGTGCCTTTGTGCCTGACACACAACCCGCCTTCATGGTTTTTCCGGACAGGTTTGGATAACAACGCGGGTGATGCCGCACTCGCGCGCCCAATCAAGAATCGCGACTGCCCTGCCCCATGAAGCATCCCGGTCATTGTTCAAAACAATCCGTCCGTCGACATAAGCGGCCTTGAAAGTGCGCAACCGCTCCGGCAGGGTTTCCATGGAGAGGGGTTCGTGATTGAAGTAGATCACGCCGTCGCGCGCAATACTCAGACACGCCGTCTCGCCCCGATCATGCGTCTGGCCGGTTTTGGCCGCGGGCAGGCGGACTGGAATGCCGGAATTCTGAACCATGGAAAGGGAAACCATCAAAAAAGTGGCCAGAAGAAAAAACATGATGTCGATCAAGGGGATGATCTCGATGCGGGCCTTGCGCCGGGCGATGGGAGATGGAATATGCATAAATTAAGCCGTGCTCAAGGCCCGGCAACTGCTCGATCCGCCTTCGCCCAAGCGCTTCGGCGAGACAAGCGCACGACGCACCCCTCCTTAATTCCTCCTTCGTCCTGCTTTGAGGGACTTCGGCGGGACAAGCCTCCTTTGAAAAGGGGAGGCTCAATTTTAGCCCCTCCTTGACAAGGAGGGGTTGGGGAGGTCCGCCTCTTGTATAAAAATCCTGTCAAAAAATCCATCTCCAATTCATTTTTCGCCAAACATTGAAATTCCTTAACATCAAGATTTGGAATCCTGGGGTGAAGCATCCCGCTTGACGCAAAGCAACTCGAGATGCGTGGCGGCGTCCTGCATCTCGTGCCGCGCCTGTTCGAGAAGCGCGTTCAAGTGGTTAAAAGGGATCAACGCCACGATCGCGATTCCCAGGCCAAACGCCGTGGCGATCAGCGCCTCGGCAATGCCTCCGGTGATCGCCACCGGCGCGCTCAATTGTTCGGCCCCCAGCAACCCAAAGGAGCGAATCATGCCGGTCACCGTTCCCAGCAATCCCAGCAGGGGCGCCAGGGTGATGATGGTGTCGAGCACCGGCAATCCCCGGCTGAATTGCCTCAACTCCTGCCCCGCCGCGTGAAGAATCGCATGGGAAAGCGATTTGCCCCGGTGGGACAACCCATAAGCCAGCGTGCGCGCCACAAAATCGGGGCTGCCCTCCCCCGCCCGCGCCGCCTCCTCCATCTCCCCGCGCTCAACCCTCTCCAAAATGGCCTCCACCACCTCCGGTTGCCGATCCCTCTTCAACCGCCAGACAAACAGCCAGCGCTCCAACACAACCGTCACCGCCACCAGCGATGTCAGCAACAACGGCCACATGATGGGACCGCCTTTTTGAAACAATGAAAGCATAAGTATTACCGTTTATTTTTATCGTAATATCCAATCAGGCTGCCTGCTGGCTGAAAGCCAGTCAAGTTTTTTCCTTTTGTCCGGCGGCGGAAAAATCCGGCGAGCCTCCCCCAAATGGAAATTTCATGGCAAGCCACCGGAAAATATAATCCGGGATGGACTTGGCCATGGGAATGGCTGGATTTTTGGTCATTCCGCTTGGTTCAAAACGGGAATGGACAAACTTTTTCACAAGCGCCTCAAGAGGGACGCCGTATTGCAGGGACAATGAAATCAGCGTTCCCACAGTGTCGGTCAGTCCTCCCACGGTGCTGCCCTCCTTGGCCATGGTGATGAACAATTCGCCGGGACAGCCGTCCTCAAAAAGCCCCACAGTCAGGTAGCCCTCATGCCCCGCAATTTCAAATTTATGGGTGAGGGATTGCCGGGTGTCCGGCATGCGCCGCCGGACAGGGTGAAATTCCGAGGGCGAATCCTCTGCCGGGGAATCCGGATCCTTTTTGACGCTCAAGGGCGCCGCGCGTTTGGAGCCATCGCGATAAACCGCCACCGCTTTGAGCCCAAGCTTCCAGCCTTCAATGTAAGTGTTCATGACATCCTCAACCGTGGCCTCATGGGGCATGTTCACCGTCTTGGAAATCGCGCCTGAAATAAAGGGTTGCACCGCCGCCATCATCCGAATATGCGCCTGATAGGAAAGATAGCGGCTGCCGTTGGCCGGCGTGAAGGCGCAGTCAAACACGGACAGATGACTTTCGCTCAAATGGGGAGCGCCCTCAATGGTGTCCCTCTGGTCAATGTATCCGGAGATGCCGTCGATCTGCGCCTGGCTGTAACCGAGCTTTGCAAGGGCCTCCGCAACCGTGGTGTTGACCATCTTGAGCATGCCGCCGCCGGCCAGTCTTTTGTATTTGACCAGGGCAATGTCAGGCTCGATTCCAGTCGTGTTACAGTCCATCAAAAAGCCGATGGTTCCAGTGGGCGCCAGGACGGTGACCTGGGCATTGCGATAACCGTGGATCCGTCCAAGCGCCAAGGCTTGATCCCATGTTTTTTGGGCTTCATCCCTCAGATAGACCGGACAACTCGGATGAATTTCCTTCACATGGCGGCGGTGCAATTCGATCACCTCGATCATGGAATCCTCGTTGCCGGCCTTGAGAGGGCGGTCGACGTTGAAAGTCCGCGCATCATGGTACCCCTCAAACGCCCCCCTGCAGCCAGCCAGTTCGGCGCTGACTTCATAGGCCGTGCCGGTCAGGATGGCGGTAATGGCGCCGGCCAGTCCGCGCCCCTCGTCGCTGTCATAACCATATCCGCACCCCATGATCAAAGAACCCAGATTGGCATATCCAAGCCCAAGGGGGCGAAAGAGATGGGAATTCACGGTAATGGGGGCGGTCGGATAACTGGCGTTGTCCACGATGATTTCCTGGGCGGTGATGAAAATCCGGATGGCTGCCTTGAATTTTTCGACATCGAAAGTTCCATCCCGTCGCTTGAACCTGGCAAGATTCAGGGATGCCAGATTGCAGGCTGTGTCGTTGAGGAACAGGAATTCCGAGCAGGGATTGCTGGAGTGTTGCCGATCGGTGCCTTTGCAGGTATGCCACCGATGAATGGTGTCGTCGAACTGCACCCCGGGATCGCCGCAGAGCCAGGCGCCCCCGGAAATCAGCTTGAGCAATTCCCGGGCGTTTTTCTTTTCCAACGGTTCGCCGGAGGTTACCGCCCGGGTCCACCAGTCGCGATTGTTGACGGCCGCCTCCATGAATTTGTCGCTCAGGCGGACGGAGAGATTTTCATTCTGAAACATCACGGAAGCATATGCGTCGCCATTGAAGGAGCCGTCATATCCCTGTTCGATCAACGCCCAGGCTTTCTTTTCCTCGACCGACTTGGCGCGAATGAACTCCTCGATGTCCGGGTGCCAGTCCTTGAGGGTGTTCATCTTGGCAGCCCGTCGGGTCTTGCCGCCGGATTTCACCACATTGGCGATCTGGTCATAAATGCGGAGAAAGGAAAGCGGTCCGGAGGGAATGCCGCCGCCGCTCAACTTCTCCCGGGTGGAACGGATGGGGGTGAGATCCGTGCCGGAACCGGAGCCAAACTTGAAAAGCATGGCCTCGCTATGAGCCAGTTGGAGGATGGATTCCATGTTGTCCTCCACGCTCTGGATGAAGCAGGCGGAACACTGCGGGTATTCATAGGAGGTGCGGGCCCGCTGGGCGCGGCGGTTTTCAGGCGACCAGTGAAAATTGCCCCTGGCGCTGTTTTTTCCGACATCATACTGATTGTAAAGCCCCACATTGAACCAGACCGGGGAATTGAACGCGCCATACTGGTTGACGCAGAGCCATGTCAACTCGCGATAAAAAACTTCGGCGTCCTCCGGTGTGGCAAAATACCCGTCCCGAACGCCAAAATCGGCGATGGTGCGGGTGACGCGATGAATGAGTTGTTTGATGGAACTTTCGCGTCCTCCCCGCTTGGGATCGGTTCCCCGCTCCAAATCCCCGTAAAAATATTTTGACACGGCGATTTTCGCGGCCAGTTCGCTCCACGTTTTTGGAATCTCCACATTTTCCTGCTTGAAAACAGCCTTTCCGCCGCCATCCGTAATTTCGGCCGAGCGGAACTCCCATTCGATTTCATCGAAAGGATGCCGGTCGGCGGCGCTGAAAATCCGGCGAAAACGCAATCCTTTTTCATTGATGATTCCCTCCGGCCGGCCGGTTTCCGGCGCGGCGGCGACAGATGGTTCATCGAGAACGGCGGGGCTCATTTTCCCTCCCCGGCAAAAGGTTGCGAAATGCCGCGGGAAAAGACGAACGGATCGCGGACAAAACCGCTATGCAAAACCGAAAAAAAACAACAACTCATGGCTGAAATCTCCTCTGAAAGCTGAGAGACCAGCCGGTGGACAGGAGCGACCTGGACAACGAACCAATCCCCCAATCTTGTTTGATGCGAACAAGGTTTTTCGATCCGCCCCAAGGCGGACCGCATTGAGAGCATTGCGGCCGTTATCCTGACTTCGGGTTTCAAACCTCGTTTCCGCCTTCACCCCAAGTTGCTCAAAGGGTTGGCATGTGAAAACTCGTAACCCGTCACAGTGGCGCTACCGTCCCCGATTCTCACGGGATTCCCTGCGCCGCAACGCACGAACAAAGAACGGTTTTCAGGCCCGGCCTGAAAACAACATGCATTCACCTTACAACGGATTTGCAGTCCGTCAAGCGGATTTGACAATAAGCAAATTGGAAAAACCGGCATGGTCAATTGCGCCGGTGAAATCCCGCCAGCAACAGTCCGGTCAAGATCAAAAAACCGACAATGAACAGATAAGGAATGGGAGCGGAAGCGCCGCCGCTGGCTGGCGTGACATCCTTCATTTCATATCCTTCCACCTTTTTGCCGGATGCTTTCTGAACGCCGCCCGATGCCGTCGCGGAGGGGGTTCCATTTTGTTTTTTCATGCCAGTTGTCTGGGACGAAACAGCCGGCGAAGGAGGAGGCATTCGCCGGATGTCTTCCAACGCCCGGGTGAAATCCTGGGCCAGATTTCTCATGCCAGGAACAGGCGCCAGCGTATCCACGGTGAACTTTGCCAGGGCCGGATTGTTGCAAGTATGGTCGCAACAAGCCAGACCCGCCTCCTTCACGCTGTCGGCGAATTCCCTGGCAAGATTTTCAACCACCGCCTGATCCGGTTTCCAGTACCCTTTGCGCACGGTCTCCAACATACGGGAAACCAAAGCCTGGTATGCAGCCATGTTTTTGGCGTCCCGGAACATCTGCTTGATATCCAACCCGTTGCGATCCAGCACATAGGTTTCGTACATTTCGTTCCACTTGGCGCCATCCACAGCCTCGGGAACCGTCACCTGCCAGCCCCAGAGATTCTCCACCACTTTGTTCACAAAACGCGCGCCGGCGTATCCCTCGCGCATCATGGTTTTGATCCATGCCGGGTTCAGGTAACGCGAACGCATTTCCCTCCCCATGTATTGCTCCACGGTTTCCTGCCGGGGCGCGGCGGGATTGGACATTTCCGTCACATAGACTTCCGGCGTTTTTCCATCCACCGCCCGGACAGCCATGGCCGTTCCACCCAGATATTGAAACACATCGTCGTTATCGAGGGTTCCATAAAGGTTGCTCGACCTCCCATGAACGGCAATCTTGGTTCCAGCCAGGGCATTGGTGAAAACCACCTGCCGGATGTCCCCGCTCCCGGCCGTTCCCTTGTCGCCCCAAAATCCCTGCCCGTACAGATGACTCATCCGCATCATGAACACGCCGGCCACCTGTTCCTCTTTCTCCCAAGTGTCGGAAACGGAAGTGACGCTCGCGACATTGGGACCGTAAGCTCCGGAGGGAACGGTGAACAAACGCACCGAAGCAAGCCTTTCGGCTGTTTCAGCGGCAACTCCCCTCTCGCGCAGCATCTTCCGGGTTTTCTCCATGTTGGACCGGAGAATGTTATCCTTCTCGTTTTGCGCCTTCGCCAGACTCACCCCTTTATCAAGCAATTCCATGAGATTGGAAAACAAATCCCGGTACAGACCCGATGGAATGATGGTGACATCGATCCGGGGCCGCCCCAATTCCCGCCGGGCAATGGCCTCAAGGCCAAAAACCTTGCCGGTGGCATCCCATTTTGGACGGATGCCCATGAGATGCAAAATCTGGGATTCCATCACTCCTTCGTTGCGAATGGTTTCGGTGCTCCAAAGGTTGAACGTCAACTTGTCCGGATATTGGCCATGCCTGCCCCGGTATTCCTCGATCAGTTCACGGGCCAGTTTCGCGCCCATTTCATAAACGACTTTGGGAGGAATGCGCACCGGATCGAACGAATAAAAATTCTTTCCGGTCGGAAGGGAATCGGGATTGCGCACCGGATCATTGCCTTGGGCCGGCATGACAAACCGCCCGGAAAGCGCGGCAAGGAAGGATGCCATTTCCTCTTTTCCGGAAGACCGGATACGCTCCATCATTTCATCCATTTTCTTTTGGCGCTCCTTTTCCGACAGCCCTTTTTCGAGCGCCAGGATGGCTTCGGCAGTGGAACGGACCCGTTTTTCCTCCGGCGCCCTGCCGAAAGTGTGGAGACCAAATGGGGTCTGTCTTTCCGCAATATTTTTAAGGTGATGCTCCAGCTTTTGCACATCCGATCGGTCCAGGGATTCTTTTTTCAGCCCCAAATCTGTCAACAGGCCCATTTTTTGGGCGCCAGCCTGAATCTCCTTCAACTTCAGGGCGGCCAGGGGGGGACTTTTTTCCAATGCCACGTCGTAATCCGTGATCAACGCGCTCAACCCCTTTAATTCCCGGTTTGCGCCAGCCTTGTCGAAAGGCGGAGTCATGTGATCAATGATCGTGGCCATGCCCCGCCGCTTGGCCTGAAGTCCCTCGCCGACATTATCCACAATATACGGATAAATGTTTGGCAGTTCCTGGAGCAGCGCCTCCGGCGGGCAGGCCGCCGACAATCCGGCTTCCTTGCCCGGCAGCCATTCATGGGTGCCGTGCGTGCCGACATGGACCACGGCATCGGCCTGGAATTCCTTTTTCAACCAAAGGTAAAACGCCACGTACTGATGATGCGGCGCCAAGGTCACGTTATGATAAATCTTTTGCGAATCCTGATCCCAGCCCCGGGTGGGTTGCGGAGTGAAAAGGATTTTGCCGTATTGAACCGATGGCAGGACCATGAACATTTTCCCGCCGGCATCGCGCCAGGTCATGATGTCGCATTTCTCGGGCGGCCCCCAATCGGCTTCAATGGACCGCCTTAATTTTTCCGGCAATTCCGCATACCATCGGCGGTATTTCTCCATGGGCAAAAGGGCTGGTTTCCCCTCTTTGACCAACCGGTCGATCTCCGCCGGCGCCCACTTGCCAATATTGCGGGCGTATTGATGAATGTCATTGAACAATCTCTCCTTGCCTCCATTCCATTCCCCCAAATCATATCCGCCGCTTTTGAGCCCCAGCCCCAACTGGCACAGGCTGTCGGGCAGCACATTCAAATAGGAAGCTCCCACATTGTTTTTCCCCGGCGGATAATTGTAATAAATGACGGCCACCCGCTTTTCACAATCGGGTTTTTCCCGGAGACGGATCCAGGCGCCCGCGCGCCGGACCAGCATTTGAATCCGCTCCTCAATCGGAACTTCCTCGACATAAAACTTTCCAGTCGCCGGATCCCGTTGCCGCTCTTTGGCGGCCACAACCGTGGGTTGCCCAATGCCGCTCATTTCCGGCAGGGCTATCTGCCAGGTCCGCTCACTGACATCCAGCCCCACCGTCGACTGTTTCCATTCATCCGGCGACTGGCTGACCAGCGTGATGGCATCTATGACGGGCACATCCAACCTTTTCAAGACCGCAGCCACCTCCGCGGGTTTGGCAGGCATCTTTACCGCCAGGGCAATGACGCATTTCACCCGGGACCGGCCGGCCGGCCCGAAAAAAAACGCCTCAATCGCCTTTTCCGACGGATAATGAAACACGGGCAAAGGGTTGAATCCCCCGCGTTCCAAGGCCGCCGCCACCGCCTTGAGCGGTTTATCCTGTCCGGCCAGCACGGTATTGCGTTGGCAAACGATTCCGATCCAGGGTTTTTTCGTCAATCCTTTCCTCGCCGGATCAGACTCCAACAGTTGCCGGTACTCCTCGAACCGTTGCAACACGCGTCCGGTCCGGCAGTCGAAAATTCCCGCCATGGGAACGCCCGCCGGAGCGTCATATCGGCATGAAATGCCAAGCCCCTTGGCCATGGCATAACAAACCATGTTTTTCAGATTATCCATGCCTCCATTGTGAAAATAAGCCTGAAGTTTTTCATCCTTGAGAATTCCGGTGGCCCGGCATTCCTCAACATACGCCGCATCCACTGAAAACACTTTGCCTCCCCTTGCGGTGATCCGGTTAAAAATCGGTTTAAGTTTCGCGATATCCTCGCGGCTCATGGTGCGGATGAGCGCCAGACGGCATTGGTCCAATCCCTCCAACGAACCCCGCCGGATGTCCTGCGTTGAAAACGAAATGAATTTCACCTGTTGGAGTCCGGGATTTCCCGATTGTTCCTCCGCGCCGGCCAATGTCCGGACAACCTCAACGGCAGACTTGGAATGTCCATCTCCCCACAGCAATCCGACCGTCGTCCCGGCGCCATTCGCGACAGCCGGCACTTTGCATGCGACAAGCCAGAAAACCATGAGGTTGATTCGAAAGAATCCGGCAAAAACCTGTTTATTTTTTATCTTCATCCGGAACATAGACAACTCTCCCATCGGTCAATTGATAAGCGGTTCCCAGACGCGTTCCCTCTCCGCCGAGTTTTTTATCGGTCACTTTCCGCACTTTGATTTCCCTCCCTTTCTTTGTGATGATTTCCACTCCTCCATCGGATGTTTTCTTGGTCATGGTCACCTCCGAATTGGGATTGACCAAATCAAGCATGTTGTAGGCCATGAACAGGGCAATCATCATGCTGACGATAAAAACCACGCTGGCATCGAAAAGGTTGGCCACCCCTGCGATGGGATCCTCCAGCGGTTGGTCGTATTTTTCAAACCGACGGCGACGTTTCAGATACTTCATCGTCTTCCTCCATTTTCTCCCTGGCGTCAGGTTCCGGACGGCCGGCATCGCGGGCGGCAGCCGAGGATCGCCGCTCTTCGATGTTTTGGGGCATTGCCTGCCGCAGAGCCACCTCCGTATAGTATTCCATTTCGCGCATGTCCGCCCGCACCCATTTTTCCCTGGCAAGCGACATGAGATAGGCCGCCACGCTGCAGGCAAGCCCCACCACCGTGGCCGTGAACGCGGTCACCATGCTTCCAGCCATTTTGGGCATATCCCCCTGCGCCAGGGCGGCCAGCGAAATGCCCATGGGAATCAGGGTGCCCATCAGCCCCAGGGCCGGCCCCACGCGAATGGCAAACCGCACACGGTCCAGCGAGCGGACCAAATCCAATTCAGCGCTCTGGAGCAGCCGCTCCAGATAGAGGTCGATTTCCCCGGCGGGAGCGATCAACAACGCTCCGGCAAGGCTGGTTTCGTAGCGATTCACCGCCGGTGAAATCCCCTTCCTCCGATCCAGCCATTCCCGGAGAAAACTTCCCAGGCAGATGAACATCCAGAACGTCAACAACACCAATGCCGCCACCACCGGCAGAAAAAGGGCGGACGAGACAACATAGAGAAAAGTTTCCAGACCAGCCAACAGGTTCATTTAAATGCTCCTTTTTGATCAAATTGTGGAATAAAAAAGCCCGCAAACAGACACGCCGCCAGCAAACCCAAAACGCCCCACATGTCCTGGCGAGGAGCATGGGAGACTTCGCCCGCGAATGAACCATAAGCCAATTTGGCCTGTTCGATGTATCCCGGCAGGAAGAGGGAGGCGATGAAATACAACCCGACAAAAATCATGGCCAATCCCAGCCTGAGTTCGCGCTCGGCAGGCGGCAACTCACGGGCAAAAAGTTTGACGGAAAAATAAGTTGGAAGGACAAGAAGCGCAAAAACGCCCCCCACAACCACCCCAACCCAAGCGGGATGCCAGGGAATCGCATTCAACGCCATGGCGGTTGAAAAAGCCATGGCGGCAAGACAAACCGGACAGGGAATGGCCAGTAACAAGAAGGATTTTGATGACGTCTTTTTCCGTCTGCCGCAATGTCGGCATCCCCCATCCCTCCAAATCAGGTAAACGCCCCAGCCAATCAATCCCGCCGCCATCGACAAATGCAGCCAGGGGCCCTTTTGCAAAACCGGCGTCAACTTTGACAGCACGGTTTGCGACGCCAGGGCAAGCAGCATAAACAAAATCAAATAAAGAGGCAGGATCATGGCCATGCTCCTCCATGTCACTCCGCCAAAGCCAAATCCCAAACCCGTTTTGACCGCGAAGATGCCCAGGCTGAATATCATGCCTCCAATCCAAAACAAAACATCCAATTCCATAATGATCTCCTTTTTCCAACGCCTCTCACCACCGGCATGCGGCTTCCAACACGAAGGTGCGGCCCCGTCCGATGTTGTAAGAGTAATAATCCTTGTCGAAAAGGTTTTGAATGGAAGCCGATATGCTCAAATGTTCGATGGGCTTGACGGTCAACTTGGTGTCCCAAAGCCAGCAGCGGGTGAAAGTGCCATACACATTCTCCACATCGTTGTTGAGATCGAGCGCATAGGTTTTCCCCTGGTACTGTCCATGGATTCCCCAATCCACCCATTTGGAGAGAACATCGGTTCCCACGTTGATGACGCGTTGCGGAACATAAGCCAGCCTCTTTCCCACCAAAGCGGGTTGATAATCGTGCTTGGTGATCTCGGTTTCCGTATAAGTGTAATTGCTCCAGACACGCAGGCAATCCCAGGGTTTGACGGACAACTCCAATTCCGCCCCGTCCGCCTGGACCTCGCCAAAATTCTGCTGCTGCTTCAGATTGTTGCCGACATCCATGTTGTCAATCATGTCCGAGGCATCCCAATGAAAATAGGTGGCCGAAGCCTTGATCCGCCGTTCCCACGCATATTGGTCCACTCCGCATTCATAGTTCCACACGGTTTCCGGCTTGAGATCGGGATTGCCAAGATAAGTGGTGGCGCCATAGGCGTAACCGCGGTACATCTCATAGAGGTTCGGGGGACGAAAAGCCTCGCTGATGGATGCCCGCAAATAGGTGTCCTCCAGCGCATGCCAGACGGGCGCGATCCTCGGACTCACCCCCCAATCGCTCGGCGCGGCATAGTGGGTCGGGGATCCGACCGTTCCCCCCGTGGCGGATGCGGCCGGCCCTCCCGCTGACGCGCCATCAAAGGAATACCAATGGTCGAAACGGACGGAACCGTAGAGAACCAAATCCCGGAGCGCCTGCCACTCATCCTGGAGAAACACCGCCTGGGTGGCGCTCGCCCCCTGGGTCAGTCCAGTCCGTCCGATCCGGGTGTTGAATTCCCGGTAATAACGCAAATCATAGGAATCCTGGTCATAATCGTCATATCGAAAAGACATCCCTCCGGTCAGAAGATGATCGGTAAAAACAGGATAGCTCACCTGATATTCTCCATACCAGCAACGGCCGGTGGAATCGGTCTGCGAACCGGGCGCATCGCCCCACCCTTGGGCGCCGGTCGCGCTACTTGTCGCGTAAACCTGTTCAAAAAGCTGAAAACCCGCCTTGCCTGTAAACTGAAGGTCGCCAAATTGATCCTCGTACTTCAGCCCCGAATTGTATTGGTTCCAGAAATAATCGGTTGCGGAGCTATTGAACGTGCTGATCGAGGCCGTCACATACCGGTTTCGGTTAACCGTCACGCGCCCGGCCTCGGCCGAATTGCCGCTTCTATCCGTCAAATAAGTATGAGGATCGCCATAGCCATACTCATAATGTCCCATTTGATATTGAAGCGACAGGCGGCCTGTTTCCGACACTTTGTAATCAGCCAAAAAATTTCCATTCCAACGGGAGGCGTAATTGTCGCCTTTGTCGCCCACGATCCAGTTGGAAGCGCCGGACGAAGATTGAGAAGGATAACCTCCCGACAAAACACCCGCCCCCGCCGTGGGGTTGGTGGTGCTGATGGATGCCGGCATGGAAGGATAACCATCGGTGCTTTCCGCCTCATAACCGAGCCGGAAACGGAATTTCTCCTTGATGACATCGCCGACATAACCGCTGTAACGAAACGTGTTGTCGCTGCCAAAGCCGGTCTTGGCGCCAAACTCCAACTTTTCAGGCATTTGGGGGATGATGTTCACCACGCCCCCCATGGCGGATCCGCCATAGAGCGACGACCCGGCGCCCCGCGCCACCTCCACCTGTCCGACATTTTCCATGCCCAGGACATTCCATTGGACTCCCCCGCTATAACCGTTGTTAAGCGGCATGCCGTCCAACAGAATCAAGGTGCGATTTTGCCCCACCATGCCGCGGGCCTGCACCCGGGCGGCGGAATCCGCCAAGCCCTTGTGGCGTTCCACAAAAAGGCCGGATTCATTTTTGAGAGCATCGTCGAGAGTCGTCATGGGCATGGTCTCCATCTTCTCGCGATCCACCACTGTGGTTCTGGACGGCGTCTCATCCGTATTCTTCGATGTTCGGGTGGCGGTGACCACCACCTCGTCCATGATATGCTTCTGCCTGGTTGATTCCTCCTTTTTGGCCATTTCCGCCTTTTCAACCAAATTGGTCGCCACCGACTGGGCTAAAACCGGCTGGCCGGCCATCCCAATGGCCAAAAGAATGGCGCCAACCATGGAGGAAAGTCCCGGCAACCATTGCGGCTTTTCAGCCGAATGGAAGCAAAAGCCGTCGATGGCGGCTGGACGTTCGGTTTCACTGAATTTTTCGACGCATGACCGGCAAACACAGACGCGCCGCAGAGCAAAGGAAGGGATATGACGCAAAACCGCATCGCCAATTTTTTGGCTGGCGCACCAACAAGGCGCGCTGCCGGGTTCTTCCTTGGCCAAACGACAATGATTGGGTTGGCCGCAAATGGGACAACGGGATGGATCAACGGAATGGTTGCAACTCATGGCTGAAATCTCCTCTGAAAGCTGAGAGACCAGCCGGTGGACAGGAGCGACCTGGACAACGAACCAATCCCCCAATCTTGTTTATGCGAACAAGGTTTTTCGATCCGCCCCAAGGCGGACCGCATTGAGAGCATTGCGGCCGTTATCCTGACTTCGGGTTTCAAACCTCGTTTCCGCCTTCACCCCAAGTTGCTCAAAGGGTTGGCATATGGAAACTCGTAACCCGTCACAGTGGCGCTACCGTCCCCGATTCTCACGGGATTCCCTGCGCCGCGATGCGTAAGGCAAAGAACAAAACAAACGTGGTGTTTCTTGCCTTTTTTCTGTCCTCCCTGTCAACTAAAAAGAAATATTTTGAAAAATCGTGCCAGCCCGCTCCTCCTGCGATCCTGATCTGGAGATGCCTCCAAAATAGTTTTGCCAATTTCGACGCACATTTACACAAAAATGACTTTATCTTCGTCAACAGGCGCATTTCACCGGCATAATCGGGGACACGCTAGGGCGCTGTAACGGTCATTTCTGACCGGTGAACCAGTCAAATTATAAGAATATTTTTCTTATTCCGTCCTCTTTCATAATCATAGCCATTTCAAACGGTGAAACCTGCCCGCCAGATCACTTTTTCAAATTTTTCGGTGATTTCTGACCTAAACGCTTTATGCACTCAGAAACAATCTCCGATCACAACCGACTGGCACAGGAAATCCGGGGCGCGGCTTACGCCTCCCTCCTGCGAGAGATTCAGGAAACCGCACCCGTCCTGAAAAGGTTTGTCACATGGAACGACCTCATCGCCTTCATGCGGCAGGGACGTTCCGATGATCCGATCAAGGACCAGATTCTTCGCCCCATCCTTGCCGCCCATGCGACCACCCGGGATTCGCGCTGGTGCGCCCTGCTCCTTGTCATTTTCTGGCCGGGACTGGATGCCATCGCCAACCGCAAAAGAAAATGGGAACCGGATCTGGAAGAGCGCTGGCAAAACCTTCTTTGGGCGTTCCTTCAAACCTTGTCCAAACTTGATCCAGCCAAAAGACCCAACCGGCTCGTTCAAAAAATCATCAATGACACCTTCAGGCGTTTTTTTGACAAATGCCGGCCGGGCTGGGAACAATCCATGCGGGAGATCACGACCGCGCCCGACGAATTCGAGCGGCTGGTTGCGGGTGACGAAAACGGCGTCAACTTTGACGGAATGGACCTGTCTTCAACACAGGATCTGGAAATCGACCGGCTGATCGGACACCTGAACGAAGGACGGCTCTGTGAAGAGGACTTTCTTCTTCTGGTCGCCACCCGTGTTTTCGGCAAGAGCGCCGCCCAATACGCCCATGAAATGGGCATGGATCAAGATCTGGCCAGGAAACGGCGCCTGCGCGCGGAATCGGCCCTCCGCAAATTCGAAACAAAAAATAAATCGTAATTTGTCCCGCTCATTCCATTTTCACCCCCTTTTACATTCTCGAAGGAGAAACAGCATGAGCGACACACCGCAATCCCACAACAAGTCCATGATCGAATCCCCCTCTTCCCTTTCCAAACCCTCAGCGCCCCGCAAAGAAGAACAACAATGGAAAAGCGTTCAACTCCGTGTTTCCAAGGAATTTTATCAACACGTCAATGCGCGGCTGAAAGATTTCAACCAACGAACGGGCATGAACTTTTCCTTTGCCACGCTCACCCTTCAGACATTGGAAGAACACTGGATGATCCAATTGGAACGCGCGGCAAAATCTTACGAACGATACCGGCGGCACAAGGACGCCCATAATCTTCAGGCCAAACCGCCGGCAGTCCCTCCCATGTTCCAGCAATAATTCCCGCATGGCCGGCCATGCGCCCCGAATCCCGATTTCGGAAACGCAGGATAGTCCGAGGATGCCCCGGACTGTGCCAAGTGTGCCATTCCTTTCCGTGAGCAAGCTCACTTCATCATGAAAAACGAAGCCAAATGCCTCAAAAACACCAAGCAAAAACGGTGGCGTGTCAGCGAGAAAACCGCCGCCAAACTGGCGCATTTTTGCCGGGAAGGCGGATTCCGCAGTTGGGACGACTTCTTCAATGCCCTGCTTGACCACTGGGATTATGTCTTCAAAGAAGCGAACACAAAATCCTTTGAACAAGCCGCCCAACCTCTCAAGGAGGATCTTCAAAAACTCCTCGCCCAGACCGGCTATTTCCGTTTGCTCATGGAGGGACAGGTGGAAGCCCTTCACACCCTCCATCTCAGCCACGAACAGCTTTACGCGCTCGTCAACCGCCTGAACGGTTTCCTGGAAATGGCCTTTGAATTGGCCGGAGACAAGCCTCCAGCCCAAGAACCGGACAAGGACACCTCGCCCGAGGCGGAAGTCATTCGAAAAATCCGCAACCGACAACTTCCGTGAATCTGAAACACGTCATCAAGCATTCCGGCAATTTTTGCGAAGAAGTCGCCAGGGGACTCATCGGCTATGGCCGGGAAATTGAAAAGGGACGCGGACACCAAGGCGCGTCGAACCTGCTTCCCGCATCGGACGGTTATGCCGCCCGCGAAGCCGACATCACCTTGGGCGGTTTCCTTCGGATCCGGGCGGCGAAACGCGCCACCGCGCAAGGAACCCACCTGTCAACCCTGGGCGTGCTGGAAAAACAAAACCTCGCGTTTCACGTCATGCAGGATCATCTCCGCGAACATGGGACCGTCAACCGCGAGCATTACCGGCACTGGTTGATTCGCGTCAAAACGTTTGCCCAAAACCGCCGGATCGCCCTGCCCCATCAAAACCAAGGGGAATCCCATCACGCCTACTTTCGCCGGTTGCGCTCATGGATTCGGAATCAACCCGGTTCATGGCCGGAACTCCGTCCCGCCGCCGGGACGCATCTCATTCTTTCGCCTGATCCGCAAATCTGGCCGGCCTTGCGCGCCAAAGGCATGGATGAACGCCATATCCTGAACAATATCCTGGGACATACCCTTCGGGAATTTGCCGATTGGCGGCGCAAACAGTTTGGCCCCGGTCGCTCCATTGGCTGGGTTGCCGGCACCCATGTCCGTGCGGACGGCGCAGACCGGCATCCCCATATTCATTTGGTGGTCATCAAACGCGACGAAAACGGCCGGGAAATCGACTGGTCGGTCAGTTGTCTCAAGGGACATCGAGGAAAATCCTCCCAGCCTGATCCCATGCGAGAACTTAAAAGACTCTTTGCCAAGCATGTTCAAAAAGAGCGGGAGCGGCTGCTCGGAAAAGAATCCCTTATCCAGCCGGAACGCCCGCATCAGCGCATCCCCACAAGCGGCCTTGAACATCGGCTGGCCCGTGGATTCCGCCGACTGATCCGGGCTTTTCGCGCCGTTTCCCGTCTCACCCAACCCCGCCGCCGTCATCCTTTTGCGGTTGGACATTCCTCTGGATGGGGCACCCTATTGCGAGCCATCGCCATCACGCAGGAACGAGTGTCCAACCGCCCTTTTCGCGATCCACTGCCTCCGGCTCCTCATCGTTCCGCACGCGAAACCGTTGCCTGCCTGCTTCGCGTCATGTCCCGCTCAACCTCCGTCATGGAACGTTCCGTATAAACATCCATCCCCATGAAAACACTCCAACGCATCCGCCAATCCTACTGGCAAATTTATCTTCTCCTTTGCGCCTTCATGATTCTCTTCGCCAACCAAGTCCAGGCCGGATGGCTCGACAGCGGCAAAAAACTCGCCACAGACGCTGCCGAACCCATCGGCATCGTGGTCATGATGATTGGAGGCATGAAAATCAGCCAGAAAGACCTCTATGCAGGAATCGCCGCGGTCGTGGGCGGCATTTTCATCTTCAAGGCGCCGGACATTGTCGCGGGCCTTAAATGACCGCCGGCGCCAACAACCCTTAACCAGAAAGAAATCCCATGCCCAATGAAAACCAAGACCAGAAGCGCGAACTGCTCATCAAATATTTGAAGGCGCAGCCCGGAGAAAAACCGCTGACGGAACCGGAGTTCAAGCAAATCGCCGCCCTGGTGGACATCAAGCGGGGCGGACTCAAACCGGCCGCTTACGATCAATTCAAGGACAAGGAGATCCTTCGGGCGGCTTACGATCACCAGGTCAACCGAGTCCGGGCGCGGGCGCTTGAGGCGCGGGAACCTCTCCTGAAACTGCTGGAGACCAAGCCGACTGAACCGGCTCTGTCCTTTGACCAATACCGCAAGGTGCTGCGCTTGGTGGATCTGCAAAAAGGAGGCATCACCCGCCATGCCTATGAAGTTTTCCGTGAAGACAATGCCATCACGGAAGCGGCAGCCAGGCACCGCAAAGCCGTTGTGGAAATCCAGAAAGAGGCGCCGGGGAAAGATCCGTCCGCGGCCCGGAACGCCAATCGCGAACCAACGGCCAAGGAACGGGATGAGGTGCTCAACCAAGTCCGGGTTCGGCGATCCAAACAACCTTCGACGGCAAAAGCCATCGGAGCGGAAATCGGCGAATAAACGAACATGAATCCATCGCATTCAACCGAAGAAATCCTGCCTTCCATTCCGTGTTCCCGCAACCTGCGCCGCCGGACGGGGATCTGGCTCGGAGTGGAAGCCTGGGAACTCTTCTGTATTGCGCTCCTGTCGATCCTGCCCGATCTCGCTTATCGGGCGGGAATATTGGAAACGCAGCAAAATCTTCCGGGCGTTCTCCTGAGCGCGGCGGCCCTGGGCTTTGTCATCGTGTTCAAGCGCAACAAGCCACCCCGCTACTTCTCCCTGTGGATTCACCACCATTTCATCCATCCGACCGGGTGGCGGGCGCCAAAGTCCGATCATCGCAACGCCCCCATTCCCGACGAAACGGACAAAACACAAGGGGGTTCCTTATGAACGAAAAAAACGTCCTCCCGGCCGCCGAATCGCTTCACGGGCATATCCACCAAAACGGCGTATTGCCCGGCCCAGACAAACTGGCGGCTTTCCAAACCGCCCTGAAACTGCGCGACACCCCGGCTCTCTATTCACAGGAAAACGCCACGGTCAAAATCGCTTGCGTCAAATTCTTCGATCCCTGCGGGTCATGGACATGGCACGCCACGGAATGGGACGGCAAGGAACTCTGCTTCGGTTATGTCAAAGGCCATGAATCCGAATGGGGGTATTTTAATCTTCGGGAATTGGCGGAATTCAAAGGCCGCATGGGAATCGGCATCGAGGTGGATGAACATTTTCTCCCCCAACCCATCCGGGAACGCACTCGGAGCCAATCCCAAGGCCGGGAAACCGGAATGGAGATGGGCGATTAAGGAAATGCCATGCAACCCCCAATACGACAGATCCTTCTCATTAACGCGGCGCTTTTCCTCATGCTGCTTTTGCAGACCGTCCAATCCTTTGCGCTCCATCTCATCCTCGATCTCGCGTTGCTCGTCTGGTTTTCCCTGATTGCCGCGTGTCTTTTCCGCCGATGAAACTCAACTCCCACAGTTTTATTGCCGATCTCTTGCCGGAGGTCTGGATTGACGATGACACCCTGCTTTTCATCGATCATGACCGGCGTCTTTACGTTGCGAAGGGATTCCGGGTGGCCGGCCAGCCCATGACCAACCTTTCGCCGGAACACCTGGCCGTCTGGCGATCCGCAGCCATGACCATGCTCAATTCCATGGAAACCAGTTCGCATCTGGATTTTCACTGGACGATTGAAAACGATTACTCCGATTTCATTGACGGACACCGCCAAGGAGTCGATCCGCAAGCGCCGGCTCTTGCCCGGCATCTTTCGGACACCCGGGTGAAGCATTTGGAGGATCAGCAACGCATCAACCAGCTTCACCGCCGGCAACTTTTCGTTTTCGTCAACCTCGAACCCATGCCCGGCCAAATCCATGCCGTGGCCGCCCTGCGCCGGCGAATGGATGTCCGGCAGGATCACCGGATGCTCATGAGCGAATGGAAGGCGGCCCGGCAAAAACTCGGCCAGATCATCACCATGGTCCGCCATCCCTTTGAATCCTGCGGGATGAACACCTTTGCGCTGGAAAACGCGGATATCCGGCGCATTTACCGCAAGCTATTCAGTCCGCATCTGCATCTGCTGCGGGTACGGCCCCCCTCTTGCGACAGACAAGGCTGCCTTTGGAATGAAACCTTGTTCAGCGACGTGGAACGCATCCCGCCCTTCCTGCGGTTCGACGAACATTATCATGCGTTCCTCTCCATGACTCATGTTCCCCAAGAAACCCGGACGGGCTTTCTCTCCCATTTGTTCAACCTGTCGTTTCCCGAATATACCATCAAGCTGACCGTCCGAACCACCGACAAACAGAAAGAAATCCAGCATCTCCAGTCCGACTACGGCTCCAAACGGGGATTGCAGACGAGCCGGGAACGAAACGGCAAACCGGTCAACATCGAGATGGAAACCCAAGCGGAAGAAATCCGCCAGGAAATCCGAATTTTGACCCAAACCCCGCAACAGGTGTTTGAAGTTCAAACGCTCATCCATTTGTGGCATCCCGATCAGGCCGAACTTCTGCGACGAATCGACGAGGCCCGCATTCGCATGGGCTATTGCGGCGGAATGCAGGGAACCCTTGAAAAAATCGCGGCGCCCGAGGCATTGCGAGCCTATCTGCCCGGATGGACCCGGGAAAGCCGCCTCGACCGCTTTCATCTCGTCAAATCAGCCAATGCCGCGGACTTCATTCCCGCCCACACCGATTTCCTCGGAACAGGCCGTCCTCAACTCCTGTTTCCAACCCCGGAAGGCGGACTCATGAGCGCCCACGTTTTTACCCCAGCCCGTCCGTACCACTCCGTGGTGGTGGGTGAGACGGGTGGGGGAAAAACGTTTCTGCTGAACACGGTTGTAACTCAACTGGCGGGCCAGGGGTTGCGCTCCGTGTCGGTCATTTCCACCAAGGACGAGTTTGGCCCGCTCATGGCCATCTATGGCGGACAAAAGATCGCTTTCAGCGAAACTCACCCCGTTTTCCTCAATCCATGCGCCATCGCAGGTGAAAAACCGACGCTGGACGAACTGGCCGCCATGACAAGCATCCTGGAAACCATCTTTGGGGACGAACACCATGAAGGAGACCGAAAAATCCGCCAGTCCCGGATTTTGAAAGCCGCGAGGATCAGTTTTGAACAGCATGGCAACCAGACCCGCTTGCGCCATCTGGTCGAAACGTTTCGGAAAGGATGGGAGCATGACGATACGTCCGCCCTCAAACGTCTGGCGATGATTTTGGAACCTTATGCCCAGGGCGGACTCTACGGCGAATTTTTCGACAGCGATTCCAGGACATCGCTCGATCTTTCCTCTCCCTTCAAATTTTTCGATTTTTCAGGGATTCAGAAGAACCGAAATTTATCGGCCGTCATGATGATGGCGCTCACCACCGCGGAGGCGCTTCGCCTGTCGATGATGCCACGCCACTACCGAAAAGCGCTTATTTTTGACGAATGTTGGGCATTTGTGGATTCGGTGGCTGGAGGCGATTTCATCGAAAATGCCTTGCGCGTGTATCGCGCCTTCAACTGCGGGGTGTTTCTTTCCACCCAGGTGATCACCGATTTTCTCAATTCGCGGATCGCGCCGGTGGTCATGTCCAATTGCCACAATTTCTTTTTGCTCCGCACCAAGGATCACCGCGCCATCGCCACCTTGCAAAAGGAGTTGAAACTTACCGATGAACTGGTGTCGCGCTTTGCGGTCATGCCCGATCCGTCCGAGGCGGGCCATTCCCGCTTCATTTACGTCCATCGGGCCGAATCCTCCCAAATCGCAGGTGAAGGTCTCAACCGGATCGGCCGGGCCGAGGCGCTTCTCTATTCCACATCGCCCAATGTCAGCCAGCTCCGCGACCACGCTTTGAGCTCCGCCGCCGATCCATGGCAGGCCATCTGTGATCTGGCTGGAATGACACAGGAAGAATGGCGCCAGAAAACCGAAAACCTGTTTCACCAGACAAAACCTTAGTATCCGTGCAAAAATTAATTCACATTCTGGCAAAGGCACCGTGCAGGCAGATGCCAGGCGCGAGGAAGGAGAATATCCCTCGTGGACCCCGCAGGAGCGGGGCTGATCCCGCACAGCGGGACCGCAGATGCCTGCACGCTGCCGCGCCCCTGCGGGCTGGGGGGCTTTGGACGGCTGGTTGCGTTGCTCGCGACTTGCAGACCCATGAAGGGTATGCTCGTCGCTCGCGCCTTACCATCCAGCCAAATCCCCTCCAGCAGAACGTGAAGTAATTTTTGCGCGGCTCCTTAACCCCTCCCCTTCCACAGCCATGAAAAAAACCATTCTGATTCCTGCCATCATCGTTTGCGCCATCCTTTTGCCAGCCGCAGCCCAAGTCCCGGTCACCGTCAATAAATCGACGGTTTTATCCGGAGGAACCATCATGTTGCCAAGCATTTCCGGGGCAGGCTCCGTTTCTGTTCCAAACAACTTTGTCCTGGATATGGGCGGAGCGGGATGCACGGGAGACACCAGTGGAAACACTTGGGCGACGGTCGGCGGTTCGGCTTCCGCAAGCGTTACGGGCCATTCCGGCGCCACCTATTATTACATCGTCAACGGCTATCCGTTGGTGACCATCAAAACAACGGCCCCTTCGGTTTTCACCAACTCCATTTCCGCCATCGTCAATGTAAACATCCACAACCCGGCGGGTTCTGACGGCTGGTCAACCATCGGGGCCGGACAAAATTATGCGGTCACCATCATTGACGACACAGGGGGTGGCAGCAGCGGCGGAGCCACGCTCAAACCCTACGCCACCCTGACAGGGATGGGCGACACCATGGAAAGCTTGTCGCGTCGAAATGACTCCACCGAAGACCGCAAACTTCTCGGTTTCATGTTGAAAAGCGCCACCAACGCCGTCATTTCAGCCCTTGCCGTCTGTCTTTCAAACACCACCACCAACGCGGTTGAAAACAACAATTTTTCCGACATCAAACTTTATCGCGACGACGGCAGCGGCGAATGGAGCGCGGGAGACTCCCTGATTTCATCCACCACCAATTGCGGAGGCATCGCGGTTTTCAACGACCTTGCCATTTCAACGGACACGACCAACAAAACCTTTTTTGTGACAGCCAGTTTTTGTCCGACCAACCAAACGAAAAACTCCTTCATCACCGCCCTGCTCAGGGGCCAGAACATCAGCGCCTCGGTTACCAACGCGCCAATTGAAGTCACCGGCGGAACCGTTGTCGGCAAACAATGGGCATTCATGGACACAACTCAAGCGGAGGACGACGCCTACGCTTACGCGCTGACCAATGGCCTGGTCAGCGCCAGCATTACCAATGGGTTTGTAACCGCAAGCATCACCAACGGACTGGGTTCGGCCAGTGTCACCAACCAGATTGGCGGAAACACTGTTTACACCACGACCACGGAAAAAAGCGGTTCGTTTGCCGATTCGATCTGGCCCGCGGTGGCCGCCGGAGCCGCAGGGATCGGCGCAGCCTTTACCAGCGACCAACTCACCAGCCAACCGCAGTCCAATGAATTCGCCAAACCCAAATAATTCATCGATTCCCATGAAACATCTCCTTCTCATCATTTCCGCTCTTTTCCTCGCAGGCTGCGCTGGCTCATCCGGAACCGGCCAACGCGTGGCCCTGGACACCCTGGCCACCGCGGGCGGAGGCATCGCAGCCTACTTCGCCGGTGGCAAAGACCCCGCCTTGACCACCGCAGGCGCCGTGGGCGGCTTTGTGGTTTCCGAAGCGTTTCAGACCATGGCCCGCTCCGGACGCCAGAACGCCTATCATTCCGGTGTCGAGGAAGGCAGGGCCATCGGCCAGCAGCAAGTTCTGCAGGGGCTTTGGGAGGAATCCAACGGATTGCCCAGAAATCGTCGGATGGAGTTTTTCCCTGTCCTGACCGTGCCCGCCCGAGAACAAAACGGCGTCCGCTACGACGCCCACCAAGCACCAAGCCAGACCATAAAACCGGAAAAAATTCTCACCAACCAACCAGCCATTTCCAAAACACCGGCATCGGAGGATCCCTCTGCCGCGGCAACAACCCATCAAACCAACACTTTGCACTATGAAACTTTTCAAACAACGCCATGACCGCCACTCCACACTCCCGCCCCAGCAAGTTCCACCAAACAAGCGCCCCACCTTTGACAAAAACCCTCCCTTCACCCATGAAATCCGCAAGAATGTCCGCATTGCTCCTGGTCTTCTGGGCCTGCTCCTCCACCGTTCAGGCGCAATACGCCGTCTATGACGCCGCCGCGGCGTCCCAACGCGCCACTCAACACGCCGATCAATTGTCCAAATGGGTGGAATCCATCAACAAAGCCACCGAACAGATCAACAAGCTCAATGACTTGGTCAATCACATGGACAATCTGGAAGGCTTGATCGGCAAAGGGCTGGAAGCCATTGGCATTGATCCTTCCATCACCAGCGCAATCGATCTGGCCAAGTCGCTCAATAATTTCGGCAACGCCATTCAGGACCTTCAACAAACCAGCATGGGCGTGCCGGGACGCATTGCCGATTCGCTCGATAAACTTCGCCAGGATCTCACCGATCCCGACTCCTGGCAGCGTTATGTCATCACCAGCCGCAGCTACGACGCCACCCAGACCGCCCAGAAAAACTATGATGACCAAATGAAGCGGCTCCAACAGGAACGCGCCAAGGCGCAGGCCCAATTGAAGGCTGCCAAGTCCCTTGGCGAAACCGCCAAAGCCCAGGCGGCACTGGATTCGGTGGATGCCGCCGCGAAAGCGCTGGCCGAGGAACGCAAACGCTCTTTCGAACAACAACAAGCCAATTTCTTTGAAAATCAGAACCAAAAAGACGCTTGGCAACAGGCATGCCGGGACTGGACCGCGCAGGAACTCTCGGTGATGGCCAAAAGCATCAACAATTATTTGAAAATCCAAAACCAATGAAATCCGGTTCCATTAAAACCATGCTTTTCTGCGGCATGTTCTGCCTGTTCAGTTGCGCGGCATGGGCGGGAGACGCTTCAGCCTCGGGCGGTCCCGGCCCCGGAAAACCCCTGCCGAAAAATTCCAGGGAATTTTCACCGCCGGATTTGACCGGTTTGCGCGAACGCGCCTCTTACGTCGCCGATCAACTCGGCGCACAATCCCGCGATCTGGTCACCTTGCTGGCCATCATCGCCCTCATCTACGCCGGTTATCACGCGCCATTCCGCGGTTTGGAGGAATTTGTCACCACCATCCTGCGGATGGTCATGGCTTCCGCCCTGCTCGCTTCCTTCCACGACATGCTCCCCTATTTTTTTGACGCCCGGCGGCAACTCATCGGCACGTTGCCTGTAAGCGGTGTGGATGCCACGCTTCAGGTTGGCTCCATGATCGGCGTCGTTGGCCTTGGAACGTTTCTGATGGGACCCGGAGGCATCGCCCTGGCCATGGCCATTTTCGCCGCAGCCCTCTTGATCCTGGTGGTCTATTCGGCCCAGATCCTCTTTGAAGCGCTATTGATCGCCGTGGGACCGCTGGCCATTGCCTGCCTGGCTTTCAGGCACAGCGGCGGCATCTTCATCGCATGGTTGAAAACTTTCATCGCCGCCCTGCTCATCCCGGTCGGCTGGACCATCGGCATCCTCCTCGGAAACAGCATCTATGGATGGACCGGCCAATCGCTGGCTGAAAACGCGACGGATTTTGTCGCCTGCCTCATTTACATGGCAGCCGCCTGCGCCATCTATTTGGGCATGCCCATCCTGACCGTCTGGCTGGTCAACAAAGCCGGTGGCGCGGCGGCCGCTGCCATGCCTTCCCCGCTCCAACTTTTTTCATCCTACCTGGCCGGACGCGCAGCCATTTCCTCGAACAAGGGCGCCGCCGGAAACTCCGCAACCCCCTCCATGCTTTGCGCAGGCAACTGGTCCCAGGCAAATACCTCCTCGAATTCCACATCGACCGTAACCACCCAAAACTTTCCGGACGCCTATGCCGAGCGCATCCGCAACGCCCAAAAACATCACCCCTGATTCCCATGAAAAAACCTGACCTTAAATTCACCCTGCTCGCCATCCTGATCATCACGGCAACCATCCTGCTGCTGATCATGAAACGGAACTCCCGTCCGTCCGCCAACCCCGCCGATACCCCAACCGCTCGCAAAGCCGTCCAATCCCTCCGCAACGCTCGCAGTTGGTAAAACCCTGAACCCACCCTTTCCATGCCTGTTTTTCCATCGAACATCACGCATCCGGCGTCGGACGAAACGCGCCAGCGTTTCTCTTCCCCCTTCAAACTCCACACCCGTTTCCATGCCTGGCATACCGCCCTTGTTGCAGGACTGGCGGTCTCGATTCTTTTTAATTTCGGGATGCTCTACGCCTGGCTTCGCATGGCAGCCAATTTTTCCACTCCACGCATCGTCGTGCGCTCACCGCAAGGAATCGTGCTGCCCGTGGCCTCCAGCGCTTTTATCTGGACTCCGGACGCGGCGCGCGAATACGTGAAACTTTTTCTTCCCGTCCTCTACTCGTTCAGTCCGGCAGGCGCATCCTCCATTGAAATCTGGTCGCCGTTTTTTCATCCGCAATTATTGCGCACCGCCGAAGAGCGTTTTCGTAAAAACCAGATCCGCATCGAGTCCGAAGGGCTTACCCAGACCCTTTTTGTCCGGGAAACCCGGTGGAATGCCGACACGGAAACAGCGGTTGTCACGGCTGAACTGCGCCTCCTCAGCAAAGTCGGCCAAATCACCCGCACCCCTCTCAATCTCACCGTGGAATTCACCACCACAGCCGACCCGCTCAACCCTTATGGATACATCATTGCCAATATTCATTAAAAAGCTTTTGCCAGGCAAATTGCCGCCATGGCCGGCAAAAGCATTGCCCTTTTGCGAAGCTGTTTTCGCGCTTTTCCTTTTCACTTCCGCCTTGTTTGCCCAGGAAGTCCAAACCGTCGAACTTTATACCAGCCAGGTTCATCCCCTGAACGCCCGGCTGGGCTGCGCCTGCATCATCCAACTGCCGGCGGAACCCATTGCCACCAACGTGGGCGATCCGGCTCTCTGGCTGGCGGAAAAAGCCGAACGCCTGGTTTCCATCAAACCCACTCAGGACAATGCGCGAGACACCACCCTGGCCATTGTGACCCGCGCGGGAACGATCAATTTTGCCGTTCACTTCGCGGCCCAGACCGAACCATTCACCCCCATGGTCCGCGTCGCCAAAATCATCGACGATTCCAAGCCCCTGCCGTTTCAATCCGCAACCGCTCCGGAAACCCCCGCTGAAATTTTCACTCGTGAAATCCGCATCTCCCAAAACTTCCATGCCCTCCAGACCGTCAATTCTCCGGACTTGCGGAATGTGGAACACTGGACGCTGATGCGCGAAATACAAAATAAAACCCAACATTGCACGATTCTCCAAACATTCCGTTTTCGCGACACCCGCCATGTCGTCCTGCATTTTCTCACTCAAAATCGCTCAAAGACACCGCTCGCGTTCGACATCCGGCGCATCACCGTCAGCCTCGGAGAAACCCTGTTCAATCCCATTGCCGCAAGCTTGGGAAGCCCAACCCTGCCCCCCAAGCGCTCCTCCGAAAACTTTGTCGTCCTTGACGGTTCCAACGGCCTGAGCCACCGCCAAGATTTCGAAATTTTCCTGGCTGAAATTCAACCCGCCAATCCATGAATTTGCGCCTCACCAAAGAAAAGTTTTATTGCAACGGCAAGCTCACCGCCTTGGGCTGGACGCTGTTGGCGGCTTTCATCGTCCTCTACATGGGATTGAAACACATGGCCCGCGCGCGCCGGGAAAACCATGCCGCGCCATCGACAAACATGCAATCCATGCCAGCCCCAACCAGCCGGCCTTCATCGATGGATTCACCGAATCTGCCCGAAACTCCCCTGCCGCCGCCTTCAACCCCGGTTTCTCTCTCAACAAAAGCCGCCCCGCCTGCGCCTTCTCGCCAATACAATCAGCCCTCCTTTGGCAACCTGAACACATCGGGAAAAATTCTTTCGGACGATTTTCTCCCAAAAGGCACTATCCTTTACGCTACCCTCACCAGCGACATTGTCAGCAACAACCAGGTTTCACCGGCCACCGCCACCCTCATTCATCCCGCCATTTTCGCCCACAAAGTCAGGATTCCCGTTGGAACCCAGGCCACCGGCAAAATCGCTCCCGGCAATCTCCGCGGCAGGGTCTTTGTGACCTGGGACACCCTCATCTTTTATGAGGAAGGACGCCAGGGTTGGGAACTGCCCATCAAAGGAATCGGCATGACTTACGAGCAAAACCCGCATTCAGGTCGTTGGTTCATCAACGGCGCGGGGTTGAAAGGCTTTCTCTATGACGACAGCACTGCCACCGCATTCAAACTGGCTGCGGCAAAGGCCATGCAGGATTTCGTCAAAACCCTGCAAACCTACGTCACCACCCAAAACAACGCCGTAAGCGCCGGATCGGTCGTGACCACCACCACGACCATGCTCGATTCCACGCTGCAAAACAGCGGGCTGGCCGCCGCGCAAGCCTTCATGGACGTCATCGCCTCCCGTTATTCCGCCACGCTCCAGCAACAAAACTCCTATGTTCTGGTTCCCACCGCCCGGCTTTGCGCCATTTTTCTCGATGAAGCCGTCGATCTGAGCGCCGCGGCGCCAGGACGCAGCATCCAAACCTCGAACCGCTGATTCATCCCCATGAAAACTCTCACTCTGCCCCTGGCCGCCGCTTTTCTGCTGACAGGATGCCATACGCCGCCAAATCGTCCTGTCATCGTTCAAGTCGCCGAATCGCCGGACGATGGGCAACAATGCGAAGGCCGGTATCGCAGCGTCGAACGCCAACGCGACATCTGGATTGCACCGCATGCCCTGGACAACGAAATCCTCCAACATGAACAAACCGTCACGTTCGTGGAAAAACCGCAAAGGTGGCTGATCCCCTCCACGTTGGAACCCCATGCCGTTTCACCCCCGGACCTTCCCCTTGAAGCCGGGGAATACGATGGCAGCGCCATCCAACGGCAACGGGAGATCATCCATGACAAAGATCGGCAACTTCAAAGGATCGGTGCCGAGCTTGAAAATCTCAAGGAGAGAACCCGCCAAGACCTTGTTCAACGCGAGGAACAAATCCAAGCCTCTGCCAGTCAACTCCGGGAAACCCGGGAAAAACTCAATACCGCCCTGCAAAAGCTGGAGGACATCGAACAAGCCGAACTAGCCAAACGCCAACAGGAACAAAATCAAAAGAAGAAACGCTGGTGGATATGGTAAGCCCTTTTTCCTCACTCAAACAAATCCGCATGCGTTCCCAGACGTTCAAAAATCACCGTTCCCGGCTCCAGTTTGTAAACCAGCAGCCAATCCGGTTCGATATGACACTCACGCCGCCCCGCATACCCACCCTTGAGAGGATGATCCCGCAACCGGACATCCAACGGGCTTTCATCGACCAGGCACGACAGAACCCGTTCCAGCTTGGATATATCCTTGCTCCGCTTCATGGCCAGCTTGACGTCGCGCCGAAACTGACTGGTGCGGGCAGGAACCCTCATCGCAAACCCAAATCTTTAAACAATTCCTCTTTATCCTTGAAACGTTTTACCCCCACGCGCCGATCGGTCTGGCTGAAGACACGGCGCGTAACCCGGTTCGGCACCCGCACTTCAAAAGGCAAACCCCGGTGCAATTTGACCTGCTGGAAAAACAATTTTATGGCCTCGGAGGTCGACAAGCCCAAATGATGAAAAAGTTCCTCCACCGAACTCTTCAAAGCCGGCTCGATACGGGCATGAATCATCGCTGTTTTAGCCATCATTCTCTCCTTTTCGCTTTACTGTATCTCAATTGAGATACAGACGCAAGCTTGAAAACATGATTTTTCCAACCCCATTTCCTTTCCCCCGGAAGCTGTTTCCGCCATCAGCCCATCCAATCCGGACTCAAAACGACTCGCCGGATTCCCCGTCCCGCGCATGGATGCTTTCCGCCCCCATTTTCCGGCTTCCCACCGGCGACGAATGGAACATCGGCGATGCCTGCCAGGGAGTTCTGATCCTGGGCGCCACCGGTTCCGGCAAATCCAGCGGAAGCGCCGACATGCTCGCCATCAAAATGCTCCGCTTGGGCGCCGGGGGCATTGTCCTCTGCGTAAAAGTGGACGAGGCCAGCTACTGGATGGAACTGGCTAGGTTGACCGGCCGGGAAAAAGACATCATCCGGGTGACCGAAAGCCAGGAATCCTTCAACATCTTCGATTATGAACTGCGCCGTTCAGGCCGCGGCGCAGGGTTGACCCTCAACCTGGTCAACCTGTTTCGACAGCTTCAGGATCTGGTCGAATCCAAGGGCGGGCAAAAACTCAATCCCGACTTTTGGGAACGCGCGTGCGTTCGACTGATCTCCAACGCCATTCAACTCCAGTGCGCGCTGGACGAGCCTCTCACCCTACCCGCCATCTCGGACATCATTCTCACCGCCCCCAAATCCGACGACGAAGCGGATGACGAGCAGTGGAAGAAAAGCTCCAAATGTTGCCGGGCTTGCGTAAAAGCCTTTCTCAAACAAAAGGGAGATTTCGACATCAAGCGGGCCGTCAACTATTTCCTGAACGATTTCCCGACGATGGGCGACCGGCAGCGCTCCGGCATCACCGAAACATGGGAGGGGCTGGCTGATCCGCTCTTGCGCACCCCCATCCGACAGAAATTCTGCACCGACACCACATTCACCCCCGAAGACGCCATTGACCGGGGAAAAATCATCGTGGTGGACCTGCCCGTGAAGGAATTCGACCAAGCCGGACGCATTGCCGGGGTCATCGTTAAATTTCTTTTTCAGAAGGCCGTGGAACGGCGCCGGGCCGCATCCGAAACCAGCCGCCGTCCCTGTTTCATCTGGGCGGATGAATTCCAACACTTTGTCACCTCCTATGACATGGTTTTCCAGCAAACCGCCCGCTCCTCAAAAACCTCCACGGTCTATATCGGCCAGAATCTTCCCACGGTTCTGGCCCAACTGGGAGGGCAGCAGGGCGAACCCTGGATGAAGGGACTCTTCGGCAATCTTTTGACCAAGATTTTCCATGCCAACGACGAGGCGCAAACAAACAAATTTGCCGCCGACGTGATTGGCGAGGATTGGCAGGCCATTGAAACGGTCAGCGCCGGTGAAAGCCGGAACATCCTGACGCCCCTGCTCTCGGGCAATCGCAATGTGAACGCCTCCTTCAGTCCCCAGGTGAAGCACATCCTTTTGCCGATCACTTTTACACGGCTCCGAACCGGCACCGACAGAAACAACGGCATCGTGGACGCCGTCTTTTTCCAAGCGGGACGAAAATTCAGCAATGGACTCAATTTCTGCAAAGTCCAATTCAAGCAACGTCAACGGTCCAACCCCCAAACCGCCATGAGCAGTCCCGACGAACGCCAGCAATCCACCGCCCTGATGATCACAGGCATGGTTCTGTGCCTGTGGCTGTCCCATTATCCCGCCGTCCGATGGGGTTGGCTTCCCGGAACGCTGGACTTGAGGGAATGGATGAAGTTCTGGAATCAACCGATCATCGTCAACTGGCCCGTCACCGCCCTGCTCTTTTCCATCGGAATGATTTTTATTCGGATCATTCGCCGTGAAATCATCGTTCAGAGGGTCAAAAGACAAATCCAGGAAGCCAAATGGCTCAAAAAGCGAATCCGGCAAGACACCCGGGATGACGAACACCAGCCAATAGAATGAAATCCCGGAATAAACAACTCCTCTATGCCCATATAGAACATACCTGAAGCCAGCCAAATGACACCTATCAGCAATGCGGAGATTCAAGCGCATCTGAATGCGCATGACATCAAGGTCCCTCAAGCGGCTGCAAACATCAAAAGGGAGTTGGATCAATATTTGTTACCCGGTTTTCAGCTTTCCTATCAGGATGGATTTTTTCCAAAGGATCGTTCTTTCGTGGAAAAGGTCCGCGCCGAGGCGCTAAGAAATCCTCACTCACCACAACGCTTAGCGGAGGCGTTCAAGGAGGGAGACGTCATTTCCAGCATTCTGCCAGACTACATCAAGGGTGTCATTCCGTCTTTCAATATCGTGGGGGCCGTCATCGAAAAACCGGAAGACTTTGCGAAGCTCACCTGGACCTTGCGGACTCCTTACATGGAAGTATTGAAGGTGGCATTTCTCAACCGCAATAAAAAGGCCGTCCATTCCGCCACACTATCCGTGGGCGCGATCAACGTCACCTTTATGAACCCGCAAATGGTATTGAGAGAGCTTCAACGAATTGCCGGGAAAACCAATGCCAACCAAGTCATTTTAAGCCACAACCATCCCAGCGGGGACCCGTCGCCAAGCTCGGATGACCTCCGCTCCACGGAAATTGTGGTAAAGGGATTGAAAATCGCCGGCATTGACCTCTCGGATCATGTGATCACCAACGGGAAAAAATACGCCTCCTGGAAACAGGAATGGGCCGTGCTCCCGATTGAAACTCCACAACCGGAATGGGAAGTGGTGCCCAGAACGGAATTGCCCATGATCAACCACACGGACGATTTGAAAGAAATCATCGCTTCGCTCCGGCAGGCTGATCCCCATCACGATCATGTCATCTATGGCGACACGAGGCTCCATGTCACGGCTGTGGAAAGGCTTCCATCCTCCCTGTCCGTGGATGAACTGGCTCTCCGGATTGCCCACGGCTCCGGCCGCGAGGGGGCGCCGCACGTCTGGTTTGAAAGCGTGCGGCGGGAACTGCCGGACATCCAGCGGTTGCGCACGGCATTGGAACAGGTTGAAATCAGGCTGCTTGATGCGGGCACTTCATCCTATCAATCCTTGAAGGCCATGAACCTTATGGAAACCGTATCCGAAAAGGAAATCGACCATGTGTTGGATTCCGTCCGCCGCCGTCCTCAAAAGCGCGCCGAAAAGGAAAAGGACGTCGGAATGGAAAGGTAGGCTTTTGCCGGAAACGCGAAAACACAAACCCCATAGCGCTCTTCGGAAAACTCATGAGAACGTCCTCCTCATGCCATTCTTCGGAAAATTCGGCTTTGCAACTCCCCGCGCGGTTGCACGCTGAGGAGGCGGCAAAACATCTCGGTTTCCAGCCACATGACATTCCGGTGCTGATTGCCAAAAAGCTGTTGAAACCTCTTGGCAACCCGGCGCCCAATGCGCCGAAATACTTTGCGGCGGTTCAAATTCTGGAACTTGCCCGGGACATCCAATGGCTTGACCGGGCAACCCGGGCGACCGTTTTTCACTGGAAAGAAAAGAACGCCCGGAAACACACCCCCGGCCAACGCAAGAGCGGCAACATCCCCCTTCCCTGTCAATCCAATCAAGAGCATTCCTCTTAACCCATCTGTAATTTTGGGGATTCTTCCCTGTCCGCCCCGGTTTTGAACGGAACGATTTTTTGTCCGCCATTCTGGGATTCGTAAATCTCCAGCGCCGGGACTTTCATTTGCGCTCCCCAAGCATAGGCTCGGTGGACGGCCTTGCTGGCCTGTCCCAGCACGGCTTGGGCAAAACGTTCGGGCATACCGGCCTCGCGGGCGCGCACAGCCCAAGCATACCGATAGGAATGGAGAGAAACCCCATGGACACCCACGCGCTCACAACGGTCATGAAAATCCGTCGCCCGATGGCCGGACCGGATATTGCGAAGGTTCGGAAACAAACAACCTTGGCTTGGCAATCTTTTCAAAATAGCCGCCAACCGGGGGCCAATCCGAATTTGCGAGGGGATGGGGTCAAGATGCTCGATTTTCTGTCGCCGGATGACCAGCGTTTCATTGGTCCAATCAATGTTTTCATGGCTGAGCCGGGCCGCGTCGCCTTGGGCTGCGCCAGTTTCCCAAAGGATTTCATAAAACAGCCTTTTTTCCTGGTTGGTCTCTCCCTCAAGAATCCTCTGATGTTCCGCCAACGTGATGCCCCGTTTTCGGGTATGTCGAATCGGCGGCCATAGACGCTTGGGAAGAATCGGCCAAGCCAGCCAGCCCAATCCCAAAGCCAGATTGTGATAACGGCGCAGGTAATGGTTTATGGATGTTCCGCCTTTTTCCAAGACCTGAAGAAGATCAGCAGCAGTGGTCTCCACAATGGGCTTGTTTCGGATGGGATCGAACATCTTGCATCGATTGGCCCAGACCGAACGTTCCTGAGTGCTTGGTCCGCCATAGGTTTGGAGTTTATCCATGACCGTCTGCCACGTTCGCTTGGCAAGTTCCGGATCGATCGCAGCGAGATACCCTTTGGCGATTTGAATGGTGATATGGCGGTTGTGACAGGCTTCGGCCCGATGAAAGCTCAAGCGTTCCGCTTCCTTGCGGTCGCGGGTATGCAGGCTCTTCTGTTTGCCGGTAACGGGGTCTTCCGTGTAATAGATCCCTTTCCGTCTGAACAGGCGGTAGTTTGGCATATGTTTTCTCCCTGTGTTAAGGAGATTACCGCAGGCCAGACGGTCAGCGTTAAAGAGCAGTGGAAGGGTACGCGACGAGATGTTGCGAGTTCTCGCCGGGCAGCCCTTCCGGGCCAATTTTACTGACAGTTTTACTGACAGTTGGCTTTTTTTGACCACTTCCGACGGGGTTCCATACCTCTGTTCAGAGGGGAAATTTCCCCCTGGAGGATGGAGCCGGCTGTCGGATTCGAACCGACGACCGACGGTTTACAAAACCGTTGCTCTACCACTGAGCTAAGCCGGCGTTTTCCCACGAAAAACGCTGTTTTCCCGGCAAAACAATCCCCCTCCACATTCGCTTTGAATATAAGGACCCATTGGGTTGGAACAAGCTTAATCTGTCATGCGCCCGGATGAACCCTCCCCATCCGCCAAACACGGCGCGGACACAGGGTGCATCCCCTCTCCGCCAGTCACAACCGGCAATTCAACCGCGCAATTTACTCTTCAAAACAAGCGATCAAAAGAATTTCAGGCCAGATCGGCCCGGCGGCGCGCGTCTTTTTCGATCGCCACCCACAGTTCCTCCAGAAAACGGATCGTCCGTTCCCTTACGGCATCCAATTCCCTGGCTTCGAAGCGTTTGCCATGGGGCGGTTTTTCGTGGGCAAAGAGATAAAACTTGATCTTGGGTTCCGTGCCGCTGCCGCGCACGGCATAGCGGGCGCCATTCTGCAACTCCACAAAGAACAGCCGTTCCTTGGGCAGCACCTTGTCCTCGCAATCCCGGATCTCCTCGGTCGCGTAATCACGGACGCTCACCACGGCCTGGCCGTTCATCTCCTTGGGCGGCGCTTTTTCATACGATTTCAGGATATTCCCGATCTTCGCGGCGCCCTCCGCGCCCTCGAAAACCAACTGGCCGAGTTTTTCGCGATAGAAACCCAGCTCCGCGTAAATGGAATCCATATACTCCAGCACACTCAATCCCTGCGCCTTGGCATAAACCGCCAGTTCGGCGAACATGACGGCGGCGGCATTGGCGTCCTTGTCCCGTTCGTAATCATGGGCGGAATAGCCATAGCTCTCCTCTCCGCCAAAAACATAATAGCAGGAATGTTTCAACAGCAGGTCCCTCTTGTCCTTCTCCGAAAGCCGGCGATAGCCCACGGTGTCCATGCCCGCCGCCTGCAGCAATTGCCGCTCATAAAGCTCCAGCTTCTCTCCGATGTATTTGAACCCCGTCAGGGTCTCCGGGATCGGCACCTTGAACTTCTTGGCAATGGCCTTCTGCAAATCGGTGGTCACCACCGTCTTGATCAACCGCGCCCGGTGACGGTTGGTGGGGTTGAGAATCCCCTGCGCAAACAAACGCTCCAGCCGGTAATGGGCCATCAGGGAACCGATCTGGTTGCCGCTCAACAATTCCATGCGTCCCTGCCGGTTGCGCACCGCCACCCCCATGCGGTCACAATCCGGATCGGTGGCCAGCACCATATCCGCCTTCTCCCGTTCCGCCAGCGCAATGCTCATGGACAAGGCTTCCGCATTTTCGGGATTGGGCGATTTTACCGTGGGAAACCGTCCATCGGCCCTGACCTGTTCCTCCACCAGCAAAACCTGCGCGCCCATCTCCTTCAACAATCCGGGCACAAGAACCGCGCCCGTTCCATGCAGGGGCGAATAAACAATCTTGAGCTTGCCTCCGTGATTCCTCACCACCTCCGGCTCAACCACCAGCGCCAGAACCCGGGTGGCATAGGCGCAATCCAATTCGCGCCCCGCACTTTCAACAACCGCAGCCCCGCCCCTGGCGCAAACCGCCGCGGCATCAACCGCATTGACCTCCCGGATGATTCCCGACGCATGCGGCTCCACCACCTGCGCCCCGTCACAAAAGTAAACCTTGTACCCGTTGTCATGCGAAGGATTGTGACTGGCGGTGACCACCACCCCGGCATCCGCCACCAATTCGCGGACGGCAAAGCTCAATTCGGGCGTGGCCCGGCATCCCTCAAACAAAGTCGCCTTTCCCCCCATTTCCGCCACGGTGTTTCCAGCCAGCTCCGCAAAATGCCTGGAAAAAAACCTCGTGTCATGCGCAAACACCACATGAGGCGCCGTCTTTTCAGGCGCGACCTTGCGCAGATAATTGATCAGCCCCATCGTGGCGCGGCGCACGTTGAAATCATTCATGCAATTGGACCCCACCGCCGGATGCCTGGGGCATCCCTCCTCCGCGCCGCCTTCCTGTTCCGCGGACGTCACCACCCGCCCGACCGTGCGGCCTCTCAAGCCGCCGGTTCCAAAGGCAAGCGTCTTGTAGAAACGATCATTGATCTCGCTCCACTGCTCCTTCTCCACCAGTTCCCGGACACTCTCCAGCACCCACGGTTCAAAGAGTTTTCCATCGAGCCAGAAAAGGCAGTTGTCGTGAGCGGACGGCAAAACCAGTCCGCGATCGCGAGCCTGCGTCAAATTTTTGCGAACAAGATCAAACATGAGTTCCTCCCATTTGGCCGGATTGTAGGGCGAGACACCGGATTTGTGAAGAAAAAGACGCGCCCTGCAAAGCACCCCGGACGGACATCCAGACTCAGGCTGTGACCGTTATCCGGTCATGAATGAATGACATTGTTCACAAACGTTCCATACACCGCAGAGGCATGGCGCGTGGAATAATCCAGAAACGCATCCATGATGTAATTAGCCGCTTTTTCCGTTCTCTCGGCCGCCTCATTCATCTGATCCTTGATGGCCTCTTTCCGCCTGGCTTCCTCACTGGCGGCGTCAGACTGGGACACCGCAGCCTCAGTCTTGACCTCCTCCGGTTGAGTCTGGACTGCCGTTGTCTGAATTTCAACGGCCGCCGCCTGGCTCCCTGATGACGACGCCGTTGTGTTGGCAAGCGAGGCAGCCTGGAGCGTTTGCACGCTTTGTTGAACCGGTTCCTGGCTGATCTTCTGCTCCACGGAAGCGGCTTGGGGAACTTCCGTCTTGCGCGGCTCGTCTTGAGCCTCGCTCTTCTGCAAAACCGTTTCCTGCTGCCCCGCTTCCACCTGCTTTGCCTTCTCGGTTTTTGCAGTCATTTCCAACATTGCAGCCGCGGAAAATGCGGATGTTGCCTGAACAACACCTCCACTGGAAGACAATGCCGCTGTCCGAATGGCCTCGGCTTTTTTCTGAGTCGCCTCAGGAGTGTCCGCCGCCGTGGTATTGTATGAAACATTCACTGAAACCGCATAAAACCGTCCATCCGGTCCCATTTTATAATCAACCGTCGGCGCCCCCCTCATATATTGTCCGGCGCGTGCCACTTGAAGAGCCTGGGCGCTTTTCACCTCGTGATCGCGTTCCCTCAATTGAGCCAGTTGCGGATCTCCCCCCTGACTTGACACAGAATCCACCTGCTCCGGCTCCTTGCGAGAAGAAACCTTCGTCCAATCCGAAAAATAACCCGACTGAGTCCCTATACCAGTCGTCTGTGTACTCCACGTCATTCTAAGATAAGATTCACCAACTTATCCAAAAAAGCAAGTGAATTTTACTTTCTTGACAATCACCCAATGTCAACTGCGGCAAGGCTGTTTTTCCCCAAAAAAAGTGGAGATGGATACCGTATTTTGTCAATTAATCAGGTTTTGGGCTGTTTCAGTCAAAGCGTTCTCCATATTCTGCCCGATCTAATCGTACAAAACTGGCTGAATTCGGTAAAAAGCTGGCCATGTCCCGGTCAGAAAAACCTCCGCCAAGCTCCTGCATTCGCTGATACAGATTCTTGAAGGCCGGACCGTTCATTCCAATGGTCTGGACAAAACCAAAATTCAGGCTGGCGGTTGCCGTGCCTCCCAGGAAATTAAACTGTTCAACCAGCAGGGTTGACATCCCTTGTTGCGCCGCAGCCCATGCCGCGCCCACACCGGCGCTGCCACCCCCGCAAACAATGACATCATAGGTATTGACTGGCGCCGCCTTGCTCATTTTTTCCTTTTTCATCGCAATAAACATATTGTTAACGTCTGTACTTGAGAGTACCGAGTTTTCAGGGTGTGACAAGGCAGGATTTTGGCATGGCGATTGGGTCTCCAACGTCTGAAAATTTGTTGGGCAGACTATTTTGCACTGGGAATGAGTTCAGAATGCCATT
>JAQUAF010000035.1 GCA_028687435.1 Verrucomicrobiia bacterium | reverse complement strand
TCCGCAGGATCCAAAGAGGTGACCGCCCGCATCATGCGCGGATTATTGAGGATTTTTTCGATATTCATTTCGTTACCCATGATAACCTATGTGGCAGAATTGTCTATTCCAAATAAACTCTAATGAAAAAAAGATTGCGGAATTTGCGGCTTCCGGACGGATTTCCTATTTGCCGCCAAGCGATTATAAATACGACACGATTCCACTGACTTTGAGCGGACTGGCGACTTTCCCGGCAAGAATGGGGCAGTTGAAGGGGTTCCTTCGCGAGGTTCGCATTTATAATCGAGCGCTTTCCCACAATGAAATTATGGAGGATTATCGTCAAACATTTTTCATAAAAAACATCGAGGTTTGCATGCAGGCGGAATTGTTGGAGAAAAAATCCACTTGCACGTTGAAATTGTCTGTGTGTGACGAGGCGGCCGGAGATCCCCTCAAGGCGCGTGTAATGGTGCGTGACGGCGGGAACAGGCATTGTCTTCCTCCGAATTGTTTTTCCTATGGCAGCGTAAACGACGGATATTTTTATATTCTTGATGATGAGATCGAGCTCAGGTTTCCGCCCGGGAAATGGATCGTGGCCGTTTTGCGGGGGTTTGAATGGGAACCGGTGGAAATCCCTTTCAGTTTTAAAAACGACGGTGAAATTAAAAGCCTCAAAGTGGCGTTAAAACGGTTCGTCAATTTTCAGCAAAAGGGATGGTTCAGTGGAGAGCATCATATCCAGTATATTGGGCATGGCGCCATGAAATATGACAAGTCCCTCGGTTGGCTCAACGCGGCCAAAATATGCGAGGCTGAGGGAATGAATTATGCCAGTTTTGTTCAAGGTCTGGATGCCGACATGAGGAGCGTTTGCTCAAAAGATTTTATATCCAAAGGGAATTTGGAGCTTTGCCCCAGTTTGGGCGGTCATTTGTGTTGCGTTAACATCACACGAAAGCCAAAATGCGACACCTGCCATTTCAGCAATATACAGATGATCGAGGATGTCCTTTTGCAGGGTGGAGTTGCCGTCTATACGCATCCAACCTCCGGTTTGGGAAAGGTCGGCGACGTCACTTGGTCGCGGGAAATGCCGGTGGCAGTGGCGCTTGGAAAAATGCCCATTTGGGATGTGTCGTATGGTTTATGGTCGAAGGGGTTTGACAGTGATTTGATCGAGGATTGGTACCGCTATTTGAATTTGGGGCTTAAGCTGGCTGCCGGCGGAAGCACCGATGTGTACATGAACAATTCGACGCTTGCCTCTCCCCCGGGACGTTGGCGGACCTATTCCCAAACCGGCGTTTTATGCTGGCCGGAAGTTGTGCGAGCCTATAAAAACGGCGCGACTTTCATCAGCAATGGTCCCTTGCTTGTTTTTAAGGCTCAAAACACGGGAGTGGGCGGCGTCGTCCGTTTATCTGGCAATGGAAAGGAAATCGTAAGTGTTCATCTTGAGGCCTGGTCGCTTAACGGATTGAATCGCATTGAGATTGTTCAAAATGGAAAAATTATCGTGGATATAGCTTGCGGCGGCGTCAAAAACTTTTCAAAGGATTTGAATGTCAACATTGCCGAAACCTGCTGGCTTGCGGCGCGCTGCCATGGCTTGAATGGGGCGTATTTTGGAAACTTAGCCCACACCAGTCCAATTTATATTCAATATGGAAATTGCAAAATAGGCGTTCACCAAGCAGATGCGGATTACTTTATTCGCTGGCTTGACGAATATCGAGACTTTATTCCGAAATTTTGCGAATATCGAAAGCTCAATGCCGGAGAGGCCCGGCCATTGCTTGATGCAGTTGAAAGAGCCAGGGAAAAATATCGTTCATTGACCGGGGCGGCAAAAGAATAATGCGCCGGCATGGCTGAAAAACTTTTCAATCCGCTCGGTTATGAAGTTTGCTGTGGGATATCAACAGATTGAAGACGGCGGCGATTTGTTGACCCATATTGTCCGTGATTACCGGGAATATATCCATGAGGTTTATTTTCCTTGGGTTTTTATGCCTTCCGGTCGCGCTGAGCTTGGTTGCCGCAAGGGGGAGAGGAATTGGTCGGCGCAAGCGCAATTAGAGGAGGATTTGCGGACTTTCCGTTCGATGGGGCTTGCTTTGGACCTGGTTTTAAATGCCAATTGTTATGGCCGGTTGGCGGTCAGCCGGTCGTTGGAGAGAGAAATTTGTTCACTCATGGATTATTTGAATGATGCCATTGGAGGCGTTGAAGCCGTCACGACCGCTTCACTGGCTGTTGCGCACATCCTGAAGAAACATTTTCCCGCCGTTGAAGTGAGGGCTTCCGTCAATATGCGCATCGGCACGGTTTCGGCAATGGAGTATGTTGCTGATTTATTTGATGGTTTTTATGTTCAGCGTGATTTTAATCGCGATTTGAACCGCTTGGAAGAGCTCAAAATTTGGGCTGACACTCATCACAAGCGTCTGTGCTTTTTGGTGAACAGCGGATGCCTGCCTTTTTGCAGCGGACAGAGTTTCCATGATAATCTTGTTGCGCATGAAAGAGAAATTGACGAGACAGAAAATATGACCGATTGGAGTCCCTTTGTTTGCTGGAATCGTTTTCGCGAAAAGAAAAACTGGGTTTCGATCTTGCGCGGCACATGGATCCGTCCGGAAGATTTGCATCATTATGACGGCATTTTTTCGATCGTTAAGCTGGCGACCCGGATGCATGCCTGTCCGCGGATCGTCATCGCAGCTTACTGCAGCCGATCCTATAGGGGCAATTTGTTGGATTTGCTTGAGCCAGGTTTTGTTCCGGCCTTTGCGCCTTACGTGCTGGATAACGCGCGGTTTCCACCGGATTGGTTTGAGCGGACATCCTCGTGTCGGCAGCATTGCGGACACTGCAAATATTGCGATAAGGTTTTTCGTGGCCTCTGTGTTCCCGTAACTTGTTTGTTGGGGGGGGCTGCTGGAATTCTTGGACCATGAGTCTGTCTCTGGACGATTCGGGTCTCAGGTGTCCTCCCTTCAGCACCAATGGCGCATTTCGGCTGATCGCCTCGTTCATCTTTTGATGAAATCGGCGGGCTTGGGAGGAGGGGAAAGGAATCACCACCGCAGAAGGGTGGCAAGAGGGTCTGAGGGAAGGTCAGGGGGTTCCGGTATGCCAAGAAAGTTTGGCTGTTCTAGCCCGAGTTTCGCAGATTTCACGAAAAACCCCTCCTTGTCCCTCCCTCTTACCTGAAAAAGCAAATGTTAAGAGGCTGAGTCTCCAACACATTTTTTTTCGTCACCTCCTTGTTTTGTTGAGTAAATCCGTGGCGGGGGCTGGGCTGGAAGGTTCCACTGAAGTTGATCCAGCACGCATTGTTGCTCCGGTTGGGGCATGGTGATCCTTGGGAGGCAGATTTTGCGTTGATCCGCCGTTTCAAACCAAACATCGACCAGTTGGATTCCGCGAAAAAGTTCAATGATTTGCCGGGGGGATAAGCTTGATGCGTGGGAACGGAGTTTCCATTTGAGCGCCATCCAAACTGGTCAACGACAATTAAAAGTTTCTATCGCGACAATTATAATTTTACATTGGCGACAATTATAAATCTGAAATGATAAGGGGAGGAAGGGAAACATTTCAGGCGTAGGGAACATCATCGGGGTATCGAGGCATTGGGGCGTTGTCTTTTTCTGGGTAGGAGGGGGCTCCAGCCATCTGCCGAGAATGGGCCTATCGCTCGTCGCAGGCAGATGGACTGGAGCCAAGGCAGGCGGGAGGGCGGTTGGAATGGAGCCTCACACACCACGAGGATATGGATTTGGTTTGTTTTTTGCTCCTGCCCCGAACTTGGAGGTCGCTCTGGAGGCTGGTTTGCGTCGCTGCGGCGACGGGATGATGAGCGGCCTGCCTGAAGAAAGAAGGCTCTGCCGACACGATGGCCGACATGAGTTTTGCCCTCCAAGCGGGCGAGCGCTGGCGTCATGATGTCCGTTCCGCCACGCGCCTGCCCCGGTCCGTTCAACGGGATGGATTGGAAATGCTGCAGATTTCCCTTCCAGAGGGGGAGGTCGCCTACTTTTTTCGCGGACAGGAGATCTGGCGCCGCACGTCCGGCAGCCGTTGCATCCGGTTTTTGGAACATGTGAAAAACTCCCGGATGATTTTGGACCGCGAAAACGGTGTGCCCTCGTGCCGGTGGGAACTGGAATTGATGTCCCATCGTCCTTCCGCCACCCTGAAGCCTCTCTTTTCCTTCCAAGCCGTATCCAACCTCATCCCCAAACCCTGATCCATGAAACACCCGCATTTTTTCCGCAAGGGATTGACGCTTTTTGTTGTGTTGGGCCTGCTGGCCGCCATGACCGCCGCCATGATTTCCACCAGCCTGCTTCTGGCTCAGTATCGCGGCCAATTGTGCGCTGTTGAAAAACAGCAGATTGATCGCCTGGACAGTTCGCGGAAATAATGTTTTTTCGGAAAAATATCACAGCCATCCCATAATTTTTCAGAAATAATTTTTTCATCGTAATGCAATTGAGAGTTGACCAAAAACTTTTTAGCCACGGAGTCCCCACGGACATCCCTCAGACCCTGGTACCCCCCGCCCTCCTTCCCAAGGCTATCCTCATTGCAAGAGGGCGTTTTATCGGGAGGGCGCAGTCATCTGCGCCCTCCCGATAAAACGCCCATCGGATCATTGGCAGTCCAATGCAATGCAAGGGCAGGAGGGAGGAGGCACGCCATGAGCGAAGTCGAATGACAGGGTCGGGGGATGTCCGTGGGGACTCCGTGGCTAATCCATGTATTCTTAATCTCAGCTTTTGGCTTTTCACTTCATGCTCCTGAACAAAACCTAAAATTTGCCAGTTTTGCAAAATTATGGGATGGCTGTGCCAAAATATGATGTTAAAAAATCAAAATTTTGAACCCCCATGGCGACAGGTCATTTTGAATTTTTAATTTTCACTTTTGAATTGCGAGGCTTCGCCTTGCCTGCCTCGCCGCAGTCGGATGAAGGCGGGTTGGTCTGAGGCAAAGCCTCGCTAGCCACAGAGCCATGGAATCCTCCGACCCTGCCTGACCATCCTTCAGTCTGCCCCCCTGAAATCAGCGCCCCAGATCTTCCGGATTGCAGAGCGCATGGATGGGCTTGCCGCCAGGCGGCTGAAATGTCACCGCAATTTTCCCCGATGCCGGCTCCTTGGCGCCCAGAATCAGCGGCGTATTGCGAAGAAATTTGCCGATGGGCGCCGCGGGATGGGCGGGATCGTAGGCGGTGATGTCGCGGACACAAATATAAGGAGCCGTTGTCGATGAGGTGGGGACGGATGATGGAGGCGAAGATGCGGGAGCGGCGTCCGCTTTGGCATTTTGTTCCACACCGGGCGGCATGATTCCCAGACTTGCCGCCGCCATCGAAGCGCCGCCGCCCTTCTTGGTCGGATAAACGCTTTTTTCCATCGTGTCATATTTCTCCGCGGCTTTCCTGACGAGAAAAAATCCGATTGCCCCCACAATCGCAAAAAAAATGATGAACTTTATGATGGTTTTCATCGCCTTTACCTCAAGATATCACGTGAAGGGCTGCTTTCCCACTAAATGGACTGAAAAAAACGAAAATTATTAGAGGATCTTATTGCCGGAAAGCGTAAGAATTCCGCCAGCCTTCAGCCTTCAATGTTTGCCGAAAAAGGCGGTGCAGGAGCCCCGCCCATTTTATGCAGGGCAAAGGAGGGCGGGGCTCCCGCACCGCCTTTTTGAATTTCTGCGTCGAGCACTTGTCTCGCCGAAGTGCCGCCACAAGCGAGACGAAGGCGGATCGAGCGTCAAGCCGTCGGGGCCTTGGGCTCGGCTTAATTTAATCCGCTGTTTTTCCTGCCGAGGATTTCCTCGCGCCATTGGCGGTAGTGGGCGGTGATTTCATCGAATTGGGCGCGGGTTTGGAGATGAAAAATTTTGCGTTTGAATTCCGCGGCGGGCCCGAGCCGTTTCACGTACAACGGCGCCATTTTCCGGAACATGGGGCATCCATGTTTTTCGCCAAAGGTTTCGATCAGCAGATCAAGATGCCGCGCCATGAATTTGAACCGTTCGTCAAATGATGCCTCCGGCAGGATTTCGCCCGTTGCAAAGTAATGCCGGATGTCCCGGAATATCCACGGATTGTAAAAAGCCCCGCGTCCCGCCATGACCCCGGCGCAACCGGTTTCCTCAAGCATTTTCCGGGCCTCCAACGGGGTGGTGATGTCCCCGTTGCCGATCACGGGGATTTGGGGAACCGCCTTCACCACCTTCCGGATGCCGTCAAGATCAACCTCGCCGTCGAACCCCTGTTGTTTGGTGCGCCCGTGCACGGCAATGGCTTTTACCCCGAGATCCGCAAGCGCCCGCGCGAAATCCGGGGCGATCAGGGAATCGATGCCCAGCCGGATCTTGCAGGTCAGGGGAATGCGCAGCGCGTCCGCCATGGCCTTCACCACGGCAAAGGCCCTGGCCGGGTGGGCCATCATGGCCGCCCCGCCCCCCACCTTGCAGACCTTGGGCACGGGACACCCCATGTTGACATCCACCACATCGACCCCGCGCGACTCAAGCACAAGCGCCGCGTCGCGCATCTCTTCGGGAACCGCGCCGAAAAGTTGGATGGCCAGCGGTCGATCCTGGGGACCGCTGCGGATCAACTTGAAAGCATTGGGATTTTTTTCGATCAGGGAACGGGCGTTGACGAGGTCGCTGGTGCCAAGGGAAAGGCCGCCGATTTCGTGCAACGCCATCCGAAAGGGCAGGCTCGTGTAACCGGCCATGGGCGCCAGCACAAGGTTCCCGGACAGTTCAAGCGAACCAAAACGCAGGGGAGGCGGGGGGGAAAAAGGGGTGTTCACGAAGGTTTTACATCTCCGTTTGCGCTTGTTCATCCTGTTGGAAAGTCCGGCTGATCAAGCAGGAACCGCCATATGGGCGTCACCTCAATCATGCCGTCGCGGGTGTCGATCCGCTCGGTTTCGTTCCTCGTAACAATCATGCCGGACTTGCCGCCGCATTCGATCATGGCCTCGCTTAACGCCGTGACTTCCCTTTTCCTTGTTTGCGGGTCAGCCAGGGATTCGCACACTTGAATCAATAACCGGGAACCGTCGCGCAGCGGAACAATGAAATCAACCTCCCGCCCCATCTTGGTTTTGTGGTAGTAAATCTCCGGGTAAACCCGCCGAAGCGCGACAAAGACGAGGTTTTCGAGAAGATGTCCGGAGTTGACGAGAATCCCGGACGACACCGAACGGATCATCGCATGATCAATGCAGTAAATTTTTTTGGGGTTGGAATGGCTTCGCGCAAGCGATGCGTCGAAAATCCTCGTGCTGAACAGGAAGTAGGCGTCCTCGAACCATTTCAAATAGTCCGACACCGCGGACTTTGGCGCCTTGTGTCCCAGCGATTGCAAATAACCTGTCAGGCGGTTGATGGAATAGATTGAGGCCGCATGGTTCACGAGCCAATGAGCCAGATCGACCACCGCCTTGGGATGCGACACATCGTGCCGTTCGACCAGATCCCTGAAAAGCACCGCGTGAAAGTATTCCTGATGCGTCTTGATCCGAAGAAAACGGTCCAGTCCCGCCACCTCGGGAAACCCGCCGGTTTCCCAGTATTCACCGAAAGTTTTCCGGACGAGAAGGCGTTTCTTGGTTGACAGAGCGCCTTTGCTTTCGACCTTCTTGTAATCCAAAAACTCGCGGAACGAAAACGGAAACATTTCCCACGACAAGGCCCGCCCTCGCATTTGTGTGGCAATTTCCTTTGACAACATCTGCTCTGATGAACCGGTCAAATAGACCTCGCATTTTTCGGTCCGCAGCAGGCGGTCAACGAAAGACTCCCAACCGGGCACAACCTGAATCTCATCGAAAAAACAATAGACCTTTTCCGTATTCTTCTTTTCCGGGTAGAGCGAGTAGTATGCTTCGGTCACCGATCCGAGGCCCCCTGGCTGAAGGCCGTGGAGACGGTCGTCGAAAAAATTCAGATACAGGATGTTTTGGCGGGGGACCTTCTTGTTCAAGAGTTGTTGAATGATCTGGAACAGATAGGTCGATTTTCCGCTTCGCCGCACCCCAATGCAAACAGCCGCCTTGCCGGAAACCGCTGCCAGGGATAAACGCCGGAATGTCCCGGTTGCCAGCGGAGTTTCCTGGAAGTCCAAAATCATGGTTTTGAGGGTTTCGAACATGGTTCAATCCGGTAATATTTATTCCCAGTTTAGGCTTATATCGGAAATATTCATAGCCAGTTTAGGCTGTCGTGTCAAGGAGCAGGGCAAACACATTAAAATAAACCTCGTCTCCTGGGAGCGCGGGCGTCCCGCCCAATGCTGCTGGCATTTGCCCAATCCGGGACTGTTTCGTTCTGATGGAGGCGGTGCGGGAGCCCCGCCCTCCATTGTCTGCGCGGCAAAAAATGGAGGGCGGGGCTCCTGCACCGCTTATCTTTGGATGAAAAGTTAGTGACATTGGGCGGGCCCCCCGCGTTTCCAGGTTAAATCCAGCGTTTTTTTCCAAATTTCAATGTGTTTGTCCTGTGAAGCATCGAAGGGACTATTGTCTAAATGTTGGCGGCCTGTTAATCTGAACTGTTTCCTTTATGAAAAAATGATTTCGCCCAGACAAAACCTTCTCCTTTGCGCCATCAGCGAACAGGACGCCGATCTGTTTTATGCCACGGGCTTTCTGGCGCCGGATGAATTCCTTTATTTCGAGAAAAAAGGGCGCAAATACATGGCGGTGAGTTGTCTGGAATACGATCGCGCGCGCGCCACGGCCCGCGTCCACAAGGTGATCAACCAGACGGCCTGGGTGGAACGGTTGCAACGGCAAAGCGGAAAACCGGTGACCGCCCCCCAGTGGATCAGCGCGCTGTTGCGGGAACATGGCATCCGGGAGGCGTCCGCGCCCTTTTCGTTTCCGCTGGGATTGGCGGACGGTTTGCGCAAACACGGCATCAAAATTTCAGTGGCCAAAGACGGCATTTTTCCTGGACGCGCCGTCAAATGCCGCCGCGAAACGGATGCGATCCGGAAATCCTGCATGGCATGCGCCGAAATCATCCTCTTGCTGATCGACCGGATCCGCCGGGCGCGGACGGGAAGGGGAAAACGGCTGATGCTCGACGGCAAACCCCTGACCTCCGAACGATTGCGGTCGCTAACCCGGGTGGAGGCGGTGCAACGCGGATATGACGGCGCCCATTGCATCGTGGCCGGAGGAGTCCAGGGCTGCGACCCCCACGAACGCGGCCATGGCCCGCTGCGCGCGGGCGAACTGATCATCCTCGACATCTTCCTCCGCGACCTTGCCACGGGTTACTGGGGCGACATGACCCGCACCGTTCTGAAAGGCCGCGCCACCGGCGCGCAACGCCGGCAGTTCGAAACCGTGAGGCAGGCGCAAAAACTCGCCATCTCGCAGGTGCGCGCGGGCGTCAACGGACGGCAGATCCATTCAAATGTCGAAAAGCTTTTTGCCGAAAAAGGATACCGCACAGGAATGACGAAGGACGGATACGAGGGCTTTTTCCACGGCACGGGCCATGGGCTCGGATTGGAGATTCACGAGCCGCCGCGCCTGAGCAAGGTTGATTTTCGCCTCCAGGCCGGAAATGTGGTGACCGTGGAGCCGGGGCTTTACTACCGATCTGTTGGCGGAGTGCGAATCGAGGACGTGGCGCTTGTCCAAAAAAACGGATGTCAACTGCTAAGCAACTGCCCGATCCAGCTTGAAATTTAAAATCCTGTCAATTTTGTTAATCCTGTCAAAAAGTTGTCTGCCGCGAATTTATTCAATGTTTGCCGGAAAAAGCGGTGCAGGAGCCCCGCCCTCCATTTGTCGCGAAATGAATGGAGGGCGGGGCTCCCGCACCGCCTTGCCGGTTTTCTGCATCGAGCGTCAAGCTGCCGGGCCTTGGGCCCGGCCTAATTCAAGGCGTTTCCGGATCGGCTCCAAATCCGGGTCGTCCATGGCCATCTGTTGATAGGATGGATCCAATCGAATCGCTTTTTTTACGTATTCCAGAGCCTCCTCCAGTTTTCCCATTTGCGCGGTGTAGCATCCGAGATTGAAATGGATCAGGGCGAATTTTGGAAATTGCCCGGCGGCTTTCAAAAGGATTTTTTCCGCCGCCTCGATGGATTCCGCGCGCCTGGTCGCATACGCCAGATCGGTCAGCCATTGGGGGGAAGAGGGATCGATTTCCGAAAGATGCCGGGCCGCTTCCGCCGCCTTGGGCCATTGCCTGGCTTGCATATGGACAGCCAGCCGGACCTCCCGCGCCGGCAACAAGGCTTGCGCCTCCGGCGCCATCTGGTCCAGTTCCGCAAGCGCATCCTCCAGCATGCCCAACTCAAGGTAACCCACGGCATGCTTCAGATGATGCTGATCTGAAATCGAAAAGTGATCAGCATGGCCCATGGGAGGCAGGATCAACGGAGTTTTTTCAGCGCCTCGATGATGGCCTTGAAATTGGGCAGATCCTTGACCGTGGGGGTGATTTCCGCGTATTGGATCACGCCCTGTTTGTCGATCACGAAGGCCGCGCGGGCCGACACGCTGCCCAACCCCATCAGGTCAGGCAATAAAACGCCATAATCCCGAGCCGTCGTTTTGTTCAGGTCGCTGAGCAGGGGAATGGCGATTCTTTCCTTTTGCGCCCAGGCCTCCTGGGCAAAGGGGCTGTCAACCGAAACGCCCAGGACTTCCGCTCCAAGTCCCTGGTAGGCGTTCAACCCCCCGGAGATCTCGCACATCTCCTGGGTGCAAACGCCGGTGAAAGCCAGCGGAAAGAAAAGAAGGATCACATTCTTCCTGCCGCGGTATTCGGCGAGGCGGATATCGCGAATGCCGGTGGCATCCTTGGTCTTCAGGGTGAAATCAGGCGCCGGACTGCCAATGGTAAGGGGCATGGTTTTCTCCTTTTTTACGATCATCGCCAAACACCCGGCCAAGGCAAGCGATTAATTCGGGATGCATGGCATCCGGGCGTCCGCCCCCCTGCCGCGCGCATGAAGGGCTTGAGTCGGCGGGCTTTGCTGATATAGGGTTGATGAAACTTCTCATGACTCCCCAGGAACAGGTTCAACAGATTTGCCGCGAAACAAACGGTTGCTTGGACATCGTGAAGCTGATGAAGCAGGCCCGGATGTGGACGCGTTGCCGGAATGAGGGCAAGGCGCTTTTCAGCCAGTCGCGGCGGCTGGCCCTGCTTTGCGGCGCGACTTCGGAAACCTACGCCCCATTGCTGGAGGTTTGCATGGCGGCGCGGGGGCTGCATGTGGAGTTGTGGCAGAGTCCTTACGGCTCATGGCAGCAGCAGATCCTCGATCCCAACAGCGCTCTGCAAACTTTTCGTCCGGAAATGGCGGTACTCCATCTGACGTTGTCCCAACTGACCCATTTCCCGTCCCTGACCGCCACGCCCGCGGAGGCCGGGCAGGCGGCGGAACAGGACGCGGCGGAAATCCTGGATTGGTGCGAAAAGTTGCGTTCCCGTCATCCGATTCCCATTTTCCTGGCCAATTTTCATCCGCCGCCGCACGAATCGCTCTCCAATCTGGCGGCGCGGCAGGCCGGCGCGGCCAGCCAGCATGTTCTGCGGGTCAATCTCCGGCTTGCGGAACGCGCCCCGCGCCACATCACCCTGGTGGATATTCATGGCATGGCTTCCCGTTACGGGGTGCAGCGCTGGATTGATCTGCCGGGGTGGTATCATGCCAAACAACCCATGGCGTACGATGCCATGCCGTTGTTTGCGCAATCCTTGTCGGCGGTGATCGCCAGCGCCTGTCTGGGATCGGCCAAGTGCGTGGCGCTGGATCTGGACAACACCCTGTGGGGCGGCGTGGCGGCGGACGACGGGTTGGACGGCATCCGGCTTGGGCAGGGCAATTCGCAAGGGGAGGCTTTTCAGGATTTTCAGCGGTATCTGCTGGAACTGCGGCGGCGCGGCATTTTGCTGGCGGTGGCCAGCAAAAACCAGGACGCGATTGCCCGGGAGGTTTTCGAGCGTCACGACCAGATGTTGATCAAGCTGCCGGATTGCAGCGCGTTCATGGCGAATTTCAATCCCAAGGCCGACAACCTGCGCGCCATCGCGAAGCAGTTGAACATCGGGCTGGATTCGCTGGTTTTTGTGGATGACAACCCAGTGGAACGCGAGCAGATGCGGCAACTGGCGCCGGAAGTCAAGGTCGTGGATCTGCCCGATGATCCGGCCCACTACATCCGGGCGTTGGAACAGGCGTTTCTTTTCGAAAGCCAGGCTGTGACGGCGGAGGATCTGGCGCGCGCGGAGAGTTACGCGGCCAACCGGAAACGCGAGGCGCTGGCGGCGCGGATCACGGATGTGGGGGAATTTCTGCGTTCGCTTCAAATGAATGCCTTTGTTGCGCCCTATGGCGAGCCGTACCTGGAACGCATTTCGCAGCTGATCAACAAGAGCAACCAGTTCAACCTGTGCACCGCGCGTTACAGCCAGGCGGAGGTGGCGGCGCTGGCGGCAGACCCGGATCGCGTCACGCTGGGCATCCGGTTGAGGGATCGATTTGGCGACAACGGCCTTATTTCCGCCATTCACGGCCGCATCAACGGCGATACGCTGGAAATTGAGAACTGGGTCATGAGCTGCCGGGTGCTGGACCGCGGCGTGGAACAACTGGCGATCAATCATCTGGCGGACGCGGGACGCGGGCGCGGCTGCCGCCGTCTGACCGGAAGATACATTCCCACTCCAAAGAACGCGCTGGTCCGGGAACACTACTCCAGGCTGGGTTTTCAAAAGACCGCCGAAACGCCGGAGGGCCGGACCGATTGGGCGCTTGACCTGGAACAGTTCAAACCTTTTCAACCTCCCATTGACTAGTTTTGGAGCAGTTTCGGACTTGCAATTGATGGGATGAATGACATCTTACCGAGGGTTCCATCATTTAATAAATCCATAATACATCATTTTTTAGCCAAGAATGGAGTTTGATTGACAGGGAAACGCATGAGTAAAAAAGAAATCATCCAACAACATCGCGATGAGATTTTTAATGTGGCGCGAAAGTATGGCGTGACCTCGATTAAATTGTTTGGCTCGGTGGCGCGCGGGGAAGACGCCGACTCCAGCGATGTGGATTTTCTTGTGGACATGGAACCCGGGCGAAGTCTTTTTGATTTGGGCGGATTTCAAATCGAATTGCAGGAGATATTTCATTGCAAGGTGGATGTGGTTACTGAAAAAGGCTTGCATTGGTTCATTCGGGATCGGATCCAAAAAGAGGCAATGGCGATATGAGCGTTAAGGACAACCGCCTTTATTTGATTCACATTCACGAATGCCTGGAGTGGATCGAGCGTTTTGCCCAGGAAGGCAGGGAAAACTTTATGAGTGATCGCAAGACCCAAGATGCCATTCTGCGAAATCTGCATACACTCACCGAATCGACACAACATCTTGCGGAGTCCATGAAGAATAATCATCCGGAAGTGAACTGGCGGGAGATCTCCGGTTTTCGGAATGTGGTGGTTCATGATTATTTGGGGATCGATCTTGAACGGACTTGGAATATCATCGAAAAAGACATTCCACAGTTGAAAATCACCATTTTGAAAATGAAAAAGGAAATGGGAATTTAGGAAATATGAATCCGATTGAAACCGATTTGGCCTCTGTTTTTCACGAAGTGTTCGAGGATCCCTTGATTGTCATCCGCCGGGAAATGACGGCAAAGGATATTCCCGCGTGGGATTCGTTGATGCACATTCAACTGGTGGTGGCGGTTGAAAAGAAGTTCGGCATCCGGTTTGGCACCGGCGAGGTCGAAAAGCTCCAGAACGTCGGGGAGATGATGGATCTGATCGCGAAGAAGAAGGGGTGAATCGTGCAAAAGGTTCTTTTCATGGGCAGCAAACGGTTGGGGTTGCGCGTTTGTCAGGAAATGCGTTCGCTTTCCGCCCAAACCCTGATGGGCGCGCTGATCATCGATGACCGGGAGGACACCCGCACCGTTTTCAACGATTTTGAGACATTTGCCCGCGACAGCGGTCTTGCGTTTTATGCCGCCAAAAACCGGAAGCAGGCCGAGGAAATCATCGCCCGCCTGAAACCCGACTTGTGTCTTGTGGCCGGTTGGTACTGGCTGCTTGGCCGTGAGACGCTGTCGTTTGCGCCGCATGGGTTTATCGGCATTCACAATTCCCTTCTGCCCAAGTATCGCGGCGGTTCGCCCTTGATCTGGCCGATCCTCAACGGCGAAAAGGAGGTTGGATTTTCCTTTTTCACTTTCACCAATGGCATGGATGACGGCCCTGTCTGGGCCCAGGGGAGAATACCGGTGGAAGAAACAGACTATATCTCCGATATTTTGGAAAAGTTGGAAAGTAAGACGGTCGAGGTGTTGAGGGAAGTTTATCTTCCGATTCTGGCCGGACAGCGCCAGCCGGCGCCCCAGGATCACAACCAGGCGACCTACTGCGCGCAAAGGACGCCAAACGACGGATTGGTCGACTGGCGCCAATCCGCCCGCCAGGTTTACAATTTTATCCGTTCCCAATCCGATCCCTATCCCGGGGCTTTCACCCATTATGAAAATTCGCCGATGAAATTATGGCGCGCGCGTCTTTTCGAGCGTCCATATTACGGCATTCCCGGCCAAGCGGCCAGGATTGACGCCGGGGAGGTCTATGTCATTTGCGGGGACCATCGGGCCGTTATTTTGGAACAGGTGGAGGTTGCATCGAAACGGGGAAAACCCGGCGAATGGATCAAGTCCATCAAGACCCGATTGTCCGGCGCGCCCGCCGGGAATCTTTCACCGTGATCGCATTGCGTTCGGCCAGGCCCGCTTTTCAGGGCTGGCGCCGGAAGCGGCCCAATTGAAAAACGCTTTCCACCGCCAAGGAGGGAGGGATGCGGAAAATCCCGGAAAATCTCCTCTTCAGAAAATCCTGGGTGATTCCGGCCCGAATCAATGTCTTGAGAACGCCGCCGCTCTTTTCCGAACCGACCTGTTCGCGAACTTTTTTCCGGTCAAAAATGTAGCCTGGCACCAGATCGCCGCCCACCATCGCTGAAATCTGCTGTTTGGCGTTGCTTTCAATGAGGATATCTTCCGGCACTTGAAGGTAATCCTCAGCCACGGCAAAATAAGGTTCCATGGCCTCAAGATTTGAGGCGCGAAAAACACCGGTTTCCCGGCTGGCCGAATCCATGCCCTGCAAATAAAGGCGCCGCAACCGCCCCTTGCCGAGCTTGGGAACGACATAATAATCCGCCCCGTCGAATTCCACGGTGGTATAATCGGCGGTCAGCTCATTCATCAATTCACCCGTAAAGACAAAGCCGGGACCGGGAAGCTTTTTCGAATCCCGATATTCCCGGATGGCCCGGGCAAGATAGAGGTTGGCCAGGGCGCAGTGATGATTGAAATCGCGCCAATCCATGCCGTGCCGGAGCGCGTCGTCCACTCCCTCAATGAGGTTTTGCCGGGTGATGGCGACTTCCCGCAGGGGAATTTTTAAATCGCGGGCGGCTTTCCTGGCAAAAATCATGTCTTCGCTGACCTCGTTTTCGCCATCATGGCCTTGCACGGAGAAGGTAAAAGCCGTCACGGAAAGACCGGCTTTGTCGGCATGGTGTTTGAGCAGCGCGGCGATCATGGTGCTGTCCAGGCCGCCGGACAAGGTGACATGAATCTCGGATGCGCCCAGGCGCGGCAACAACCGCCCCAGGCAGTCGTCAAGACGGGACCGGATTTTTCGTCCGAAACCCTCCATGTCAAAAGCCGTCGAAGAATCGGGCGATTGAGGCAGCGTGTAATAGGGTTTCAAAAAAACCCTTCCTTGCGCCAGGTCAAAGCGGGCGGCGTGTCCGGCCGGAATCGAAAAAATTTTTTCAAAACCCGCGCCTGATTGCGCCATCAGTTCGCAAAGCGAATGGCCCAGATGAAAAGTTCCCTTTTTGTCAGGCAGTGTGTAGAAAAGCTTGGCCACCCCAAACGGATCCCGCGCGGCCCAAAAGTCAGTTCCTTTCCGCCATGTCAGGACATGCTGCCCATGGTACGGAGTTGCGTCGAAAGGAGTGTCCGCCATCAGCAATTCTTCATAGCGTTCGCGGGAGCTGGCCGGATTCCAGAAGAATGAAAACGGCGAAGGAGGATGCTGGATCAGGTTGAAATTCATGGCTGATGCGGGGAAAGGAATAAAATCATGGCAGTTCCCGGACAAAAGCCCGGGTTTTCAGGCCAAAAAAGGCGGCATCCTTGAAGAAACGAAAGCCAAAGTGGGAAAAGAAAACCTCGGAAAGAAAATTTTTGGGTTCGATAAATGTGACAAATTTTTCGCACTTTTTCTCCTTCATCAATTCCATGCCGCGGATCAACAGCTGGTTGGCCGGCTTTTCGTTTTTCTCCATCGGTCCGGCGGGCCGGCGGATGGACGGCTGGATGACAATGGAGATGAATTCGCCCCAATTTTCCTTTCCGTCAAACCCGTCTCCCACGAAAAGGTGTTTGCAAAAATAGAAGAAGGTTTTCAGGTAAACGGGGAAAAAACGCGGATTTTCCAGGCAGGAATGGAGAAGCGTCTTGATCAAACGCGCCAAATGGCGGAAGGCCACGCGGCTGATGAATCCGTCCCGGCGCGAGGTTGCGATCAAAAAACCGGCGATCCGCTCGTCCTGGAGACAAACCAATCCGATGAAATAAGGATCGGTGAAAAGCGAGGGATAGAGGAAGTCTGTCAGAAAACGCTTTCCCATGCGTCCGATCGGACTGTGGGCGAAGGTTTTCACCTGCAGCTCAGCCACAGTGTCCAAATGTTTTTCTTCCAGCGGCACAACCATGGGATCGGTGTTTAAGGGGTTTGCCGTTTGCGGACAAAACGGGCAAAACTGGCCACACTGGCGCAGTTTTCCTCGTTGATTTCCTGATCGCCAAATTTGACGCCGTATTTTTGTTCAACAAAAGAAACAATCTGGATGATTCCCTGCGAATCCACAATGCCCCCGCCCGCAAGGGACTCTTCGTCCTGAAAGGACAAATTCTGTGCTCCGGGAATGTTTTCCAGGATATAGGCGCGAATCTCCTGTTCAATGCTCATATTTTAGATCCTTTGTAGGCAAATCTCCTTCGCGATTTTGGGAAGTTTCCCGCTTTCCTGTAAAGGGAATTTTTCGACAAACAAATGGTGGGCCAACTGGGCTGAAACCAGCACGACCATGGCCATATTGTCCCGATAGGTGAGGTTTTGCGCGGGAGTCGCCTTGACCTTTGCCAGATGGCGCTGGACGGTTTTCCAGTCGAAAATTCCGGCCCTTCGGATGGCTGTTTCCGAAACCACCTCCTCCATGTATGCCTGCGCGGAGGGCTGGATGAAACTGACGGCGTCCGGCGACATGTACGCGCGTTTGGAGCGTTCGAAGATTTTTGGGGGCAATTCCCGTTTGAACGCCTGACGCAGAAGAAACTTGTCGCACAGGCGGCGCATTTTCAAGTTTCCGGGAAGACTGGCGCAAAAAGAGATCACATGGTGATCCAGGAATGGGAAGCGTCCCTCAACCCCATGGGCCATGGCCATGCGGTCGCCTTGGGAAGCGAGAAGATAGCCCGGCATGAGGGTCAGGGTTTCCAGGTACTGGTTGCGTTCCAGGGAGTTCCACCGGTCGAAGTCGGGCGGAAGACATTTTTCCATCGCCTGCCGGGACGAGTTTTCGCCCACGCGCGCGCGGAATTCAGGCGAGTAAAAACTCTTGAGCGCGGTGTTGTTGCGCCAGCGAGGAAGATGCGAATAAGCCCGAAGATCGGCCGAGGAGAGATCCGATTGGTAGAACATCCGGAGCAATTGGAAATAACGATCATCCCGATAATGGGAAAGGTAGGGAAACAATTTTTTCAACAGCAGCGGGCGGCGGGATGAATTGGGGAAACGCCGCCAGAATTCACGGATTTTCTGTTCCTTGAACGTATCATACCCCCACAACATTTCATCGGCCCCTTCCCCGGTGAGAACCACTTTGATGCCGTTTTCCCGGGTGAGTTTCGAGAGGAGAAACAGCGGCCCCGGCGCGGTGCGAAAAACCGGCTTTTCCGTGTGCCAGACGATTTCCGGAAAAACCGCTCCGACATCCGAGGGACCGCATCGGATGAAATGATGATCCGTCTTGTGCATGGAAACCATCTCTTGCTGGTAATCGCTTTCGTCGAGTTGGGGATCCTCAAACTGAACGGAAAAGGTCTTGAACCGTCCCGGCTGGCATTGGCTGACCAGGGAAGTGATCACCGAGGAATCGATGCCCCCGCTTAAATAAACGCCCACCGGCACATCGGCGCGAAGCTGCAGCCGCACCGATTCCAAAAGGGATTCCTTGAGACGGCAGGCCGCTTCGTCAATGTCTTCCGTCTGGGCCGGTGGAGTGGAGGGAATGGGAAAATCGCAGTCCCAGTAACGCTCCATGCGCGGAGGTTGGTTGGCGGATACAATCAAAAAATGAGCCGGCGGCAGTTCATGGATTCCTTCAAAAAATGTGGTTTCCCCGACGGTCGTCCAAAAAGTGAGGATCTGGTCCAACCCGGCGGGGTCAATCGTTCGCCTGACTTGCGGATAGGTGAAAAGGGACTTGATCTCCGATCCGAAGACAAAGGTCTTGCCCAACTGGGTGAAAAAGAGCGGACGGATGCCGGGCCGGTCCCGCGCCAGGATGAGATTTTTTTTCCGCCCGTCCCATAGCGCAAAGGCAAATTGCCCGTTCAGTTGTTTCAGGAAATCCAATCCATATTCCTCGTACAGGTGAATCAAAACTTCCGTATCGGCGTGGGTGCTGAAAAGGTGGCCTTTGCCCTCCAACATGGCGCGGAGTTCGGGATGGTTGAAAATCTCTCCGTTGAAGGAAACAAAGATTTCCCCGGTTTCGTTGCCGATCGGCTGGGAGCCCCCTTGCAGATCCACGATGCTCAACCGGACAGCTCCCATGGCCAGGCCGGGAGCCAGAAAAATTCCCGCCTCATCGGGTCCCCGGTGGGCAATACGCCGGAGCATGGCCTCCAAGGTATTGCGTTGGGCTGAAAGATCTGCCAACTCGGAATTGAAAAAACCGGCAATGCCACACATAAATAAAGGGGATCTTTGTGAAATTTGTGGGCTGACTTTCTTTCAATTTTAATTGCATGGCAAGTTTATTTAAGCCTCAAAAAGAAACCCTCCATCCCTCCCTTTGCATCGCATGCCCGATGCAAAACATTGACTTCGCCAAGGCAGCCGTTTAGCTTGCGATTTTGTGAATTCTCCACTCGTCCGGGACGAAAAAGAAAAGCTCAGGCAATGGCTTCTGAAAGGGCAGCATTGCCCCCATTTTCCCATGAGTTCGCGGCTTCCATTCCCCTATCACTGGGTTCCTGGCGTTTGGCGGGTATGGCTCGCCAAGCGTCTTTTTCGTCCACATGTTCGAGGCGTGCGCTCCCAGCCCAACCGCTCTCCGCGGACCTATGCGGATGGGGAGGTTGACCGGATTTTGGACGACGGGTTTTCAACGGCGGACCAAGAGGGTTGGAGTTGGCCGGACAAAAAAAGTTGTGCCTTGATTTTATCTCACGATACGGATTCTGTTGGCCAGGAACGTGGAATCGAACTGTTGTGCCAACTGGCGAAAAGGAAAGGTTTGCGCAGTTGTTTCAGTTTTGTTGGAAAGGACCTGCAATCCTATCGTCCGTTGATCAGGGATCTGGTCAAGGAAGGTTTTGAGGTTGCCCTTCATGACATTGCGCACGACAATCTCATCGCATTCCTTTCGGAGGACGAAATCATCGCCCGCCTTCGTCCGGTCATGGATCTGGCAAGGGAATTGGGAATGAAGGGATTTCGTTCCCCATCCTGGTATGTTTCCCCTGCGTTTTGGGCGGCATTGGAAAAGACCGGCTTCAGCTATGATATGTCGGCTTTGGATTCCTGGCCGTTTTTTCATCCTTCGCAAAATTATGGCGTCCGGACCTTCCGTCCTTTCATGGTGGGAGGATTGGTGGTTCTTCCAAACACCATCCCCTTTGAAATGCCATGGCTCGCGGATATTCCGCTGTCGCAAACCTTTCCTTTTTGGCGTCCCAAGCTGGATTTGATTTGCCAGGAAGGAGGGCTGGTGATGTTCAACGCCCATCCCGATCAATGGTATTGCGGAAATTCAAAAGCCGTCGCAGAACTCGAGCGTTGTCTGGACCATGTGTTGGAGACGCATCACCCCGCAACACTCATGCCGCATCAACTTTCACAATACGTCCGGGAAACTTTTGGCCGGGGAGCTTGCGTGGATTTGGGAGGCGCCCCTCCGGTCCGCGCGCCCCGCTGCTCGGAGAAACCATCCCGCAAAATGGGAAATGGCGCCAACCCTTTCATCCAATTGGGTGACGAACGACGGTAGTTTTTCATCCGCAACATTCATTGCTCGTTCATCCACTTGGCGAAACTTGCGGCAAAACCCGCGTCATTTTCGTTCGGAACCCGGATGTTCGTGCGCTGAAAAAGCGTTTTCCACAAAGTATCGCGGACGCCTTCTTGATTCCTCCAACACCCGCCAGAGATATTCCCCCAGCACTCCCAGCATGACCAGTTGCAGGCCGCCCATGATGAGAATGGCCATCATGATGCTGGCGAACCCCGACGTCCAAGTGAATCCCAACAGCCGCGAAACCAAAACCTCCATGGCCCAAAGCAGCCCGGCAGTCGCGGAGCAAACCCCGAGCACGCTGATGAACCGCAAGGGAAGGTAGGAAAAACCCACAAATGAATCGATCGCCAGCTTGATCTTTTTGGCCACGCTCCACTTGGAAACGCCGGCATGCCGGCTTTTTTTGACATAAGGAACTGAAACCTGTTTGAAACCAAGCCATGCAAAGGCCGCAAAAACGGAAATGTTGCGTTCCGGCATTTGGCGGAAAGCTTTTACCACCCGCCGGTCGGCCAGCAGAAAATCGGCGCCTTTGGGGGCAAACTTTACGTCGGAAATCCTGTTCATCAACCAGTAAAAAACTTGCGATGCGGCCAGGGTGAAAAACGATTCCCCTTCGCGTTGTTCGCGCACCGCCCACACGATCTGCCATCCTTCGGCATGCCGGCGGACCATTTCCGGGATGAGTTCGGGCGGATCCTGCAAATCAGCCGCCATGATCATCAGCATGTCCGCGTCGCCATGGTCGATGCCGGCCACGCAGGCGACATGGCTGCCGCTGTTGCGGGAAAGGCGGATGGTTTCCACGCGCGGATCGCCGGCCGCCAGTTTTCGGATGACTTCCGGCGTGGCATCGGAGGAATGGTCGTCCACCAAAAGGATGCGGTAATCCAGATCTTTGACATCGGAAAGCGCCTTGACCAGCCGTTCGTGGAGAACGGGCAGGTTTTCCTCCTCATTGTAAACCGGTATGACAATGCAGATCGTTCTCAAGATGTGCTCCTCAATCCTCTCATCCTATCCGGCCCAAGTTTCCGGACAAGTTAAAAACGCGGCTCCTCCGCGAGCCCTGTGGGGACCAAGGCGGCAGGAAAGCTCGCAATGACTAAAATCCAAAAGGATGAAGGGGACCATTTGCCAGGGCAAACGCATTAAAAATCGGACCGTGTTTCCACCATGACGGAACTTTGGCAGACAGGCGCAAAGTCGACCGGATTCCCGCTTTTGCGGGAATGACGAAGAAAAAATGAGGATGACGAAAAGTCGGGATGCAAAGATGGCGTGCATCCCCCTCCCGTCATTCCCGCGAAAGCGGGAGTCCAGAGGTCTCCTCATCGCCTTGGATTTGGCCAAAGCGGTTTATCGCGCCAAGCATCGTAGTTTTGCAAGAGCCTCTTTGATGAAATTTACGGGCTGCTATGAAGGTAGTTGAGTCAAAATTTCCATCACCAATCCGTCATGGGCAAGAATAAAGCCCCTTTCCCTCAACGATCCAGCCCATAAGTCATGCGGGGCATTCTCGTGCAAACTCAGGTGCGATAACACCACGAACGCGCCTTCTTTCAAAATGGCGCCATTCCAGCCATTTGCATTTTTAAAAAGTATCGCTTATAGTTCTCTTTAAGAAAACTTTTCAAGAAACACTCTCGCACTTGAACTCATCCCATCATTCCCGTCTTCAAACCGCGCTCCAAAACGCCACCGACACCCGCGAACTGGCTCTTGGCTCAGGCGTGATCTTTCAAACCGGGGAACTGTTCAAACGTTTCTTTCCCAACCAAACCGCCATCCCCATCGCCGACTGCCGCACGTTTGCCGCCGCGGGACAGCGCGTGATGGAAAGCCTCCAGCGCGCCCATTGTCCGGTTCTCGATCCTGTGATCTTTGAAGACAACGCCCTGCACGCCGAATATCGCCATGTCCTGCGGATCAGGGAAACCCTCCAAGCCCATGCCGCCATTCCCATTGCAATCGGGTCGGGCACATTGAATGATCTGGTCAAACTTGCCTCTCATGAATCCGGCCGCGCCTACATGGTGGCGGCCACCGCGGCATCCATGGACGGGTACACCGCATACGGCGCATCGATCACCCGCGAAGGAATCAAACAAACTTTCTCCTGTCCCGCCCCGCGCGTCGTGGTGGCCGATATCGAAATCCTTGCCGCGGCGCCGCCGGAATTGACTGCGGCCGGTTATGGGGATCTCCTGGCAAAAATTCCTGCCGGCGCGGATTGGCTGCTCGCCAATGAACTCGGCATCGAACCCATCCACACGACAGCCTGGTCATTGGTTCAACATCCGTTGCGCGAATGGCTTCGTCACCCTGACCGGCTTCGCCAAGGCGATTCCGGCGCCATCGCCCGTCTGGCCGAGGGATTGATCATGACCGGCTTTGCCATGCAAGCCGCCCAATCCAGCCGTCCCGCATCCGGGGCGGAACACCAATTCAGTCATCTTTGGGACATGCAAGACCACCGGTTTCAAGGCCGCACGCCGCTTCACGGCTGGAAAGTCGGGATAGGCGCGCTGGTTGCCTCCATTTTTTACGAACAAATCCTGGCCGCGCCCATGGAACAACTGGACATCGCGCAAATCGCCGACGCCTGGCCAGCCCCGGACCAACTCGCCGATCAAATCAACCGTCGGCATGCTTTGCCGCATTTGAAACAACTCGCCCTTCAGGAAAGCCGGGCAAAATACATTGACCGCGCCCAATTGACCCGCCATCTGACCCAACTCAAGGAATGCTGGCCGCGGCTCCAATCCCGCCTCCGCGAACAGTTGATTTCCTTTGCCCAAATGCGCGACATGCTGCACCAAGCCGGCGCGCCAACGCATCCGGATGAAATCGGCATCGACCTTCCCCGGCTCCAACGCAGTTGCCTCGAAGCCCGTCAAATCCGCCGCCGTTATACCGTGCTGGATCTGGCAAACGAAACCGGTCTTTTCCCCCAATGCCTGAAAACACTGGCCGATTTTCCCTCTCCATTCCCTCCTTGCCTGCTTCAATCCAAAATCATAAATCTTGAGCCCCTTACCCCATGAACCGTGAACCGTTGAACCCCTGAACCTCACCATCCCATGGACCTCGTACGCGTCGGACAAACCCTGCGGGAAACCCGCCTGAAACAGAAAATGACCATTGACCAACTGGCCGCCAAATGTCGGCTGAGCAAGGGGTTTCTTTCGCGCGTGGAAAATTTCCGCGTCACCCCCTCCCTGCATGTCCTGGAAAAAATCACCCGGGCATTGGGCATTGGCATGGCCGACCTGTTCCAGAGCGAAGTCAAATCGCCGGAATACCTTCTGGGCAGCCTCACCGACGGCGAGGAGCTGGTTCGCGACGACAGCGACAAGTTTGGCATGAAGTATTTCGCGCTTGCCCACCGCAAACTCGACCGTTTGCTTGATCCCTTTATCGTCGAATACCATCCCTGCTCAAAAATCAGGCCTTTCAATCTGCACGAAACCGACGAATTTTTCCTGCTGCTCGAAGGGAAAATACGCTTTTACCTTTTCGACAAGGACCATCCCCATTCCCTGCGCGAAGGCAACACCATCTACCTTTCGCTCAATATCCCCCACACGGTCCAATTGGAATCCGGCTGCAACTTTGCGAAAGCCCTCATCATTTACGTCAAAAGTTGAATAAAATCCGCCTGCGGCGGACAACTTTTCGACAGGATTAACAGAATTTACAGGATTGTCCGGCCATGCGGCCTGACATGGGCTTGCATAAAAATTCTGCCAATTTTGTTCATTCCGTCAAAAAATCCATCTCCAATTCATCTTTCTGCCAACATTGAAATCCCCCTCCGTCATTCTCGCGAAAGCGGGAATCCTTCCGGCTTTGCGCCTATATGACAAAGTCTCGTCATGGTGGAAACACAGCCCGATTTGATGCGTTTGCCCTGGGTTTTTCTTGGCAAGCCACTTCATCGGGATTACATTCCCGATTCCATGGAAAAAACAGCTCTTCTTTTTGCCGGACAAGGCGCCCAATTCGTCGGCATGGGCAAGGAACTCTACGACCAATCCCCCGCCGCCAGGGCGCTGTTCAACGAAGCCGACCAGGCGCTTGGCGTCAAGCTGACCGATGTCTGTTTCACGGGGCCCGCCGACAAACTCACCGACACATCCTGGTGCCAGCCCGCCATTTTCACTCACAGCCTTGCCGCCCTGGCCGCCATCCGGGAAAAAATGCCGGATTTCCAATTCCAAGCCGCCGCCGGCCTCTCTCTTGGCGAATGGTCCGCCCTCACTGCGGCCGGATGGATCAAATTCAGCGATGCCGTCAAAACCGTGCGGCTCCGCGGCCAGTTGATGCAGGAAGCCTGTCTCCAGACCAAGGGCGGCATGGCCTCGGTCATGGGCATGGACGCCGGCAAACTGAAAACCGTGTGCGACGAGGCGGGCATTGACATGGCCAACCTGAACTGCCCCGGCCAGATCGTCGTCTCCGGAACCAAGGAAGGTATCGACAAGGCCATGGCCCTGGCCAAGGAACGCGGCGCCAAACGCGCCATTCCCCTGGCGGTCGCAGGCGCCTACCATTCCCGCCTGATGCAATCCGCCGCCGAAAAATTGCGCCCGGAAATCGCCGGACTCGCCATCCAGCCCTCCAACATCGCCGTCATCTCCAACGTCACCGCCGCGCCGCACGAAGCCGGCGCGTTGAAGGAACAACTCGTCCGCCAAATCACCTCCTCCGTCCGCTGGGAGGATTCCATGCGCGCGTTGCTCGCCCAGGGATTCCGCTCGTTCATCGAACTGGGGCCCGGCGAGGTGCTGGCCGGACTCCTCAAACGCATCGATCGCGAAGCCAGGGTCATCAGCGCCGGCAAACCCGCCGACCTCGCCAAACTGGCAATAAATTAAGCCGGGCCCAAGGCCCGGCGACTGCTCGATGCTCGACGCAGAAAACCGACAAGGCGGTGCAGGAGCCCCGCCCTCCATCGTCTGCACGGCAAAAAATGGCGGGGCTCCCGCGCCTCTTTGACAAACTTCCGCGCCCTCCCCCACTCAAAATCCCCGGTTGAACGTCCCGCGCGGTTTTGCTAGGAATGGGCCATGGCCAAAACCTTTCAAGGCCGCATCTTTGTGGTGCGGGACAACATCGACACGGACCAGATCATCCCGGCCCAGTACCTGAACCTGGTGCCCACCATCCACGATGAGTATGAAAAACTCGGCAGCCACGCCATGTGCGGACTGCCCGACAGCGCGTACACCACCCGTTTCGTGGCGGCGGGCAAGATGAAAACAGATTACCCCATCATCGTTGCCGGGCGGAATTTTGGCTGCGGCTCGTCCCGCGAACACGCCCCCATCGCGCTCGGCGCGGCCGGCGTCAAGGCCATCATCGCGGAATCCTACGCCCGCATCTTCTTCCGCAATTGCGTGGCGACCGGCGAACTGTATCCGATCGACGCCCAGGAACGGCTCTGCGATACACTTAAAACCGGACAAGTTGGAACCGTCTATTTGCAGGAAAACACCCTTGAGGTTGAAGGAAAAACCTTTTCATTGAAACCGCTGGGCGACGTGATGCCCGTGATCGAATCGGGCGGCATCTTCAACTTCGCCCGTCAAAACGGACTCATCAATACCGCCAGCAACGCCGCATGACCGATTCCGTCCACGAACTGAATGCCGGCAATCCGCAGGATGTCGCCAGCCGCGACATTGTTTTCGACTGTCCCTCCTGCCACAAAAGCTTGGTCGTGGACCAGGTCGCCGCCGGACACCAGGTGCCCTGTCCAAAATGCGGACAAAACATCCCGGTTCCCCAAGTCCACCGCGTGGTCACCCTCGATGAAGCGCCCGAAACCGGAAAAATCCAGGCCATGCCCCAATGGAAACAGGATTTGATCCACATCGAAGCCTCCCTCAAGGAAGCCAGCCATCAACGACAGGAAGCCGGCAACCAATTCAATCAGCATGTTTCCGAAGCCAACCGCCTCAAGTTGCGCATTGAGAAGCTCGACGCCCGGCTCAAGGAATTGCAAACCCAGCGCGATGCCATCAAGGCCGCTCATCCCGAAGGCTGAAGGATGGATTAATCTTAAACCGCGAACCTTTGACCCGTGAACCGTGAACCATCCCCCCCCGTCATCATCGCCATCGACGGCACTTCCGGCTCCGGAAAAAGCACGGTCGCCCGGCTTCTGGCCAAACTTCTGGACTACGGCCATGTGGACACCGGCTCCATGTACCGCGCCATCACCTGGCGGGTGTTGAAGGAAGGCATCGATCCCAAGGACACCCCCCAAGTCGTGACCCTGCTGAAACGGTTGCGTTATGAATGCGAATTCGCGCGCGATGAACAGGGCATCCGGCGCCTGCGCAATCTCCTGGATGGCAATGACCCGGGCTTGGCCATCCGCGCTGCGGAAGTGGAAAAGGCGGTCTCCGCCGTTTCCGCCATTCCCGAAATCCGCCATTTCCTGGTCGGAAAACAGCGGGAACTCGTCCGGTTCGGAAATCTTGTCGTGGAAGGCCGGGACATCGGCACCGTGGTTTTCCCCAACACACCGCACAAGTTTTATCTCGACGCCGATCCCGCCGTCCGGGCCAGCCGTCGCGCCGCCGATCCCAGCCAGATCGCCGCCAACGCCCAGGCCAAAAACGGCGCCCCCATGCAACTCCAGGACGTCAGCCGCGCCATTGCCGAACGCGACAAACTGGACTCCACCCGCGCCGTCGCCCCCCTGAAGATGGCCGGCGACGCCACACGGGTGGACACCTCCGCCCACGACGCCCAGGGAGTCGCCGAACTTATTCTGCGGGAAATCCGCAACCGTGCCGCTCAATGACCACTGTTTCCATCGGCGTCCGCATTGTTTTGCTGACATGCTCCGCCGCCAGTCTATGGCTGGGAATCTATTTTCTCCGCCTCTTCTGGTTCACCAAAACCCAGACACAGGATCAGATCTTTTTCATCGCAGCTTTTGCCGTCGCATTGGGCTTGATCATCGTCTCCTTTGGTCCGTTGCAACGCCGCCTTTCCGTCCTGCTCAGTCTGATCTCCCTTGGCATCGGCCTCATGGGAGTGGAATGCGCCCTTCGTTTCATTGAAGCCCGGACTGTGGGCAAATCACCCGATTCAAAACAAACCACCTCTCCGGCTCCGGTTTCGGCACCCGCCGCCCATCTCTGGGTCAACGGCGCCAGCCTGTGCGAAGCACCCCCTCTCCCCCCGCCCCCCCTGCTTCCTCTCGGAAGCATTTCCTCCACAACCATGCTCTGCCGGTATGAGGACGGCCAGCCCGCGCTTTACGCAACCGACCCGCGCGGTTTCATCAATCCCTCCAACATTTGGGACTCCGCCGCTTTCAAGGCCATCCTGGTGGGCGACTCGTTCACCCAGGGGTTCAGTGTCCCGCCTTCCGACAGCTATGCCACGCAACTCCGAAAACAGCTTGGCGACGTGTTGAACCTTGGCCAGGCCGGCGCGGGACCGCTCATGGAATGGGCCATTCTCAAGGAATACACCTCTCATCTCCGGTTTCAAAAAATCATCTGGTTTTACTTTGAGGGAAACGATTTTCTGGATCTCAAACGCGAAAAAAACAATCCCTTTTTGAACCGTTACCTGACCTCTTCCGCTTATTCCCAGAGCCTTCTTTCCAGGCAGCCTGAAATCAACCAACTCCTCACCGATTACAGCCGGTCCAGGAACGGGGAGAGAAACGCGGCGCCGGCGCCGGAAAAATTTCGCGTCCGGGAAATAATCGGTCTCAGGACCATGCGGGGACGTCTGGGAATTTCCTTTGCCCTGCTGGACGACCTCAAGCTTTTCGAATCCATCCTTGCCCAAACCGCTGATTACGCCCGCAAAAACCACGCCACTTTCCATCTGGTTTATCTCCCCGCGTGGGAACGATACGCATTGAAAAGCCGCTCACGCCCCAGAAAAACCGAAATCCGTTTCCTTACCACCCGTTGCGGCGCCCAATTCATCGACATTGAGGAAGTCTTCAGCCGCCAGCCCAACCCCCTGAGCCTGTTTCACGCCCCCGTCAACTCCCACTACAACCAGGAAGGCCACACTCTCGTCTCCCAAACCGTCCTGAGGGCGCTTGCCGGCGATTCCAAGTAAACATCCCGCCCGTTTCTTTCACATCTTGCGTCCCAAAGACCGTGGTGAAAAACACCCGGCCAAACCAGAACCGGATGCAACACCCGGTTCTCATCCCCTCCCAGCCAGAATCAATTTACCACTTTCAAGGAACGATCGTTTCACAGAAAAGGATAAAATTTTGACATAAAAAAACAGAAACCTCTTGTTTTCACAGCGAAAATGAACCGTTGCCCTCCCATTTGAAAAAGGAAGCTTGTCATTCAATTTACCTCAACAAAGGAACGATCGTTCCCTTATTGAGGTAAATTGAATCTGTCAAAACTTCCTTGATTCGGACTTCATCCGGTTGGAGATTCACACCATGAACGAAATGTTTTCCTACTTCATCAGCATCTACATCAAGTTCTTCTTCCTGTTGACGCCGTTTTTCGTGCTCTCCATGTTTCTCTCCCTTACCAAGGAGATGCCCCTTCCTTCCCGGCACCGCACCGCCATGCGGGTTGCCATGGCCATCATCGCGATCACCTTTGTCCTTTATTTTTTCGGCAACACCATCTTCAAGATTTTTGACATTACCGTGGACAGCTTCCGTGTGGGGGCGGGATGTCTTCTCTTTCTATCGGCGGTGGCCCTGGTGCACGATAAGGGGGCGGCGCCCAGTTCACACCGGGAAGGCGATCTCGCCGTCGTGCCCCTGGCCATCCCCATCGCCGTGGGCCCCGGCACAACCGGCGCCCTGCTGGTCATGGGCGCAGAAATCAGCCACACGTGGCAAAAAGCAACCGGCTGTGCGGCCCTGCTGATGGCCGCCCTGACCGTCGGAGGGCTCCTTTGGGTCGGCACGGCCATCGAAAAATGGATCGGACGCCAGGGCATCCTCATCCTGAGCAAATTGACCGGCCTCATGATCAGCGCGCTGGCCGCCAGGATCGTTTTCACCGGCGTCCGGAATCTGCTCTTAAATCCCTGATTGGAACCCTTTGCCAGTTCAATCCGGCTTCCTGCCGAAGATTCGCGCCAGTCGCTTCACATCGAACTTTTCGGTGCGATCGTAATTATAAATGCCATTTTGCTCCTGCTCCACATCCGTCAATTGCGTGTAGCAATAACCGCGGACATGCGACACGGCAAGAAGCGCGTCCACCTGTCCCTCCAGGCGGGCGTAGAATTCCTCTTCGTTCTTCGGTCCTTCGCCATATCCCCATGAATTGGAGGCAAAGGCCTGGCGTCCTGCGGGAATCCATTTGATGCCGCCAAATTCATCCACCAGATAAGGCTGGCCCGCATAGGCAACCTCCTCGCCGGGATAGTTGCGCCACACTCCTTTTACGGCATCCGGAGTCAACTGTTTCCTCAATTCGACGGGGTTTTGCTCATAATTGTGAACTGTCCACAAATCCGTGCGCACATGCACATAACCGCTGGAGTCATTGACCGGGCGGGTGGGATCCAGTCTGCGGGTCAGTTCGTAAAGATCCTCGTGCAAACGGCGATGCTGGCGGCCGTCGCCCACGTCATTCGTCTCGTTCAATGGCGTCCAGGTTATGATGGAGGGATGATTGCGGTCGCGCGTCACGATCTCCGCCCATTCCGAGAGAAAATTGCGGCCGGACGCGGGGTTCTTCACGTCCATCCCCCAACTTGCCGACTCCGCCCAAGTCAGGTAACCCAGCCGATCGGCCCAATAATGAAAACGTTCCTCAAAAACCTTCTGGTGCAACCGTGCGCCATTGAACCCCGCCCTCATCGAAAGCTCGATGTCGCGCTTGAGCGCCTCGTCGCCGGGCGCCGTCCAGATCCCCTCCGGATAAAATCCCTGGTCCAACACCAACCGCTGGTAAAGCGGACGGTTGTTGAGAAACACGCGGTCGCCTTCAAGATGAATTTTTCTCAGTCCCGCGTAGCTTTTGACCTCATCCACGACGACACCAGCCCTATCCACCACCCGCAACTGCAAATCGTAAAGGAAAGGATCCTCCGGCGACCACGGACGTGCGTCCTGGAGTTTCACTTCGCAGGCGTTGCCATCCATTGCCGCCACTTCCCCGCGCCCCGCCTCGTCCTTGCCCGCCATCGCCTTCACTTGAAACCGCAACCCCTGCCGCACGCCATGAAAACCCGGTGTCACCACCAGCCGCCCCCCATCCAAATCCGGCACGATCCGCACCTCGCGCAACCCCTCTGCCGGCGCCGCTTCCAGCCACACGGTCTGCCAAATCCCCGTGGTGCGGGTGTAACTGCACCCCTGCGACTGAAACCGGCAACTCTGCTTCCCGCCCGGCTGCAACCCGGCACGGATGTCGTCGCGGGCCATGACCACCAGATGATGTTTTTCCCCGGGTCTGACCAGCTCCGTGATCTCATGGGCAAAGGAAGCCGAACCTCCGTAATGCCGCCCGGCCAGTTGACCATCGATGAACACTTCGCTTTCGAAATCCACCCCGCCAAAATGCAACAACAACTTCCGTCCCCTCCATTCCGCGGGAATCTCCAATAGCCGGTGATACCAGATCGCGTCGATGAAATCCGTGTGCCCCACCCCCGACAACCGGCTTTCGGGACAAAAAGGCACCAGGATGGTCCGGTCAAACCCCCTGCTTTTGTGCCATTCCCGCTCGTGTCCGGAACGGCCGGGATCAAACGCAAAGGTCCATGAGCCGTTGAGGTTGATCCAGGTGGAACGCTCGAATTGCGGACGCGGATGCTCGGGACGCGGCAGGGATTGTTTCATGCGCCAATCTCCCACATACCGGTTGGATTGTCCATTGGCAGGCTCCACAAAAACCTTCGTAAAATCCAACATTTGAATGCAGGCTGGGCTCCCGCATTTGACAGATTAATAATCGTATGATATTTTGTCAGTAATATTGAATTATTTACAATCCTCCTCCATCCCTTCCATGTTCACCTGCTTCCTTTCACTCATTCTTGATCACTCCCTCATCGCATGAGCCTTGCCTTGACCATTCAGACCGCCGAACCACCGCACGTGCAAATCGAGAGGTTCCTGCGCAAGCAGATCCAGACGGGCCAATTGAAGCCCTCGGCCCGCCTGCCCGCCACCACGCAATTGATCCGCCAATGGCACGTGGGACCGGAGGCCGTCCATAAAGCCATGACCCGCCTTGCCGCGGAAGGGCTGATCGAGCGCAGCCGCAAGCGCGGCACGTTCGTCAAACCCGCCGTGAAAAACGCGGTGATCGGCATCCTGATCGGACGCAGCCTCACCGACGAAACCGCCCACTTCCATCGGGCGCTCGCGGAATCCCTGCGCCGGGAAATCGCCGGGTTGAAGGATTCCCAATGGACCAGCCGGGTTTATGACGGCCTCTATGATCCGAAAAACGCCTCCAGCCGCCAAAATCTGTCCACCGACCTTGAAAATTATACCTTCAAAGGGTTTATCCAGATTCTGCGGAACCCGGTGCCGCTCAAGAGCCTGTCCCTTTCAAAATCCCTGTCATCCGTGCGTTTGGGCGCGCCTTCCCAAAACCCGCCGGCGGACGTGGTCATGTCGGAAAACGGTTTTTTTTACGAATCCATTCGTTTTGCGGCTCAAAAACAACTGGGGCCGGCTGTCTGCCTGCGTCTGAAAAACCCGGATGAAAAATCGGCGGATGGTTTGGAAGGGATTGAAAAAGCCCGCCGGGATTTCAATTTTCACGACATCACCCTGCACGACATCCATTTTTCCCCGGCCCATCTTCTGGACATCGAACAAGCCGCCTACGACAAAACCATGGCCCTTGCCGGGCAATGGGAGGCCGGCAACCAACGCCCGGGAGTCCTGTTGGTCTCGGACGACATGGGCATGCAGGGAGTGGCACTGGCGCTGGCGCGCAAAAACGTGGATGTGCCCGGGCAATTGCGGGTGATTGTGAAGGCCAACCAAGGCATTGTCCATCACTACGGCATGCCGGTCATGCGCTACGAATATTCGCCGCCCCTCATCGCCGCCACGCTGCTTCAAATCCTGCGCCAGAAAATAAACGCCGAATCCCCCGCCAACCTTCCCGTTGAAATCACGGGCGGGGAGGGATTCGCCCAATGATTTGAAAAAGAAGGGACACGATGGCAGACTTCAGCCAAGCTTTGGCCTTAAAACATCCAACCACAAAAAGTCATGACCACAACCCGCCTCTTCTCCATTTCATCCGCCTCGAATGAACGGAAAAATCGCGCAGCCTTCACCCTTTTGGAATTACTTACTGTCATCACACTGATCTCCGTTCTATCGGCGCTTCTCATGCCGGCCATCAGCAAAGCCAAGGAAAGCGGACGCCGCGCGGTCTGCATCAACAATCTGCGGCAGATTGGCCTGGCGCTCATCACCTATGCAGGGGAAAACGATGGTTTCATCCCCGCCTACAACTCCACATGCTACAACGGACGCTATCTGCAATGGCACACCTCCCCCTATGAGCGGGCCTATCTTGGCCTGTTGTTTCCCCTCATCATTGATTATGGCAGCGGCGCGGATCTTTTTTATTGTCCATCAGCCATGACAACCGCTTACGGGAAAAACGCCCGGAATAGTTTTAAAGTCTGCATGCCGGTTGAAAAGTGGGGAGTCTATACAACCTACCGGTATCGCGAGAGCCTGGATTGGGCGTTGTTTGGACAACACAGACGTGTCCGGATCGACGAAAGCGCATCCCGCGCCATCGTTTCCGACATCTTCACCGCCGGAACAGCGACGCCTTATTGCGCACATAAAATCGGCTACAATGTCCTATATCTGGATGGAAGCGTGCGGTGGTACGATGACTCCAGCGGTTATATTTTTGGCTTGGGATTGAATGATGACTCGGGTTCCGGAACAGCCTTCAACCTTTTCGACAAAAAATAAATCGGAGATCTATGACCAACAATTTCTTTTTCTGCCTGAATGCGTTGCTCGCATTTTTTATTTTCCCAATCGGATTGCAATCCGCCGAAAAAACCGCCGTTCCCCGGCGTTTTTCCGCTCATCTTGACAAACACGGCATGATCAGCGCCGGGATTGAAGGCAAAAAAGCCATCGATTCGATCATGCTTGTTGTGGGGACAAAAGAATCCGGCTGGAAACGGTTGTTTTCACAAAATGAAAGAACACCGGAAATCATTCGCACCCAAAACGGCAATGCCAGCGACTGCCAATGGGGAGAACAGCTTGAAAATGCCGGTTTTGACTATTCAAGCCATCTTTCAATTCAACGGGAAAAACTGGATTATGAATTGAAATATCGCGTGTCGCGGGAATTATACATGGGAAGCATCCTTCTTGACATCGTCTTAAACAATAAAATGGTTCTCGGCAGGGAATACGAGACTTCTGTCAAAGGAACGACAAAAAGAGGTTTTTTACCCGCTTCGTCATCACAGGATTACCGCTGCCTTTGCATGGAAATGGAATCCATCAAAATATTCACTGAATCGGGTGAATTGCAATTCACGGTCAAGATGGAAAAAAGCAACACTTGCAGATTCAATTTGATCATGAGAGACAAGCGCGCAAGACTGGAAATAATCGACCAGGCGCCGATCATCCCGGAGGGACATGCCAATACCCTTTCCATTCAAATCGCCCTGTCCGCGCCGCCCCTGGAAAAAACCGCGAAAAATCCTGAAATAGACGCTGTCAAGACAACCCGTCCACCGCAAATTGACGGCAAACTGGACGATGATTGCTGGGCAACCGCCGCAAAAATCGGCCAGTTTGCCCTTAACAATGGCCAGGGGCTTCCCAAAAATCAAACAGAGGCGTACTTATTGCATGACGAGGAAAATCTTTACATCGGATTCAAATGCTTTGAATCAAAAATGGAAAAACTCAAACCGGGAACAAAAGACGACAGCAGTTCGATCTTTCAAGGCGACACGGTTGAAATATTCCTGGCGCCCGGTTCCGACCCCGAAAATTATTATCACTTCGCCATGAATCCAGCGGGCGCGCGCTATGACGCAAAAGGCACCTTTGGCAACGCCGACTGGTCCGCCAACTGGCGCGGCGCCACCCGCATCGACAGGGATTTCTGGTCAGCTGAAGCGGCCATCCCCTTCCATGCGCTCGAATTGAAGTCCAAGACAGCCAATGCCTGGGGTTTGAACTTGTGCCGCGAGGAATATCCGCATCAGGAAATCAGTTGCTGGTCCCCAACCCTGGGCAAATTCCATAACCCATCCAAATTTGGAACGTTGTCAGGCTTGAATCTGGATTTCAGCCGTTACTGGCTGACAGCGGATGTGGTGTCTTTTGGCGAACAGCTTTTGGGGAATGATGTGTTGGCGATAAAAATCAGAAATCAATCAGGCCGGGAGAGAGAACTGCAAATCACGGCGGATTTTGCCCCGTTTGTTTCCGGCCAGGGTTGTCCAAGCTCAAAAAACATTAAAATTGTTCCGGATGAGGAAAAAATCGAGTCCCTGCCCTATCAAACCAGCCAAAAAGGCAAACATCAGCTGACTTTGGCCCTCATTGACAGGGAAACCAAGAGGACATGCCTGGAAAAACAATGCAATTTTGTTGTTGGTCCGCCAAAACCCTCGCTGGACATGGCGCTGGACAGGAATTATTACACCACGGAAAAGAGCGTCCAAGTCCGCGCAAGGATCATTGATCCCGCCACCATGTCCGCCCTCAAAGACGCCAAAGCAAAATTCATTTTATTGAAAGAGGACGGCCATGAGCCGCTGGCGGCCAAGGAATTTATTCCAACTGCGGAAAAGATGGAGGCCAGTTTTGATGCCAGAAGCCTGCCTGCCGGAAAATTCAGGATTTGTTGTGAGATTGAGGGAAAAAATGGAAAGAAACTTCATTCTCTCACAAAAGCGTTCGCAAAAGTTCCGGCAAAAAATCATGAAATCAAGATCGATTGGAACAATAATTTTCTGGTGAATGGCGAACCATTTTTCCCAATGGGGATTTACACCGTTCCGGAAGGAAATCTGGCCAAAATCCGCGACACCGGGTTCAACACCGTGACCTATTTCTTTCCAAAAGACATTTTCACTTATTGGTTTTCCGGCCGGACAAAAGAAAACAAAACCATGGAGGATTTGGAGGGAGAAGTATTGTCATACCTGGACACAGCTCATGCGGCAAACCTGAAGGTTATGTTCGATCTCAGTCTGCTGTGGATCAGAAAATCTAGCGACCCGGTCAATGTGGAAAACATCAAAAAAGTAAAACAAGCCGTTTTAAAATTCAAAGACCATCCCGCTCTCCTGGCGTGGGGCATTCTGGACGAACCTTCCGCAAAAAAACTTTCCGATGGTTCCTCCGTGCCGGTTTTTCTTGAAAAAGTGTGGATGCAAATAAAAGAAATTGACCCTTACCATCCTGTATGGATTCTGCTTGATAAGCCGGATGATTGCCTGGACTACGCGGCCATCGGCGACTTTCACCAGACGGACCCCTATCCTGTCGGCAACAAGCCCCTCTCCATGGTGTCCGATTTCATCAAACAAACCATGGTGTCGGTTGAAAACAAAAAACCCGTCGGCGCGGTTTTGCAGGCTTTTGGCGAACCGGAGCTTTCACGCCGCATGCCAACTCCGGAGGAGTTGCGCTGCATGTCCTATCTGGCCATGATTCAGGGCGCAAAAGCCATCACCTATTTCATCTACACAGATGTAAGTCCTCATCTTGGTGAAAACCTGGCCGCCTTGAAGCCTTTTGGCATCACCAGACAAAAACCGGGATGGTTTTTGCTTGCGGACGCCTGCCCGGCATTGTGGTCCGCCATCGAAAAGATTACGAAGGAATCAAAGGTTTTGACGCCATTGCTTTCAGCTCCACAGCCCCATCGGACGTCTCTTCAAATTCAATCCGATGAACCTATTTATGCCGTGGAAAAGGAATGCCCGGGAAAAAGATGTTTGTTCGCGGCAAATCCCCTTCCAAGGGAAATTAGCGTCAATGTTTCCAGCGCATCAAAGGATTTTAAAAAGGCGCGGATATTGTTTGAAAACAAAACCATTGATTTGTCGCAGGGGAAATTCACCGACCGGCTCCCTGCCCATGGGACGCGAGTTTATGAAATGAATTCTTCCGCGTCCCCAAAATCTGTCGTTGCGGAAGAAAAAATCATGCCACAAGACCGTCCATCGTCCATCAGGGGTTTTGTACGTGATTTTCAAACCAAAAAACCCATCAAAGAGGTCATTGTCATCTCAGGCGGCGAATCCGTTTTGACTGACAAGGACGGACGATTCGCCATGTCATTGCCGGATGGGCGGCATCAACTCCGAATGATCAAGGAAGGCTATATCCGGAAAACCGAGGCCGCAGATGTAAAATTTTCCGCAACAGCCGCTCCTTTTGAACTGGAATGCGCCTTGAGCCATTTTGTGGATGACCTGACAACATGGAAAATGGTTATCCCGGCAAATTTGGAGCGGCTCATCAGAGGATTCAAGGCTCATGACAAGGGTTTTTCCTTTCTTTCCGATCCGGCGGCGTCTGTGACTGGTTCTGACGATGGCATCTGCGAGGTTAAAGTCCGGAAGGGTATCATGTTGACCAAAACTGTAAACTGCACCATCGATGCGGATACCGTGTTGGAAGTCAATGTGGGCGGCGCAGACCACGCCAACTGGTTTTTGGGTGTGGATCTCCCCACCACCTCCCCCTTTTGGGCCGCAGAACTCTCCATCCTGCAATCTTCCACCAACAAAACCGGCATTTTCAAATATCCCCTCGGAAAAAAGATGGAGGATTACCGGGGTATTATTACGAATTACCAGACCAAACAGGGTCCGGTTCGTTTCTTTCTTGGAATCATAAGCAACAATATGTCAGGCGGAAGCGTAAAGGTCGGGAGCCTGAAGATTTACGGCCCCTCCCAGGAAAAATAAGACTTCCTTTTAGACCCAACATTGAACCGAAGGAGAATTCAACATGCGCTTTGGCATTGTAACCGATTATTTTGGAATCAAAACCTCACTCAAAGATTCACTGAAACTGATCGCGCGCGCGGGATACAAGGATGTGGAAATACCCGGCGGACATCTGATCCGGGACATTTCGGCGCCGCCTTCGGCCAGTCAGATGCGAAAAACCTTTGGAGGCGTCAAAAAATTGATCGCCGATCTCGGGCTGACCGTGTGGCAGGTGCATGGGCCTTACGGCGCAAACGATCTGGTCGCGACATCGGAAAAGGAGCGGCAGAAAAACATCGATGTTTACAAGCGATGGGCCGATTGCGCCCTTTTCTTCGGCGCCAAGGCGTTGATCATCCATATCGGCGGACGCAACGATCACTGCGACACCAAGGATGTGCGCGTGATCAGGGACAAAAACATCGACTCGCTCTCGCAAGTTGCCAGCACCATCGGCAACGGCGGTTTGAAACTGGCCCTGGAAAACCTTCCCAGCCGTTGCATGGAAGTGCCCGCGGCATTCAATATCTTCGGCAACCGGATCTCCGACCTCAAGGAACTGGTGAAGGCCATTTCCCCGGCCAAAACCGGGATATGCCTCGACGTAGGCCATGCCAACGTGGAAGCCATCGACATCCCCCTCGCCATCAAGGAGGCGGGACGCGACCTGACGGCCACCCATATCCAGGAAAACAATGGCGTGTACGACATGCACATGTTCCCCTTCAGTCTGCGGGCGAGATACTCAAAGGTGGATTGGTTCGCCATCTTCAAGGCGTTCAAGGATATCAACTATCCCCATCCTCTCATCGGCGAATGCGCCAACACCGGCGGCGAACTGCCCCTGGATCTGGCCTGCCTTTACCTGAAAAACCAAGGCCGGCTCATCGCCGCCGCAATGGCGTCAGCCTGATTTTGAAAGTTGGGTGAAATGACTGGCGAGGTTTTGCCTCAGACCGACAAGCGGCAAAGCCTCGCTTTTTAAGGAATCTGGTGGCAGGGTTTGTTTTGTTTGACGTTGGAAGCATGAGCCATGGGATGGATGGCATGCAGGAGGGGTGATGGGGCTGGGAGATTGGGATCGTCGCCTGTCTCACGGCTGGCATTAAGAAGCCTTTGATGAACCGATGCGGCAAGGTTGGCGTCCCTGATCTGCTGGATAGCGCATTTTTTGTTTGCCAAAAGCGTTCTCGACTTCCTGTGAGGAGATCACTGGAATTTGTCAATGGGTCAATTTTGTTGGATTGACGCATAAAAATCTTAAAAATCCATGCATATAGGTTTGGACATGTATAAAAAAACGAAAAATTTATACATATCGTTGGCCGGACTCGCATGGAATCCGCCTTTTATCTACCAGAGATTCCTCCCGCAGTGGATTTGGAGAGTGTGGCCGTTTTAAAAAAACTGCTCCAAGCTCATCGTTTTCTGGCTGAGTATTAACCGTGGAGGAAGGAAGAGGCTTCGGGGAGGTCGATTTCGCCGGTGAGCAGGAGGGTTGAGGCTTGTTCCAAAAGTGGGCGGTAGCCGTGCTGGCGGTTGTGGGCGCGGAGGTCATCATCCGGCGCCCGGCGTTGGATGAGGGCGGTCATTGCGGTGTCCACAGGGAGCAGTTCCAACAAGGCCCGGCGTCCGGCGTATCCTGTGTGGCGGCAGGCCGGGCAGCCTTTTTTTTCGGCCAGCACGGGGTCGGCAATCCGGATTTCCGGGAATGGGCGGATGCTTTCCGGATCGGCGGGGCGGGTTTGTTTGCAAAGGGGGCAAAGAATTCTCACCAACCGTTGCGCAATGGACAGACGGAGGCAGCAGGCGAGGACTGCGGGATCAATCTGGAACGAATCGCAAAGCCGGGTGACCACTCCCACCGAGTCCATGGCGTGGAGGGTGGTCAAAACCTGGTGTCCGGTGAGGGCGGCTTGCAGGGCGATGCGGGCGCTTTCGGCGTCGCGGATTTCACCCACCATCAGCACATCGGGATCCTGCCGCAGCACCGATCTCAGGGCGTCCGGATAGGAAAGACCGGTGTCGCCTTCGACTTCGATCTGGACGGCGTCCTCAAAACGTTTTTCCACCGGGTTTTCGATGGAGACCAGCTTAAGACCTGGTTGGGACAGAGCCTGGAGGCAGGCGTAAAGGGTGGTGGTTTTGCCGGACCCCGTGGGACCGCTCAGGATCAGAAGGCCGCTTTCCTGTCCAAGAAAATGGCGCAACGCGCGGTTTTCCAATTCGTCAAAATGCAGGTCGGATAGTTTTGGCACGGCGGCGGTGAACAGACGGATGACGGCGCCTTCCTCGCCTCCGCTGAGGGGGACCAGGGAGAAACGCATGTCGTAGCGGCGGTTGTCCACCCAGTGGTGGGAGGCGCCGTCCTGCGGGCAGCCCGAGCGGTCCTGCCGCATGCCGCGTCCGGTGATCTTGATGCGGCGGAGCGCCAGCGCGAAATCGCTTTTGTTGAGCGGCGCCTGTTCCACCAGATTGCCCGCGATGCGAAAGCGGACGCGGGTTCGTTCGTCTTTGGGGTCCAAATGGATGTCGGTGGCGCCGAAGCGGATGGCGGTTTCGACGATTTGATCCAGCAGCGCGGTTTCGGGCGGTTGGCCGGGAGGAATTTGCCAACGGTGGATGACCAGAGGTTGGTTGCCGGCTGGATTGGGGCGGACGATGTCAGATTCGGTCTGTTTCCGCAGTTCGTGAAAGGTCCGGGGACCGCAGGCCAGCGGAATGACGCGGCGGCCAAGACGCTGGCAAAGTTCATCGTGAATCCGGCGCGAATGGACGGCGACGCCGATGATCCATGCATGGGTGTCGGTTTGTCTGACCAGAAGGGCGTTCTCGATCGATTCGATGGGCTGGACGATGTCCATATCGCGACGGGAGAGGACTGGCAGGCAGGGGTTGGAGGTCCATAAACTTTCAACAAGAAATGAAATATCCGGGGAGTTGAATGGCATCTGGCTGTTCCATTCTGGCAGGGGTTCGTCCCGCCAGTTGTGGGATGAGTTTGGAGATTCTTTGGCGGCGAGGCTGGCGAAAATTGAAGGAGTCAGGAGAACGAAAGCCTGGGGCTGGATGGGATGATGCAGGGAGCCCCATTGTTCGACGGCCGGAAGAAGAAAAGGATTGAGAAGGCCGAAGACCATGACGGGATCATCCTGGAGGATGAGGGTGAAAAGATTGTCGCGCAGGACGCGGGCATCCGGACGGGCATTGGCGGGAGCGGGTTCGGAATCCTTGCCAAGGGGCAGGGGAATGGGAAAATCCGTTTGGGCGGCCATGGTTTCCAGCCAGCGATCTTCGCGGATTTGGTCGTGGTGGCGGAGCAGGAGTTGTTCGAACGAATCGCCGGGATTTTCCTGCCGCCAATGCGCGAGGGCTTCCAGCAAGACCAGTGAATGACGCAGACAGAAGGGTTCCAACGGGTTTTCGTCAGGTAAAACATGCGCCAACGGATCCGATTGAGGGGTGGGGGTATTTTGGTTCATAGGTTATTACCTGCCGCGGGTCAGCGCGCGCAAGGCGCCTCCGCCGTAGCTTGTGCCGTAGTTTGCGAGGGTTTGGGCCATTTGCATGCCCTGGCTGTAAAATTGTCCCACGCCAGTTCCGAGCGCCGAGTGAATATGGGTGAAGGCGTCGGCCACCATCTTGACGAGCAGTTCGGACGCGAAGGCCCGGTTCCAACTGAACGCCACGGGCATGGCAAGGGCGCCGAACAGACAGCCGGCGGTGATGAAGCTGGTGATCATCAGGCTGCCGGCGGCAAGAATGGCGGAGGGTTTGAACCATGCGAGGAGGCTGAGGAATGTCCTGGCCATGTTGGAGCCGCCTTGGGCGGCCAGGGCGTCGCGCGCCTGTTCGAATGCCTGTTCAAAAACCCCTGACATGAAAAGGGCGACACTGCCCGGACCGGACAGGAAAAGGCTTTTGAAAACGGTGGTGGAAAAAACAAATCCAACCGCCATGAGCACATAATAGAAGAAGGGAATCAGGGCGATGGCGATGAGGATGGTGAGGTAGTGGACGAAAATATCCCGGGTGGACGCGAAGAAGATCAGGGGCAGGACGGCCAGGCCGGCGCCCAGGATGAAATTGAAGGCGATATGGGCGCCGCCCACCACGCCGATGTCCGCGAGATGGGGCGCGAGGCAGCCGGCATATTGCGCAAAGGCGGCTCCCAGGATGATGGGCATGACCATGAGGGGCTTCAGAAAGGAAAAAAACTGGTACAACATCCAGCCCAATGCCCGTTCCTGGGCGGCTTGGAGCAGGTTTTCCGCGTGAAGGATTTCATCCGTCGAAGGGAGGAGAGAGGGGGCGCCGCTGTTTTCCTCCGGAGTGGGCCAGACGTATTGCCGGATGTAACGGTAGCCGTATTTGTAATGGGCGGCGTCCTTGGGATTGCCGATCCATTGGGTCCAATAGACGGCCGGCTGGCCGGATGTCCCCGGTTCCGCAGCCATGGCTGCGATGTTGGCGCCGACGGTCAATCCGGCGGTCTGCAGGTCGCGCATGCCTTTGCGGATGAGGTTTTGAAGAGGAAGTCCGGCGGCATAGACGAGGAAAAAGAGGATGGCGCACTTGATGGTGAAAGTCGTCAGGCGTTCCACCACGTCGGCGCGGAGCATGATGGCAAAACCGATGAAGATCATCTGGATGGTCATGACCGGGAGGGTGATGGCTTTGGCCACGGCCAGTCCCTCGGCGGCGAGGTATTGGCCGATGCGTTCGGCGGCTTGCAGCAGATCCTGGGTTGCGGGGAGGTCGAACATAAGCGTTTGGGTTGGGGTTATTGGGATGACATGAGGAGGATTTGATGGAGGCGCTGGTCCGCGGACATGGCATGGCTGGCGCGGAAGGCGCCTGCGGTCCGGCCCCGTTCCGCGACCAGATTGATCCGGGTGAGGCGCAGGGAGGAGATCAGGTTTGTGTGGCGGGCGGCGTCCTGCTGGAGTTGCATGATGGCTTTTTGAGTTTCCAACACGAACTGGGTGATTTCCGGGATGGCGTTTTCGGCGGTCACGCTTTTTTGGATTTTTGCGGCCTCGTTCAGGACTTCGTTCATCGAGGCGATGAGCGACAGGGTGTAGTCGAGGAGCCGTTGGTTTTGGTTGATTTGCCTCTGGACCTCGATCAACCGCCGGTCGCTGGCGCTGATGGCGCCCAGATAACGCGAGGCGCCGGCGGCGGTGGGCTGGACGACCGCCACCAGCCGTCTGGCCAGATTTGAGAGCAACTGTTTGCCGGAAGTCGTGGGATTGCAGGACGGGTTGGCGAAGTTGTTGTTTGAGGCGAGGGAATCAAACAAGCCGGGAATTTGACTGCTGATGGCTGGTGAGGATGTGGAGGAAACATTGGAGGCGGCGCGCTGGCGGGCGGTTTCCACCATTTGGGGGGTGATGACAATGGGATCGCCTGGCTGGGTGTTGCGAATCAGTTCCATGAGTTCCGGCAGGAGCTGAATGGCGTACCGGGCATAGGGATTGCTGTCGGTTCCAGTCGCGCCTTGTTGTTCGAGCCATTGCCGGATGGCCTCGCTGGCGCCGGCGGAAAGCACATTGTTCAAGTCGAGCTGGCTTTGGGAGGCGGCGCCGGAATCCACGAGTCCTGTGACCGGATTGTAGGTTTGGATTCCCTGGTAAAGGGGGCTGGCGTAGAAGGCCAGCGCTTGGGAGGGGGAACCTTGCGACACGTATTGCCGATAGGCGTCGTCGGCTGCGCCTTGGTAATCGCGGATGAACACCCCGTCGCCCAGCATGTTTTTGGTGAGGGTTTCGGTCAATTTGCGCACGGCGGGACCGATGTCGCCCATTTTTTGGGAGGCGTAGTTCATCAGGATGTTCACGGTTTCGCGCACAAGGCCGGCAGTCTGGGATTTTTGAAAAAGTTCCTGGACGCGTTGGAGGCGGCTGGCATCCTGGTCGCTGAGTCCCTGGATCAGGCGGGGCAGTTCGCGGTCCATGGCGATGGGGTTGCCGTCCTGCCCCACGAGATTGTCGATGAAATCGAAATTTCCTCCGTTGAAATTGCGGCCGTCGAAACTCAGGTTCCCGGCGGACACCTTAAAAAGACTGCCATTGGCGTTTTTCTGGAGCAGGGTCTGGTGTTTTGCCAGGGAGGTCATCTGCGCCATTCGCAGGGCGATGTCCTGCCTGCCTTTGGCGATGGTTTTCATGGTTTCCGAATCCTCCTTGAGAGCGGACGTGTGTTTGGCCATCTCCTGAAGTTTGCCTTCCATCTGGTTGAGCAGCATCAGGGATTGCCCCACCAAATCCACGGTGAGTTGCGCCTGCGCGGTCGCCGCCGCCAGCAGGAGGAGAATCCACAGGGAACGAAGAAAGGGATGGTGATGTGTCATGCCCTTCCAATGGGTTGTTTGCAGCCGCCGTCAAGCGGCGTCCGATTTTTGCAATGCCATTTTTTTCAAGGAGCGGGGCGCGCCAGGGAAAATATGGCCATTAATCCATATGCCTTTGAATTCGTTATTGCCTTTTGATGGAGGCTCGGGCATATGTGGCGCAGGTATGGCGGAGGTTCACCAACTTATTGCCCGTTATCAGAGTGTCCTTAAACAGGAAAAACTGGCCTTGTTGAATCTTGCCCCTGCTCGCAAAAAGCTGCTGGATATTTTGTGGAGGATGCAGGCGCCCGGCCGCCAGCGGCGGATCAGCGCAAGGTTGATGTCATCCCTGGTGGCCCATCTTGGGAAACCCGGTCTGTCGCCTGAGTTTTATTTTGATGCCTTGGAAGAAGCCCGTTTGAATCTGGACACATGGAACGCCTTGCGGGAAGTGGCGGACCGGCAGATGCCCGTTGTGCAAACAGCGATGTGGAGGCGGATTCATGTGGAGGCCAACACGTTGCGCGGCGAGGTGTTGCTGGAGATGGTGGATCTGGTGCGGGTGGTGGGCCATTCCTTTTCCGGGGGCTGCTCCCAGATACGGGGGGATTTGGAAGGCGTCGGCTTGCTGGGATTGATCAAGGCGGTGGATCTTTTCAAGGTGGAGTTTGGCCAGCCTTTTGAACATTATGCCCGGACGTGGATTCATTCAAACATGGTGGCATTTTGCCATAAAAACAATGTGGTCAGCCCCAGCAATGCGGCCATGCGATTGTTGAAGCAATACGAAAAGGTCAGGCAGGAATTGAGCGGACGGCTCGGGCGGGAGCCCGATGACGAGGAGATTGCGGAAGCCATGAATGTGTCCCGTGGCGATCTGGATGAGATCAAGGGCAAGGAGGTTGCGGTGGTCAGCATGGACGCGCCATTGTCATTGGATGAAAATGAACAGGGCGATTTGCACGACGTGCTGCCCTGTGATCAACAGATGCCGTTTGAAAATCTGGAACGCCGGCAGTTTCTTGAAAGCTTGTTGCAATGCCTGGGCCGGCTGAATTCTTCCGACTCGGCCTTGTTGAGAATGTACTTGGACTTGGCGGGGGACGGGGCGATCCGCGGCCCGGCCAAGACCCTGGATGAAGCCGCAAAAACCATGTCGCATCTGGCTGTGAAGAGATTGCAGCAGGCGTTGTCCTCCCCAGGACGCGCCTGGTAGTTTTCTGGCGCCGTCGCAGTGAGAAAAAAATTGGGGTGGATTTCCCTGACGGGTTGTACTAGATTGTTGTTCAGGAGGTGTTTTTAAAAGAAGAATGAACGCTGTTGAGACGCAGGATCTTACGAAGGAATATGTAACGGGATGGCGGAAGCCCGTGCGTCTGATGGCATTGGAGGGGTTGGGTTTGGAGGTCAAGCCTGGGTTGATATTCGGTTTTCTTGGTCCCAATGGAGCGGGCAAGTCCACCACCATCAAGATGTTGTTGGGATTGATTACCCCGACCCGGGGGGAAGGTTTTTTGATGGGCAAACCCATTTACGACAAAACCGCCCGCGAACGGGTGGGATTTCTGCCCGAGGATCCTTCTTTTTGCGCGTATCTTTCGTCCAGTGAGTTTCTCGATCTCTGCGGCAAGGTTTTCCACATGGACAAGGCCACCCGGAGGAAGCGGACTGCGGAGATGCTGGCTTTGGTGGGTTTGACGGGAAAGGAGAAGACCCGCATTTCGGAATTCTCTCGCGGCATGCTTCAGCGGATTGGCCTGGCCCAGGCTTTGATGAACAATCCGGACCTGGTGGTTCTCGATGAGCCTCTCAATGGTTTGGATCCCTACGGACGCAAGGAGTTGAAGAATATTCTTCACCGTTTGAAAAGGGAGGGGAAAACCGTGTTCTTTTCGAGTCATATTCTTTCCGATGTGCAGGAAATGTGCGACGAGGTGGGCATATTGAACCGGGGCCGCATGATTGCTTGTGGTCCGGTCAAGGATCTTGTACAGGCCCAGTCAGTCAAGTTGCAGGTGGCAACTTTGAGCATGGATGTCATGCAGAAAATTGAACCTCTGGCCAAGGCGATCACCCGCGAACATAACCGATGGAGCATTGAGCTGGAAGACACATCCAAACAGGCTCAAGTGACAGATCTCCTTCGGGAAGGGGGGGCGGCCACAGTGGAAGTAGCCCGGGGAATGGAAACTCTGGAGGAATTTTTCTTTCGTCAGATTGCCCGGAACAGCCGGGAGAGGGGGTTCCCGGTTCCGGGGGATGAACCTGCTGAAAAACCCGGTGAAAAGATTGTGGAAAACAAAGGTTGAAAAAAAAAGAAACCTGAAGCATATTGTCGGATGTACTGGAGGATTTCATGATTGACACAGCTGATATGTTGACTATTTGCAGGACCACCTATACCCGGGTGTTGAGAACAAAGTCCCTTTACCTGTTGCTGGCGTCGGTACTATGTTTGGTCGGCGCCGCCCATTTGTATACGGATTTGACATGCGGACGCCAAAAGGAGCTTATGTATGATTCTGGCGCGGCGCTTATCACCTTGGTGGGGCTGCTTTCCGGGTTGATGGTCACTTTTGATATTGCCCGCGATCTGAGAGAGAAAGTGGCTCTGGTGCTTCTTTCCAAGCCGTTGGGAAGGGCCCATTACCTTCTTGGGAAATTTTTTGGCGTGGCTTACCTGGTGACCATCAATATTGCGTTGGTGACGGTGGGGATCATGGCCATTCTGCATTGGGAGTTTGGCGGTTGGAAATGGGATTTTCTTCAGGTGGCCCTTTCCACTTGGGGTTCGATGATCATGGTGACGGCCTTGGGAGTTCTTTTTGCCTCCTTTTTGACGGAATTGCCGGCTGCCTTGTTGACCTTGGTTGTGTTTGTTTTGGGGCACTCGTGGGAATTTCTGGCCAGAACAGGCGCCGGAATTGGAAAGATTCTTTTCTGTGTGTTGCCGAATTTCTGCCTGTTGGACTTCAAGTCTGAGCTTGGGAATACCATAGGCGTTTCGTGGGGGGTGGTTCTCATGGCTGTTGTTTATGCCTTGGTTTACAGTATTGCCTTGTTGTCCCTTTCAACCATTTTATTTAGCAAGCGAGATTTAGCTTGATTTAACCGATTCATCATCATAGGATTTCATCAAAAGAGGAGAATACCATGACGTCACAAGCGCCTAAAGCCGCTGTTGTTCTGTTGATTATCAGTTTGGTTGTCAGCATGATGCTGTCGATCAAGATTCATAATGGACGCGATCCTGTTTCAGTCAAAACCGCCAAAGGAGGCAACAGCTTGTTTACGGCGGGTTTTCAGAAGGCTCTTTCTCATTTTGCATGGATGCGGTTGATTCAGCTGCGCGGTGGGATGGACAAGGTGACGCCGGAACGGGCTGACATTCTCATCAAGAAATATGACAATTTGACGAATTTGGATCCGATGTTTGCCAAAGCTTATGAAGATGGCGCTTTGGACATTGGCTGGACCAAGCCGGAAAAATCCCTTGAATTGCTGGACAAGGCGATCGAACTGGGACAGATCAAGAGCTGGAGGCTGCCTTTTACCGCCGCTTTTATCGCCAAAATGCGGCTGCAGAAAGACCCGAAGAATCTGGAGAGAGCCATCAAATACATCGAGCTGGCGGCCAATGCGCCTGACCGGCCCAGCTATGTGAAACGTTTTGAGATTTCCCTCAAGGCTGAGGTGGCCAAGGATGAGACTGAAGTTTTGGATCTGTGGGTGAAATACTATACAGGCGGATCTGACAGGTTTGTGGAAATGGGAGGACGCGGCATGGGAATTGGTGGAGACATGGAAGACGATGGCAGCCGCCGGATTGCCTTGAATCGCATCAGCAAGATTTCCGCAAGCATCATCAACGCGGCCCAGACCCAGTTGCAGGGGGAAAAAGATCCCTCCAAGCGCCAGGCTTTGGAAAAGCGTGTGAGCGATACGCGTAAAATTGCGAGTCAGGTTTATGGCGGAAGCCGTATTTGCCCCAAATGTTTCAAGCCTTATCAGGCGGGTGATCGTTTCTGCCCGAACGACGGACAGTCTGTGACGCCGTATGGTATTTGCTCCAAGTGTGGGGAAGTGACCCGAGGGGCGTTTTGCCAGAAGTGCAGCACGCCAGTGGCGAAATGACTTGTGCGGTGTTTTTATCGGAACAGGCTGAACGCGCTTTACGTGCCTGCTGAAGGTGAACAGGTGGAGTGGGTTCATATGCCTGTCAGCCAGGGGGCTCGGTGAAATCCAATGTTTTATTGGTGGTCTGCTTTGTCTTTGCCTGTTCAACTCTTTATTTTTCAGACCGGTTTTTGCGCCGCCAAACCAAGATGGACGAGGTGGTGCTTCAGGGGCAAACCGGGTTGTCGTGGATTGATGAGTTGTTGACCAAGAGGGCCGCCCAACAGGCTGAGTTGGCCAAGTTGGAAGCAACCTTGTCTGCGGCAACCAATGTGAATCAGCGGGTGGCCGCGCATCTGGCCATTGCCCAGTTTGAGTTGAAACAAAGCCGCCCTGACAGTTCCAGGCGGCTGCGTCATTTGCGGGCGGTTGTCGATGTGGGGCGGGATCTGCCTCAGACGGTTGAAGTCTGGCGTGAATTGATTCAACGCGCACAAAACAACGATAGTTCCCGGGATGTTGGAACGCTCTTGAATTCATTTGTGGCGGCTGTCAAAAACCTTCCCAAAGGTTCCACACAGTTGACTCGTTTGTTGGATGCCTGGCGTTTGAGCAAGGGGATGCGCCGGCAGGACGTGTCGGCGCCGCTGTTGGAGCAGATTCAACGGGATTATCCCGTGGCGCTTGAGGCCATGGAAGCTTATGAGGCGCTTGCCTCCCATTACAGGGGGCAGGGAAACAAGGAGCGTCTTGAGCCCGTTCAGCAATCCATCCGCGACACCCGGGATTTGATGATCCGGCAGTCGGACGAGATGAATCTGACCAAGGATTTGGCCAAGGCATTGCAGGCCAAGAATGCCGCCAAAGCCGAGGAAATTTTATTTTCCCTCACTCCCGGGTTGTTGCCAAAGTATGATTATTGGAAACCCTGCCAGGATATTTTGACCATTCATGCCGGCAAAACCAATTTTGCGGCCACTGTCGCCATTTTGACAAAAGGCGCGCAATTTTACCAGAAAGCAACCCTCACCGATGAACAGAAAGCCAGACTTTATGGTTCGGTTGCCATGCAGGATATCCTGGCTGGACGCTTTGGAGAGGCCGAGAAAACTCTTGCCAAGGGGCCGGCGTTTGGAAAATTCAAGGATTGGCGGGAGAACATCGAAGCCCGTGATTGGGTGGGCGGCGCCCGCCAGCAGACGCCAAGATTGCCACAGTTGGAATTGATTCCCAAGGCGAACGCTTCGGCTCCCTGGAAAAGCAACGCTCCGGTGTCTTCTCAAACGGCGTGGCAGGGGCTTTCCATGAAACCGCAGACCAATCTGGTTGTCCAAGCGGAACCCCCAACCCAATGGAGCGCTGTCTGTGACAAGTCAGCCCTTTATCTGGAGATTTGCTGCGATGAACCGGAGATGGAGAAGGTGGTGGCTAAAAAAAGCGGTAATGAAGAAAAAGGCATGTGGGATGACGATTGTGTTGAGATCTTCCTGGCGCCGATAAAGGGATTGGCCTATGGCCAATGGGTGGTCAATTCCAAGGGTTTTCTCATGGATGCCTTGTATTCTCCGCAAACCGCCTTTTTGCCGTGTAACTTTTGTTTCAATCAAGGCTGGAATTCCGAGGCCAAAGCCAGGGCGTTGCCGTTTGCAAAGGGCTGGCGGGTCAAGGTCATGGTTCCATGGAGAAGTGTGGGAATCAAAGTTGAGGATAAGGCATGCTTTTTCAATTTGCGGCGGCAGCGCAAGGTGGGCAAGAAAGTCCTTTTTTCGTGGGCGGAAAACGGATTTGCCACCCATAATCCGACTGGCATGGGCATGTTGATTTTTCGAAAACCTGTCTTTCAACCCAATGCGGCTGAAAAATCGCCGTCATCCGGGAATGACACGGCAAAACCTGCGCCTGGAAAAGTCAAATCCAGGCAGTCGTCCAAGGGGAAGACAAAAAAATCCTGACACGGAAGGCGTGTCTTATGTTGTTGGTCCGTGTTTGGCAGAGGCGTATTCGGTTGGAGTCATGCCCTCGATTTTCTTGAAGATCCGGCTGAAGAGATGGATGGTGGGGAATCCCACGGCGTCCGCGATTTGGGAGAAATTCAGCCGGGATTCCTCGATCAGACGTTTGGCTTCGCGGATGCGGACGCCATTGATGTAGCGGTGGATGCTGGTTCCCGTACGGGCTTTGAACAGATTGCAGAAGTAGTTCAGAGAGAGCCCTGCTTCCCGGCTGATTTTGAGCAGCGGGAGGGATTCCTTGTGATGCATGTGGATGAAGCGAATGGCCTTCTCGATGTTGCGCCAACCTTTTGACGGGGTTTTTTGGGAGCGAATTTGACGCGAGGTGTTTTTCAGGTAAATGGAAAGAATGTCCAGCATTCTGGCTTTGACGCTCAGCTCAAAACCAGGTGGTTTTGTGTCGAGATCCTTTTTCAGCAGCGGAAAAAGTTTTTCAATGGCAATCTGGTCGGCTTCCGGAGGCATCACAACCGGGGGAATGGAAGTCAGAAGCGTTTCGGGATTGTTGCGCTGGCGGCAAAACTCGCGAAAATCCATGCCTTTTTTGAGATGGACGGTCCCAGTCCTTTTTGGATTGAAAAAAAGATCAAAGTGGATGACGAACTGGGTGATTTCCCCGCCGGATTGGGGTTCGACGACGTGCATCATATAAGGGGGCATCAGGATCAGATGTCCGCGCTGGATCCTGCATTTGCGTCCTTCCAGGCGAAAGATCCCCCCGCCCTGGAGGATCAGGGTGAAAACGTAATCCGGATCCACGTAAGCCTGCGGCTGGCCGCGGTTCCGGTTGATCCGGGTCCGGCGGACGTGAGGGGAGACTCCGGACAGATCAAAAATCATAATTTTGGACAAATAATCGCAAGTTCATCCAAAGACAAGACGGAAAACATGCGGTAGGGTTTGGCAACGATAAAGGTTGTTCAGGTTGAAGACTGAAGACTGTTGGGAAAACCATGAAAGGTGAACCAAAAAAACTGTCATCCAATACATCCATGAAGACAAGATCCATTTTATTCGACAAACCGCTCCATGCCGTGGTGCAGGAGGCGGATTTTTCAGACGATTCTCCGGACGATGATGAATTGATCGTAAAAAATCTCTATTCCCTGGTGAGCGCGGGAACGGAGCTGGCGATTTACCGCGGGGCGGAATCGTGGGCGCCTTTGCCTTATGTTCCAGGCTATGCCAGCGTGGGGGAAGTGTTGTCTGTCGGGCGGAATGTGGACGGCATGGGCAAGGGGGACTTGGTATTCACCTGCTCGGGGCACCGGGAACATGCCAGGGTGAAGTTTGGCGCAACGACCATCCGGTTGCCAAAGGATGGGGATCTCACGCGGATGATTTTCAGTCGCATGGCCGCGGTTTCCATCACGGCGCCGCGCGTTTCACCTCCGGAGTTGGGGGATTGGGTGGCGATTTTCGGCCTGGGTGTGGTTGGGAATCTGGCCGGGCAGCTTTTTGCACTGGGCGGCGCTCGGGTGATTGGCATTGATCCCTGTCCTCAACGCCGTAAAACCGCCCTCCAATGCGGCTTTGAAAAGGTATTGGACTCCGATCCGGGCACATTGGTCGAGGAAATCAAGGGGTGGACAAACAACCAGGGAGTGGAAACTGCCGTTGAGGCGACCGGCATTCCCTCAATGGTTGGAAAGATTTTTCCCGTGATGAAATCCCGGGGCGAAATTGTCTTGCTGGGATCGCCCCGGGGGGAATGCCAGGGCGACATGACCGACCTGCTCAACCACGTTCATTTGTGGCCGCATGGCTGTATCACCCTGAAAGGCGCGCATGAGTGGCGGTTTCCCTTGAAGGGTGTGGATGGATGCAAACACAGCATTCAGCGGAATTACGGCATTCTTTTCGACTTGATCACGCGGGACAAGTTGAAAACGCAGCCTCTTGTGAGCCATGTTGTCAGTCCATTCGAGGCGCAGAACGTTTACGCAGCTTTGAATGACAGAAAGGATGGCTATCTGGGGGTATTGTTTGATTGGGATAATTTAGGATGTGTTGAAAATTAAATTGATTTCACAAACAATGAATGCAAACATGGATAAAATTTGAAGATTATCCTGAAGTAGGTGTTTACAGCGATGGGCAACTGGCTGCAGCGTACATTCACTCGCGAACTTGGAAGACAAAATTAAAAGGATCCATCATGAAAACAATCCATCTCAAAATGCCCGGGTCGCCATTTTTGGAAAATTTAAGGTCCGCTATGCGCGCGAATTTTAAAGCATTGCCTTTTTTCATGACAATTGGCGCATGGTGCCTGATTTTGCCGGCAGAGACCGCATCCGCCGCTTTGAATGAATGCGCAAATGTTGAATGCGCTTATTTTAGGCCCGACAAGGATCCTGTTGAATGCGTTTGGAAGGAGGGATGGACTTATAAGGTCAAAGACTATTCCGTGCAAACCAAACGATCGGGCTCATTTCATATTTACCTTCGCAATCTCGAAGCCAATGAACTAAAGATTGCAAAAATTCTTCTAAATGAAAAATCTCTATTAGAATTGCAAGGTGACTTTCAAGTGATCTGGCACCGAGTTCTTCCGAATCCAATTCCTGGCAATGGGATAGCCGAGATTATTGTGCGGCTTCGCCATCCCACGGATAAAATAAAAAATTTGTTTGTCATGGAATTCGAAAATGGACGGAAGCTTCAATGTGAAGTGAATAGCGAGAACGGGCCGAAAATGGAGATTGGCTTTGTCGGTTTTTCGCCAAAAAAGGAATCCATGTATATCTATATCGATGGGGAAAAAAGCGTTTCGCGGGTATTTATGGATGAAAAAGAAATCACCTCCTCCATCCAATCGTACGACTGCGGACCAAACCTGACGCTGCTGCGGTTGAGCCTTCAAACGATGCTTTATTCGGGCAGCTACCATGTGTTGCGCATATTGGCAAATAATGGGGAGCAAACGGCTTCACGCGTGCGGGTATGGGAATGCGACTTTCCGGTGGGGGTATTCGGTTGTGTTAGAGATGTGGATTTGGACGCATACTTAAAAATGCATTTCAACGCCGTCATTAACATAAACTTCGCTCCTGGCGACAAGTTGATGGCAAAACTTTCCGCAAGGAACTTGAAATTTATCACGACAACAACCGCGTTCAATGCGCTAAAGCCAAGCATTGAAACAATAAACCAGATAAAGAAGTTTCCGAATTTATTAGCTTACTATTTGTATGACGAACCCGATGTCTGGGAATACAAGAACAAGGCTATTCCGGATGTGATGAGGAGAGTCGGCTCCATGGCAATGCCAATAGAAGACATGCAACAGGCCTATCGAAAGGAGGATCCATTGCATCCATTGATGTTAAACGTGGACAATACCTTCAAGCCGGACAACTGGAATATTTATGGAGAATTGGCTGATATTTTTGGCACGGATCCGTATGCATTGCACATCAAAACAAAGGAAACATTGGCGTATGTGTCAAACGCCGCCGAGACCGCAAGGGCGGCATGCGCCCCGCGGCCTCTCTTCATCTGGCTTGATGCTTATGCGGCCCACACAAACGACCGTTTTGCGACTTCCGAGGAAGAGCGAATCATGGCTTATTACGCAATCGCGGGCGGAGCCAAAGGCATCTTCTATTTTATGTACAGCAGTGACAAGGCATGGCGCGGCTTTCAGGCTGACAAGGAACTTGCCCGAGAAATCGAGCGGATTAATGTGGAATTGCGGGTGGCAGGGCCGCTTCTCGCGATTGGACATCAAGCCAGAAATATCGCGTCATCCACGGAGGTGAAACTGCAAACGACGACATTGTTTTGCGGCGAAAAGCATTTGGGCGTCGTGTTGATTAACAGGGATTACGCTTATGAAGAGAACCGGAAATTTTTGATTAATCCAAAGAAAAATGTAAAAGTGAAGATTGCGGTTCCGGAGTGGTTCAAGGAAAAGGATGTGCTGGAGGTGTCTCCAGAAGGAATCATTCCGGTTCCATGGCAAAGGAACGGGAAGAAAATAACGGCCGAAATTAGCTCCATTGCGGCCGCAAAAATGATATTTATCACTCAGGATCCGGATTTTTACCGGCAAAGATTTAACGAGGTGATAGGAAAATAATGAGCGCCCACCCCGTCGGCCCCGCGACTTTCGAGCTTGCCAGATTATTGGGAAGACGCTTTAGTCCAGAATGAGATCGCTCATGGAATCTCGCAAGCCTGAAAACGTTGCAAATGAAAAGGATGTTTCCTCCCCGCTTAATTGCCAGCCAGATTTTCCATTCAAAAGAATCTGTCATGCGCCCGATTTTATTTGAAATGAAGCCCGTTCCGATCCGGAAATTTCATGGAAAAATCCTCAAATCCTGTTTGGCTTGCGGGAGAATTTTAAATAAGACAGGCGGAGCAATGGGCGTGACTTTGCTGGAAATGATTATAGTGACTGCCATTGTTTCCATTTTGGGAGCATTATTATTTCCTGGATTGAAGAAGTGCCGCGATTCAGCGCGTGAAATTCGCTGTTTGCACAATCTGCGCCAGATCGGGCTTGCGTTGTCACAATACTGCTCTGAAAACGAGGGAAATTGTCCCCAGATCTACAATACGTCGGCATGGACCAGCTGGGCTGCAGTCTTATATGACCAGGGATACAGCAAAGACAAACGGGTGTTTCTCTGCCCTTCCAGCAAAACATCTGATAATTGGAAGGGTTCCAACAATACCTACGGTTTTCAATGGTGGTACCAAAAAAGCGCCCCTCCTGGATATTGGGGGCCCAATCTGAACGATTTTCAGAATCCGGCAAATGTGGGATTGATCTATGATTCCGCAACCATATTAAATGGAACCGATGTAACAGCGATGGCGTGTTATGTGTATCCCAAATTTGTTGCTGCCGACCCAAAACAAATCGTTCGTTATCACAATGACCGGGCAAATGTCCTGTTTGCCGATTTTCATGTCGAGGGCGCAAATGAAATTCGTCTTCGGGCATTGGATTGCTCTATAACTTATAGCGTCAAATATTGATTGATTATAGTTATAATTCGATTTTCTCCATGTCATTGAAAATGGCGCGTTCAACATATGATGTTATGAAAATGGAGTTTTGAGATCTGTGAAATCACCACATAAAGATACCGACAATCTCATGAGAACTAAAAGTTTCATTCATCATCTTGGCAACGGATCTATTGAATGCAAGACGGGCCGAAATCAGGTTTGTCTCTCGAGTATTTATTTGGACAAAATCGAAATTCTCCGGGAAGCGTTGTCTTTTCGTTACCGATATCTCGAGAATGGTTCATTTTCGTGGGGGAATGTCGCTTGGCGCACCCCCATCCGAAAAGGCAATGAAGTTTCCTGGCGGGGAGACATCCGCCTTAACGGCAGGCCCCGGTTTCGTTACTCTGTCAGGATGATTGCCCGGGCATGCCAATGCTTTATAAATGAAAAGTGTTTCGCTGGCATTGGCCTGCGGTTTGAGGCGCTGCAGCAAATTGCCTTGCCACTGGAATTGGAAATTGGTCTGCCATTGCATAAACGGTTCTCCCGCCATCATGTGCAGGATCTCTACACACCACAAAAATGTGGTGTCATGGGCGAACAGTGGCAGGGCGCGCGCTGGGGCATTTGGCAGGGAATGCGCTCTCCCTTCGATCTGTTCACCAGCGAAAGCAACGTCTTATTGGTTCGTCTCGGCGAACTTGCCGGGATGTTCTCGTCGGGTGGCGAATGGATTCAGGGCAAAGGCCCCCTTTTCCGTTATCGGTACACGCTGGACAGCGAGACTCGGTGGAAATGCGCGGAATGGAGTCTGCTTCTTCACCAGGAAAAAATGGATTTGGAAGGACAGAAGGATCTGTGGTGTGAAATCTTTCTTGCTGAAAGCGAACGTTTTAGGAAAGCTGCCGGGGTCAAAAGGGAGGAGGTCCTGCCGATGGCCAACATCCCCATTGATGGAGGAACCCCCGGCTGCGCTCCCAAACTGCATCTGAAGATGCAAGGTCGTTTCGATATCTTTGCCGAAAAAACCCTGTCCTTATGCGACAAGTTGAACTTTCGCCGGATTATGGTGGGCAGTCCTTGGATCAGCTATCGGTCACTGGGCATGAAGGTGAAGGCCCTGCCATCCATTACTTACGACTCCCGCTGTGGTATTCTCGATTTTAAAATAGCGTCCCAATATGGCGGGCGGGAGGCCTTTCGTATTTTCTGTGATAAAGCGCATGAGAAAAATATGGAGGTTTTTGTATGGTATCCGGGGTTTCATCTTGCAAATCACTCCAACTATTTGTCCAAGCACCCGGAATGGATCATCAGAAAAGCTGACGGATCCCCATTTACCTGGGTTTATTTCCATATCACAGCTATATCGGCCCGGATAGAAGCGCAACGGCATTTTATCAATTTGTTAAAGCGACTCAAAAAAGACTGCCACTTTGATGGTTTGTGGCTGGACTCCTATAATTCCATGCCATTTATGTCATTGGATTTTTCCAGAAAACAAGGTGTGGCCAACACAGCGGATGCCATCGCGATGGTAAAAAGACTGCAAGACATAGGTTTAAAAATCATCAATGAAGGGTATTCGCCATTTGGCGCCCGCGGTGACGGCGAAAGCATGTTTTTTTTGGGCCAGGAAGAAATGGCGGTGGAAACAAGCCTCTTTACCTATTACAAAAACAACCCGGCCATTTTGAAGGATCACGCTTATTTCCGGTTTCTGGCAAACAAAGCGCCCTTGACCGTTGCTGCGAAATACCTGCCCAAGGGAAAAATGAAAAAGATTGGAGAATGGAACCGGGCGTTCAATCAGGCGGTGAAACACATGATCCATCGCCATCTGCTCAAAAACAAACGCGGCGTGATCTGGAGAGATGAAAAAGGAGTGGAAATTCTATTCGCCTATCGGAATTTTCAGCACAAACTCTTACAGCGGGCCTCGGTTATCGATCTGATTTCTGATAAGCTTATAAAATGCAAAAAAAGCATGGGAGCTAAAAAAATGAAAATTTACAAGATCGATGCTGATTTAGCTCTTGAATAGTCATTCAGGTCTCTGATTCTCCGCAAGGTTTCTTAATTTCAGCTTTTGGATTTTAACTTCGTACTCCTGCTATGGGGATTGTCAAGCAAACCGGAAAAATTTCGCCTCGCTGTCGCTGGATTTGTGGGTGGATTGGCCATTTTTCCTTGGAAAACTTTGCCCAAGGTTTACTTCCATAAAAAAGCTGAGT
>JAQUAF010000152.1 GCA_028687435.1 Verrucomicrobiia bacterium | reverse complement strand
TGAGCCGGGTTGGGCGGCGGTTGGGGGAGGAACGCCGGTTGATCAAAGGATGGAGGAAGCTGAATGAAGCATAATTTCAATGACACGACTACAGTAAAATGCATTAAAACTCGGACTGACCCTTTTTGTTTGAAAAACCGCTGGTTTTTGCTGGCCCTGCGGTGGGGGATTGGCGCGATGTTCATCTATGCCGGGGCAATGAAAATGATTTCCCCTCAACCGTTTGCCGACAGCATCGACAGTTTCAAAATATTGCCGAACCTTTGCGTGTCGCTTTTCGCGTTGTGCCTTCCCCCCTTTGAGGTGGGAGTGGGCGCATTGATGCTGGCTGGACCATTCAAACGCATGGCAAGCCTTGGAGTTTTGCTGCTCTCCGGGGTGTTCCTTGTCGCGCTGTCTCAGGCCCTGATTCGCGGACTAAAAGTTGACTGCGGTTGTTTTGGATCGTCTCCGGAAATATATTCTTCCTTCAAGGTCTGGCTCGCTCTCATTCGAGACATTTTTCTTGTGGTGGGGGCATGGTGGCTTTATCGACGATTTTTTGAGGAAACCGAACCGGTTGAAGTGCGATAAATATCAATAGGGAAAAACCTGACGGTATCGTGCAAAAACCTAATAAAATCGCTTGCGCTTTTTCAAGAAAGCGTTAAAATGCCTTCAAATAAGGAGGGGTATGAAGAGTTTCATTATATTTGTTGTGTTTCTTTGGGCTGTGGTAACCCTGAGCTTTGTTCAATCAGTCAAGGCTGACAAGGCAAACGGCAAAGCGCCGGCGCCGGTAACCATGGCCGGCGGCGATTGTTCTTCGTCTTCCAGCAGTTCGAGTTCGGAATAAGCGGAATAGAGTTCTCAAGCGGGAGGGTGCATTGCGCATGAGTGGCATTTTGTTAAATAGGGACATGGAAGGGATTCAGGGAAAAATATGAGGTGGCCTGTTTTTTTCAAATGGCCTTTGCTTGGCGGATGGTTGTTCCTGATGGTGTTTGCGGCATATCAGATGGAGGCGTGCAGTATTCGCTGGTCGGAGCCGCATAACCGATACTCAGGGATTAATGAGAGGGGCGTTTGCGAATTGTTCTACACCGTGGGTTTTCTTCCGTTGGAGGACGAAAAACCCCTGCCGTTGATCCTGAGTTTTTCGCCCGTTTATCCGCCATCCAGGTTTTTCTCTTCAAATTTCAATCTGTTTATATTTGACGCGAGAATGTATCCCCTCAGCGAAAGGGAATATGAATGCATTTATCCTGATGGCTGGACTTATCATTATTGGGCAAGCAAGGACAAGAACATCTTGAACGGTTCCTCGGGATGGAAAGCTGAAATCTCAAAAAACGCGGCGGGAAATCTCGGAAATATCATCAATCTGTTTGCCAATTGCGGCGGGTGGAGGATGACTTTTACGGGCGGGCGTATCACGACCATCAAGACGCCCAAGAACAAGCTGATCGACGTGGTCATGCTGGGAGACAAGGCTGGAGAAATCCGCGTTAATGGCTCCACCGCCTTGCGGATACAGATGGATGCCCGGGAAGGACGGTCTGGAGAAATGATCTTCAAGGACGGGAAACGGAATAAATTTGAACTTGGAAGCAAGTCGCTGGTGCTGGTTGGCGCCGATAAGAAACGGGAAATTAAGGGAGAAGAACTCAGCCTTCGGCGGATGACCTTGGCGGACGGAACCGTGATGGATTATGTTTTTGGGGTTGATGAATCGAAACAGCCAACCCTCAAGGTTTCGTCCACAGGCAAGGATGAACATTTATACACATGGGATGCCTCCAGCCGATATCTCTTATCCGACGCGGTTTGCGGGACTGCGGAAACCAACACATGGCAGTATGTTGTGAAGCCGGGAGCGACACCGCAGGATAATGCGGCGTGCATTGAAAAACGGGACGCCAAGGGGGAGTTGGTCAGCGCATGGAAGGCGACACCGGGACGGGAGGAAACTTTTGAGAATGGTGTCTGGACGATTCGAACATGGTTCGTCAATGCAGGGAAATTGTCGGGACGGACAAGAAAGATTGAGCAACGAACGAAAGACAATCTCACGCTGATATATCAAGCGTCTTTTGATGGAAATGCAAAATTGATTCGGGAGTTTTCGGATGGTGTTGCGAAGAAATATGTGTATAATGGTAATGGCGATATTGTGGAAATTTTATCCGGGGATCGCTTGCTGTGCAAGAAACAGTACGATGGCCGGCGGCGGATCGTGTTGGAGGAATGGATGGAAACAAAAAAGACCATCCGGTATTGTTATCCGGATTCGGCACAATGGAGGGATTTTATTGGGCGGCTGAAGAGCAATCCGAACGATGTCCAATTTATCAAGCTGGAATACGCCGGCAGCCGTTTGGACAAACAGATTTTTTATGTCCAAAACAATGAAATCAGGGCACAAACCGACGCTCTGGGTCATTTTGTGGAGTGCGTGAGAAATAAAAGCGGGGAAACCAATTGGGTTGATGGGCGGCTTGATAGCAAGTGTTTTTATGATGAACGGGGAAAAAAGGTCAGGCAGGAGAGTTATCTTGCGGATGGAAAAACGATGGCCTACATCCAAAGGTATAAGTATGATGGAAATGATCTTAATACGGAGATTTTGGTTGAAAATTTATTGGATCAGACGAGCTATAAAATCATCCAAGTCTATGACGCCCAAGGGCGAATTGTCGAGTGGATTGACAAATCCGGCGTTTATCATTATCAATATGATGAACGCGGGGAAAGAACGCAAACCTATGAGGCAAAACTAGTGCCGCCAACTGGAACATAAAAACATGAAAACCAAATTACCCATGAAGCATCACATTTTATTGGCTCTTTGTTTGTCGATTTTGCCACAACGTTTTTTTGCGGCAAGCATCACGGCCAACCCTCCCGGGCCGGACTATTGCTATTGCGCGGAAGTGAGCCTTACTTTCAGCTCGACGCCAACACCGCCGGAGGATAAATGTTGCCAGGGTGAGACGCAGGGGACATGGAGCGTGACCAAGACGGAATACGCTTGGAGCGGCGATATCAAGGGCTCGCCCGGCAATTCCGCCGCCGCGGCCTTGGACACGGAAAGCAAAAAGGGCGCCATTTCCGCCAAATGCAAGGTTACTTATAC
>JAQUAF010000034.1 GCA_028687435.1 Verrucomicrobiia bacterium | reverse complement strand
TCTTTCATTTTTGGCTGCGCTTTTGTCTCCCGCCATGAAGAAGGCGCGTGAGAGCGCCCGGGGCATCCAGTGCATGAATCATTTGCGGCAGCTCGGCCTGGCGTTGAACATGTATGCGGACGATCATAATGACACCTATCCGCCTTCGTCGATAGCGCCTGGCGTGGAATGGTTCGACCCGCTTTTTGACAAGGGGTATATTTCCGTAAAAAAATTGTCGATGGCCCAGACCAACACTCGTTCTTATGTGAATCCGGTTCTTTGTCCTTCGGAAAAACGCGCGCATGTCAGCACCCGGTCGGATTTTTCTTTGAATGGCGGGGTGTTGAGTTCAAATGAGGACCAAAATCGGATTGTCAAAGGCCGCCGCAGCCGCCTGTATCGGCCAGCTGAGACATTTGCCGCCATTGATGGGTTTGATGCGGTCCATGTTTATCCTGGGAACGTGGGGGATATCGTGGCGCCACGGCATCATGGGGGGATGAATCTTCTTTTCTTTGATATGCATGTGGCGTGGTGGGAGGATGGTTTGGTTCCAAAGGGCAATTGGGGTTATCAGAATACGATGGTTCCGTGGTGTCAGACCGGTGAATGAGAAAAATGCCGGCGCATTTATTTTGAAATGGTCTCATTGATTTTAAAAAAAGAAAAACCGATGAAAATTGACATCCATACGCAATTGATCGCCGTCCGACATTGAAAAACATGGATCTGCTGAACCTTGACCGCATTGCGCGTTCTTTTCCGGAGTTGAAAATCATCATGGCGCACCTTGGGACGACGTTTTTTCGGAAGGAGGCCTCCGAGCTGATCAAGGTTCATCCCAATCTTTATGCCGATCTCGCCGGCAGCGGCAGTTGGATGGCCATCCAGCCATCCGAACTGGCTTCATGGATGTGCAGTTGCGTCGCCGAAGTGGATGTGACTTTTTTGGGATTCAAAAAACTTCTGCTTGGTTCCGACGCCTATTTTACGAGACCCGATATCATGATAAATGCGCAGAAGCATTACGAAATGCTGTTGAGAAGGATTGGCGTTCCGCAGGACGTCATGGACGGCATCATGGGGAAGACGGCGGAAAAATGGTTGTTTTGAACTAATCATCAACAAGTCCTGCCAGGGCGGACGGGTGTTCGACGCAAAAAGAATGTCCTGACATCAAGGCTGCAGCCAGGATGGCTGTGTTACTTTCAAATTTTGCAAGAGCTTCTTAAAATATGAAAAAAGTCCAATGGCATCTTGACGGGGGCCTGACCAGGGATCAGGTTCTGGCGATTCATCACGCGGCATTGCGGACAATCGAAAAGGTCGGCATCCATGTCCCCTCGGAGGAGGCGCGGCGCATGCTTCAGGGGAAGAAGGGGGTTGTGATCAGGGATTCCACTCGAGCCTGTGTTTCGGCGGAAAAAGTGGTTGAGTTGTTCGGCCCGTGGCCCAAGCAGCCGCCCCCTCCGCCTGCGGATCCGGGCTTTAGTGTGTCCGGATACTCCCTGCGTTGTTATGATTTGCGAACGGGGGAAATTCGCGAGTCAACAACCAAAGACATGGTTGAATTCACCAAAATCGCCCATCAAATGGGCGCCCGTGGATGTTCCATGATCATGCCCCGGGACATGCCCCAGCGGCTGGCCGAGGTGGCGACCTACAAGCTCTGCATGGATGTATCCGACCGTATTTATGGCGCGGGAACTTTCAGTGATGCGGAGGTTTACGACTTTGTGCAGGAAATGCTTCATGCCATGGGGAAACCCTGCAGCGTCTTTATGCACATGCTCAGCCCCATGGCATTTGATCCCTTTTTACTGGAGATGGGCATCCGGTATATTCCCAAAAAAGCGTATCTGGGCTGCAGCACGATGCCCATGCAGGGCGCTTCGTGTCCTTTGCAGCTTCCCGGCGCGCTGGTCCAGTCATGCGCCGAGGTGATGGGAGGCGCGGCAATCTTGAAATTAATCGCCCCGGAAAACGAGGCCGGCTTCGACTTTTTCGTGTATCCTTTCGATATGCGGCACTCCACCATTGTCTTTGGAGGACCGGATTTTATCATGGCAAACCTGGCGGTCGCCCAAATGGCGGAATTTTACGGAAAGCGCGCGATGGGCAAGGCGTTTAATAACATGAGCAAGTTTCCCGGCGATGCGCAAATGGGGTATGCCGGGGGCGCGGGTGGCGCGCTCATGGCCTTGGCTGGCATACGGAATTTTGGCTGGGCCGGACAATGTTGCGTGGATGAAATTGCCTCCGCGGAACAGCTGGTCGTCCAGTGGGAGATGTTCAAGGCCAGCATGCATATCGCAAACGGATTTGATTTCAACGCGGAGGATTTGTGCGAGGATGTGATCATGGAATGCATCAAGGACAACTCGTTTTTGACGCATGAGAAAACAGTCCGGGATTTTAGAAAAACATTGTTTCAATCCGATATTCTTTCCAATGAATCCTTTGGCTCCTGGGACAAGGCCGGACGCCTGGATATTCGCCAGAAAGCCCGCGCCAGGGCGCTCAAGTTGCTGGAAGAACACCAATTCAAGCGCGATCCGGCGGAGCAACGGGAATTGGACGCGCTTTGGAAGAAGGCGCAGGAACGGTTTGGTTGAAAATGGAGGCTGTAGAGGCTCTTGCAAAACTACGATGCTTGGCGTTGCTGCGGATTATTTTCGCTGGGAAGGCGTGGAGCTTGGGCAATCCCTGCAACGGTGCCGCTTGTGCGGCACAAGCGATCCCGCCAGCGGGACCGCCAGCGAAAATAAAGACGCGCAACCCTCTGGGCGACAACCGCTTTGGCCAACTCCGGCGTTGACTCGGCAGTCAAAGCCCACTTTGGGGATTTTCCTGCCTCATCGCCTTGGATTTGGCCAAAGCGGTTCATCGCGCCAAGCATCGTAGTTTTGCAAGAGCCTCTGTAATCAAACGGGATCACTCAAAACAGCGGAAAACGCATGGAGAATAGAGCCCGAATCTAAAATCGGAAATATCCGAAGGTTATTGGGGAGGAACCTGCCTGGTTGGCTGGATCGGCTCGCCGAGTCCCAGTTGTCCTTCCATCCATTTGGGGAGAAAGGCGTAAAAGGGTTTTATTCCGATGTGGCCGCCCATCGGATCGATGAACATTTTCTTGGGCGCCTGGATTTCGTTGTAGGCGGAATAAACCGAGCTGGGAGAACAGGTGGTGTCGATGAAACCCACGGAAACAATGGCCGGGCATTGGATTTTGCGAGCAAAGTTGACCGCGTCGAAATAGGGGGCCATTTTCAGCTGGGCCGCTTTTTCCTCGTCCGTAGCGGTGCGGCGAATGAATTGCGGCCAGCCGCCCTGTCGATTTGCGAGGTGGCCTGCCTGGTCGCACAGGGCCGGCACGTTTGCTCCAACAGCGGTGATCTTGCGATTGAATCCGGCCATGATCAGGGACATGCCGCCGCCCTGGCTGCTGCCGTGGGCCACCAATTGTTTGCCGTTAAAGTCCGGGCGGGAAGTGAGATACTCAATGGCCCGGTCAACTCCCAGAATGACCTTGCGAAAATAGCAGCGCTGGCGGTCAGGGGAACCGATGTACATGTACGGGATGGGAGGAGTGCTGATATTGTTTATTTTTGCGTACCGCGCCTTGGTTTCTTCGGGAGGCAGTCCCACCTCGTAATCGTGAACCCCCATGTGCAGAACCAACACCCCTTTGGCGCCCCATTCAAGACCGCTGGGTTTGCTTGGATTTTCACCGGCCGGCTGCACGGTCAGATAGGCGGGGAAGGGAGGTTTTGCCTCCTTGGGCACGCCGAGAAATCCATACATCCGGGTGTTGTCCAGATTGGCGAAACTCAGCAGGAAACAATCCCGTTTTTCATTGGAGTGTTCGGGAAGGGGTTTGAGCTTGAGATCCAGCGGGATTTTGGCCAGTTCGGCCCTTCCTTCGTTCCAGAACGCGTCGAAATCATCGGGCATGACCGCAGCGGGTTTTATTTTTTCCGGGTCAAATCCCGCGCCGCCATAACCGCGAATGGTTTTTTTATCCTTCAAATGAATCGCCGTGCAACGAAGGAAGCCGGGTTCGGACAGGGTTCCGGCGATGAGGAGGGGGCTTTGGTTGAAGTTAAGCGATTTTTTTTCCAGGATTTTGCCGCCGTCGAGGGTCAGGGTGACGTCCACCTGGCCTTCGCTCACCGGCTGGCCGGCCTCCGTCGCCTCGATCCGGAACCCGGCCTGTTCCCCGCAATGGTACAACGCCTCGGGGCGGTCGGTTTTGACGGTGATGATGAAGTCCTTTGCGGGATCCTTGGCCGGTTTGCCGAAGGCATGGAGTCCGGAGATGGCAAAGACGCAGACAGCCAGCAGATTCAAGAATGGGATTTTTTTCATTTTAAATGGGGATTGGAAGTGAGAGCGGAATTTTAAGTGAAATGGATGAAATTGACAGGATTTTTTTGCGTGGGATATCGCGCTTTGGCGCGACTTGATGTTTGGGGAATTCCAATGATTCCGGATGAAAACGAAATTGCGGCAGCCTCTGGATTCCCTCATGCGCGGGAATGACGGGGAGGATGATTCATCGTTCCCCCGAATGCGAAATCGGATCAATCTTTCTTTTCAATCTCATAAAAATATGTTTCGCACGCCGGCATTTCCAGATTGAGTTGTGTTGCGTGAGATGCCGCCGTTTTTTCGCTGTAAAGTTCCTTTGCGTCATAGGTTCCTGGAAGGTTCAGCCTGACCTTTTTGCCGGGTTCATAACCATTGTGCAACATTAAAAAACGACTGTTGGCGTCGAGGATGATATCGTCGGCGCTGAAAATGTGAACTCCGGCGAAACGGGCAATGTTGCGCAGCAATTTGCTGTTCATGTAGGGAATGGCGCAATAGACGGAGTTCCAATCGCCGATTTTTTTGACTGCGAGCGCGGAACTGTGATCCGTATGTTCCGCCAGGGTCGCCGCGGAGGGATCGTCCACGCAAAAGGCTGGTTTCAGAGTCAACGGATTGAGACCGTCAGTCCTCTTGTTGCCGTAGCCTTCCATTTTGTGTTGTTCATCCGCGGCCAATCCTGTGGTGATCGGGTGGGCGTTGGAGGTTGTTGAATATGAAAAATCGTCCGGCGCGCGACGCTCTTTCACGGCAATCCCGGTGATTTGTTCAATGTTTTTGGTTCGCAAACCCTGTTCTGAATCAATGTAATTTGGCGCATAAAACCACAGAATCGTTTTTCCATTCCCTTTTAATATTTCCAGGTTTTCCTTGTCTTGGCGGCTCAGAATGAAACCGTTCAGGATGATATATAACTTGTATTTTTTTGCGATGGCCTCCTGTCGCAAGTTTTCAATGAACAGCACATCATAGGGGCATCCTATTTTGGGCAGCTCTTCATAAATGATCCGCCCGACAAGATTGTGATAAATTGGCGGAGCCAGATAAACGTCGCCATAAAAGTAAGACTTGCAGCTTAAAATCACAGCGACTTCGCAAATGTTTTTTCCCGGATCTCCGGTGTTTGAGGCGTGGATTTTATGGGTTTGTTTGACAAGGTTAAGAATGTCGGGATCATCATACCATCCGATCCCCGATCGTGTTCCGGATGACCCACTGCTCCATTCTCCAAGCCACATTCCGGTTTTTCTGATCATTGAAATGGCCATATCCCGCTTCATGACCGCCAGTGTTTCCTTTGCGCTGCGCAAACGTCCAAACACTTTGTCATGCGCCAGAAAGGTCCGGTAATCTCCATCCATGATGAAGTGCCGTTGGTTTGATGTGATGGCGCTGGCGGGATGGAAAAGCACCAGGGAATTGCCGGGCGATCGGTGCCAATAACAGCTGGCGCCGGAATAGAAATCGATGTGTTTGTTTTTTAGCATTTGCGGCAGATAAAAGCTGTTGTTTTGAAGTCCGAAGGCCGGCGATTGATACCCCGCCCGCAATCCCGCGTACACATAGCCATAATGAATGCCGACCAAGGCTTTGTTCCCGGTTTCCTCCTTGATCTGGCGCGCAATTTTCTCGTAAACCCCAGGCAACAGCTCCATCAGGAAATCGAAGTAGTCGAAAGCCATGTTTCCCTCGCGTTTGGGATCCCGGAAAACGGTTCCTTCCGGCGCAGCCATCAACAATTTTTCGCGGTCAGGCCTGGCGCTGGCAAAGGTTGCCCGAGGATCTTTCCATGAGTTCTTTAGTTCGATTTCGTCATGGTGATACTTCCGGCGCAGCCATTCTTCAAATGCCCCCAGGGTTTGGGGATTCCAGTCGCCAATGGTTAGTTTGTTCCGGTCAGGTTGCCACTCGTTTTTATCGGTGCCGCCCAAACCGCTGTCCGGCGTGCCATTTGTATAGGGGATATATCCGATAACCCGATCGCGGTAAGATGCCGACTTGACATGCTGGATGAGCTGTTTTGTAAAAAGGAGGCACGCTTCTTCATAGCGTTTGGAGGCGAAGCAGGGGATTTGCGTTTTTTCGCCAAAGGCCGTGATCAGGGTGTCATCAGGATATTGAGCCGCCCAGTATTTTCCCCCCCAAGCCTTCAATGTGTAATAAACGATGACGCGGGCGTCAGGACAGGTTCGTAAAAGACAATCAACGGATTGGTCAAGCATTTTCAGCCGATCGGCGTATTGGTTGTCAGGCGCGATGCAACCGGGCAAATCAATCAAAAAAGTTTGCACTCCGGTGCCCGAATAAGCGGCGAATTTTCGAAAAGTGTTTGAGTATGTTCTCCACAGCAGGAAGGGGGGGGGCAGGGGTGATTCCGCTTTGATGCCGCAAGAAATGGGCTGGCAGCCCTTTGCGACAGGTTTTTTCTGGGCTGATGTTGGTTTCCTGTCGAAAATGGTGATGTCTCCCAATTTGAAGGAGTGAGTTTCGCCTTTTCGGGAATTCTGTTCAAAGGAGAGCAGATTCGAGGTTGTTCCATGGAGGCAGGTTGCCGTCAGGGATCCTCCGGGTGAGCCTTCCGGAATTTGGAGAGTCCATTTTATTTCATAAAATTCAAACGGTTTCCATTCCTCGATCGGAGTCGAAGGCTCTCCAATGGTTTTTGTCAGAATAAAATCATTTTTTGCGTCAAGTGCTCTTTCGCCCAAAATAAGAAGAAATGCATAGCTTGGGTGGAGCTTTTTCTGCGTCCTGATTCTGGCGCGGCATTCAAACCATTGTCCTGCCTCTAATGGTTTGTCGGGAAGAAATACGGATTCAATGGAGAGTGAGGTGCGTCCGGCGCAAGATTTATCGTCATCGGAAGAGGGGTTCGCGGTTAAAGTTTCATAAACTTTGAGAGCCGCCAGTTCCATATATCCGCCGCCGCCGCTTTGTCCGTCGAGAATCAGCCGCAAGCGGTCAGTTGTAATATGGCCAAGATCAACCCGTTTTCTTTTGTTGTCATTTGTTGGAGTTGGGTCGTTTGCCTTTGCCAGGACGACCCATGTCTGGTTGATCCATGCGGATGCCTCACATTGCGCGATTGGCCTTGTTCCTTGGTCCAGAAATTCGAGAGACGACATTTTTCTCGGAAAAGGCCATCGCAATTCAATCCATTGAGGTTCGGTTGAATCTGTGGACCGCCATGTGGCGCGATCAATGCCGCCAATGAGATTGTCCGGGTAAAATTCGCGTGTGTTTTCAAAAGAGGATGCTAAAATAACCGCCCCTTCCATCGGGGTGGCAATATTGACTCCCATTGGTTGTGTGTTGTTGGCATCATTGTTTTTCATGGGATGATTGCGGTTGTTGGCGAAGCCTTGCGGCGTTGACATGCTTGCGATGAGGATGCCCGCCATGGCTGCAAAAACCTTTCTTGATATTGCATGCTTATTTGCGGCGCATCTTTCGAAAGGAGTTTTTTCTTTTTTCCGGCGGAGGAAAATGGAGCGTTGGAATCCGGAGTTCGTGGGGGGATGATTTTCGGATGATTTCATAATGGATGCGCTGCGCTTTGCGATAGACTTCGTTTTTTTTGCGGATTGCAGCCGGAAAATCATTCCACTTGATACCAGTGGAGCCTGTTATCCCATGCTTCTTGTGCGGAATGCCAGCTGATGTGCCCATCCACCCATAAATAATTGCCGCCGCTGGCATGTCTTTGGCTTTTTCCCGGCACGCCCTCGCCAAAACCCTGCCAGTACAAATAGAAAACTCGCACCGCAGTGCTTGCCCCAATATAATAATCGCTTGTGTCACCCGCCATGATGACTTGGGCGGGATTGTTCACCTGCGAAAGATTTACCCATGGATTGGCTCCGCTGCTGATGACATTCAACCAGCCCAAGTACCTGAAGTTCCATCCATATCCCCCGTAAAAGCCGCCATCGCCGCATGTCACATCGCCGCAGGATTTGTTTTTTTGGGCGGGGCATTGAAAAACACCGTGCTCCAGCGTTGAGGCTGACAATGAAGTGATGTTAAGGTAGGGGGAAATCAACCCTTTCCAATGTCTGTTGTCGCTTGAGAATGCCGCAAAGGCATCGCCTGAATGGGGCAGCCAGCCGTCATTTTCGTTTGCATAGGCCATGGTTGCTTGTCCAATATTTCTGAGGTTGTTCATGCATTGAATTTGGCGGGCTTTTTCCCTCGCCGTTTTCAGCGCGGGAAGCAGCAGCGAGCACAAAAGGGAAATGCAGCAAATGACGACGAGAAGCTCGACGAGGGTCATGGCCCTTGATGAAGAATGGGGATGTGAATGGAGAAGATCGCGGATCGAGATTTGAAGAGTGGAAGTTGCGCCGGATGGCGGGGATGGGCGCTGTTCATGAGGCTGCCGCATTGTGTTTTTTTGGGGACGGAAGCTGTTGTTTTTCATTGCTCCAAGTGTGCTTGTTGCAATCCGGGTGTTCAATGCCAATCCGTTTGGGCGGAACATTGAGCGGAAGGCGGAGCATGTTTCGTCGAGCGATTGCCGTGCTTCGGGACCGGTTCAATTCAATTTTTCCAGCGCCTCCAAGATTTGGATTCTGGCGCGGTCGGCAACGGAGCGGTCCTTGCCGGCAAACCACGACATGGCGGCTTTGTCATAGGGGGCGGCCACTTTCGCGGGCAGGGTTCGCAACAATGGTTCCGCATCCTGGACGGCCTGGTTGGAGACGCCTTTCTTTTTGAGTTCCCCGATCCTGGTGGAAAGCATGTGGAGATATTCATAATCCTCGACGCCTTCCCGGATGGCTTCCCAGTGTTTGCCGCCGGTGATGGAATCCCTGGTGGCATAGGTGACTCCCCAGGTTTCCTTGTTGGAGAGCAGTTCGTTCCATGCCGTGCAGTTGTCTTCGGGATAATAATTCCAATAGTTCCAAAAGCCCATGCCCACGGCGCCGTCGCGCCAGCAATGCCAGGCTTGGAGACGATGGTAGTAGTAGGGATCGAACAAGCGCGCCGGTCCCATGCAACTGTACAGCCAGAATGTCTTGGGTTGGTTTGTTCCGGATTTCGCCACGTTCCGGACGTCCGCGTTGATTCCGCCGTAAAAGGGCAGATGCGGGCAAATGATGTCATGGGCGCCAACCATTTTCCGCAGGGCTTCCGACGGTTTTTCGTAACCCGAAGCGTCGGTAAAAAGCCGGAAGTCCGGAGCGCCGGACTTGATGGCCTTTGCCCACAGGGTGTTCATGTTGCACGGTTCATCTTTGTGGGGTTCATCGTAAAGCAGGAGCCCGATTTGATCCGGTTGAATTCCCATTTTTCTGGCATGACCGGCAAACGCGGCGGCCCATTGGCGGACCATGTTGTTGAATCGGGGAGTACCCATGGGTTCTCCGCAAAAGTTTTCCAGGGCATTGCCGATGTAGCAGAAATAATGGCGACTGCCTTTCCAATGGGTTATCCATTCGTCAAACAGGCTCGTCTGCAAAGGGTTGACCAGATTGCCTTCGGCGTCGAAGTCCTCTTTTTTAGGCCAGCAGGCGCTGTTCCGGTGTCCAAAGGGAGCGCTGACAAAATGTTCCCGCATATCCTTGATGGCCAGGGGCACATTTTGATCGGTGGCCATTTTGAAACCGTAAGGTTTGTCGGTGTAATCCCACAAGGCGAGCGACAGGTGTGTTTTTTTGGGAAATTTGACGGGGTATAGGCGCAAAGAGATTGGCGTATCCAGTTGGGGCAGGGCGCCGGCTTTCACTTTCACTGTTCCCTGGTGCAGTCCCGCCTTGATTCCACGGGGGTTGAAGGTGAGCCAGATTTGCCGGGTCATGCCGCCGGGAATGGTTGCTTTCCAGCCTTTTTTGCCTTTTTGAGCCGGACAGAGCGGGTCGGCAATCATCCTGCTTTTTTGTGTGCCGACAAATTCAACCTGAAAAATGGAAAGATATTCCGGCATCGCGCCGCCCGGCAGTCCGGCAAGGGAGATTTCCACGTTCAGATCGTTTTCCGTGGCGTTGGTCAGGTTGAGGGCTTCCGCGCGATATTCGCCATCCATCATTTCGATTGAAAGGGCTGGAGACTCTGTCGGAGGTGCGGGCGGAATTTCCACAGCTTCGAGCGGATCCCATCGGTTTTTATGCCAGGCAAACAGGGGGGGATATTTTCCCGCTTTCAAAATCCTGGCATTGACGCGCAGAAGATCCTGGTGCAGGGAGTTTAGCGGGGTGATGATTTTTTCGGCGGCATCCAGTCTGGAAAAATCCCCGGCATTGATCCGTTCCTCAAGTCGCGAAAGTTCCCTGGCCAGGGGATCCCTGTCCCTGGCGTCAAGACGGGAGGCGTTGCGGGTTGTTTCCCCCAAATCCCGAAGCAGGACGGTGATGGATTTTTCCTTGAGAAGGTTTTTTTGAAGAAAGGCTTTGATGTTGGAAATTTTTTCCCCGGGCGCGGGATTTGAAACGAGACCGGCGTTTCCCCGGCAAACTTCGATCTCATCGCAGAAGACATAGGATGGGTAGCGCGCCGCGAAGCAGACATATCGTCCCCTGGCATTGATTGCGCCGGTGTAGAGGTGAATGGTTTTTTTCTGCCCGGTCAAGGGTTCGCCGAGGGTTGGAGGGAAACAATCCTTCCAACGGGGATCCACCAAATCCCTGGCAAAAACGAATTCCTTGTTGTCATCGCTGACAAACACCTTGATGGATTGGGGCCAGCCGACGTTGATGGGGCCGTCGAAGGCGGTATGGAAGGAAACGCCGCCGATGGGTTCCACCCGGCCCAAGTCGATGGTGATGAGCGCATGGGAAATGGATCCCCATCCGACATTTGTCTTTTGTGTCCAAAAGCAGCCGGTTCCGTCGTAACGAAGGCCGTCGGTGAGCAGGCGCCGTTTGGGGTCGAGGGCCTGCCGGTAGTTGGGCGCCGGGTCGAGCGTATAGGTTTTGCCGCGAGCCATGTTTTCCCCGGAAGATCCGGCCGGCGCGTCCGCGGCCAGGATGAAATCAGGCAGCGTCAATATCAATAAACTGAAACCAATGAACGAGAAAATGGCGAGGGTTTTTATTGGCCTTGTTTTTTCGTTTTGATTCATGTGTTGTCCTTTGTTTTGACGGTTGTCCGTCGATGAAAGATGCCTGGCCAATCAGGGGTGTTTCTGGATTCCCGCTTTCGCGCATTCGCGTCAACCTAATTGAGATCCTTTCCTGGGAACAAGGGCGTCCCACCCAACGCCGCTAACATTTGCCCAATCTGGGACCATTCCGTTCTGATGGAGGCGGTGCGGGAGCCCCGCCCTCCATTGTCTGCACGGTAAAAAATGGAGGGCGGGGCTCCCGCACCGCCTATGATAGAGACATGATTCATTGATTCCTTAGGTTGACGCGTATGCGCTTTCGCGGGAATGACGAAGAAGGCTGGAATGATGGAGAAGGATTTTTCACGTCAGTCCGGCCCCGGCGTCATTCCCGCGAAAGCGGGAATCCAAAGAAGAGGATGACAGGGGTGCGGGTCATTTGATTATTTATTTTAGCATTATAATAAACGAGAATAATAAAAAGTCAAATGGCTTTTGCCAGTCATATGGGACCAGGGCGGAAAAGAAGAGGGCTTGCGGTCGGGGGCGGATTGGGTTAACAGGGGGGCATGTCAGGACATTCCAAATGGTCGAAGGTTAAACACTTCAAGGGCAAGATCGACGCGGCGCGGTCGCGGGCCTTCTCGCGTTGCGGGAAGGAAATCGCGGTGGCGGCCCGGGTGGGGGGCGGCGATCCGAATTTCAATCCGCGGCTGCGGTCCGCCATCGAAATGGCCAAGGCGGAGAACATGCCCAACGACAACATCGAGCGGGCGATCAAGCGGGGCACGGGAGAGATTGGAGGGGTGGTTTACGAGGAGGCGCTTTACGAGGGATACGCTCCGGGCGGGGTGGCGGTGATCGTGGAGGCGTTGACTGACAACAAGAACCGTTCCGCCGCGGAAATCCGCAGCATCTTTTCCAAATACGGCGGCAACCTGGCGGCGCCGGGCGCGGTGGTTTTCCAGTTCAAGCGACAGGGTGTCATCACGGTGGCGCGGGATAAAATCGCGGAGGATGAGTTGATGAGCCTGGTGTTGGAGGCGGGCGCGGACGATTTGAAAACGGAAGGGGACGAATACGAGGTTTACACCAGTGTGGAGAATTTTGCGGCGGTGGTGGAAAGTTTGAAGAAGAGCAAAATCGAACCGGCCAGCGCAAAATTGTCCTATGTGCCGCAAAACACCGTGCCGCTCAACGACGAGGCGGCGGTGCGCAAGGTGTTGAACATGATCGAGGCGCTTGACGAACATGACGATGTGCAGCGGCTTCACAGCAATTTCGACGCGCCGGACGCCATTCTTGAGAAAATCCATGCATCCGCTTGATGGAGTGAAATTTTGAAAGAGGGCACGGAAACAACCCCCTCCGGTTCCCCCTTGTCGGGGGGGAGAGATCAAGATGGGCGCGAGGTGGTGTTGGGGGTGGATCCCTCGTTGAGAGGAACGGGTTGGGGGGTGTTGGAAAGCGAGGGGGGACGGTTCAAGGTCGGCGGTTTCGGAGTGGTGAAAAATCCGCCGGGATTGCGTCCCTCCCAGTGTCTGGTGCGCATCCGCGAGGTTTTGGCGGAGGTGATCCGGTCCCGGCAGCCCACGGTGATGGCGGTGGAGGGGTTGTATTTTGCCCAGAACATGAGGACGGCTTTTGTGATGGGGCATGCCCGCGGGGCGGTTTTGCTGGCGGGCGCCGAGGCGGGGCTGGATATCTATGAATACGCGCCACGCCGGGTGAAGCAGAGCACGGTGGGGGTGGGCGGCGCGGCCAAAAAACAGGTGGGATTCATGGTGCGGGCGGTGCTCTCCCTGACCGAAACCCCGCCTCCTGACGCGGCGGACGCCCTTGCGATCGCGTTGACCCATCTCAACATGCGCCGGTCGATTGCCGAACGTGTGGCGTTGTAAAGACAGGTTGCAAGACTGAAAGTTGTTGGGAATAGGATATGCCTTCAAGGCTAACAGATTGTTTTTGCGGATTGACAGGGATATTTTTGTCGATTAGCAATGTTTTTATGAAGAACGGATATTCGCGTTTTATGTGGCAGGTCGGGGTGCTGTCGATGGGATTGGTTGCGGGAGTGTCATGGTCATGGGCGGCCACTCCGGAGGAAAACGCCGAGAGGCAGAGGATCAACCAGTTGAAGATCAGCGACACGCCTTTTGAAAAATTGTCGCACCAGACGCTTTCCGAATGGGGACAGAAGGCGTTGAAAATCCAGGAAAAGCAGTGGAAACACGCCGAGTCGGAACATTTCATCATTCACTACCCGCTGATTGACGTCCGGGACCGTTTCATCAAGGAGGCGGAGTTTTACTACTGGAAGATCAAGAATGATTTGAAGGTGAGCCAGGACCTGGTGGATCACAAGTCGCACATTTACGTGTTTGTGGACGAGGCCCAGTGGCGGCAGTTTCAGGCCAACACGGATGTGTTGCAGATTGGAGGGGTCTGCCTGGGCAATGAATATTTCTGCCTTTATCCGAAACGGCGGGAAAAGGAGTCGTCGGGGACGGCGGCTCATGAGATGACCCATCTGGTTTTCAACCGGTTTTTCGTGGGGAATCCGCCTCGGTGGTTGAACGAAGGGATTGCGGAGTATCAGGCTCGCAAGGCTTATTTTGCCTATCATGGCCAGCGGTACGAGTCGATCAACAAGGATACCAGCGCCCTTGCAAACATTGATTTCTTTAAAATGACGGAACTGACGGAATATCCCCAGGGCAGCGCCGCAAGGTCGGCTTTCTATGTGGAATCCCAACTGGCGGTGGAGACGCTCATTGAAAAGGGCGGTCCCGAACGTTTTGTGGCTTTTGTAAACACCATGATCCAGAATCCGGATTTCAAGGCGGGATTTGACGCGCATTATCTGGAGACATTCAAGGACGCCGGCGGCTTTTTGAAGGAAATGGAACGCAAGGAAAAACAAATCAAATATCGACATTGAGGCAAATATGAAAATGACCGCAATCATCATGACGGCCCTGTGCTTTGCATGGGGGCAGACCGGTGCGCAATCGACGGATACGAATGCCACGGCAACAGCCGGGGCGGCTGTGAAATTGCCGCTGACGATCACTCTTTTTCAGCAGGCCAATGCCGCCAATTGGTTTTACACTTCAAAGGGGCGCACCAGCGCAGTGAAGCTTTTCAAAGTGCAATTCAAGGTGCTGGATGATTCATTGACCGAATTCGAGGTGGCCCGGGTTTATCTTTACAACGACAAAAAGGAATTGATTCACACCCTGGCGGAACCTGAGGGCAGTGAAAATGCGAAAGGGATGCAGGGGATCCCCAATATCATTTCGATGCCCAAGAATCTGAGGAAAAACACGGGATACCATCTTCTTTTCGCTTATCCGGGAGACCAGATCAAATGGAAATATGCCGTGGCCGTGTTGGGCACTGACCAGGCGGTGGTGGCCGATGCCATCCCTCACATGTCCAAGGCCCATGACTTTGAATTCAAGGAAAAACCATTGCTGGTCAAATAGGGATCAATGATGCAATCGTTCGCTTGACCTGGCGGGGTAAAGTTTTTATCAAGGACTCATGTCCATTTCTTCCGCCCTACGCAAGTTGCGCCAATACCGCGGTCCAAGACCGAGGCCGACCATTTTTTCCAATATCTGGAATGCCGGGTTGGTGGTGGAGGAAATAGAACGCCTGTACCGAAAAACGAAGGATCTTTCCTATGTGGGAGCGTTTGCGGCCCGGCCGGCCTTGGTGTCGGCAGGGACTTATTATTTTTATTCCTGGCGCAACGCGGTGACCGCCGCCGGTTTTGATTATCTGAAGATGCGGCGTCAGGAGGAATGGTCCAAGGATCGGATTGTGAAGTTGTTGCGTCTGGCCAGGCAACGAAAGGACGACTTCAGCCACAATGAATTTGAACGGAATCATTTCCGGCTCTTTCACGCGGCGGTCAATCACTTTGGATCATGGGGGGAGGCGTTGCGGCAGGTTGGCGTGGATTATCGGAAGGTGCGGAAATTCAATGAATGGGACCGGCGGATCATCGTGAGGGAAATCAAACGCCTGCGCAAGAAGGGGGTGGATCTTTCCCTGCGCGCCATGCATGAAAAGGGAAATGGCGCGGTTGTCAGCGCGTCCCAGCATCATTTTGGCAGTTGGCGAAACGCCATTCAAGCCGCAGGGCTGGATTACCAGACCATTTGCAAAAGGGAAAAGTGGAGTCCGGATCGCATCCTGCGGATTATCCGCCAATTGCATCGCCAAGGGCAGGATGTTTCATGGTCCGCACGGATGAAGGCGGGACAACTCAAGATGGTGGTGATGGGAGCGCATTATTTCGGAAGCTGGGGGGCGGCTGTCAGCAAAGCCGGGGTGGATTACGAGAAGGTGCGAAAACATCGGCGTTGGAGTTCCCAATTGGTGGTGTCTGAGATCAAGCGGCTTAAACGGCAGGGCCTGAATCTTTCCTATCGGGGATTGGTTGAGGCTGGATATCACAGCTTGGTTTATGCAGGAGGTTTCTATTTCCCTAATTGGGGAGCGGCTATCAAATCGGCTGGTTTGGATTATGACAAAATCAAGGGAACCTCGGTTGTGAAGCGAAGGAAAAGGCAGGGAAAAACAGTTAAAAATTGAAATCTTTCCAGAAAAGCAAATGGCAAGAGTTTTTTATGTAAATCCCGCTGCGACGGATAAAGGCTTAAAATAAGCGCCTATAAGGAAGCAAGGCGCAGGCATGACGGAATCCTCCTCAACGAAAGGTACGCCCGCAAGGGAAACAACGGGCAAGGCATTGGAAAACGAAAAAGAAATCGTTCTCCAAGCGCAAGCTGGTGAAATGAAGGCATTTGACCGGTTGGTGGAGGCTTATCGAAACAGGGTTTATGGGGTCCTCTACAATATGATTGGAAACAACGAGGATGCGGCAGATTTATGTCAAGATGTATTTATCAAGGCTTATAAGTCGATTGGTTCTTATCGGCATGAATCGGCCTTTTATACTTGGCTGGATCGCATTACCATCAATACGGCCATCAATTTCATCCGGTTGCGCAAGGAAAGCAACCTGAGTTTGGATGAATTCAGCTCGGATATTGAAGAAAATGTGACTTTTAAGGAGTTGAGGTCAAAAGAATCGGTTCAAAAGGATATTCAATGTGAAGAAATAAAAAAATTTTTGAACGAAGCGCTTCAAAAATTGTCTAAGGATCATAGAGCAGTCGTTGTTTTGCACGACATTGAAGGGCTGCCCCATCAGGAGGTGGCCAAAACATTGGGTTGTACAGAAGCGACGGCTCGGAGCCGGTTGTTTTATGCACATCAGGAATTGAAAGCTATCCTTGCAAAATATCTCTAAATCCTTCAGAATGAACGGTGAACCTATGAAATGCAAAATGGTGCAAGAGTATCTGCCGATGCTTGCGGTTCGTGAATTGGAAGGTCAGTTGGGTGAACAGATTTCAGAACATCTGGAAACCTGCGCGGCCTGCCGGAACGAACTGGCTGGCGCCCGGAAGATTCATGCCCTTTTGGCATTGAAACGTTACGAACAACCGGATGAATTTTTCTCCCGCACCTTTCTGGACAAACTGCATCAGCGTCTGGAGGCGGAGGAAAGGGTTCAGGAAACTTGGTGGTCCAAGGTTCAAGCCGGCTTGGAGTCGCTGCGAGGGATCCCTGCGATGGGGGTGGCGGCTGCTGCAGCCTGTTTGATGCTTTTCCTGAGTGTGGCGGCATTGTCGCCGACCGGTCAGCGTAGCGAAGTCAAATTGGCCATTCACCGGCCTGTTCTGACAGAAGCGGTTCAGCCCGCTCAGGTCAGCGACATGGTGGTGCGCAACGATCAAAATGTTGTCTATGTTTTGGATCGTGTGGCCAGCAACTCCGTTGCGTATGAACCGTCCATTCTCACGTTCTGATCACGGTCATGTGTTGCGGGTGACGATGCTCCTCCGGATGGGGACGGTGTTTGCGTCGTTTTTTGTCGGAGGACTCTGTCTTACCAGTTTTAACACGGCGGAAGCCCAGAGTGTCATGCAGGGGTTGGAGAAGGAGGTGAAGGGGATTTGTGATCGCGCCAAGGATTCAGTGGTGCAGATCAAGACCATTATTCCCGTGCGCGATGCAACCAAAGGGGATATTGTTGGGGAAGGGCTTAGTGCGGGAACGGGATTTTTTGTGGATAACAAGGGGTTGATTCTTACGGCCGCCAGCGTGTTGAGGGGCAGCGACAAAGCCATTGTTTATTGGCGCGGCAAGACCTATGAGGGGGTGAGTGTGGGGCAGGATGACCAAACCAACGTGGCTTTGCTGAAGATCGATACGGCGACCCCTTGTTTGCCGGCAGGTGATCCCGATGGCTTGAAGGTTGGGTCCATGTCCTTGCTGGTGGGATATCCGGAGAATGGGCAGGTGACGGCTGAATATGGTTTTGTTTCGGAGCCGGATGCGACCCGAATGCCGAAGTTTTTCACTGTCACGCATATTCGCAGCAGTGTGCGCGCCCAGCGCGGGCAGAGCGGCAGCCCGCTGTTGAATACCAAGGGCGAAGTGGTGGGAATGGTGGTTTATGCGACGGAAGATGGAGCATCCACGTTTTCCCTCCCGATCAACGCGGCCCGCAAGGTTCAACGCGATTTGGTGGAGCATCATGCGCCGCGAAAAGGCTGGACTGGCCTGACCATTGAAGTGCCGGGAGGCGATCCCAAGAACAGCCGGCAGGAAATAGCCATTCGCGATGTCTATACCGGCTGCTCCGCTCATCAGGCGGGCATCCGTCCTGGCGATATCCTGCGCAAAATTGGAAGCCGGGAAATCCGGACGCCTGCGGATGTGATGAATGCGACTTTTTATCTGAGCATTGGAGAGATGGTGAATTTTACGGTGGAACGGGGGGGTGAGTCGCTCAACCTTCCTGTCAGGGTGATGGCTCGACCGACGGAAAAAGAGGTTTTGGCCATGAAACGCCTGTCGTCGGACAAGAGTGTTTCACCGGTCCAAAATACCAGCGGAAATTAATGGTCTGTTTTTTTGGTTGCAAGGGGTGGCTGGGAATCTTGTGGCTGATGGTTGCCGCTGTTGCGGTTGCCGGACCGGAAACTGAAATGGTGAAGGTGGTTTACCGGGTTGTCTATCCGGATTCACCCGCCGGGGCGTTTCGCGCGCAGCCCAGAACCCTTTACCGGTATGGCGACCGGTGCGGACGAACGGAGGAAATGCCGGATGTTCTGCTCAAAGTTCACGGCTTGATCATCGTCAATGAACCCAACATTTGGATGATTAATCTGGCAAACAAGACCGGTCGTCATGTGATTGATCCCGGGCCGACCTACCGTTTTTATTCCCCCATCATTCCTCCCGATGCAAAAGACAAACCGATGCGGTTCCCCGATTTTGAAGTGGGACGGGAGATTCAATTCATGAAAGGCAGGGGAGTTGAGCCGTTGGAGCGGATGGTGGATGGGAAAAAGCATCTGGTTTATGATTGCCAGATTGAAAAATTGCTTTTGCGTCTCATGTGCCATCCGGTCTCGAAAACCCCCCTCAAGACGATGGTTTTTGAGGATGGACGGCTTGTGACCGTCTTGCAGTACGACGATTACCAAACCGGTCTGACAGTTGATAAAAACCTGTTTGAACCTCCGTCTGGCATTCAGATTGCGGAACATTGAGGAATCAGGCCCTTGGATGGAATGAGCGGTAGATTTGACGAAGGCGGTCCTGGTCGACGTGGGTGTAGATTTGGGTGGTTTCAATGCTGGCATGTCCGAGCATTTCCTGGATGACGCGGAGATCCGCGCCGCCGGTCAGCAAATGGGTGGCGAAGGAGTGGCGCAGCATGTGGGGGGTGACGCGTTTTTTCATGCCGGCCCGGCGGGCGGCGCGGCGCACGGTCAGTTTGATGATTTCCCGGCAACAGCCCTTTCTTCTGCGGCTGACGAAAAGAGCCTGGCAGGTTTGCTGGCCGGCCAGTTTTGGACGCAGCTCTTCCATGTAGCGTTTGACCCAGTGAAGCGCTTCGCGTCCCACGGGCACAAACCGTTCCTTGCTTCCCTTGCCCAGGACGCGGACGATGCCGAGTTCCCAGCGGATGTCGCCCAATTCCAAGCGGGTCATTTCCGCCAGCCGGAGTCCCGAGGAATAAAAAAGCTCCAGGATGGCCCGGTCGCGCAATCCAAGGGGGTGGGAGAGGTTTGCCGCATTGAGCAGGCGTTCGATTTCGGCGGGTGACAGGGCATGAGGCAGACTTTCCAGACGATGGGGCAGGTCGAGATGATCGGTGAAATCGGCGGACACCCCCTCCCGATGGGTGAATTTGAAAAAGGCCCGCAGGGCCGCCACGGCCAGATAGAGGCTGTTGCTTCGAAACCCCTGTTTCCGGCGTTCCGCGAGCCATGCATGCAGGTCGTCCACGGTGACCTGCCGCCACTCCGCGCGGTTCAATTTGTTCAGGAAAATGATGAGTGGGAGAAGGTGTCTGCGGTAGGTCTGGGCGGTCAGGTTGGAAAGGCCTTTTTCGTATTGGAGAAAACTCAGGAAGGATTCCACCGTGTCCCGCAAAGGTCCAATGGCATCCTGTTTTTTCATCGGGTGACAGGCGTGTATTGTCAGGCATTTGCGCTGTGGCACGATTTTTTCCGCTGTTTTTTCTCCCGCGCCTTGATGTCGGCCCATTGCTTGAGGACTTCCTCGCTGGTTCGGGCCTTGGATTTGCCGAAGACATGGGGATGTCTGCGCACGAGTTTGCGATTGAGGGTTCGCACCACGTCGTTGAAGGTGAACTTGCCCGCCTCCCTGGCCAGCTGGCTGTGAAAAACCACCTGCAGCAGCAGGTCGCCGAGTTCCTCCTGGAGATTGTGGTAATCGTTGTTTTCGATGGCCCGGATCACTTCGCGCGATTCGCTTTTGAGACAGCGAATGATGGATTGATGGGTTTGTTCGCGGTCCCACGGACAGCCGTGACGGGAACGCAGCCGGGTCATGATGCGCAAAAGCTGTTTGATTTGCATGAATGATCAGCGTCCCTGGCCTTTGACAGATGAGAGATCAAGGTCGCGGGCGGCCATTTCCACGATTTGCGCGATCCGCCTTCGAAAACGGCTGCTGCGCCAGACGAGGTATCCCAGCCAGACGGAAACGGCGCAGAACCAGTAACCGATGGCCATGAATCCCTCGGGAGTGGTTTTCTTCATAAAGGTTTGAAAAGCCAGCAGGCTGATGATGCCCACGATCAATCCGATGAATTTCATCGAGGTGGTGGGATGATTGTGAAGACGCACACGCGTCAGGCGTTTGCCATCGCCATGTTCCTCGGTCATGGTCAACAGTTGGAGCTGCCACCAGCGGTTGCCGTAGATGCGGTAGTCCCAATTGGTCCACCCGGTGTCGGGCGAATATTTCCAGCTCTGTTGATCGAGCCGTTTTTTGAAAGCCTTGAGAAGTTGTTCGCGGCCAACTCCATCCTCGCTCCAGAAGGAAACCAGCGCGGGACGGTCCCAAACGATGGGGAGGGCTTTTTCCTCGGTGTTTGCATGGATGACTTTGTTGGGGGTGCGTTTTTTGCGCATCCAGGTGAGGTAGCGCGCCCAGCCGCGGAAGATGGGTTGCATGATGGCGAGGGCGGAAACCAGGATTTTGCTCCAGATGCCATGGTAGGGGGCTTCGACGCGCGCGCGCAGTCCGTAGGAGATGCCCACGCCGATGGAACAAGCCAGCATGATGACCGGCACATACCAGGCGGAGTGGGTTTGGATGGCCACGAGAGCGGTGATCAAGGTGAGGATGTTCCATTCCAAGCTGCTCATGAAAAGGACAATATCCGAATTTTGCCTGGGATAGACGCATTGGAAAAGTCCCATGCCGAAGACGCCGTGATAAACGATGGGACGATGAAGGAACGACGAGAAATTGGTGGGACCGTAAACCTGCCCATGCCATTTGGCGCTGCCGGTGGGGCCGAAGTAAACCAGGTGTTTGAATCGCAGCAGGGCTTCCGCCTCGCCGTAACCTTCCTGTTGTTTGAAATAGGCGCGGATGGAAAAGCGGCGGTGATGCCAGACAACAGCGGAGGGACTGAATGCGATCCGGTGCCCCTGTTCCATGAGCCGCCAGCAAACGTCCACATCGTCGCCGGCCTTGCGGTATTCCGGATCGAAACCGCCGATGGATTCAAGGGTTTTTTTGTAAAAGGCCATGTTGCAGCCGGGGATGTGTTCGGCTTCCGAATCGCTGACCAGCACCTGGCAGGGTTGTCCGGGAGATGCCGCCACACAGGCCTGGCTCCAGCTTTGGGCGGGAGGTGAAATATTCGGGCCTCCAACGGCGGCATATTGTCCCTGTTCCAGTGTGCCGGCCAGATAGTAAAGCCAGTCCTTGTCCGCCATGCAGTCGGAATCCGTATAGGCGACGATTTCACTCTGGGCGGCCTGCATGCCCACGTTGCGCGCCACGCTCAACCCCATGTTGGGTTGGCGGATGTTCTTGATCCGGGGAAAGTCCTTCAAGATTTCCTGGGTATTGTCGGTCGAACCGTCGTCCACCAGGATGATCTCATAGTTGGGGTAATCGAGCTGTTCCAATGATGTCAGGCAGGCTTGAAGGGTTCGGGCGCCGTTGTAGGAGCAAACCACCACCGAAATCGATGGATAGCGATTGAGCGGAACGCGGTGGGTGTCCTTGAAAAGTTTCTGGATTTCAAAAAACGCTTTTTTGGGCTGGCGTTGGGCGTCCACCAGGCCGAATTTCCAGTCGTCGATCAGATGTCCGCCGGTGAACCATTCATCTGTCCATGAAAAAATGACGGTGCCGGCCAGCCCCATGCGGGCCACGGTTTGAATATGCCAGCGCAACATTTCCGCCTGTTCCTCCTGCGAATGGCGGATGGTGTCCATGCCGAATTCGCCAAGCATGAGGGGGCGTTCGCAGGCAAGATTCTGGAGCCTGGCCAGATACCTTTGGAATTCCTCCTGGCGGTGCAGGTAAACGTTGTAACAATAAAAATCCACCGAGCCGGGCAGCAGGTATTCGGTGGAGGGATAGTTGGTGTAGGTGTAGAGTGTGCGGCTGTCCACCTGCCGGGCGGCGTCCACAAGACTTTCGATGAAGGATTCCACCTTGTGCGGACCGTACCAGCGGACGATGTGGCAGGGGATTTCATTGCCAACGGCATACGCGAAAACCGCCGGGTGGCCCTGGCGTTCCTGAACGGTGTTGACAAGATTCTGGCGTATTGCGCGCCGGCGCTGGTGGCTGTCCAAAAAACTGATGTGCTGTTCCCATGGAATGGTGATGAAAGCCTTGATCCGGGCCTTTTCGCATTCGTCGAGAAACCACAGGGGCGGGGCATGATAGAGCCGGACAGTGTTGATTCCCGCCTGCTGCATTTTTTCCATGTCCTCACGAACCCGGCGCTGTTCCGGGAGGAAAAGTCCATCCTTTGGAGGAAAGGGACCATAGGTGACCCCTTTGATGAAAAACTTGTTGCCGCCTTGATGGAAGAATTTTGAATGGGCAAGAATCCGGTGGGATGCATTCCGGGCAGGAAAAGTCCCTGCTTGCGATCCTGAAGGGTTCGCCCCATCGGAAGGTTTTGCGGCAGAAGAAGTTGGAAGAGTTGGAGCCGTGGAAACGCTCATGTGAAAGGGGTACCGTGCCGAATTCTTCCAATTTTGTCAAATGTGACGAAATTGGAATGTTCAGGCGCGAAAGTGCCAAATGGCGGGGCAGGCATTTGAAGTTGACTTTCAAACCGCATATTTCATCCAAAAAATCTGGTGAGGCATCCGGTTTATGAAGCGGCCGTCACCAGCTTTTGGTGGTGGAGGTCAAGGAGTCGGTCTGACCAGATCCGCAGGGCGCTGCATCGCATGATGGAATACACACGGGAGCGTGAAATGCGCAGGCGGGGTTCGCCTTGCAATGGATTATTGGACGGGTTGCGCAGGAGAGCGAGGGTTTCCAAACCGATCCAGACGGGCCAGATGCAGGCAAGACGGACTTGGGGACAGGAGCGGGGGATGGACAGGGTGTATTGCCATGCGGATCGGTAGTGTTCCAAGGCGTGGTCCAGATATTGGTTGTAAAGAGGGCGCAGCTTTTCCATGCTGCATGCCAGCCGGAGATCCGTGGGATGCAAACCGTGGGCGGCCAGGTCAGACTCCGGCAGATAGCATCGTCCCCGTTCCAAGTCCTTGGGGATATCGCGAAGGATGTTGGTCCACTGCAGGGCTTTCCCGAAACGGATGCCAAGATTGCACATCTGTCCGGCATTCCAATGGGAGAAACGGCGCAAATGAGCCATGCAGGTTTTGGTCCAGAAGGGCCCCACGCATCCGGCGGCATGGTAGGTGTAGTCCTCCAAATCGGCAAAACGCTCCAGCGCGGCCGGGTGGCCGGCATCCTTGAATTGCCGCAAGTCGATTTCCATGGCTTTGGTCAGGGAAACCACCACTTCGGCGACCCGCATGCGATCTTCCGGCGGAAGATTTTCGCAGAGCGCAAAACACTCCGGCAGACAGGCCATCAGACGTTGTTCGCCATCCGGCAGCGGCAGGGCTTTTTGAGGGGGTGTTCCAGCGCCGGTGATGACAAACCGGCTGATGGCGGCGATTTCCGCGGGACGGATGGCGCCGGTCAATTGGCGCCGGAAGAGCAGAATGTGTTCAAGACGGGCGGGTTGCGGAAGAAAGCTGCTGTCGGCCACCGTATCGGCGGCGCGAGCCAGAAGATAAGCCGCGCCCATGGGAACGCGCGCTTTGGCGGGCAGAATGCGCAGCGAGAGAAAAAACGAGCGGGAAACATCCCTCAGGATGGTTTCGAGCAATTGCCGGCGGTGAGCGACGTCCATGGGGACATCATTCGAGGCAAATTCGATTTGGTCAAGGATAAGCTCCATGACTGGGGCGCCTGAAAAATAACATTCCCTCCCTTGACTCGACAGAAAAAACCGGCCACTTTTCCGGGAAAAACCGTGGAGGCTCTTGCAAAACTGCGACATGTGGCGTTGCGGTTTTGCAAGAGCCTCCGTAGTTCATCCCTCAAATATGCATTTTCTCACAGAATGCCTGATCATTGGATGCATGCTGGCGGTCAATGCCGTTTTTGCCTCGTACGAGATGGCATTGGCGGCGTTGTCGATGTCGCGCATTGAAGCCTGTCGTCAGGCCGGGCGAAAGGGGGCGCGTTCCGCGCTTTACATGAAAGAACGGATGGAGGGCAGCCTGGCGGTGGTCCAGTTGGGCATCACTCTCGCGGGGGCGGTCGCGGCGGCCACCGGAGGAGTCAGCGTGGATGAATATCTCTCGCCGTTTCTGGCCGGTTCATTCCACATATCCCAGGATGCCGCCGATTTTCTGGCATTGGCCCTGTTCGTGATCCCGCTCAGCGTGGTCACGATCATTTTTGCGGAATTGACGCCCAAGATGTTTGCCATTCACAATAAGGAATGGGTGGCGCTGACGCTGTCGCCCGTCATGCGCTGGGTGTTCCGATTTTTTTATCCGGTGGTGTTTTTTTTGGAATTCGCAGTGAAATGGATTGTCCAGGCTGGTTCACGGAGATGGCCCCGCAAGGATGCGTCCCCCCAGTTGGATCTTTTGGAATTGCGGGCGGCCACCACCCTTGCCCGGACCTCCCGCATGATCGGACCGCTGGAGGAGCGGATTGTCATGTCGGCCGTGCAACTGACCACCCGCACAGTGCGGGAGATCATGTTGCATCCAAAAGACATCATCATGATCGGCGAGGAATCCTCCCTGCCGGACGCCTTGGTGCAGGCGCATTTGCATTTCCACACGCGCTATCCCGTCTGCCGGGTCAAGGACGATCCGCAGACGATCGTGGGTTTTGTGAACTTCAAGGACATCGTGGCTGTTTTGAACTTTGCGCCCGATGAACCATCCCTAAAGAAAATCATCCGTCCGATGGTTCGATTTTCGTGGAAGCTGCCGTTGGCCAAGGCACTGGCCTCCATGATCCAGAATCACGCGCACATTGCCCTGGCGATGGATGAGGAGAACCGGGTGGTCGGCATGATCACGCTGGAGGATGTGTTCGAGGAGCTTATTGGCGACATTGAGGATGAGCATGACCAATTGCCGGTTCGCATCCAGGCTTTGCCCCAGTGCTGGATCGTGGCGGGCGGGGCTTCCCTGGAATCGATCCGGGCGGCATTGGGCGTGCCGGCCTTTTTCACCGATGAAAGGAATGGGCTGTCATTGGCGGAATATGCCGGGAATTTTTTGGACAAGCCCGGGATTGCCTGCGGAGACGTCTTCCGCCTGGGGTTTATGGAAGTCCAAGTCCGGAAAATGCGTCGCGGAAGGATACTGGAGGCCGTGGCGCGTCGATGCCAAAACCCGGTTTGATGGAGACTGACATGAAAGAATCTTGTCATCCCGTTTCATTCCCGGCTGTTCCAGCCTGGCATGCGTTGGATTGCGCTGAAGTTTTGGCGCGGCTGGAAACCTCGTCCGAAGGTCTTTCCTCGGAAGAAGCGGCCCGTCGTCTCATTGCGCATGGTCCGAATTGCATGCCCCGGCAGGCGGAAGAAAGTTGGGTTGCGCTTGTTTGGCGCCAGATTCACAATCCGATCTCCTGGCTTCTGGTTGCTTCGGGCATCCTGGCCGTGCTTTTGGGCAAGACGGGGGATTCGCTGGTGGTTTTTGGCGCCGTTGGATTGAACGCCTTGATCGGAGTGCTTCAGGAAAAACGGGCGGGAAAAGCCATCGCGGCGCTAGCGGCCATGACGCCTGAAAACGCGGGCGTTCTGCGAGATGGCCGCATGACAAGCCTCTCGTCCCATGATTTGGCGCCCGGCGATGTGGTTCATTTGGCAAGCGGAGACAAAGCTCCGGCCGATCTGCGGCTGCTCCATGCGAAAAACCTGCGCATGGAGGAGTCCGCGCTTACCGGTGAGTCGGCGCCTGTCGGCAAGAGGATTGATCCGGTTCATGCGGATGCGGCTTTGGGCGACCGGTTTTCCCTTGTTTTCAGCGGCACGCTTGTCACCCAGGGGACGGGCGATGGCGTGGTGATTGCCACCGGCGGCAAAACCGAGCTCGGACGGATCAACGCGCTTCTGGAGCGGGCCGGGCAGATGGAGACGCCGTTGATCCGCCAGTTGGCCCAGGTCAGCGGTTGGATCACGCTCGCGGTGCTCTCGATATCCGTCGTTCTTTTCCTGTTCAGTGTTTTTGTCAAGGAAGCCAAGGCCGGCGAGGCGCTTTTTACGGCGGTCACCCTGGCCGTGGCCGCCATTCCAGAGGGGCTTCCAGCCATCATCACGATTGCCCTTGCCATCGGGGTTCAGCGCATGGCGGCGCGCCGGGCAGTGGTGCGGCATCTGCCGGCGGTTGAGACGCTCGGTTCCACCAGCGTGATTTGTTCGGACAAGACCGGCACCCTCACCCGCAATGAGATGACAGTCCAGGCGCTCTGGATTTTTAGGGATGGCGATGGCCGGGAGTACCGCGTGGGGGGCATTGGTTACGCGCCGGTCGGCGCCATCGAGCGGGACGGACATGATGTTACCGCATCCCTTCCCGCGAATGTCCGCGAACTTCTTGCCGCCGGGACGCTCTGCAACGACGCCTTGCTGGAATTGAAGGATGGCGTGTGGACCATAAGCGGAGATCCCACCGAGGCGGCCCTTGTTGTGGCGGCCCGCAAGGCCGGGTTGGAGGAGGACGATCTGCGCCGCCGTCATCCCCGCAAGGATGCGCTGCCCTTTGAATCCGACACGCGTTACATGGCGGTTTGGAACCAAGGGGCGGGATTGGATAATGTATACCTGAAAGGCGCGACAGAGACGGTGATTGAGCGTTGCCGTTTGACGCCTGAAGCCGCTGCGCGCGTGCGCGAGGCGGAGGATGCGCTTGCAGCCCAGGGCATGCGTGTGCTTGCGCTGGCCCGGAGGCCGCCTGAACCGGGCATGTCATCCCTGACGGCGGAGTGGGCATCCTCGGGATTCACGTTGCTGGGACTGGCGGGCATGATTGACCCGCCGCGGCAGGAGGCCATCGAGGCGATTGCTGTCTGCCGAAAGGCCGGCATCACGGTGAAGATGATTACCGGCGACCATCGGGGCACGGCAGCGGCGATCGGACGCGATCTCGGGCTTTTGGAAAAGAACCCGGAAGCGTTGGAAGGCGTCGATTTGGAACGAATGGATGCAACAGAGTTGAGAGATGCCGTGCGCCGCTGCCACGTCTTCGCGCGGGTGGCGCCCGAGCATAAGATCCGGATCGTGGAGGCGCTTCAGGCCGGGGGGCAGATTGTGGCCATGACAGGCGATGGCGTCAACGATGCGCCGGCCCTGAAGCGCGCCGACATCGGGGTGGCCATGGGCATCACCGGCACTGCGGTTTCCAAGGAGGCCGCAAAAATCGTGCTTGCGGACGATAATTTCGCCACCATCGCCTCGGCTGTCGAGGAGGGGCGGCGTGTGTATGACAATCTCGTCAAAGCGCTTGTCTTTCTTCTGCCGACCAATTTGGGCCTGGCTGGAGTCCTCGCGGGCGGCGCGTTCTTCTTTCCAACCGTCGAGGTGGAAAACCTCGGGCGCGAATTGCTTCTGCCCATGTCTCCCACGCAGATTCTTTGGATCAATTTGGTGGCAAGCGTGGCGCTGACCATTCCAATCGCTTTCGAAACGCTGGAACCGGGCGCCATGCGGCGGCCGCCCCGTCTTCGAGGAGAGGCGGTTTTTTCCGGTTTCATCCTGTTGCGCACGGTTCTGGTGGCGCTTCTGATCGCCGTGGCAACCTGTCTTTTGTACTTTTGGGAATACCGCCTTTTCACGGGCGGAAGCCTTGGCGGGATCATTCCCGAGGCCACCCATCGTCTGGCCCAGGCCGAAGCCCAGTCGATCGCCGTGACCACGGTGATTCTGTTTCAGATATTCTATCTTCTGAATTGCCGGTCGCTGCGCGGATCGATTTTGGAGATCGGTTTGTTCAGCAATCCCCCGGTTTGGGTCGGGATTGGAGGATTGTTGCTGTTGCAGATGGTTTACCTGCATCTCGCGCCCCTGCAGCGGCTCTTTGGATCCCAGCCTCTTGATTTTGAGGCCTGGGGTCATGCCATTCTGGCCGGTTTGACGGTTTTTGCGCTGGTCGGCGCGGAAAAAGCCATCCTCCGGCGCCTGCGCAAACGGGGGGCGGGCGGACAGCCGGCGCCAGCCACTTGACGGTTTTTTTAAACTGCATTAATCTGGCGGATATTGTGTGAAAGTCCGTTTTCGCGGCGCCTCATGGACATCCCCTGGCTTGCATTTGGATTGACAGCGTTTGCCGGTCTGGCGACCGGCGTTGGGAGCATTCTTGCGTTTTTCGCGAACCGTACCGACTATCGTTTTCTTTCGGTTGCCGCCGGATTTTCAGCCGGCGTCATGCTTTATGTTTCCTTTGTGGAGATTTTTGCCAAGGGAACGGCGGCGTTATGCAAGGTGTACGGGGAGCCGGGAGGGCATTGGGCCAACGCGGGATCGTTTTTTGCCGGGATCCTGCTGATAGGCTTGATCGACAAACTGATTCCCGCGGCGGAAAATCCGCATGAACCCCACAGCCAGGCGGAATTGCTCCCGCTTCACGATCCGGGCGCGCCACGGCCGGATTTTGCCGCCACGGCTGCCGACCCGGCGCATGCCGCGCCAGGCGCCCACGACCACCGGACGCCTCACCGGCGTCTTCTGCGCATGGGGCTGTTCACTGCGATTGCAATCGGGATCCACAACTTCCCGGAGGGACTGGCGACTTTCCTTGCCACGCTGGAGGATCCTTCCGTTGGGGTTGCCATTGCCATCGCTGTCGCTCTGCACAATATACCGGAGGGGATCAGTGTCTCGGTGCCGATTTACTATGCCACGGGGAGCCGCCGCCGCGCCTTTTTTTATTCGCTCTTGAGCGGACTCGCCGAACCGGTCGGCGCAGGTCTTGCATTCCTTGCGATGCGCCTGTGTCTGGGGCCCACGAATGTTGTGCCTCCACAAGTCATGGGCCTGCTTTTTGGCGGGGTGGCCGGCATCATGGTTTATATCAGTCTTGACGAGTTGCTCCCGACAAGCCGGGCTTATGGCAAAGGACACGACAGTTTGTTGGGGCTTTTGTCGGGCATGCTGGTGATGGCGTTGAGCCTGTTGTTGATGAAATGACCGCGGGGACAAACGTCGCAGCCGGATCCCCGCGTTTCCAGGTTGAATTCGGCGTTTTTTTTCCCAATTTTATATTGTCATCAAGGGATAAGGATTGTCATTTTTAGAAAATTCGCTAGTCTGAAAACATTCCCATGAGCATGTCCTTGCGCAATTTTGAGGAGGCTGACTTCAATGCCGTTCAGGCGTTGATGGGACCGGTATTGCCCGCCCCCCTGGGCAGCAGCGATCTTCTCCAGCCGGATATTGTCAAGGCATGTCTGACCCTGCCCGGCGCTTTTGGATTGGTGGCGGCTGACGATGCGGGTTTGTGCGGCATGCTTTATGTGCTCATGGAGCAGGAGACTCCGGAGACGGTGGTGGGGTTGCTGACCCGTTTTCTGGCGTTGGAAAGCCCTGAACGGGCCGCCATGGCGGACAGTTTGTTGGGCACGGCCATCCAGACGCTGCAATCCAACTTGCAACTTTGTTTTGCCGAGATTCCATCCGCGGATGTCTGGGCCCATGCTGCCTGCGAAAATGGGGGGTTTAAGCCTTCCGGTTATCTGCCCGCCAGGCATTTGAAGGGCGAGGCCCGCACGGGAGCCATGGTCTATGCTTATCTCAACGAGATTGCGCTCAAACAGCGGCGGGCGCATCCGGAACTCATTTCTTCGGCAAAGGACCTGGCTGAGGCGGCTCTTCGCGCCCATGGTTTGATTGAGGATATCGAGGTGCGTGATGACCTTGCGGCTTATCCCACGGAGTGCGATTTCACGGTCGCTCCTCTCGACGCCTCGGCGGCGCAGATGATGAGAGAGAACAAGACCCAGCAACAGAGCGAGATATTTTCCACGCTTCAAGGATGTCAGACCCGGTTGCATCTGCAGGCCGTGCAGCCTTCCTATGTGGCGGCCCGGGAGGGGGAAAAGGTGGTGGGGGCGATGGGGTTCATTGTGGATCCGGTTGACAGGAGAGTTCATGTCACCGAGGTGATGGTGGTGGAGGGGGAACCCCAGGGGTTCCTGGCATCCAGTCTTTTTGAAGCCTTGAACCGCGAGGTGAATCCCGATTATTGGGAGGTGCTGGTCAGCGCCCATTCGCCCAGGCTGCAAAAAACCTTTGACCAGATGGGGTTTGTGCCGTGCGCCTATCTGCCGGCGTTTGCCATGGAACACGGCCTGCGTTCCGACGCCATCAAGATGGTGAAGCTGAATTCCCCCTACGAAAGCGAGGGCATGGAATTGACCAGCGCGGGCAAGGATTGGTTTGGGCTGGTTGACAATACGTTTCGCGAGCATGCGATTGGCATGGCGGTTTTGCGATTGCTCAAGGATTTGCGCATTTTTCAGGGAATGGGCGAGGGTGAGTTGCGTCGCGTAGCCAGATTGTTCAAGCAGAAGTTGTACCGCCCGGGTGAGGCCATTTTTGAGGCCGGCAGCACAGGACGTGAAATGTATGTGGTGGAACGGGGCGAGGTGGAGATTGTGACCGGGGATGGAAGCAAACTGCTGGCAACCATCAAGAGCGGGACGGTGTTTGGCGAAATCGCCTTTCTGAACGGTGAACCGCGCACGGCCAAAGCCGTGGCCAAGTCGGCGGCCATTCTGCGCGTGGTTGAACGGGCGGATTTCGACAAGTTAATTCAGCGTGAATTGCATCTGGGACGGGTGTTTTTCCAAAATGTGGCATTGGATCTTGCCGATAAACTCAAACGAACCACCAGCCAGGCCAAGTGATCATGTTTCGTTTCCTCCGGCGTTTGATATTGATCATGATCCTTTTGGCCGCCGGAGTGGTGCTGGCGAGGAACATGATTGGAATCTGGGCGGCCCAGGCGCTGCTCAAACGGCAAACCGGTTTTTCCGCCTTCATCGGATCGTTGGATATCAAATTGACCCGGGCCGAGGTGACGGTGTTGGACATCGGATTACGCAATCCCCGGACCTCTTTTCGCGAGCCCAGGGCGGCGGAGATTCGCCGCATGGACATATTCTATTCTCCATGGGCTTTGATGCGCGGACAGTTTCACATGGTGAAAGTCAAACTGGATGTTTTTCAGTGGGTGTTGGTGAGAAATGAGGCGGGTGAACTGAATTTTTCAGGGACCTCTTTTGCAAAGGAAGGCAGACATGGAAATGACGGCGCCCGTTCATCAAAGGCTGGGTGCGTTTCGATGGATGAAGTCGCGGTATCGGTGGATGAAGGGCTTTACATTGATGAGAAAAATAGAAACGGGGAACCCGCACTTCGCAAACTGGCCCTCAAGGATATTGTTTTCAGGGAGATCAAGTCTCCGGAGGATCTTCATCGGGCGATGGGTGGGTTGATTGAAAAGTGTTTGGTTATTCAGTCCAAACAGAATGTGCCTCCAGTTCTCAAGGAAACGGCCAGGCCGCGAGACCTGCCAAAAACAAGCGCCGGAGGAAGGGTGAAGAAACAATAAATTTTTTGTTTTTTGATTGTTGACACTATATGCAAACTTGTCCTAGTATCACGTAAACCCTTCATTTCTAGAACCTTATGATGACGCTCCTTACGCGTATTTTTCTTGGAATCACTATCGTCGCGGTTCTCGCAGGCGGTTATTTTGGTATGAAGCTCAAAACGCACCGTGACGATACTGTGTCACAGTTGAAAGCAACCAAGAACACGCTTGATCAGACTCAGAACACCCTGAAGTCCACCGAAAATAATCTGAAGAAAACCACAAGTGACCTGAAGGAAACCACTTCAAGACTGGAAACGGCTTCCGCCGAGTTGGAGAACAAAAAGAAGTCTTTGGAGAACGAAAAGTCTGAAAAGGCCAAGGTTGAGGCCAAACTCAAGGCGGCCAACAACCAATGCGCCAGTCTTGAAGCGGAAGTGGGGCGTTATAAAAATGCCATGCCCCCGGGTTTGTCGCCCGAACAGGTGAAGGGCAAGTTCAAGGAGATGACCGATCAAACCGCCACCTTGGAGCAGGAGAAAAAGGTTTTGCAGGAGCAGTTGACCAAGCTTGATGCCGAGAAGAAACAGCTTGAGGATCTGGCCCGCGCCCGGCGCGATGGCAAGCCGCCAGTCGGGGTTTCCGGAAAAGTGGTGGCGGTCAATCCGGAGTGGAACTTTGTCGTGATTGATATCGGATCAAAACAGGGTGTGATCGAAAATGTTCCCATGATCGTTTATCGAGGCAGCAAATTGGTCGGAAAGGTCAAGATTTCCTCGGTTGAGCCGTCCGTTTCCATCGCCGATGTGTTGGACGAGTGGAAGCAGGAGGATATCCAGGAAGGTGACACAGTGATCTTTTGATTCAATCCGTTTTTATGAACTGGCGCAATTGGATGATGATCGTTTCGGCGGTTGTGGTTTTGTCGGGGTTTTCAGGTTGTGCTTCCACGGAATCCGCGGAAGAGAAGGAAAACCGGGTTTCCACCCTGCCGTGGAACACACCTCAGAAATGGGAGCGGTCGGCCAATATTGGCGGCGGTGTCAATTATTGAGTCTGATGTGAGGCTCGTTTTTGCCGGTTGGTTTTCGTTGCACTTTTGCCCGCTCCGATTTAGAGTGAGTCCATGACTTTGACTGAACAATTGCTGGCCCGCGCCAGCCGCCGCGAAAAAGTGGCTCCGGGTGACAATATATGGGTTTCCGTGGATGTGCTGATGACCCATGACGTTTGCGGACCGGGCACCATTGGCGTTTTTAAACGCGAATTTGGAAGGGAAGCGCGGGTTTGGGACGCGAACCGGGTGGTGATCATCCCCGATCATTATATTTTTTCGGCGGATGCCAAGTGCAACCGAAATGTGGATATCCTGCGGGAGTTTGCCCGGGAGCAGGGAATCCGCCATTTTTACGACATCATCGACGACCCCAAAGGGCTGTGGAAGTTTGATTCCGTCAAGGGGCCGGTCAAGAGGCAGTACGGTTCGCATTATGCGGGGGTCTGTCATACGGCCCTGGCGGAGCGAGGCCACACGCGGCCGGGGGAGGTTTTGCTGGGAACGGATTCCCACACTTGCATGGCAGGCGCTTTCAACCAGTTTGCCACCGGCATTGGCAATACCGACGCCGGTTTTGTGATGGGGACCGGGCGATTGCTGATCAAGGTGCCGGAAACCATGCATTTTCATCTGGTGGGCGAGTTGCAGCCGGGAGTGATGGGAAAGGATGTGATCCTGCATTTGATTGGTGAAATCGGTTTTGATGGCGCCACTTATCGCGCCATGCAGTTTGACGGGCCGGGCGCCCGTTCGCTGGATATGGATGATCGCATGACGATTGCCAACATGGCTATCGAGGCCGGCGGCAAGAATGGAATTTTTGAGTTTGACGCGAAAACCGATGCATTTGTTCGCGAGGCCGCAAAGAGGAATGGCGCCAAGGCGGATTTTGATCCGGTGGAGGCTGATCCCGGCCAGAAATTCGTTTTTGACCGGACCTTTGATTTGTCAAAAATCGAACCGACCATTGCCAAACATCCCGACCCGGGGCAAAAGGCTCTGGCCAAACAATGCGGAGATATCGGGTTGCAGCGCGCTTACATCGGATCATGCACCGGAGGAAAAACCAGCGATTTCCTGGCATTTGCGAAAATTATTCGCGGCAAACGGGTGAAAATCGACACTTTTGGAGTGCCGGCCACGCCCCAGGTTCTTGAGGATCTGCGTTCCATAAAATGGGATGGAAAAAGTGTGTGGGATGTCATGGTTGATGCGGGAGTGCAGATGACGGAAAACCCCGGTTGCGCAGCCTGCCTGGGGGGGCCGGAGGATACTTTCGGACGGGTCAACCAGCCGATGAATTGCATCGCCACCACCAACCGTAATTTTCCAGGGCGGATGGGGCACAAGGAAGCCCGGGTTTTTCTGGCTTCTCCCGCTACTGTGGCAGCCTCGGCGTTGACCGGACGCGTGACCGATCCTCGCGAGTATCTCTAGATTCAGGGTTTGTTTTCTTTTCTCGGGGAGGGGTTTCCAGCCGGGGATTGCTGCCGAAGGATCACCTCAGCTTTCTGTTTTACCTCCATCAGGCGTGGTTCAAAATGTTTTTGAAAAGGTTGGGGAGATCTGGCGCTTTGACCGAGGGCTTCTTCTGCGACATCCCGCGCCTCGGCAAACCTCCCTTCAAAAAATAACGCCGAAGCCAGGTGGGATTTGATCCCGTAGCATTCCGGATAATTGCGGGCGGCCGATTGCCACAGGGTGAGATTGCTTTGCCAGTCCCGCAGCCGTCCGTGCAGTCGCATGGTCAGGGGCAGGGCAATGATGATGGCGGCCAGGATGATGGTCGTTGTTTTCCAAAAGGGGGAAATTCGACGGGTTGCGAATCCCCATTCCATTCCCCGTGCCATTGCTGGCGCGAAGAACAGGACGCCGGCATACATGAAACGTTCCCCCGACAGGGCGCCGATGGGGATAATCAGATTCGATGTCGGGAACATGGCGAGGATGTACCATCCGAATGCAAGCGCCAGCCAGGGAAACGGGGTTCTGGCTTTCCAGATCAGCCAGTTCATGGCCAGCCATGCGGCCAGATAAAACCCGCCTTGAGACAAGGGGATGGGGCGAAGATCGTGATGAACACTCAGCGGGAAGGGCCAGAACCAAAGTCCAACGTACATCCACAATGTTTTCAGGGCCATGGCCGTCCGGGAAAGGGGATCAATGGAGCCAAATGCGGAAACGGGAGGAATCCAGCTGCCAAGAATCAAATGGCGAAACCACCAAAAAATGGCGGCAATGGCCGCGACGCATATTCCCAGATGGAAGATTTTGGGCTTTTCAAATTTCGGGGTCTTTGGCATGCAGCCGGTCGTCAGCGCAACCAACGCCGGCCACATCACCCAGTTTTCCTTGCATAACATGGCCAGAATCCAGCAAACGAAGGCCATTGCCAGTCCCCATCCGGCGGGATGACGAAGAAAAAGATACAACCCCAACAGTCCCCAGTTCAGCCCCAATAATTCCGCCCGCCCCACAACCCATGCCACCGCTTCACTCAACGCCGGATGAATGCCAAAGAGCAGCGCTGCCGCCAGTCTGGGACCGCGTTCCATTCCCAATTGTCTCAGAATAAGCAGCAGCAGGCAGGCGTTGATGGAATGCAACAGTATGTTTGTGAAGTGGAATCCGTTCCATCGGTTTGGCTTGGCTACGCCCCAAATGCTGGCATCCAAGCAGTACGACAGGGTGGTGAGTGGACGATATAATCCCTGAGCCGTGGCTTGGGGTGGATAGGTTTCGGTGAAAATCCGGCGGAGAGGAAGATCCCCTGTGACCAGGGGGTTTTGAACCACATATTTTTCATCATCATAAACAAAACCGTTCCAGAGGCTGGGGGAATAGCCGATCCAGACAACCAGAATCACTGCCATCATCTCGCCGAAGAGTGAAAGCCTGGATTTTAAGAATGGAGACAGCGTCAAAGAATAATTTGACGACGCTTGTCGATGGCGCATGTCTTCTCGTTTGTTGAGAACGCTTCTTGATTCCGGTCGTATGAACCCAAGGCCGCAACCTTTGTAAAGGAGGGTGGTGGAGCAGATGGGAGTTGAACCCACGACCCCCACAATGCCATTGTGGTGCTCTACCAACTGAGCTACTGCCCCGACCGTCCCGCCACATTACGTTTAAGAAAATGAAAGGCAAGCATTTATTAAGGCAATTTCATTGAATCTTTCTGAAGCAATTTGGAATGAGGTTTTTGGTTATTGTTCGGACAAATTGACTTAAAAAAAATTATAAAAAAAAGAGCTTGATTAATTTTTTGTTTTGTAACATGCTGATCATCAATGGATTAAGAGTTTTTCTGTTGATGTTTTTTAAGAATGACTTTTGATTTGATTCCTATTTGCAAATTTTTAACACGCCTTGGTTATGAACAAGATTTTTTCAGCATTTCTGCGGCTGCAATGGATGGTGTGTGTTTGTTTTTTAGCAGGGGCAAATGCCAAGGCTGCTTCTCGAAAACCTGTCAATACGGTCCCAAAAGACGCTTTTGAGTATCAGGAACCTGCCTCCAAGCCGGTATCAACTGCTGCAGAGAACGAGAAACCGGTGAAGATTGGCGTTGGAAAGTTGGACAAGAACAAAACGGACAAGAGTGCCGTGAAAAAAGATGCCAAGCCCGTCAATACCGTTGTTGGCAAGAGCGAGGGAGATCGTTATCCTGAGGATTCCAGGGAAGCGAGGTTGAAAGGTGATCCGGCCGAGTATCACAAGCATTCCGGCCAGCATTTTTTTGAGGCTCGCGCGGGTATCCGGGCGACCCAGTTTTATGGGAAAATCCGGCCAGGGAGGCAGGGGAGCAGCACTTTTGATCTCAGAGATGATTTGGGCTTGAAGGAATACGATTACGGTCCCCAGCTTGATTTTGAATTGCGGGTTTCCCCGGATTGGTTTTGCCGCTTTTCCTACGCCAACAGCAGCGCGTCGGGTAATGTGTACACGTCAAAATCCTACCTTTACCAAACCACCGCGTCGGGTGTGGGGTTGGACAGGGCGGCGACGTTGCAACCTGGCGCGCATATCCAGAGCGAAGTGGAACTTGATACGCTGCAGTTTCTGGCGGGCTACGATGTCTTCAAGGATTTGCATTGGACGGTGAGTCCGTTGGTCGGTTTCAAGGAAGCCATCCTGGATGTTGAGGTCCGGGTCAGGGATCCCGCCCCTCCGACAGATAAACCCTCCGACTATTATCGGAAATACGATTTTCTCCAAGGCACTCCCATGTTGGGGTGTGAAGTGAAATATGATTTCAATGCCCATTTTTATACCGGCATTTCGCCGGTCGCCTTTGCGTGGGCCAATTACGTGTACGCGGGGGGGCAATGGTTTTTGGGGTGTAATTTTGACCGGCATTGGGGCCTGAGGTTGGGGTTCGATGTGGATTATCTCAGCATCACCGAGGATTCGCAGAGAGTCTTTTCCGGAACCGGCCTGTTGACGGGCGCTTATCTGCAGGGGGTTTACGGTTTTTGACTTCTTCTTTTCCTTTGACGCAGTTTGATGTAAATTGAGCTTATGTTGACGGTACTTTCTCATGGAGGAGTGATGGTTTGGTTCATCCTGTTCGCCAGTCTGGCGGGCGGGGCGGTCTTTGTGGAGAGGTTTATTCATTTTCACCGGGCGCAGATTTCCCTCCGGGATTTTCTGAAGGGAGTCAAAAATTGCATCCGGCGGAATAATTATGTGGAGGCGGTGGCTATTTGCGACGATGCGCCGGGGCCGGTGCCCCGGGTGGCGCGAACGGCGGTTTTGATGCATGACCGGAGCCGTCAGGAAATTCACGAAGCCATTGAAGCGGTGGCGATCCAGGAGGAGCGGTTGCTGGACAAAAACCTTCCCGTGCTTTGGACTGTGGCGCAGGTGGCGCCCTTGATGGGGTTGCTGGGAACGGTGATTGGCATGATGGATGCCTTTGCCAGGATCCAGGAACAGGAAAAATTGATTACCGCCACCCATCTGGCCTCGGGAGTCTGGCAGGCCCTGATTGCGACCGGGTTCGGCTTGTCCGTGGCTGTTGCCGCTTATGTGGCGTACAATTTCCTGGTTTCCCGGAAGAACGAAATGATGCGGGACATGGAGCTTTGCGCCACTGAAATGATGAATGCCTTTGCAGAGTCAGAGCGGGCAAGGCGCAGGGATGAGTTCGATCTGGCGGATTCCTAATCCTATGCGTTTTTCGCAACGGACAGTGGGAGAACGGAGCGTTCTGGATCTGATACCGGTGGTCAATGTGGTGCTTTTGCTGATGTTTTTCTTCCTGTTGAGCTGGTCCTTTGTTTTGCAGCCCGGGGTGGAGGTGCGTCTTCCCAGTCCTGGATTTTCCGGCATGACCCAGCGGGGACGCCATGTGATCACCCTCAAGAACGGCGCACAAGGGGAGATGCTGATCTTTTTTGATGAGAAGGTGGTTTTACCCGCGGAATTGAAGAGATGTCTGGTGGAGTCATCCAAAAAACATTACGCCGAGTGGATCACGTTGAATGCCGATGAGGGGGTGTCGCATGGAGGGGTCCAGCAGGTGGTGGCTTGGGCAACCGAGCAGGGGTTCAAGGTGGCGATTGCCACGCAGCGTGCATTGAAAACTCCGTCGAACGGAGCCCATACGCCATGAAACATTCCTACCGTCCGCGGTGGGTGATCGCTTGGGGGGCGGTTGCGATGTTTTTGGGGCTGACTGTGGCATGGCATCTGCCGTTGTTGCTCACGGATTGCCGTCCGGGAAAAGGGAAGGCCGAAAAACCAGCGGAATCTGTTGGGGATCCGGTGGTGGTTTGGGAGCCGGCTCGCACCGTGGCGGTCAGCGGCATAAGCCTTGCGTTCTTGATGGACCCGACGGTCTATTTGCTGCCTTCAGATATGGGCTTTTCTCGAAGCTTGCGCAACTGTCAGGCTGAACCCAGGAACAAGATGGAAGAAATGGAAATTCCTGCCATCTTTGACCGCTTTCAGGCCGGGATTGTTGATGATGTGGTTTCCGCTTCACCGGCCGCCGCGGGTTTTGGAAAAGTGGGATGGAACTGGGAACCGCCGATGTGCGAGCGTAATCCAGCTGCTGAAAATTGGGGGTCGGTAGGGTCGGCATGGCATGTGGGGGGACGCATCGCATCGCGTCTCCTGCCCTCCGCGCCGGCTTTGCCTCAGCTTGGAGCCGGGGAATCGTTGGGGCCGACATTGCTTTGGCTGGGAGTCAATCCGCAGGGAGATGTGGAATATGTCCTGGTTGAGCGCAGTTCGGGAAAGGACAAGGCGGATGAGGCCGGCGTGCGATTTGCGCGTTTGTTGCGTTTTCAAGCCAGCGATGCGGCGGCCGATGTTCCAGTGGCATGGGGATTCTTGAAAATCATGTGGCTGGTTTCCGCCTTGTCGGCGGGCAGATGAACGTCCTTTGCCAGTTCAGCCTTGCGAAGCGTCCAAGACTTCATCGATTCTGACTCCGGTTCGGAACAGCCGCAGGGTGCTGGTATTATTGGAAAAAAGAGTTAGCCTTGACTTCTTAAAAACGTGTCGGTTTTGCATAAAAATGAAGTGAAAAAACGCCTTTAAATTCGCCTTTTTGGCAGTATTAGCATGTCAATGTTTTAAAAAAAATCTATTGCCAAAAGTGGGTTTTCTTTTGGGTCATTGATTTTGAAGGAGTTAGGGGGTCTAAAAAAAGTTAAAAAAGATGCTTGACGAGCCTGAATAGATTTGGTTTGGTTTGGGGCGTTTTGGAACAGATTGGTTTGAAAGCCCATCATTATCCATGAATCCCCAACTCAGATTTTTCACCGATCGCTTCGATCATGGCATCGATTCGGTGAGTCGCATTGTCATTCCGTCTGACTGGCGGATCGGCGATACGGAAGAATTTTATGTTTTCCCGAGTGAGAAGGGGCGCCTGGTTGTTTTGACCAAGGAAGAGCTGCGGAAAAAATTGGATGAGATGGAGAAGATTTCATCCGCAGCGGTAAGCCCGAGAGAAAAGAACGATCGGATGGCGGCTTTAATGAGCAACGCATCAACGGTGATCTGCGACAAGCAAGGGCGTATTACCGTCAAGACCAAGTTGTTGGAGCATCTTGGCCTGAAACCCAAGGAGAACGTGTTGCTGGTCGGCTGCGGTCTTTGGTTCGAGATTTGGAATTCAGGGGCATATCAACAGCGAACGGATTACGACGCTGTTCGGGAAAGCCTCGGCTTTTAAAACAAACCAGGAGGTTAATCATGGGGGACAATCAGAACATCGGATCGGCAAGCGCGCTGACGGGGGCGGCAGCGGGGAGCGGCGCGCATTATTCACATCACAAACGAATGGCATCGCCTGTGGCGTTTTCATCGGCGTGGGGTGTGGGGGCGACGGTGGAAAATACCAAGCGTTTGCGGGCGCTCAAGAGCGGCAGCGAAAGCCAGGCATGGCATTTGCGCGCTTGTTCCAGCCTGGTCATGCGGAGGTTCATGTAAACCGGCATTCCGCCCCGAGCATCCATGTTTTTCGATACGGCACAGACCATGAAGAGCTACCACGAGTCCGTCATGTTGAGTGAAACGGTGGACTGGTTGACGCACGAGAGACAGAGGGGGGGGGTCTTTGTGGATGCCACGCTTGGAGGGGGAGGTCACGCGGAGGGTTTGTTGCTGGCGCATTCGGAGGCGAGAGTAATTGGAATTGATCAGGACGACGAGGCCATCCGGCATGCTTCAGAGCGGCTTGCCCGGTTTGGCGAACGTTTCAGGGCGGTGCATGCCAATTTCCGGGAACTGGCGGATTATTTGAAGGGAGTGGAACTGGCGGGGGTGGTGATGGATCTGGGTGTTTCTTCTCATCAACTGGACCATCCTGACCGGGGATTCAGTTTCATGCGCGATGGGTTGCTGGATATGCGCATGGACCGGCGGGGCGAATTGACGGCGGCGGATGTTTTGAATTGTTGCAGTGAGAAAGAGATTGCCCGGATTCTGTGGGATTTGGGAGAGGAGCGTGCGAGCCGTCGCATTGCCCGCCGCGTGGTTGAGTTTCGAAAAAACAGGCCCATTCGCAGGACGGCGGAACTGGCGGATTTGGTGATGGGGGTTGTGTACCGCCCGCCCCACCGCCGTGGAAGCCATCCGGCAACCAACACTTTTCGCGCCCTGCGCATGATGGTGAATGACGAGATGGGAGCATTGAAGGATGGATTGCTGGCTGCCTGGTCGCATCTGGCCCGGGGAGGACGGCTGGCGGTCATCAGTTTTCATTCCATGGAGGACCGGCTGGTGAAACAGCAGTTTCGCCACTGGGCGGGGGAGGATGAGGGTGGACGTTTATTGACCCGCAAGCCGCTTGAGCCTGACGAGGAGGAGACGTTGTGCAATGCCAGGGCTCGCAGCGCAAAATTGAGGGTGATTGAGAAATGCGGAAGTGAAAAAAAACAGGAAATTTTGGAGGAAAAAGAAAATGGCGCGTAATCGGAGAAAAGTTGAGGGCGAAGTAACCTTTTCGTGGGTATTTGCTCGGTTGTTGATGTTTTGCATCCTAGTGGGGTTGTTCCTGGGGTTGACGTTCATCCAGCGCCGCAACCTCAAGATGGGGGATGAGCTCAAGATGCTTGAGCGCGAACTGCAGTCGGCCAGAGAGAAGACTCAAAGCTTGCGGAGTGAACTGGCTCATTATTGCACGCCCAGGGAATTGGAGAAAAGCATGGCCCGTTTTCAGATTGCCATGACTCGTCCCTCCGAAGATCAGATTCGTCGTCGCGCGGATCCGGATGCCAGCGAATCCGGCATCATTGCCCCGCGATTGTTGGTCCAACATGAGCCGGTCCGGTTGACGGCGCGAACCCCTTGAGTTTTTGAAGAATGCCAGCACCCTGCAATTCATATCGTATCATGACAGTGGCCGGCCTGTTGTTGGCGGGTTTTGGCTATGTGGGGTTTCGCTTGTTTGATCTTCAGGTGACGCGGCATGAGGAGCTGGCGCAGGAGGCGAGCCGGAAGCACGAGAAGAAGATAGTGCTGCCCGCTGTTCGCGGATCGATTCTCGATCGCAATGAGAACCAGCTGGCCCACAGTGTGGCCGCAAAAGTTGTCGCCATTGACCCGCAATGCGTGCGGGAACAGGATTTGAAACGCTCCAAGGCGGGACGCCCTTCCATGAAAGAAGAACTGGCTGCGGTGTTGAGCGAGCAGTTGGGACTCCCCCGCCTGGAGATCGACCTCAAGTTGCTGGATTCGCGCCGTTATGTGGTTTTGAAACGCAAGGTCTTGCAGGAGGAGACGGGACAATTGGCGCAGATTCTCCGGGAACGCAAATTACAGGGAGTGATTTTTGACGAGGACCAGGTCCGGACGTATCCAAACAGCGCACTTATGAGCCATGTGCTGGGGTATGTGAATTCCGAGGGGCGCGGCATGGATGGAGTGGAGCTTCTCATGCAGCAGGAATTGCAGGGGCAGAACGGATGGAGGCGGACGGAATGTGACCGGCAGGGACGGGAGATCGTGGTGTTTCGCAACGAGGATTTTTCTCCCACCCACGGTTACAACGTGATGTTGACTCTTGACCAGGTGATTCAGAGCATTACGGAGCAGGAACTCGACAAGGCGGTGCAGAAATGCCTTCCGGACGGGGCTGTGGCGATTGTCACCCGTCCTTCCACCGGCGAGGTGCTGGCCATCACCAGCCGCCCCACCTTTGATCCCATGGCGGCTGACAAGAAAATTGAAACGCTTCGCAATCGGGCTCTGACAGACATGATTGAGCCGGGTTCGACCTACAAGACGGTGGCGGTGGCGGCTGCGCTCGATCAACGGATTGTGACATTGGATGACAGGATTTATTGCGAGAACGGAAAATTTTTGTATGCCGGACGTTATCTCAACGATCATGAACCCTATGGCATGCTGACGGTGGCCGAGGTGCTGATGCACTCGTCCAATATCGGGGCGGCAAAGATTGCCCTGTTGCTGGGCAAGGAGCGAATGCATCGGGCGATGCTTGATTTTGGATTCGGCGCCAGGACCTTCGACGAAGGCAGGGGGCGTGGATGGCCTGGGGAGATCCGGGGGGTGGTGCATCCCCTGCGGGATTGGTCCAAGGTGTCGATCACACGGGTGGCCATGGGGCATGAGGTGGGGGTGACTCCCATGCAGATGGTGAATGCCATTGCCGCGATCGCCAATGGAGGCAATTTGATGCGTCCGCAAATCATCCGTCGCGTGGTGGACGGCAATGGCAGGGTGATTCGCGAGTTTTTCCCCCAAGTGCGCAGGCGGGTGGTGGATCCCAATGCCGCGCATGCCATGACGGATGCCCTGTGCCGGGTGGTAAGCATGACTGGCACGGCGCAGAAAGCCATGGTTCCAGGGTTTTCCGTGGCGGGCAAAACTGGCACGGCGCAAAAAGTGGTGAATGGCGAATATGTTCACGACCAGTTTTTCTCATCCTTTTGCGGTTATTTCCCGGCGGAAGACCCGGCTTTGTGCATTTATGTGATGTTCGACAACCCGAAGGGCAAGGAGTATTACGGCGGTGCGGTCGCAGCGCCTGTTTTTCGTGAAATTGCCATTCGGACGGCTTCCTATCTGAATTTGCGTCCCACGCAGCCCATTGTCGCCGCCAGCGATGAGAGCAAAGGATTGTTGCGCGCCGCGGGAAAAAGGAGGGTGCCGTGAAGCTCAAGGCATTGATTGAGGGGATCCAGATGGACGAGATTCACGGTTTTGCCGACGTGGAAGTCGCGGGCATCGAAGTGGATTCGCGCCAGACGCGGCCAGGCCAGGTTTTTGTGGCCCTCAAGGGCGTTAAAACGGATGGTCATCAATTTATTGGCGAGGTCGTGGGCAAGGGGGTGGCGGCGGTCATTTGCGAGCAGGTGGTGGGGCAGTTCCCAAATGTGACCCAAATTCGCGTCGCTGATTCCCATGCGGCCCTGGCTCGTCTGGCGGCCAATTATTACGGACACCCCTCTCGGCGGTTGAAGATGGCGGGCATCACGGGCACCAATGGCAAGACCACCACCAGCTTCCTGCTGGCGTCCATTTTTGACAAGGCGGGCTTTCCCGCGGGGGTGGTGGGCACTCTTGGCTGCCAGATTGGCGAGCGGCAGCTTCCGGCCCTGAATACCACGCCTCCAGCCCATCGGCTGCAGGAATGGCTGGCTCAGATGCTGCATGCGGGACTCAAGGCGGCCGTCATGGAGGTCAGTTCCCACAGCCTGGTGCAGCGCCGGGTGGATGAGGTGGCCTGGGATGTGGCGGTTTTCACAAACCTGACCCGCGATCATTTGGATTACCATCGGGATATGGATGAGTATTTTCGCGCCAAACGTCTTTTGTTTGAACGGCTTGAGGGGACTGGCAAGGCGGCGGTGGCGGTGTTTAATTTTGACGATCCGCGCGGCGCGGAAATCCGGGCGGCTTTGGGGAATGGAGTGAAGGCGTTGTCCTTTGGTGTCGCGCGCGCGGCGGACGTGCAGGCTGAATTGACTCCGGAGGCTTTTGGAGTCGCGGGTTCCCGTTTTCGGCTGGTGGCGCCGCAGGGGAGTGTGGAAATTTCCACGCCGCTCTGTGGACGTCATAATGTGTCCAATTGCCTGGCGGCGGCCGCCGCCGGCTTGGGTTTGGGATTGGATCTGCAGACTGTGAAACAGGGGCTTGAAGCCGTCCAAAATGTGCCCGGGCGCTTGGAACGCGTGAACGGAGGCAAGGGGAAAAAGGGTTTTTCGGTTTTTGTGGATTACGCCCATACCGATGACGCGCTGTGCAATGTTTTGAACACCCTGCGCCCATTGACCAAGGGGAAATTGATTACGGTTTTTGGCTGCGGCGGCGATCGGGATGCAACCAAGCGTCCTCTCATGGGCAAGGCGGCCAGCGAGTTTTCCGACTATTGCCTGGTGACCACCGACAACCCCCGCAACGAGGATCCGGCGGCAATTGTCAAACAAATCGAGGCGGGCATTTTGAAGGACAGGGCGTATCGCGTGGTTCTCGACCGCAGACAGGCCATCGCCGAGGCGCTGGCCATGGCAAGGGAAGGGGATGTGGTGCTGCTCGCGGGCAAGGGACATGAAACTTACCAGGAGTCGAGGGGAACCCGCGCTCCCTTCGACGACCGGCAGGTGGCGCGCGAAGCGCTGGCTGCGATAAACGGAGGGAAAAACTGAGCAAAACCATGGAACGGCTGACATTGGAAAACATTGCCCGGCTTGCCGGAGGCAGGATCAAACCCGAAGACGGTCGGATCCAGGCGTCCGGTGTTTGCACGGACAGCCGGACGGTCAAAGCCGGGGATTTGTTTGTGGCGCTCAAGGGCGATCGTTTCAACGGCCATGATTTTCTTGAGACGGCGGCCCTCGGCGGCGCCGTGGCGGCATTGGTGGAACAGGGGGAAATGAAAAAACGCCAATCGCCGCTGCCCATGGTGTTGGTGGACGATGTCCTGGCCGGGTTTCAGACCCTGGCGGGACGGTATCGCGAAACGCTTCCGGCCAAGACCGTGGGCGTGGCCGGTTCCAACGGCAAGACGGGGACCAAGGAATTGATCGCGGCGGTGCTGGGAGTCCGGTTTTCGACGACCAAAAACGAGGGAAATCTCAATAATCACATCGGGGTTCCCGCAAGCCTGTTGCGGCTGAACGCTGGATATGAAATGGGGGTTTTTGAAGCGGGCACCAATCATCCGGGGGAATTGATGCCCCTGTTGAAACTGATCCGTCCGGAGGCGGGGGTGGTGACCTGCATCGGAGAGGAGCATTTGGAATTTTTCCGGGATCTGGCCGGGGTGGCGCAGGAGGAAGGCGCAATGGCGGAGGTGTTGCCGGCGGACGGTTTGCTGGCCCTGAAAGCTGATGACCCATGGAGCGAAAAGCTGGCTGCCCGTTGTCATGCCAGGATTGCCTGGTTTGGTTTTGGCCCCCGCGCGGTTTATCGGGCCGGGGATTTGAAAATGGGAATGAAAACGACGGATTTCACCCTGTTCACTCCGGTGGGAACCATTCATGTGGAACTGCCTCTGGTGGGACGCCACCAGGTGGGCAATGCCCTTGCGGCGGCGGCCATTGGGGAATTCTTTGGCCTTTCCTTGGCGGAGATCCGGCAGGGGCTGGAAAACGTCAAGCCGGCCAGGATGCGGATGGAACAGAGGATGACCCGCGACGGCGTGACCATTCTGAACGATGCCTACAATGCGAATCCCAATTCCATGCTGGCTGCTTTTACCGCCTTGAGCGAAATGCCCGTGGAAGGGCGGCGCCTCGCGGTTCTGGGCGCCATGCGGGAGTTGGGCGACTCATCTGCCGAGGAACATCGCCGGGTGGGGCGCGAACTGGTGTCCCGGGGCATGGATTTTGTGGTGGTGGTGGGCGGCGAAGCCGCGGGGATTGCGGAGGGAGTCCGCTCCATCGGCGCAGCGAAAATTCAATTGCGCCAGTTTGACGCCATGGACGAGGCGGCGGCGTTTGTCCGCCGGGAGGCCCGCCGGGGTGATGCGGTGCTGCTCAAGGCGTCGCGCGGCGTGGCTTTGGAACAAATAGCGAAGGATTGGGACTAAATGTTCTATTACCTCCATTATTTCAGCAATGACCTGCGGGTGCTCAACGTCTGCAAGTATATCACTTTTCGCGCCTTGATGGCGGGATTGACCGCCTTGGTCGTCTCGTTGCTGATTGGTCCCTGGGTGATTCGAAAGCTGACGGAACTGAAGCTCGGCCAGCCCATTCGCACGGCGGAGGAAGTGCATCGCCTGCATGAACTGCACCGCCAGAAAAAGGGGATTCCCACCATGGGAGGCGTGCTGATTGTTTTGACCGTGGTGCTGGGTTCGCTGTTGTGGGCGCGTCCGGATGTCATCTACACCTGGCTGCTTTTGGGAACCATGGTGGCTTTGGGAGCGATCGGGTTTGCCGATGATTACCTGAAGGTTGTGCGCAAACAGTCCAAGGGCCTTTCCGCACGCGCCAAGATGCGGGGACAGATTGCGGTGGCGATGGTGGTGGGGTTGTTGCTCTATTTTCATCCTGCCACCTCGGATCTGGCGCCCAAGTTGATGGTGCCTTTTTATAAGAATCCCATTACCCAGGATATCGGGCTGTTGTTCTTCTTCCTTGTCTTCCTGGTGGTGGTGGGTTCCTCCAATGCGGTGAATCTGACCGATGGACTGGATGGCCTGGCCATCGGCTGCACAGTTACGGTGGCCTTGATCTATGCCGTGTTTGCCTACCTGATCGCCAACTTCAAATTCGCCGACTATTTGAAGCTGACCTACGTTCCCAATGCGGGGGAGATTACCGTGGTCTGCGCGGCCTTGTTGGGGGCGTCGATGGGCTTTCTCTGGTTCAACTGCCATCCGGCCCAGGTGTTCATGGGCGACACCGGCTCGCTGGCGATTGGCGGTGTGATTGGCGTGGCTGCCCTTTGCCTCAAACAGGAATTGCTTTTGGTGGTGGTGGGAGGGGTTTTTGTGATGGAGGCCCTTTCGGTGATCTTCCAGGTGCTGTCCTTCAAGCTGACCGGCAAACGTCTCTTTGCGATGGCGCCAATTCATCATCATTTCGAATTGAAAGGCTGGAGCGAGACCAAGGTGGTGGTGAGGTTTTGGATTCTTTCCATCCTTTTCGCGCTCATTGGCTTGAGCTCGTTGAAACTTCGGTAAACACGGGGAAAACCAATCCAATGGAAACGGTGAAACAACATGGATGTAAAAAACAAGCGGATTCTGGTGGCCGGTTTTGGGGCCAGCGGCGAGGCCGCCGCACAGTTGTTGCGCCTGCATGGCGCCAGGGTCCTGGTGATCGATCAAGCGGAGAATGAAACCATGAAAAGACGAGCTCGCAGAAAAAAGAACACCGGCATTGAAACCCGTTTCGGGGCGGCTCAGGCCCCCCGGGAGAAATTCGACGCCGCCATTGTCAGCCCCGGCATTTCGTTGCGCCAGGGATTGGGCCGCAGCGTGGTTGATTTGGATGTCCCCGTGTATGGGGAATTGGAACTGGGATACTGGTTCTGTTCCTGCCCCATTGTGGCCATCACCGGCACCAATGGCAAAACGACCACCACCGAGTTGATTCACCGGGCCATACGCGGCAACCGTCGCAAGGCCGAGGCTGCCGGTAATATCGGCCTGCCCCTGAGCGAAGCGGTCATGAAAAGCGACCGGCTTGATTATCTGGTGGTCGAGGCCAGCTCTTTCCAATTGGAAACCATCGATTTGTTCCGTCCCTCAGTCAGTGTGATGATGAACATCACCCCCGATCATCTGGATCGCTATGACGGCATGGACGACTATTCTCGCGCCAAGGCCGCCTTGTGGAAAAACCAGCAGGCGTCCGACGTGGCGGTGATCAATGCGGAAACCGGGCGGCGTTTGAAACAGCTCGGGTGCCAGCCGGCGTCCGGGGTTTTGAGGTACAGCCTGCGCGAGGAAACCGGAGCCCATCTTTGGTACGATGGACATGCCCTTCGCGGGCCGGTTGCCGATGTGGCGGGGGGGAACCTGCGCATGGAACAGACCAAGCTTCGAGGTCCGCATAATGCCGAGAATGTCATGGCCGCCCTTCTGGCAGCGCATGGATTGAAACTGGATCTTGCCAAAGCCTGGCGCGCCATTTGCTCCTACGAACCTCTGGCGCACCGCCTGCAGACGGTGGGCAGCCTGAGGGGCGTGGAATATGTGAACGATTCCAAGGCCACCAATGTGGATGCCATGGAGAAGGCAATCCTCAGCTTCCGCAAGCCGATTGTTCTTATCGCCGGAGGAAAGGATAAGGGGTTTGACTTTGGCAGCGCCGCTCCAACGCTCAGGGAATGGGTCAAGGCCTGTGTTCTCATTGGCGAAACACGTGAACGGATTTACGATGCATGGAAGGACGCTGCGCCATGCAGCTTTGCCGACAGCATGGAGGATGCGGTCCAGGCCGCTTCGCGTTTGGCGGAGAAGGGGGATGTGGTGCTTCTGTCGCCGGCCTGCGCAAGCTTTGACATGTTCAAAAATTATGAGGAGCGCGGCGAGATGTTTGGCCGGGCCGTTCGCGCACTCCTGGATTCCTCGGCCGATTCAATGAACTCAACGTCCCCATCGACAGCGGGGAACTAACCACCAACAAAAGAAGGAGAAAACAACATGCAAAACAGCAACGAAATCCCAACACGGTCTGAAAACGGATCGCCTCCCGCCGACAAGGGCAGGGCCTGGCGTATTGTCATCATTGTCCTGGCGCTTCACGCCGCTCTTCTGGGCAGCGTGGTGTTGATCCAGGGCTGTGGCAGCAAGGATGTCGGAACCATGGGCAAAAACGAGGGGCAGGAGCCCGTCAAACAGGCGGAGGAACAGGTTGTGGCCAGCGCTGATACCAACAGCGTGAATTCGACCGGTATCATCTGCCCCAGTGCGTCGATCCTGACTCCTGAGGAGCAGTTGAACAAGGAAACGGCCGCTCTTGGAACCACAACTCCCGGAATCCCCGGCGCCGAAGATCAGACTGCCAGCCAGACCGATCCTTCTGTTGCGTCATCCACGTTCGCGACGGCGCCAAAGAGTGAGACGCCAAAAGTTGAAACGGCAAAGCCTGAGAAAGCCGTGGAAACGGCCCAAGCCGCAAAAACAGCGTCCTCAACCGCCAGGTATACCGTGGCCAGGGGGGATACGCTTGGCAAGGTGGCCAAAAAATATGGCGTCAGCGTGAGCAAGCTGGCGTCCATGAACAAGATGACAGCCAAGTCCGCCCTCAAGGCCGGTCAGAAATTGGTTGTGCCGGCCCCGGCTTCCGCGAAGAAAGAACAACAACTGGCGGTTGCGGATTCCGCCGCGCCAGCCAGGAAAGAAGCGGTTCGTGCCGTCAAGACGGCTCCGGCAAAACCGGTCACGGCCAAGGTTTCGACCCCCCCGGGTCAGACACATGTGGTCAAGGCTGGTGAGAGCCTCTATTCCATTGCCAAACGCTACAATGTCAGCGTTCAATCCCTGAAACAGGCCAATCGCATTGCGGACGAGAGCAAGATTCGCGTGAGCCAGAAACTGGTTGTGCCGGTCGGAAGCGTCAAGACGACGGCTGAAGCGCCCGTGGTCAAGACTGCGGCCGACACCAGGACATCGGTTACCTCGAGCAAAACCATGGTGAAGAAAACCAGGAAGGTCCGTTCGGTGATTGTTCCGGAAAAATCGGAACCGGCGTCGGTTAAGCCCGCTCCCGTGCTGTATCCTGCCGTGACCGAGGAAAGCATGACGGCGGGTGAGGAAGTGGAAGGAACTTGAACGAAAAGCCTTTCAATCATCGATCAGCCCCGCCTTCCTTCACCCCGTTTGTTGACGGTTTAATGCAATGAACCGTTACGTCGCGGTGGTCATGCTGGTGGTGGTGTTTGCCCTGACCGGGTTGGGGCTGGTCATGCTGTCCAGTGTCACAGCGCCGCTGTCCGACTCAGCCAATCAGCTGCAGAAGCAGCTGATCTGGCTGAGTGGGGCGATGGTGTTGTTTTCAATTGTCGGCTGGGTGGATTACACGGTCTGGCGGAGATGGGCCTGGGTGATCTTTGGTGTGTCGATTTTCATGCTGCTTTTGGTTTTTGTCCCCGGGATTGGCAGCCGGGTCAAGGGCGCCTCGCGTTGGATCAATGTGTTGGGATTCAAATTGCAGCCTTCCGAATTCGTTCGAATAGCCTGGGTTTTGTTGCTGGCCCATTATCTGGCCTACCACCAGGCCCGGATCCGGGAATGGAAGGAGGGATTCATGTGGCCGCTGGGCTGGCTGATGATTCCGTTGATTTTGTTGCGCTTGGAGCCGGACATGGGGACGTTGATCCTTCTTGGCGCCACCACCCTGGTGATGATGTATGTGGCTGGTTCGCGGGTGTGGCCATTGTTGTCGGTTGGCGGTCTCGGGGGGGTTGGGGTGATTGCCATGCTTTGGATGTTGCCTGAACGGCGGGCGCGAATCCTGGCCTTTCTTCATCCGGAGGAGCATAAGGAAGGCAAGTTTTACCAGATATGGCAGGGAATGCTGGCGTTTGGTTCCGGGGGAACTCAGGGACTGGGATTGGGCAACAGCCGTCAAAAGATGGCTTACCTTCCGGAATCCACCACCGATTCCATTTTTGCCATTGTCGGCGAGGAATTGGGGTTTTATGTGGCCATTGCCGTGGTGATGGCTTACATGGTTTTGCTGGTTTGCGGCCTGTGGATTGCCTTGCGGGCAAAAGACCGATTTGGCATGTTATTGGGATTCGGATTGGTGTTTGGCCTTTGTGTTCAGGCATTGATCAATATTGGCACCGTCACAGCGTCAATTCCACCCAAGGGAATGCCTTTGCCCTTCGTGAGTTATGGAGGTTCCAATTTGCTGATCTGTTACCTGGCCATCGGCTTGTTGTTGAGCATCCACCGCCAAAGCATGAGGGCTCAACGCCCCAGGGCGGAGCTGATCATCGACGATACCACTCCGAGAATCTGATTCGATTTCGGGTTTCCCGCGACTTCAACTTCCTGTGAAATTTGCGGCCCAATCTTTTCGCTGGCGGTGGATGTCCAAACACCGTATTTTTCATGGCTTGTATGGCTGGACATGAAAAAACCGAAGATCCCCTTCTTCATTTGGAGGAGGAAGACGGCTCGGAGCTTTGGCAGGAGCACGCCAAGGCCTTGCGCACATGGGATGATTTGTCCCTGATGCAGTGGACCAATCAGGTCTTGTGCCAGTTGCATGAGCGTTCGTGGAGGGCTTCCCACCCGTTTGTCATGTCCTACCGCCTGGCGTTGACGGTTATCCAGCAGCGCGACCTGTGGAGCCGGCGCCTGGTATCGATGAGCTCTCATTATCAGCCGGCCGAATGTTGCGGGGCGCCGTCAATCCCGCTGGTTTCCCATGATATTTGCAAGTATGGACTTTATTGTTCCAATTGTGGAACCGAACTGGCGGAACTGGCCGGTTTTCCCCCGGGCATTGTGAAGACTTTCAATGCATGGGGGGCAGCCTATGAGACATATCATCAGGTGGCTCACTGGCCTGACGATAAGCGCCGGAAAAAAGACGATTACGAGGCGGCCATGGAAACTGCCCGGGAAAAAGCCCTCCCTTTGTTGTCCCAGCTTGGTTTTTCGCTTGCGCCGCGCTTTCTGGAATTTTATCCGGCGGTTTTTTGGGAGGATGGGGATGATTGTCTGGATATCATCCCGGAAGACCTGACTCCTCCGGACAAATAGACGAGAGGGCGTCCCGCCGCTGCCCTTTGTTTCACCTCTCCTTAGTCCTTGTCTTCCTTGGGATCCGGAGGGAGCAGGGCGGCGATGGCCGGCTGGCTGGAAGTTTCGGCGATCTTGCGGGCGGTGCGTTGTTTTTTGTCGCACATGGTGGTGTCGCCCCCATAATGCAGCAGTAGTTTGACGGTTTCCGGATAGCCTTGCGAAGCGGCCAGCATCAGGGGAGTGCAGCCATTCTTGTCTCTCACATTCATGTCGTCGCCTTTGCCGATGAGAACCTCCAGCGCATCATTGCGCCCCTTCATTGCGGCCCAAAGCATGGCGGTACGCTCGCCTTTGTCGCGAAGCCGGATGTTGGCCTTGTGGGTCAGCAGAAATTCAACTGTTTCGGTGTTGCCTTCCGTTGCGGCAGCCATCAGGGCGGTGCAACCGTATTTGTCCTGCAAATTGATGTCGGCCCCGTGGTTCAGGAGAATGGCGACGATTTCAGTTTTGTCGGACATGGCGGCAATGATCAGCGCGGAACGTCCGTTGGGATCCAGAATATCCGGATTGGCGCCGCCTTGCAACAGGGTGCGCACCACTTGGGTGTGGCCGTTGTAGGCCGCAACCAGGAGGGGGCATCGGCCTTCGTCGCGGGCATTGGGATTCATGCCCGAAAGAAGAAACAATTGCACCGCCATGAGATCCCCTTGCTTGGCGCGGGTGATGAAGCTCGGCTCGCTGTAGGGAACACGAAGTTCGCCCAGCTTCTGCCGGGCGGTGTCCCGATCCATGTCGCAGGAACTTAAAAGAATGGCAATCAGAACAATGGCTGGACCGATGAAAATGCGGCTAAACAGAGTCGATTTAATCATAAATACAGCGCCAGACTATGCCTTCTGCCGTCCGATTGCAAGCCAGCTTGCAGGTTCCCGCAGACCGGCTGCCTGCCGGGAAAAGATTGAAAAATCAGGCCTTGTCGGTCCACCGCCATGCCGGCGACATGTTGATGTCCTTCACATCAACCTTGAAACCGGAGGCGCGAAGCAGATAGGCGACGCCTTCGCGGGTTTCCATGGTTTCGCGCAGGCTCCGGGCGAAAAGCTCCACGTATTCCTTGTAGGAATCCAGCGTGATTTTTCCATCCCCGATCTGTTGCGAAAGCCATTCCTCGTGGTTGATGATCAACTCGATCAGGGCTTGCTTGAGATTGAATCGCAGGGCGGGATCCACCACCAGTTTGAAAGGATTGCCGCCCGGATCCTGTTCTGGTGTCTCGTTGTCTTCTTCCGGAGTGTTCAGTATGGCTTGGGCCAGAACCAGTTCGTGCGGTTTTTGATTTTCCATGATGGGTTGTTGATTTTTCCACGTTTATGTCCATATACGCGGGGGTATGTCAATCGCAAACATTCCGGCTTGATCGTTGAAAAGGAAATGTCTTTTCAGTTTTGCAAGAGCCTCATATAGTTCCAGCTTTTAACACCTTCAAACCATGCCAGCCAAAAGTTCCGCCGTTCATGACTCAAAAGGGGGGGAATCCCCCTTGAAGATCCTTTTTGTTGTGTCCGAATGCGCTCCCTACGCCAAGACCGGGGGATTGGCCGATGTGGCCGCCGCCTTGCCCGCCGCTTTGCAAAAGCTGGGGCACGATGTGAGGATCGTCATGCCGCTTTATGATTGCATTGACCGGAACCGGCATGGCATTCGGCCGGATGGAGCGGCCTGTGTCCATATGGGGAACGGAGAGGAACAGTGGGTGGGTGTTCACAACTCGTTGCTTGGAGGAAAGACGCCGGTTTGGCTTGTGGAATGCCACCGTTTTTTTGGGCGCCCAGGCATCTATGACGAATTGTGGGGTGAGTATGGCGACAACGCCTTTCGCTACGCATTGCTGTCCAAGGCCGCCTTGCAAATCTGCAAGGACCGCAAGTTCATCCCGGATGTGATGCACGCTCATGATTGGCAAAGCGCCCTCGTGCCGGTGTTTTTGAAAACCTGGGACCGCATCCTGTCGCCCCTTTCCGATACCGCCAGCGTCCTGACCATTCATAATATTGGCCACCAGGGGGTTTACCACAGCAGCGTTTTTCCCTACATCGGCGTTGGCGACGAGCATTTCACGCAGGTAAAATTTGAGGATCATGGCAAGATCAACCTGCTGAAGGGCGGCATCTTTTTTGCCGATGCCATTACAACGGTTTCCCCGACCCATGCCCGGGAGATTTTTGAGCCGATTGGCGGGCATGGGCTGGCGCCGAGGCTTCAGGCGCGGCGCGACGATGTCACCGGCATTCTCAATGGCGTTTGTTACGATCGGTGGAATCCCGAGACCGATTCCTTGATTCCCGTGAAATACTCGGCCAAAAACCTGGCTGGAAAATGGGTTTGCAAAATGGCGTTGCAGGAACGGTTTGGCTTGGAAACTCGCCTGGACACCCCGATTTTTGGCGTGGTATCCCGGCTGGCGCCGCAAAAAGGGTTGCATCTGTTGAAAGAGGTGTTGCCGCGGATCATGGACCAGATGAACGCCCAGGTGGTGGTGCTTGGTTCAGGCGATTCGGGTATGGAGGATTTCTTCCGATGGGCGCCGTCGGCGTATCCGGGACGTGTGGGAAGCTTCATTGGTTTTTGGGAGGATTTGTCCCATTTGATCGAGGCCGGCAGCGATTTCTTTGTGATGCCGTCCCTTTATGAACCCTGCGGCTTGAATCAGATGTATTCGATGAAGTACGGGACTTTGCCTGTGGTGAGGGCCACCGGCGGTCTCAACGACAGCGTTCAGAATTACGATGAGGCAACAGGCGCCGGAACGGGCTTCAAATTTTGGGATCCCACACCCGACGCCCTCTACTATACCATCGGATGGGCCGTCTCCACCTGGCATGATCGTCCGCAGCACATGAGCCAGTTGCGGCAGCAGGCCATGGCGCAGGATTATTCCTGGCGCGATTCAGCCCAACGGTATCTGGATGTTTACCGGCATGCCATCTGGCGTCACAGCCAGTGGCGTTGATTACGATTTTTCCCCAACCCGCAGCGTCCGCGTTTCCTCTCCACGCTGGAGCTTGATGTGGTCCTCACCGATTTCCACCACGGTCACACCCTTGATCTTATCCCCGGCCCTGGCCGTTTTCCCATTGATGATCGCGGTGTCGCCAAGAAGGGCTTCCAGCTTGAGTGAGGGCCATCCGGATGATGAGGCTTCGGACGAGGCGTTGCCGTCCGGCTTGGATTCGCCTGCCGAACGTTTTTTTGTGGCCGAATGTTTGGTTGTGAGGGGAATAAGGGGCGGAGCGGGCGGAAGGGAGAGGGTGAGAATTCGGCGGACCAAGGCCATGTCCCATATCGGAAGACCTTCCGCTTGGTTCTGTTTCAAGACGCAGCCGCGATTTTGTTTCCACCATTTTTCCCATTCGTTGATGTCCTTGAAGGGGTGTCCCACAACAGCCGCCATGGTTTGAGCCGCATTTTCCCGGATTTCGGGATTCCTATCCGACAACAGGCTTTCAAGGGGAAGCAGCCATTCCTTGTCCCGGCTTTTGGCGATGTCAGCCAGGATGTGCTGTCGTTTGTTTTCCGGTCCGTCAGCCAATGTGACCAGATTTTTGAGAAATGTTCGTGCGCTGCTCATTTCATTCAGGAGTTTTGCGCCCCGGTTGATCGGAAGCTGGGGATGGCGCTTTTTCCATTCCCACCACGACAGCCATTCCTGCGGATCCTTGGTGTAGGCTTCCGTCAGATGGCTGAGGGCGCAGGTGATTTCCAGTCCGGTGTTCTGGTTGGCGTTCAGGTACTGTTCGATAATGGGAAAGAAGGCCTCCTGGCAACGAAGCTGGCCGAGGGAACGTATGGCCATGGCGCGCACGTTTTCGTCGGGATCCTTCAGGCTTTCCAGAAGCGCGGCGGGATTGGAACTGTTGCGCAGGTTGGGCAGCATCCGGGCGGCAACCTCGCGTTCCCTGGATGATCCGCTTTTCATGATTTCCATGACGGTGTCGCGGATCGCCGGATCGGTCATCTTCACGAGGGCGTGTTCGGCGATGTTTTGAACGGTTTTATCCTCGTCCCTCAGGGCTTGAAACAGGATGGCCGCCGCCTGCGGATCGGCGATGTGGGAAAGTCCTATGGCCGCCATGCGCCGGAAATCCAATTCCGGCGAGTTCAACAATTCGCGAAAAGGCTCGATGGCTTCCACGGACCGGGTGTTTTCCAAGGCCATGATGAGAATCTTTTTCAATCCCGGGCTGGCGTAGGACATGGCCGCGATCAACGGTTTGGCCGCGGCCGGATCGTTCACCCGCCGCAACGCTTCCTCGGAATTATGGCGGAGAATCTTGTCGTTTCCCCTGGCAAACTCGACAAGTTTGCTTACCGCGGCCGCGGGCGCCTTGATTTGCTGAAAGGCCGATGCCGCCTTCTGGCGGATGTCCAGGTCGTTGTCGTCGAGAAGGGGAACCAGTTCCGCTGCTGCGGGTTGATAGGCGAGCCGGCCGACAGCCGCGGCGGTTCGGCGGCGGACTTCGATGTTGGAATCCCGGAGCAGGGGCGCGAGATGTTCTCCCGCGCTGGCATCCCCGATCATGCCCAGGGAGATCGCGGCGTTGGCTCGGATGTCGGCTTCGTCCCGTTTCAGCAATTGAAGCAGTTGGGGAATGGCCCGCCGATTCTTCAGGTTCCCAAGTGCGAGGCAGGCGGGACGGCGCAGGTTGACCTCCGATCCGTCGGCCCATTTCAGCAAGGAGGGAATGGCTTCGTCGCCGGGAATCCGGCCGAGGATTTCAATGGCGTTTTGGCGCAACGAGCCCGAATGGTTGGGGGATTCAGCCGCCTGGATCAGGAGGGGAATGGCGGGTTTGCCGATTTTGGCAAGGGCATGCTGCACGGCGTCGGATACCGATTCCGTGGAGGTTGCGCTGAAGGCGCCGGTGATGCACACCATCACCCCTCCGGCGTCGTCCAGATGATCAATCAGGTCGGGAATGGCGGGCGCGGCCTGTTCTCCCATATCCCCCAACGCCCCGGCGGCTTTGTAGCGGACGACCGCGTCCTTGTTCCTCAACCGCTCCAACTCTTGCTGCAGATCCTTGCCAACGCCGGTTGTTGTGAGGAAGAAACATCCGATCATGAAAGCGGACAAAAGAGGGTTCATGCTTGTTTATTATGGCAAAGGTTGCGCTTGATGTTCAGGAATTTCAATGTTTGGCGAAAAAATGAATTGGAGATGGATTTTTTGACAGGATTAACAGGATTGACAGGATTTTTATACAAAAGGCGGACCTCCCCAACCCCTCCTTGACAAGCTGATCTTTACCCACATCTTGTAAAGCACAATGGGTGCGAGGTCATTTAAGACCATGCAACAAAAAAACTCACTTCTGGTAAAGATCGTAAGCGACTTCAA
>JAQUAF010000109.1 GCA_028687435.1 Verrucomicrobiia bacterium | reverse complement strand
CACACCATCGAAATCAAAGGATCGAGCTTTCGGTCCAGGCAGGAGCCTTTGCCCAAAAAAGATGCATGAATTTGACATGCATTTCCAAACCGGCGGTTTTCATGCATTTTGCCACCGGCGCTTACATGAAATTCCAGTCGAAGTCTTCGAGAGTGCGGGTATCGCGGAAACCCGCCAGTTTTTTTCGCCGGGCGATGAGTCGTTGAGCGCGGATGGCCAGTTCGTCTTGAAAGAGAAGCGTCAGGAACTCGGCGTGGGTGAGTTGATTGGCGCGGGCTTCCTGCAGGCGAACATCGAGTGTTTGCAGCAATCCCGAGAGTCGTAATTGTTGGGCCGTTTGGATGAGTTGATCATTCATTGGAGGTTTGGGTTATGCCGCGGAAAAATCCCGTGGCGATGGGTTGGGGTTGTCGAACAAATCCGGCGTCACGGCGTAAGCGTCCATGTCCCGGATCAAAGGATGAGTTTCCAAAAAGGGCATTGTGGTTTGCAGATGGGGTTTTTGCCTCAGCGCCTCTTTGATGGCGCGGTATTGCCACTGGCCTTGCGCCAGGGCGTGTTGAGAGGCCTGATCGATTTGCTGTGCTCCGTGCGTGCGGGCCAGTTGGATCACGCCTTGAATGGTGCGCAATCCCTCGATGCCGCGGTTTTCAAACACGGCCAGCGCCCAAGCCTCCACATGCACGCCCAACCGGGCGGCTTGGCGCATGTAATAGGCCTGGCTTTCGGCCAAGGTACGGCAAGGCCCTCCTTGCGCGCCCAAACTTTTGCTGAAACGTCCCCTCTCCACGCGGAGGTGGGAACAAACCGCTTTCATGGCCAAATCAAACACCCACACCATGCGCGCGTCCCAGCGCACCCACAGCATTTTGCCAATGTGCTCACAAGGCACCTGGTAATAGCCGTGTTCCACTTCCACATAACTATCCCGGTGAACGTGTCGTTGCCCCTCCGCAAAGCAGGGAAATAAACCCGCAGGCAAGATTTGCAAATGCGGGCGTTCCGCCAAAAAACGTTCACGCACCTGTTGGCGTGTGGTGCCATGAATGCGCAAATCCGCCACGCTTGCCTCCCAGTGGCGCAGATGTTCGTTGGCGGATAGAACCGTCTCAAAACTTCTGCCTTTTAAGGCATTCGCTTGCGCATAGTTCACGCCGTTTTCCACTTTTCCTTTGTGGCGCGGCATTTTCGGGCGCGTGGGCAGGATGGCCACGCGGTAGTGACGGCCAAACTCCGCCAGCTTCGGATTGCGCTGCGGATCGAACCAATCCGCCTGCAAAACTCCCGCCTTCAGATTATCCAGCACAAGAGTCAAACTCGCCCCGCCAAATGAGCGGAAACCGTTCTCCAAACTGCGGATGAAACTCTCCGTGTCCTGCCGCAAAACCATTTCCGTATAGCCCTTGCGTGAATAGCTCAGGACCATCCGCAACACGTGGGACTTGCGCGGCCGCCCCTTGGCCGAACGCAGCCAATGGCCGGTGCCGAAATCCACTTGCACTTCTTCACCCGGAGCACACTCCATCCGCCAAAAACGTTGCGGATGGCTGGCCCGCAACTGCTGAACAAAACGCTTCACCGATTCGTAAGCGCCGCCAAATTGCCGCTCCTCCACCAAGTCCTGCCAGATCCGCTGGGCACTCAGCCCCTTTTCCAGACCTTCCCGGATAAACTCAGCATGAACCTCACACTGACTTTTTCGCCCCGCCGAGCCGGCGGTCGGAATGGCGGCATTTGCTTTTTCGTCAGTGGAGGCCGCCAGCTTTCGAATGTGACGTCCGACTGTATCCCGATCAATCCCCAGCGTTTGAGCTATCTGCCGGTTTGACCAACCTTGTTCGTGTAATGTTCGAATTGCGCCAATATTGTTCATTTTGAGGTTGTTTGCCATGGAGGGACTCTTTCAGAGCCCGGCAAACTTTCACCTCAAAATGGCGGCATTTGATTCGACCATCTCTGGCGGCATTTGACCGACCGCTGACACAATGCGAAAAGAAAGATTGGGCTCAAAATCGATGTGTTATGAGCTATGAGATTCCGGTAGTTTTCAATGCCATCACACATAGGGGGCATCTGGCAACTCGCAAAAAATATTTCTTGCCTTGAACTCGATGGCCGTACGCTTGAGAAGTTGAACAATTCACAAAATATGCGGAATTAAAATTGGAGGCGAACAATGAGAATCACATTTTTTGATTTTGAGAAATGGAGGAAACTGAGGGGTAAGGGAAAATGGAATTTTATCTTGATCTATGGCGTTTTGTGGGGGATCGGTAGCGCATTGTTGTTCAGTTTGATTATCCCCTTAGCGTTAGGTTGGATTGGTGAAAGAGTGTCTTTTATGCCTGTTTTTGTGAAAAGTATTACGGATTTTTATTGTGGAAGCGCAGGACAATCACCGTGGGCTTCCGTCCCCGCCGTGAAGCAGCGGCTTCAAACGGTGTTGTCCAGGGCAATGGGTTGCGCAAATGATTATCTCGTCAAGGGGATTGCGCCTGATGAATCGCTTCGTAAAAAATTTGATGAGCTTGGGGTGCAGGTTATTAATACAAATGGTGTTTTCATTGTTTCCACGGGGTTTAAGAGTGATGGTGTTGTGATAATCGATGCAAAGGACGAAAATGGAGTCCCGATTGTCAAAAAAATGATTTACAAGGCAATGGATCTCCCCTTTGGCAGAACTGATTCTATTGTCTATTCATGGAAAAACAAGGACGATCCGATTTCACGGGATAAGATGACGTTATTTGCATACATCTCAGAATGGAACTGGGTGGTTTTTGATGGAGATTTTATTGATTGAAATGGCGTTATTAAGTCTAAGCGGCAACATGAGCAAGGCGCATGCCACCGTCATAAAATATTCTTCAAGAATTTTGGGATGACTGTGAAATAAATCTGCAAAAAGGAGTTGACGAAAAATACTTTTTTAGTTAAACACGACCTGTTTACTTTTTCACTCGCATTACGTTTCCCTCAAAGTCCCCAAGGACTCTTGTGTTTAATGTGAAGAATTGGTCGTGATGGTTGATTGAAAGAGAAAGAAAAACCATTCGGTAAAGACAAAAACGAGACGCGAATCAGATGAAAAACAACCTGCCCACGGTCGAAATCCTGCCCTATCAACTTCCGATCTGTCCAGTCTTGCCGACAGTTTACGGGAATGTGGACTACACGGAGTTCGAGGAGCAATTGAATCGGATCGACGAACTGCTGAGAGCCAGTGGAGTGGAGCAAGTATTTGTGGAGATGAGCCTTGGGCAGTTTTATGAGAGCACCCGTGAGGCTGGCATTGATCCCAAGATTCGTGCGCATCTGAACTATCAGAAGCATTCGTTTCGCGCCTTGCGATGCATGGTGCTGATGAGTTTGTTGGGGGAGAGTTTTCGTGGGATGAGCCGTCGGCTGGCGGAGTGTGCGCTGTTTCGCTGGTTTTGTGGGATGGAGGAAATCGGGATCGTGCGCGTGGCGAGCAAAAGCACGTTGCAAGCGTACGCCAACTGGCTTCCGGCGCAGATGATGCGCAAGGTGGTGGAAACGTTCTTGAAAGCGGCGTGCAGCGGGGAACAGCCACTGGGGTTGGCCAATGCGATGGAGTTGGAATGCGTGTGGATGGACGCCACGTGTGTGAAGGCGAACATCCATTTTCCAGTGGACTGGGTGTTATTGAGGGATGCGACGCGGACGCTGATGAAGGCGACGGCGTTGATTCGGAAACACGGATTGAAAGAGCGGATGGAAGAACCTTCGGCGTTTCTTTCACGGATGAACCGCTTGAGCATGGCAATGAGCCATTGCAGTCGATGGGTGAAGGACTCCCGCAAACAGCGCAAGCGCAACCTGCGATTGATGAAGCGGCTGGTCGGGGTAGTGGCTGCCCATGCCCGGCGACACCGCGAGCTTTTGGATGCGGAGTGGGCGAGAACCGATTGGACGCGCAAAGAGGTCGAGCAGGTGTTGCGGCGAATGGATGGTGTATTGAAACTTCTTCCTCTGGCCAAGAAACAAGCCCATGAACGAATTATTGGCGGGCGGCCTGTGAAAAATGAGGACAAGATTTTGAGCCTTTACGAGAGAGAGGCGCAGGTGATTGTACGCGGGAAGGCTGGTGCGGAAGTGGAATTTGGCAATGAGATCTTGCTGGCCGAGCAGAAGGACGGGGTGATTGTGGATTGGCGTTTGTATCGGGACGAGGTTCCGGCCGATTGCCGGCAGTTGCCGGAAAGCTTGGAACGGATGGAAAATGTTTTTGGCAAGGGTCGGGTTCTGGCTGTGGGCACTGATCGAGGTTTTGAGAGTTCCGCCAATATCAACCTGCTGGCGGAGAAGGGGATTTACAATGGGATTTGCCCCAAGAATCCGCGTCTTCTGAGAGAGAGGATGAAGGAGGCGATGTTCGTGAAGCTGCAAAAGCGGCGAGGGCAGACGGAGGCGAGGATTGGGATATTCAAAAACGTTTTTGTTGGCAGGCCCCTGCGCGTTCGCGGATTTGTCCACCGGGATGCCGCCGTCGCTTGGCATGTGTTAACGCACAATCTTTGGGTGCTTGCGCGCCAACCCAAAACGGAGGAGAAAGAACTGGCAGAAGCGGCCTGAAAACCGAATGATTTTTGAAGGAAACCGATGAAAACGCCCGAACTATCCCCAAACCCGATCCAAAGCATCTCCATAATGCGATAAGTGCGGAAGCCGTAGGAACGGCGGGTGATCACCCGGAGTTTATTGTTGAAGCCCTCGACCACGGCATTGCTGAGCTGGCCTCGAACCTCAAACCAATTCCAGAGGAGCGGTTCATGTGCGCGCAGCATTCGAGCCACCTTGCGCATGGGTTCGATTCTGGATTGGAGGGCTTGGCGGGTCCACAGATCCAGGAAATACTTGGCCCAGGTTTTGGAACGATAATGCCAGAAATTGGCGAAGTCTTCCTTGAGGATGTAAGCGCGGATCGTGCGCAGATTATGGCTCAAGAGTTGACGCAGGGATACGCGCAAGCCCCCGCGGAGATTTTTCCAGCGTTTAAGCAATGTCCAACGCAGGTTGACCAGCAGGGGTTTGCGGCCAGCCCGGCGCATGGCGGCGGTTTCTTCCCGGCGGGTGGCATCGACGGCTTCATTGAGCTTCTTGTCGATGTGAAAGCGATCCAAAATGTTGATCGCATGGGGAACTTTTTTGGCGATAACCTGCAAGTAGGGCTTCCACATATCCGAGCAGACAAAACGCAAACCGTCCACGAAATCCGCACCCAGTTCGCGGAAACCTCGCAGCAAAGTGGCTTTGGTGCGTTTTTTACCCACCCAAAGCAAACGACGGCATCCCGCGTCGATTTGGTAAATCAAGGTCAAAAAGCGGTTGGCGCCTTTGCCCTTGCCCCAATGGATCTCGTCAATGCCGATGGCCTGAACTCCCAGCAGCGAACGATGTTCCAAGCCCCATTCGACAATCCATTCCACGGGAGATCCCACGCTTTTTGCCCGAAAAGGGCAAGTCCTGATCGGCAAGGAAGGATGTTCCCGGTACTTTATTCTGGGACTTTTGGACGTGGAAGAACCCGAGCGTTTGACTCAGGCCATGGCCGAACTTCGTCGGCAATTGCTTTCCGACCCCTATTTCAAAAATGTGCCTTCCATGAAAGTGGAGGAGGGGAAGACCGCTCTTTTTTTTCATGCCAAGGATGATCTTCCTGAAGTTCGGCGGGAAATGTTCAAGTTGCTGGGTAGCCACCGGCTCCATTTTTCCGCGGTTGTGCGGGACAAGCAAAGCGTGCTGGCTTATGTACGGTCGCGCAATGAAAATAGTTCCGAGTATCGGTATCGGGCCGACGAACTTTACGATTACATGCTGCGGCGTCTTTTCAAGCAACGGCTCCACCTGCACGCCGCCTACCACGTGGTTTTTGCCAGGCGCGGCAAATCGGATCGCACCAAGGCCCTGAGGCATGCCCTTGAAACATCCCGGGAGCGTTTTGCGGATGATCAGGGCATCGACAATAACGCGTCACTGGAAATTCTTCCTTCTTCCCCGGTTCGCGAGGCTGGCTTGCAAGCCGTGGACTATTTCCTGTGGGCGCTTCAGCGAGTTTTTGAACGACATGAAGACCGGTTTATCCAGTTGCTCTGGCCCCAATGCAGCCTGATCGTTGACATGGACGACACCCGGGAGAAGGGTGAGCGCGCCGGTGGTCAAATGCATGAAAACCGCCGGTTTGGAAATGTTGGTTGAAAAATGCATGTCCCACGTTATCCACGCTTTGCTTGCTCTGCCCTCGCAACCATTCCCCAAACGTGCTTTGATCCGCTCCTTTGCTTAACCCCAACATGCCCATCAACACCATGTCTTGGCCCATCCGCTCCGCATCGGCCAATGAACTGCCTCCGCTGGTCAAACAAAACAACAGTTGCGCCACCAGCGCCCGGGGAGAAAAACCCACACTGGTGCGTGTTCGAACATCCAACCCGGGGATGCCCTCCAGTTTTTCCCACAACCCGTAACGCTGACACAACGCATCAATCAGCAGTTGTCCGCCATGGGCGCTGCTCTCTTTGGAATCCGTCAGTTCTATGTGAAATCCGCTCTTTTTTTTGTCAAATCTTGCCATAATATCCATATCACCCTTAGGATGATATGAAGTCAAGCCCTTTCTCACCCTTTTTTACCATTCCTTCAGGCTCGCTAATGATTTGGGTATTATATGTACAAAATACATGATTACATTTTTGGCAAAAAAACGGGGGTTTACCTCTGAAAATGACCAAGATCGAATGGAGAAAGGGGTGAACTTCCGTTGGAATCTGCCTCGTATTTTATAACGCTCCACCAAGCACACCGCCGCGCGTGGCTGAAAAAGCATCGAATTGATCCCCCATTACTTTACGTAATCAAGCGCGCCCATGGGGCGATCCGGTATATCTTTGGAAATAAACACGACATTATCGGCAGTAATCCAATATTTCCATCCCGTAGCTTGGGTTAGAAAATTAAGCGCAGAAAATAAACTGATATTTTTCAAAGACATTGTTACTTTTGGGATTTTTGAACCGCGTTTCATACCAACAGCAAATTCGACGCCGCGTTCTTTGGCGCGCGAATTAGTGTCTATTTGAATACTCATCTTGTGCATATAGCTAACCACATCCGAAATATTTGTGTCTTTGAATTGTAACTCCGGCAAAACAATGGATTTTAATTTCCGGACCAGTATTTTCTCATTAATTTCATTACTTTCCACCGAGGGAGACTCAGCCTTCGCCGTCGCTCCCTCCGGTCGAGCCGCAGCCAATGTGGTTTGGTTCTGTTCGGCCGTCAGTCCCACGGACGCCAATACAATAAAAAGGGCCACGGGAATCAGTCCCCATGACGCCGTCGTCTTTCGGTAATTCGCGATCATGCTAAATCTCCTTTTGAGTTGTTGTTTCGTTTCCAGAATACCGGCCAATACCGGTAAGGGGGGTTGAATGCCGGTGGAGTTCTCCAGAAGTTTGAGAATGGTGTTCCCGTATTCGCGGTTCTCACCGTCCCGGCTGCAAGAAAGCGCCCGCTCATCGCAGGCGGCCTCACGGTCCGCCCGCATGCGACTAAACGCCAGCCAGATGAACGGGTTGAACCAGTGCAGCGTCTGCAGGATCGTCATCAGCCAGTTGGCGACGATGTCGTTATGCCTCACGTGAGCTAGCTCGTGAAGGAAGATGAAACGAAGTTCTTGAAGGCTGTACTGCTGGGTTAGATTCACCGGCAATAAAAGGCGCGGGCGGATGAACCCCATCAGGACGGGACTCCGGATCGCCGGCGATTCCACGACCCATAATGGAGTGGTGAGCCGCAACACGTCTTTGCACTCCGCGAGGAGTTTCAACACGGTCGAATCAGTCACCGAATGGAGACTGACGACTCGCATTCTCAACCGAATCACCGGAATAATAAACTGCGCCATCAGCGCCAAAACCCCAGCCAGCCAGATCATGCCAGCCAACATCTGCCCGTCTAAGGGCCGGCATTTTACGAACATTTTAGCGGCGGATCCCGAGCCCCCGTGGATAATCCGCCAACTCGTCGCAGGGGCGTTTTCTGTCGAAACCGCTGGTACCGGCCATTTTAGCAGGTTGAACACGCTCAGTCGGCTGGATGGAGCCACGGGCATTACCAGACATAACAAAACGGTGAACCAGAGGATATAACGCCAGCGGGCGGAGAGCTGTCGTCGAAAAATCAGGTGAAGCAGCAGGACCAAGCCCGTCAGCACCGAGGCCCGAAAGGACGTATGAATCAACCATCCAAAAAACGAATTAAAGTTTTCCATCCAAAATAGAGTCATAGGGCCTCCTTCTTTGTCAGGATCTGCTTGAGTTCCTGAATCTCTGAGCGAGACAGATTCGTCTGCTTGACGAGCTGAGCCAGCAACGGCGATGCCTGACCATCAAAAACGCGCTGGAGAAAACTCCGGCTCTCTTCGCGAACACATTCGTCGTGCTTCACCCGTGGATAAAACAGGTACCGTTTGCTATCTTTTTCTCCTCTCAAGGCGCCCTTTTTCATGAGGCGGCTAATCAGGGTCCGGATGGTTCGGTGTTTCCAGTCGGCTACTCCGGCCAAGGCCTCGACGATTTCATTGGCGGTGACGGACGGGCGGTTCCAGACGACCTTCATCACCTCCCACTCGGCATCAGAAATGTGTGGCATTGATTTCATCAACAACTCCATGCTTTACATGTGTAATACTTAGGAAAGTACCACAAATGTAAAAGTTTGCAAGTAAAAAGTTGAGAGACGTTCTTGCCCCCAAATCGTTAGCGATTCATTTCCCTCCAAAAAATCAGCCCTCATTTTCAAAAACGATGGGGACCGACAGGGGCATGAAGCGATCAAAAACACTTTTTTTTCACTCCCCTGCTGTTTTGGGTGCATCCGGCAGGGGGGCCACCATAAAAATGGCGTATTGGGCGCATATCGGGCCGTGCCATCCTCCGGCTTAACCTGTTTTTTCTTTTTCCAAAACAGCCCAATCGTTTTGGATGCTATCCAACGCTGCGCTCCCCTTTGATCCGCGCTCCACCCCATGGCCGCTTGGGGATCCATTGTTCTTGGAACAAGCGGAACCAGCTCATCCATCCGGCTGGCACACAAATCCATGCCCTCACATAGCGCGAATGACGGCTGATACGCACCGGAAGGGTCAACAGATGCCGGATAAGCGTGCCGGGTCTCCAGCCTTGTTGTTCGGCATCCAAATGCAACGCCTTGAAAGCCGCCAACAGATTATGCGCCAAGATCCCAATGGCATAGAACATTTGATTGGCGATCAAGCTTTCGCAGGGAGGGTGATGCAAATCCAAATCACTGAGCAAATGACTAAAACCCTGTTCCCTGGCCCCTTTGCGCCGATGTTTCAAAAAAACCTCCTCCGGTTTCGACGTCTCGTTGGGATCGGTGGCCACAAAATAATAGCGCCACAGCAATTCATCGGCGTTTTTGCGCCTCACCACCGCCAATAAATGCGCGGTCTGGGATTCCTCGGGTTGATAACGCAACCATGCGTATTGCGAGGTTTCATCCCCCTGTTTTTCCTCTTCCCCCCACGCCATCTCCGGCAATTCAGCCGCCAAGCGTTGCGGCACTTTCACCCACTTGTTATAGCTGACACTCCAATGACTGAAACCGGCCTTGCCTATCTGTTGGAGATCCGTTGAACTGCTTGAGCCGCTGTCGGCAAAAAAACGGCTGCTCTTGGCTTGCCATAACTCTTTGCGGCTGGCCAGCAATTCCTCCAAATGCTGCCCAACATTGCACGCCCCATCCAGAATCGCATCGGCCACAAACGGCCCCACCCACAAGGTTTGCCAGCTTAACGCCAACTCCCCATCGTAATTGCGCCTCGCTCCCTCAAAATACTTGCCCTGCACTTCCACTTCCGTGTCGTCAAAAAACACCTCCAATTCCCCATGGTGTTGCGCACGCCCGCTTTTGATTTGTCCCAAAGCCCATCGCACAAAATCAACGATCAGATCGTGAAAGGCCTCCACGCTTTGCTTGCTCTGCCCTCGCAACCATTCCCCAAACGTGCTTTGATCCGCTCCTTTGCTTAACCCCAACATGCCCATCAACACCATGTCTTGGCCCATCCGCTCCGCATCGGCCAATGAACTGCCTCCGCTGGTCAAACAAAACAACAGTTGCGCCACCAGCGCCCGGGGAGAAAAACCCACACTGGTGCGTGTTCGAACATCCAACCCGGGGATGCCCTCCAGTTTTTCCCACAACCCGTAACGCTGACACAACGCATCAATCAGCAGTTGTCCGCCATGGGCGCTGCTCTCTTTGGAATCCGTCAGTTCTATGTGAAATCCGCTCTTTTTTTTGTCAAATCTTGCCATAATATCCATATCACCCTTAGGATGATATGAAGTCAAGCCCTTTCTCACCCTTTTTTACCATTCCTTCAGGCTCGCTAATGATTTGGGTTAGAAGACGAAGGAGGGACGGCGGCGTGTTTATCCAGGTTGGAACAATGAACAAAAGCTTTTTTTGAAGTTTTGAACAATAAAAACAGACATTTTGAAACCGCCAAAAAAAGGACATTTTCAGACCGGCGTTTACAAAGGGGTACGGGGTTTACTATACAAAACAAAAGCCGCTGACTTCAGCGGCTTTAAAGATAGCCGGGGAATATAGGAGCGAACCACCGAGGTGACTCATTCACACGGCATGGAGCCGAATTTCATTCCCCGTGCTGGCTACAACCTACGAAACCCCATGAGCTTTGTCAATCGATTTTTGACTTTTTGTTTTGCCGCAGATGGCAGCACCACCCTGCAAAATGAACCGTGCATCACCATGGGTAACAATCCAAAATCGCCTCGCGAAGCATAGCAAATGAACAGCTCATGGCCAATAGTGAAGCTGGGTGAAGTGTGCTGCGCGAGCATGACAACTCTGTTCCTGCGGCTGAATTGACCGAAGTTAATTTGGCTGGCGTTTACAGTTTTGCGCGTGGTCTGTTTAAGCGTGGGCCAATGTCGCCTAGCGAGACGAGTTACAAATCATACAACCGGCTCATTTCTGATGATTTTGTCATTAGCACACCGAAGGCATGGGAAGGTGCGCTTGCGCTCGTCACACCAGAATTTGATGGCTGGTTTCTATCGCCGGTTTTTCCAACATTTCGAGCGAATCGCGAGCGGCTGCTGCCGAAGTTTTTGGAATGGTATTGCAAGCGCAAATCGGTTTGGGGTGAGCTTCAGCGCAAGTCGCGTGGCATTGGCGCACGACGTGAGTCAGTTCATCCAGAACAATTCTTGTCGCTGGAAATCCCGTTGCCGCCATTGCCGGAACAGCGACGGGTAGTGGGGCGGATTGATGAGCTGGAGGGCCAGATTCAAGAGGCTCTCAATATTCGAATGGAAGCTACCGAAGAATCTGAGGCTCTTTTACGTTCCATTATTACGTATGATAAGCGAGTGAAGCTGACGCCGATGAGAGAACTGGTTAAACTGCGTCCACCAGACGTCACCGTTTGTGCCGATGAGACCTATCAGTTTGCTGGTGTTTATTGTTTCGGACGAGGCGTATTCAAAGCCCTGCGAAAGTCGGGGATGGATTTTGCCTATCCACATCTGACACGTCTCCGCGCTGGAGAATTTGTCTATCCGAAGCTGATGGCATGGGAGGGTGCGTTTGGCGTTGTGCCACCTGAATGCACTGGCTGTGTTGTATCCCCCGAGTTTCCCGTTTTTGAAGTGAACGAAGATCGAGTGCTGCACGAAGTCCTTGATGTTTTTTTTCGCTCGCCTTCGGTTTGGTCCCAGGTTGCCGGTAAGAGCACGGGGACCAACATTCGGCGGCGCAGATTGAATCCCCAGGATTTTCTGGATTACGAAATGCCGTTACCGTCGAGAGAAACGCAAATGACTTTGCGCAAGATCAATGCGGAGGTTGATACGCTTAAGCGTTTGCAAGCCGAAACCGCTGCCAAATTGGACGCCCTGCTTCCCTCCATCCTTGACCGCGCTTTCAAGGGAGAACTTTAACATGCCCAAGCGAATCCCATTGGTCTGCCAGCACCTCGAAAACGTTTCGCGCGACGTTTTGGAGCAGCATCAGGAAATCGTCCGCCGATACGTCCGCCACCGCCAGGGGGTTTACGCCCTCTATCGCCAGGGCAAGCTTTACTACGTGGGACTGGCCCGCAACCTGCGCAGCCGCCTGGCCCATCACCTGAAAGACCGCCACCACGATTCCTGGGACCGCTTCAGCGTTTACCTCACCATCGGCGACAGCCATCTGCGCGAGTTGGAATCGCTCATCCTCCGCATCGTGAAAACCCCCGGCAACAAACAGAAGGGCCAATTCGCAAAATCCGAGGATCTTCGCCGCCGGTTCAAGCGGGACTTGTACTCCGAAATGCGCCTCAAGCTCGGCGACATCCTCGGGAAAACGCCCGGCCATGCCCCCGGCAAACAATCCCATGCGGCATGGAACAGACGCAAACCGGTTTTGGCCGGCTATGCACAAGGTGGATTGGCCTTGCGCGGCCGTCACAAGGGTAAAACGCTTTGGGCCCATGTCCTCAAGACAGGCTTGATCCGCTTCGAAGGAAAACATTTCACCTCCCCCTCCCTTGCCGCCGCCCGCGCAATCAAGCGTCCAACCTGCAACGGCTGGATCTTTTGGAAATACCAACGCGCCCCCGGCGACTGGGTGACCCTCGATCACCTGCGCAAATAAAACCCGCCGCCCCGAATCCAAATTTGCCGCTTGCCCCACTTTGTCCCTCAAGGTAGAGTCCGCCCGTAAACGATCAAGTCTCCCGGTGAGGTGGCTGAGTGGTCGAAAGCGGCGGTTTGCTAAACCGTTGTACTGGTTAACTCCGGTACCGAGGGTTCGAATCCCTCCCTCACCGCCATTCTCCCCAAACGCTTGGAGTGCGCCTTTGACAAATAACTGTCCGAACCCTTAACAACCCTTACGAGGGCTGATTAAACCTGAAAAACAGGGGTTTTGCACATGCGGTGCAGGGGTATTGAAATAACTGTCCAATGGCCTGTTT
>JAQUAF010000108.1 GCA_028687435.1 Verrucomicrobiia bacterium | reverse complement strand
TATCCACAACATATCCCAATCCGTCCCGTCCCGCTTCCACAAACCACCCCGGGACGCCTGCCGTTTCCAACCCATCTCTTATCCTCGGATGCGGCGCTCCGCATCAGTCATTTTTTATCACTCCGCATGGAGTCACGTTTTCTTTGACAAGTTGAAAATACCTTTCCCAAACAGCGGGAGGGAGCCTTGCCCCGACTGGTTTCTCGGATCGATCACTTCCCATCAGTTTGACTGTTTCGGCCAGCTCGCTGTTTAAACTCCCGCCAAATTTGACCTTTTTCCATTCAGACGCCCTCTCCAGGCTGGCAACAGGTCCGCCGGGGCCGCCATCATTCGACAACATCTGCCGACCATTATTGTTGTCATTCCCTTTGCTATTATCAACATAAAGGGTCCCAGCCAAAGAGTGCATTGCCCCCATGCCGGTCCATATCATCAAATACACAAGGAAATTTTTCATTTTGCATGTCTCCCACGCCAAACAAATCATTTGACATGAATAAGCGCCAGTCCTTCCGCTGGCAAGTGGATCGTTTCTCCGGTTGAAACCAGGCGGTTGGCGTCCAATCCAAGGGTTTTTCCGTCAATGATCACTTCAGCGATTCGAATGCCGCTTAACGGACACGGGAGCAACGCCGCATCAAGACGGCAAAGGGCTTTTTTTTCTTCCGCATCAAAATTCCCAACCAAAATGTACGCTTCGCCAGCCTGGCCATAAACTGCGGTGACAATATTTGCTGCGGCCACCTTGAGAGCCTGATTGCGGCAATCCTCAAATTTGTATTTTTCGACATCACCCAAGCGCTTGAAAATCCCATTCAATCGCGGCGCCTGATCCCAATCCGTCGCAGGCCAGGGAGTGACTCCAGTCAGCAGCGTTTGCAGATCAAAAAGCCGGATTAATCTCGATATTTGCGCGCCGTTTTTGGGCAATTCCTGATAGGCCAGAAAGCCATAGGCAATCAAACCGCGGGGACGAGCGCCAACAAAATTCCACTCCAACGGCAAGTCCTCAACCGGCGGCATGGAGGCGATCCGGCCATATCCCCATTCCATTCCACACACCCCATTGGCGAAGTTCTCCGTCACCATCATGGGAGTCCGGGTATTATGAATAAAAACCAGCCCGTTGGCGCCAACACGCTCCCGTGTCCATTCCATCAATTCAATCAGTTCGTCAACATCCCAATGTCCCGTTGATGACCACGCCAGCGTATGGCGGCCTTTTATCGGCGCCACGCCATTTGATATTTTCCCCATGTGAAGCGGATTATTGCAATACAACGGCGCATTCCAGTCATAATAAACGCCCTCGAGCTGATGGTTTTTCAGCACCCGATCAATGCAGAACTTCAGATAATCCGCCCAACCGGACTTGAGACACATCTGAGCGCCAAATTCCTCGTTATGATCGCAATTGTTATGCAAGAGGATTTGCGAATCATAAGGCTTGCGCCCCCACTCCTCCCCATTTTTCTTAAATTCCGCGGTGCTCGGGTGCAACTCCTTGGTGGAAAAATACGTCGCCATTTTAATCCCATTTTGCCTGGCGGTATTTAGAAAACAGTCAAACTCTTTCATGTCAGCCGGAGAATAGGGAGGATAAGCGCCATTGCGCCAAAAGACACCGTCACCGTCATAATTGCCATCGTGATGATAATGCATCGTTTTTATTCCCGATTGCGCATACTGTTTGATCAGATCGCCCGACGGCCATTGCCCCTTGAATTTTCTTAGCGTCGCATGCATCCATGGTTTTGGGGCGTGCCCCTCGAGAATCGGCATGCCGAGGTAATAATCGAATGAATATGTGTTTTTTTTGCATTCCACCGATCCCAAAGCGCTGACCGGGCACACGGAAACCGACACTCCCAGAGGCGCCATGCTGGAGCCTATTTCACATAAACCATCCCCTGGACGTCCGGTCAGTTGATAATCCCATTGGGACAAATCGTCGGAAACAAACCATTCCAAACCCTCGACCCCCTGATTGGCAAAAACCAGATAGCGCGGGACATGGCGTGTTTGCAGCGGCAAATCCAGATGGGTTCCGGCTCGCATTCGTCCCCACTGGCATCCCCCAAATTCAACCCCATCCGCGCATTGCTCCATGATTCCCTGCCGATAACCATATTTCGCCAGGCTGGGATCGAGCACAGCATTGAAAACCACCAGTTTGCCAAGCGAAATGTCCTTCGAAAGATAAAGCTCCCGGTGAATCTTAATGTATCCCCACCGATATTGATGAACGGTTTTCATTCTCACGCCGGATTCCAATCCCTTTTCATCAAGCAAGTCGCATTCAACGGCAACCTTCACGTTTTTCCCCAGTTTTTCGACGCAAATCACCGGGCGGTGATTATTTTGGTCGCTATATGTTTTTCCCGCCACAACCAGGCTGGCGGTGATGGGCCGGACCAACAAATTTCCGCATTTCCCATGAACATAATGAATGGAGGTTATGGCGCCGCCTTTTTTCAGGTCATGTTGAACGATATAATAAGGCGTGGACAACGTGAGAATTCCCGCGGAATCATCGCGCCGAACCGTATATTCCCGGGGATGGCATCCCGGCATGGAAGTTTCAATTTGCGCGGCGTAAAACGCGGCCGGCGCAAAAAACATGGCCATTAAAAGAAAAAGGTCCGCTATTTTTGTCATTATCATATCCTTCTTTTCATTCGTCCGGCTTTTGCCGGAACGCCCTCCGTGCAAAACCGCATACCAGGATTTTTCATTCCCCCCTGCCCGCGCCGTCACTTATAAACGCTAAAATTCAAATTACTGAAATAATCCGCTTCCTTTCTTTGAACACTGCCATCGATCATCAGCACATTGGCGCCCAAAGCGTGTCTTAATTGAATGCAGGTCTGCGGATGATTTGCGCCGTACAGGTAATAGAATTGTTTCAGGTGTGAAGCGCTGCCGGAGTTGATATAAATGCTGTCCGCAAGAAGAAAATAGTCGGCGGGATTGCTGATATCGAGCGCATTAATGCGATTATGCCCGACATCGTATATCCCGGATCCCGCCACCCTGAAGCCATACGCATACGTTGCCGTGGCGCTCCAGACAGTGGGAACACCGCTGGGACAAAGACACAAGTCTTTATTATTGATATATCCTCCATTATTTATAATCATCGGCCAGGTCTTGAAGGCGGCCGGATCATAGGGGGGCGGAAAAAAACCGTTGCTATCCTGGACATACTGGCTTAAAGCCAGCCCAATCTGGTGAAGGTTGTTGAGGCAGCGCAACCCCTTGGCCTGGTCGCGCACCTGTTTCACGGCGGGCAACAACAGGGACATCAAGATGGAAATGATTCCGATGGCCACAATCAACTCGGTCAGCGTAAAGCCCGCCATGCCCCCGCGGACGCGGTGGACAGCCTCATATTCGCCATGGCATTTTGTCCGCATATCATGGAGCGGCAAAATGGATCGGCGATGTGACCAGCATGCCTTTCTTGGTTTCAATGCAAACAACATAATGTCGTTCTGTTGCGGCCATTTTATCATCTTTCCATGAAAACGAACAGGAATTTTTTCCGCATACGGCTTGGTCAAAGGCCAACTCCCCGTTGCGGTAGATTTCCACTTTTTTGATTTCAGTGTTGTCCGCCCCTTGCGCCTCAAAATCAATGGCGGGAGGATTTGCCTGGCGGACGGCGTCAAGGCCTGGCACAGGGGAAAGTCTTGTAAAATGGAGAAAATCGCCGAAAACCGCGTAGGTTCTGCGCTTTTCCCACGCATGCAGAAGATTTTCCGGATTAAAACCATTCTCAACATAAAAATAGGTCGCCCGGTTGATTCCCGGATGTTCCCTTGGGTGCCGGTAGGCGGATGAATCCACTTCGCTATACGCACCCATTTTGGCCGAGAGGGGCCGTTTTAAAAAAGCCACATAATGCCTGCGAAAGGCATCGCGTTCCTCAAGACCCAAATAATCCATGTTTTCGAGGTCGGGCGAATTCAATACGCTCGGGGCGCCACAACGCTCGGTGACAACAGGATGGCAGATGGTGACGGAACAGCGGCGCGCATGCGCGGCCTGAATGTATGGGCTGGCCTTCAAGGTTTTGAAAAGAAATTGTGGAATAATGGACTTGTCCAATGAGGGAATCAGGGTGTGGCAGGCATCCATGATGGGCGTAACCGAAGCGGCTTGGCTATGATAACTGCAATGCGCCTCGGGCGCCGGTATGAGGAGGCACGATGGATCCTGCCTGTTCCATGCCAGGCAATCATCAAAATAACGCGTCCAATAATCCGCGGGGACCGCCGCCGGATTATATTCATCAAAGTGATCTCCGGCGCAAAAGACGAAATCAGCGCCCAATTCCTTCATCCCGGACGCCAATTCGGCATGGGTTACCATGTAAGGTTTGGCAAAGAAAAAGGATGTGTGATAATGAAGATAGCCTCGATGCCATCCCGGAGGAAGTTTCCGTGAGAAAGGCGCCGGAGTCCATCCCATGTCCTTCAGCCAAAGGGCGCCAACAATGGAGGAAACCTGGACCTGCACAACCGCCTCATTCGCCTCGGAAGGCGCCTGGGCAATCAAGGAAAAGGACATCCAACGATCCAAGGTGGTTTTAAACGCTGTTCCCACCCTTTCGCTTATTTTTTCGTTGTTTTTCTTAAAGACAATCGCAAGCCGGAAGCCATCCCGAAACCATCCCGCCGCTTTAAGCTGCGCCATCAATTGATATTCCTTGCCGCCTTCAATTCCCATACGGCATTCCCATCTCCCCGCCTCGTGAAGTCCGCGTCCTTCCAGCTTGTGGCAGCGTTTGCCTTGAATATCTTCCATTGAAAATTTGGGCGCGCCGGCCATCACTTTGCCTTCCCAGGTCTGGCCTGCATCCAAGCCGCCTCCCCAACAGACAAAAGGCAGCAACAGCCAGAAGCCTGCCGCAATCCCATGGCGCAACACAGAAACATTTTGCATGGGCCAACCCATGCAGTAAAAAAATCGCGCAAAATTTTTCTTGGTCATTTTGATCCCTTCCACCTGAAATGAATCGGCGACGTGACCAAATGCCCCCGTCCCGCTTCTATATGGATAATATAGTGAGCCTCCCCCTCTCGGGCCGCCTCATCCTTCCAGCAAAATTCAAATGATGTTTTTTGGATTCCATTTTTTTCAAAAACTTTGGATCCATTTCTATAAATTTTTTTCATGGATGTCCTTGCCGTTGCATGAGATTCTTTCAGAAATTCATCATGCCCGCAAGCCGTTCAAGGGGTCAACCGGATCCACTCCCATTCCGTTGTGCACAGGAGTGAATTTTCGATTTCAACGGTTTTCAACTTCACGGGTTTGGCGACAATCGACAGGACTTTGTTCAAGTCGATTTGGGCTTCCACCCAGCTTTCCTCGACAGCGCCGTAACGATATCCGCAAAGACGATGGCGAAACACGGTTCCTTTTTCATCCTCCCAAGTCACCCAAATATGATGATAAGCAGTCAGAACTGTCGGCTCCCGGAATCTGAAACGAAAACCCAGCATGGGATATTGGGCAAGGGCAACATCAACACGGGCGCCGTAGATAACCGCCTGGTATCCCTTGTCAGCCTTCAAAATCCCCTTTCCCCCCTCCGTTGTCAGCGTTCCCCCCTTATGCGATCCCATGCGCCATCCGGAAACGCTCGAAAAGTCCGCTTTCCAGCCGACAAGGGTTCCGCCTTTGGATGACGCACCAGGGAAAGATGGCGCAGGCATGGCTTTTATGTTTTTTTTGATAAATGCCAGCGCCTGTTCCACCGCCTCGACAACGCTCCCGTTGAATCTCTCCTTTTCAGGAACCAGAAAGTTGTCCTGGAACGGCTTTTTAACCCAATCATCCTCAATCTTTTGATAAAGCGAATCCATCTCGTTTTTCCCATTGGACAGGCAAAAACCCAGCATGGACACCGACTGGTCTGACGAAAGCGCAAGATTCCGCGAAGAAAGCTTTTCCATCAACCGTTGGATATAGGCATTGACGCGGGGGTGGTAATAAAATTTGACCAATTCATACATATCCTTGGCGGCGTAATCTCTCAAGGGACCGCCAAGCGTAAACATATTGTTCCTGATCCGCTTTTCGGCTCCTGGAATATTTTTTGTTCGCTCGATCATCGGCGCAATCTGGTAGAGCGGAAATCTCGATAAAATATCCTCGAGCTTCACCAGCAACAGATCAAGCATTTGGGCCTGATCCTTAAACCTGTCGGATTCGCCCCTCAAAAAAGCGGCTTCCAACATCAGCATGCGGTCATTGAACAACTCCTTGAGACATTGCCTGGCCAGATCCACAAGATCGCGCTCATAGAGAGAATTGTTCCGTTGACGGTCTTTTTCCATAAGCGCCGCTTCCAGCCCCTCCACGAGCAGGGGAAAAGTCTCTCTTTTGCCGGCCAGATCCACAAGCGTTGCGCGGCATCCGGAGTCTTCTTTTGCGGGCAGACGATATTGATACATGCCCTCCGATCCGCCATTGGCGCTGTAAACGCTGTCTCTCAAACCTTGCAAACATTTCAGCATATTCGGCAAGGATTCCCTTCCGTAACGTCTCAAGGCATAACTCCTTAAAAATTCATTCAAATCGACCTTTTCCGGATCCCAGCCCAGCCTGGCCGCAAGTTCAAAATAAAGGATATTGTAACGGATGATTTCCGGATCGAGATAGAATCCCGAGCAATGCCGCGCCCTGGGATCGCATCCAACCTGTTTGATTCGTTTGATCAGATCCGCAAGATCGCCTTTCAGCGCCTCATCCGAACCAAACGCATGGAGCACGGAAACACCCCAATTCTTTCCCCAAAAATAATCATAGCGTTTATAGGACGGAATTCTGCCGGTGTCCGCATCAAAGATACAAGCGCCGTCTGAAGGAAGCGCCGTGACAAAGGTTTTGACCTCCTCGTTGGTCCAAGGATGCAAAAACGGCCAGGTCCAGAAAACCCATCGTCCTTGGGGATCCTCCGCCTTGACACATGCTCCCATGGCCTGGGCAAAGTCGGCGCGATAGCTTTTTAACTCTTCCGGCGAAAGATTGCGGGCGTTCATTTCATCATAGGGCGGCACACAATATAAATTGCCCGGCCCATGGGTTTTCACGATATCCCTGACGGCCTGCCTGCCCAGTTCGGCAAACAATGGATCCTTGGGATGTATAAAATAATAGGGGCCTTCCGACCACCACCATAACTCCAGATATTTTGTTGCCGGATGTTTTTCCCTGATTTTTTTATCGTTTGCCCAATCGAAACGTTTGTTGCCTCCCCAAAAAACCGGCTTCATTCCGACCTTTTTGATGTATTCCGTGATATTCTTTGGGGAAACAAGTAAACAGGTGTGCGAACTTTTATCCGGAGTCTTCATCGCATTGAATCTTTTCTTGACCGCCCAGTCGATCTCATGCTTCCAGTCCCCCCATCTCCAACAAGGCGTGCTGTAAATAAAAGGACATTCCTGCAGATGTTGCCGCAGTTTAAACCGGGGGGCTTCAATCAGATCGACATCTTTCAAAATGATCTCATCCCTTTTGGGCACATGTTCCCCATCCCAAAAAAATCCGACATCCAGGCATTCCTCAAGAAAATGATAAACGCCATAAAGAGTTCCCCTCTCATTGAAACCGCCAATCACCAAATAATGAACGCCGTCCGACGCCAATGTTTTGACAACAAAACCATCGGAGTCCGGATGCTCCGGTGTCAAAGCCAGCAGTTTCCTCTCGCAAAATTTTCTGATTTGATTGCCGGTTTCAAATTGACCCAGCAAAATAACATTCCGCGCATTTTCCGCAACCGCATCCCCTTCGGACTTTATTTCGAGCTTTGCGCCGCTTATTTTTTCGATATAGCCGGCCAATTCCCCGGCGGCGTGTCTTTCGATTGGGCCGTTTTTGGCTCCCAACACGATAACCGCCACGGGTTTCCCGTGCTGAACCAGCAAGGTTTGGGCATGACTGGAAAAAGATGCCATCATCACGATCATCGTCAGAATAGAACTCGCTTTGGAAACCATTTTGATGGGTAAAAACATATGAACCGCCTCATGGAATCTGGGATGCTTCAGCGTTTAAGCTCCAGTCAAAAGTTTCAATTTTTTTCCATCGTCCTGTCAACATCGGAGTGTTCGTAATGACTTCAGCAAGGCCGCGTTTCAAATCAAAGGGATGGCATTCCAGCTTATTCAAACGTTTAATCTCCCATGACTGCAAAGCCATGAATTAAAAAACCATAGGATGGGTTCAGGCCGCCGTCCTCGAAGCGCAGCCGAATTTCACTGGCACTCCATAAATCCGGGGGCAGGGGAACGGCAACAATGATCGTTCCCTTGCAGGCTTTGGGCGCAAATTCCCGCCAAACGCCGTCATCACCTGAAATTTGCGCTGCAAAATCGCCGCCGGCGGCAAGCGCAATCGATCTGGCCCGCCCCTTCCATTGGGCAAGAGGAATGCGATATTCGATCGCTTTTCCGTTGGCGACCATTCTTCGGTTGCCCCACGTTCTCGATGCTGGATTTGTCGCGAGATATTTTGTGTCCGCGGGCGCCCTGACGATTAAGAGAACATGGCGCAAATCCTCAAATGCCAGCTTGAATTCATCCCATTGGGAAGCGGGGGGATCGATCGCAAATGGTTCATCAAGCCCCTTGAACACGGAAGCAGCTATTTTGTTGTTCGTTACGCAAAAAAGGCGGTATCCTGCCGGACGGTTCCTGTCTTGCCGAAAAGTATTTGCCGTGGAAACCATGTTCATTCGGACGTTCGAAAAAGTTCTTTTCTTCAACAAATTGTTGTGAAGGTGGCCGCAAATGTACCAACAATCGCCCTGCCAGTGCCGGCCAAGGATCTCCTCCAACTGTTGACGCAAGGTATAAGTCTCAAACTGCGTCTCGATTTCAGTGGGAGGATGATGGGCGAAAATCACCAATTCTTTTCCCCGGGATTTTTCCAGATCGTCAACGAACCACTCCTTTTGGCCGGGATGATTCAAATTTCCCCAGCCATCCGTGTAAAGAGCAATAAAATGGACGCCTTCGACATCAAATGAATAGTAAGGAGGGCTGCTGAATGCCTTCTGGAACAGATCCGGTTGCGCGTCATGGTTGCCGACGATCAGTTTTACGGTCAACGACGGCTTCAGCCCTGTCAAAAATCCTTTGGCGCGCTCAAACAACTGAACCGCAATGGGGGGGTTCCAACCTTCTTCGGTCAAATCCCCGGTATGGATGAGAAAACGCGGGCTGGGCGCAAGCTTGTTGATCTCATCAAGGATGCGCTGAAAGTCCTCCGTGACGCGATAGTAGCCGGCCGCCCATTGAACTGGGAACCTCGTTTTCTCGTCAGATTCAGCAGGTTGAATATGGCTGTCCGAGATTTGCACGAAATAAAAGCTCTTGGACTCAGCCGGATCAAATTGAAGAGAACGAAATGTTTCGGCCATCGTGGCGTGGCGCGCCGGCAATTCCTTCGCCACCCCCGCCGGAATTTTGGCCAAAACGGCTAGAACAAACAAAAAGAGGCGCAACAAACTCCTGGATAATCTCTTAATATCCCCAATGCTCGGAGGTGTGAAAGACCGAATCACTGTACCCATGCCATTCCACATGGCCATCCACAAAAAGCACATTGCCTCCATTCGAGTGCCGGATTGAGAATCGGGCGACGGTTGAGGGCGGTTTGAGAACGCGGTATTTTGAGGCGCCTGGCGGACTGGACAAACCATCGCCATCGCTGTCGGCAAAAGCGATGATTTGCGACGGTTGGTCAATCTGGGAAATATTGCGAAAGGTTCCATAATCATGCCGTCCTAAAAACCAATAATTATAACCATAAGTAACGCCGCCGGAATTGATGGGCGGCCAATTGGAATCGTTAAAGCTGGGGCAGGCGCAAAACAACTTGGCAATCCCTCCGCTGATCATGGGGCCACCCACGTAGGGCGCCAAAACGGCAACCCATGAGTCCGAACCCAAGTAATCGGGAAACCAGCCATCGTAGGCCTGAAGATAGGATTCCAGTCCCAAACCCATTTGTCTTAAATTGTTCACACATTGGATGCTCCGGGCGCTCTCTCTCGCTTTTTTTAGGGCTGGGCTCAGCAAAGCCGCCAAAACGGAAAGAATGACCAAAACCACCAGCAACTCGGTCAGTGTAAAGGCCATCTTCATCACACCAATATTTTTCGTTCCCATTTTCGAAGGGGATTGTTTTCGCGTATGGCATAAGGGTCTTTGAAAATTCACAACAACAGGAAACCGTTCAGGGCCTTGTAAAAAGCATTTCATTTTCATCAAAAACTGTTAAATACAAGGCCATTCTAGCGCGATTTTCCCTGAAATCTATCCCATTTCTAAACAAAAACCATGGCCAGCCCCATCCAAAACATATCCGATCGCATAGTGATCCCTCCCGCGTGCCAGGAGCGGTATCTGCCCATGGACATCCCCTGCGCGAGGCCCTTGAGGGAGCGGGGAATTCTTGCCGCTGGAATCAGCCGGCTTTTTGCGCCCTACGAAATCCTGCGAATCCATCCCGCCTTCCATCTTTTGATCTTCCCGACCGCCGGAACCGCCCAATTCGAAACCCCTCAAACCAAAGGCCATTTTCAGCGTGGTCAAGCATGGTTTGCTCCGGCTCGTCATCCGCATCATTACTTGACCAAAAAATTTTGGGCGGGATTTTGGTTTGCGCTTCAAGAAAAAGGACGCTGGGAACGCTTGGCGGAAGCGCCTGTCCGCCAATGGCATTCGACCGGATTTTCGCGTCTTCAATCCGCCATGGAAAATTTTTGGGACGAAGCCGCCCGAAGCGACCCCCTGAGCCAGGAAGCCGCCCGGGCTTACGCGGAAATCATCGGGGTTTTTTTGGACCGGGAACTGCGGCCGGATCCGCCCGGCGTGCGAGACCTCCAACACCGCTTGAGTTCGGTTTGGGATGAGGTCAACCGGCAACTGCAATATCCCTGGCGGGTTCATGATCTGGCAAGCAAAGCCCATCTGTCTCCGGTTTATTTCCATCGCATCATGGTCAAACACCACGGAATGCGCCCCATGGAAATGGTCACCCTGCTGCGCATGAGACAGGCCAAGGAACTTTTGCGAAACACTCATTACACGCTGGATCAAATCGCCTCGTTGATCGGTTATCAAACGGCGTTCGCCTTTTCCCGGGCTTTTAAACGGCACACGGGATGCAGTCCCAAGACATTCCGCTCTGGCGCTTGAACAAGGAGAGTTTTGTCAGTTGGAGCGGCCAGTTTCCCGGCGGCTCCCCTGCGGATCCGGACGGTTAGCCTAACTTCCCCCCCCTTTTTTCGAGTTTCCCTCTACGGATCCACTCTTTCAAAATGTTTCCGGGCTACACGTCCGCCCATGCGGGCGGTTGAGCAAACAGATTCAGGAGGTTGAGTTTTTTAAGCAAGGCATTGAGCGAGGGAGGGATCTGTGTGATTTGGCGTTTTAAGAGGCGGTTTTTCACGCGCAGGATTCCCACCCGGATGGTCTGCATCTGGCGCAAGAGACGTGGCACCTCGCCCTTTTCGCCCAAGGCCCGCCATTGGAGCCCCAAGCGCGCACTTAACCAATAGGCGAGGAAACAAATCCTCACATGGTTTCGCACCCGATCGGGGTGCCAGTGAAAAACGGGGCGCACCTCCAGATGGCTTTTTAACTGGCAAAAAGCTTCTTCCACCTCCAGGAGGTTTTTGTAATGCGCCAGCGTCTGCTGGCCGTCACATTGCTCTGAGGAAAGATTGGTGTGCAGCACATACCAGCCATCGAGTTTGCGCTCCGCGTCGATCAATTCCTTCTTGGGAGACCATTGGAGCTTTCCATGCTCATCGACGTGGTAATCAAAATACTTGTGAGCCTTGAGCCGCGCCAGCGCCCGTCCCACCTGACTGGCCAACTTCTGAGCATCCACCTTCTTGCGACGGACGGTGGCCAGACGCCTCAACTCCCCCTCGGCCTTTTGGATGCGGCTGTGCCGTCGTTCCTCATCCCGTTGCTGACGCCATGGCCCGCCCGCAATCACGTAGCGCTTGCCCTCATGCGTCACTTCCATAATCCGGGTCCGATCCCATAACTCGGCCTGTTGGTCGCGCGGCAATTGTTCCAAAAGCGCCCCCAGCGTCGCCATGGACTGACGCGTGACATACCGCAACTGTTGGGCCTCCATCTGCTCTAAGTTGATCTTGCTGCTCATCCCCCCATCAAAGACAAAAATCGCTTCCCGAATGCCGAAACGCCGCCGCAAGGTGGCCAAGAGCCCTTGCAACGTCGTGGTGTCGCCACGGTTGCCTCGCAACACTTCCATGTGGATGGGAGTGCCCGCCGTGTCGGTGGCCACCGCCAATACGATTTGCGGCCGATCCTCGCGGTGATCGCGGCTGTGACCGTATTTTCCCAAACCTCGGGGGCCTTTGCCCTCAAAGTAGACGCTGGTCAGATCGTAAAGCACCAACCGCACCTCCCCGGTAAACGCATCCGTGTAGAGCTGTTTTTCCAAAGTCACCCACCGGCCATTAAGTTGATCCATCGCCTCGTAAAGATCGTCCTCGTCGAATGTCTCGGTCTTTTGATCCAGACCACAGGCCGCCGCCAGCAACGCGCCTTGCGCCTGATCATTCAACGCCAACTTCGCGCAGGGAAACAGAAGACGGGCAAAAACCATCGCCTTTAACAGCCCCCGGTGACGAGCCGAGGGAATGTCGGCCAGGAAACGCTCCAGCCCAAAACGCTGCCAAGCGTCGCGCAAGACCGCCAAGCCGCCATAGTCCAACGCGGCGTTGAGCTCCAACTCCTCGATGGCCGCCATGGACTTGCCCCGTAGCGCATCGTCGACCAGGCGGCGAATCTCCTCGGGCAGGCCGGAGAGATTGCAAACGGTGCGGGAACGCGGACCCTGTGGCGTCCGGAAGGATTCCCGCACAAGCCAGGAGGTGTAAGTTTTGTTTTTACGTCGGGAGGTGGTGGCCTGAAGAAACATGATTGCTACGATATTCAATAAACGGTGAGCGATTGCAAGAATATTATTCAAATATTACTTGCTACAAAACGACCAAAAAAGTCTCCGCCTCATAGGGAAACTCGAAAAAAGGGGGGGGGTAGTTAGGCTAACGCCTTTGCTCAGATGTAAGCGCCGGTCTGAAAATGTCCTAAAACCGCCGGTTTGAAAATGTTGTTATTTTGTTGGTCCGTGTTGTTCCAAGTTCGGTAAAATTTTTTGTTCAGTTGTTGTCTTGTTTGGGAGGGGGTC
>JAQUAF010000151.1 GCA_028687435.1 Verrucomicrobiia bacterium | reverse complement strand
TGCAGTGCCGCAGGCAGGATTCCAGGATGCAAGCGCGGCGCTTCATCACGGGGTCTTTCTTCTTGCAGGCTTCGGCCATGTCCTCGATGCGGATACGGCTCTGAGGGGCGGCGACGTCTGTGTTGTTGCCGATGAGGGCGGGGCCTTCGTTTCCGCAAAGGCCGTAGCGTTTCGACCAGTCGCACCGATGCCGTTCCAGCACCGGCATTTTGACCGTTGTCCCGTTGACCCGCACGTCAAACGTGGCGGACTCGAATGCTTTCATGGGGCATTTGGAGTGGCAGTTGCCGCAATGGGCGCAAAGGTCCTTGCCTTCATAGACTTCGTTGGCGGGCAGTTCGGCGTTGGTGATGATGGCGATCTGGCGTTGGTGCGCGCCGTATTCGGGGGTCAGCAACGATCCGTTTTCACCGATTTGACCGAGTCCGGCTGCCACGGCTTCCAGCGCATTGCAACGGGCGTCCGGCAGGTCGCCGCGATGGGAGGTGACTTTTGAACCGATGCCCAGCATGTTTTCGGTGATGATCGCTTGGTATCCCTGCCGGCTTAATTTCTGGGCGAGGATGCTTGCCGCGATGAAAAGCTCGTTTCGGGTCTGGTATTGCCAGAAGGCGTAGGTGCCGATCTGCTGGCTTTTTTCCAAGCCGGAGTTTTTCACGATTTCCTCCGGGAAATGCATTCCCAGCACAATGACCGACCGGGCTTCGGGCAGGTAATCCTTGGGACCGCGGATGGCCGCTTTTTCGCGGCGCGCTTCCGGAACATATTGGCCGTGGTATTTGGGATCCGTGTCCACCACACACTCGCCCAGTTCCGTTTCGTTTATCCTGGCCTTGAGGCCGGCCACAATCGGGCCAAAACGCTCCGCCGGCGCCACGCCGAAGAGCGAAACCAGGTTTTCCGCAGCCAGGGTTTCCAGTTGAAAACGCAGCTGTTTGGAGGTGGATTTGCGAACGGGCTGAGGAGGGTCGATTTTGGAGACGGTGGCGAGGGGTTCAAGCAGCGCGTCGGTGGTGATGATGCCCAGTTGCACATGCCTCCCAAATTCCGGTGTTTCAAATGCGTCTTTTCCGCAAGTTCCCAGTCCGGCCATTTCAGCAAGACGCGCAGCCATATGTTCCACGGATGAGTCCAGGGCATTGTTGCACGAGGAAGCATGATACCCGCAATCTTCGATCATGCGCGACAGGCGCAACAGGATATGGTGCATGCGCATATGGAAGGCTATCAGGGAAGGTTGTTCCGAGTCGGAGCCATAACGCTTGGAATCGTACATCTCTTTGGGGACGCGGATGCCGAATGCCAGGACTGTTCGCATGCCGGGGGCTTCCTTGATGGCCATCTTTCCGGCTTCCGTGTCCGGCTGGATGGGGCCGAGGCTGCAGATGTCCACTCCCATGCGCACGGCGGCGGCGAAAACATCGTCGCGAATTTTCCGCAGGGTGGGCATGTTTTCGGGATACCGTTTGTTGATCCGGTTCTGGGCGATGAGTTTGTCGGTGCGCCCGAAACTGGGTTCGCGGGTGCGCAAGTGGGGCGGTACGCAGAATTTTTGGCAGACTCCGCGCTCGTGTCCGCGTTCGCCGCGCACCTGTTTCTCTTGCATGATTTCCTTTTCCCCGATCTTGTCCCACTTCTTCAGGCTTTCCGAATTCAGGTCCAGGTTGAAATGTTCGGCCCATGCGCAACGCCACATGTTCTTGTTGGCGTAGCGGTAGGTTTTGCCGCCGATTTTGACCTCGTGGGGTTTGCCCAATTCCTTGCGCAGGGAGGCGGTGGGGCAATGCTTGGCGCATTCCATGCACATGTCGCAAAGGGCGGGGCCGTCGTACATCGGGGTGGGGGTCAGCACGGCGTCGGTTACGATCGAAATGAATCGCATCCGGGAACCGAATTCCGGCGTGATGGCGAGGCCGGACCAGCCGATTTCGGCAAGACCGGCGGCTGCGGCCGCATGGATGTGGGAAAGATCCGGGGCAAAAAGGCTGGGGATACCCTCGTATTGGCGATAGCGCCAGATGTTCGAGGAGGCGATGCCAATGGCCTTGTGGCCGGCGTCGTTCAAGACGCGCACCGTCCGGTAGGCCACGCGGTCCAATAGGCTGTTTTGATCCCTCCAGCCGCCGGGACTGTGATCCTGCGGTTCCGGTTCGCCGCCCATTTCGGTCCAGGTGTCGGTGATGTGGATGGCGCCCACCACCACGGTTTGGGATTCCGGCAGGATGGCTTGGGGAGAGAGCAGGTAGGGGGCATGTTCCCAGCGGGAAACGGGGGCAAAGCCCACGAGATCCATACCCATGTTGAGCACTTCGGATTTGATTTTTTCTGTCAATTGACGGTTTGGCATAACTTTGATTTTGGATTTTGGATTTTGGATTTTAGATTGGAATTGAGGCGGGCTGGTTCAACAGAAAAGTGATCGGCAAGCTGGCTGGCGATTTGTTCCGCGGAAAGTTTCAATGCAGCCAGGATTTTTTGCTGTTTGGTTTCATCGCATCGATAACAGGGGGAAAAACACCCCAGAGCCCCGAAGATTTTTCCTTTATCTGTGTTTGGAACAGGGCAGGCGAAGGAAGTCACCTCGCTCCTGTCTTTGGGAATCAGGACATGGCCTGCCTCGCGCACTTTCCAGAGCAATTGATGGAAGGAGGCTTGGTCATGACAGTTGTCCCAGGTGTTGCCCGGCAACCCGTTTTTTTCGATGATTTCCCCGAGTTCTTCATGCGAGGCATAGGCTGCCAGAATGCGTCCGGTGGGAAGATCGAAGAAACGGTCATTGGCCATTTGCTCGAGATGAATGCGAATGGCTTGTTGCGAGTCCACGTGCATGATGGGCATCCGGCGTCCGTTGACCAAGGTGATGAAAACGACGGTTTCATTGATTTTTTGACTCAAGGCTTGGAGGGCTTGTCTCAAAATTTGGATGACAATGGGTGAAGTGATGGTGTTGATCCGGCCCATTTGAAGACATTTGGCGCCCACCAGATAATGTCCCTCGGAGGTTTGTTGCACAAATCCGCACTGCGACATCGTTTTCAGCAGATTATGGGTTGAATTTGGCAGTAACCCCATTTTTTTAGCCAGTTCTGAAAGCGAAAGTCCTTCTCTCCGAACATCTTCAAAGGCAAGTATGGAAAGAAGATCCAAAGCTTTTTTAACGGCTTGAACTGGAACAGGTTTTGTCATGGTTCCTTTAGGTAGAATGATATTCCTTTAGGTGGAATATAACTTAAGATGGTGATTTGTCAAATTTT
>JAQUAF010000033.1 GCA_028687435.1 Verrucomicrobiia bacterium | reverse complement strand
AAACTTCAAACGATTCAAAATGTTGACCCAAAAATGGATCGACCTCGCCCTGACGCTCTCCAGACTGGAAGTTGAGGAAGCTAAAAAATCACTGAAGGAGTAGTCCAGAATTCGGTACTCTCAAGTGAATTATGCCAAAGTTGCGAAGCTTGCAGGAGACATTGAGGAATATAAAAATGGAATTTATCGATCGGCGAAACGGGCTTTGCCCACAGTAATGCGCTTCTATTTTCATGAATATATTAATAAGACCGCGTATGAAAGCAACAATAGATATGGAAATAATATGTCGCCGATGAATGCGGTTTTTGGATTTAAAGAATGGGAAGGAGTTTTCGCTGTTTCCGCTGTTCCGGTTTGGTACGCCAGAAATACCGTGGATTTTTTTGAGATTTCACAGGGAACGAGTGATGACCTTGTTTTGCTTTATAAAAGTTATTGTCCAGAAGCGGCGCATGAATATTTGTTTGGCATAAAAAAAGACGCGATCCTGAGCGATGGGGAGGGAAAGAATGTTTCATATGAGATGTTGAAACCCTATGTGATGTTTGGCGCAGATTCCAATTTTTTGGATTTTTTATTGAAAAGTGCAGAAAAATGGACGGGCGAAAAATCAATGCTTGACTGGGTGGGAATGCGGCAGGCTGATTTTATTGGCGCGATGATTTACAGGAATAATCCAAAAATATTTTTGGACAGCTGGTCGCCGGCATATGTAAAAAAGGCGGAATATGATCCCGAAAATAAGATGGTTAAGTTGGATTTCGAATTTTCCATGACGGCCAATAATTATATACGCCTGTTTTCACGGTTGCAGCCGAAAAGCGTGGATTGCAATGGAGAGCTGATGAAAAATGCGGAGGATTGGATCTATAACGGCAAAAATGGAATGTTGGAGTTGAAAAAACTGAATTCGGATTGCCATTTAAAAATCAAATTTGGCCATGAAACAGAAGCTTGGAACCCCATGTTGGAATATTTAGTTAACAACCATCCCTAAACAATGTACGCTGTCAGAAACTGCTAGGGTGGATTGAATACAGGAAAATAACGACCCAATTAATCTACCATATATTTGCTGACCACTGAATGTAATCTATGGGGTGAACATGCTCTGGAGATAACGAACAACAAAAATGAGACAAAATGAAAGCAATGGTAAAAAACACGTTGATCATGGCAATGATAATGGATTATCTTTTTTGTTTTGCATGTTTTGCGGTGAATGGGGAAGCAAAGCTGAATAAGATAGTTCCGACAAGCCCGGCAATAAGTGCCGTTCAACACTCGCTTCTCACGGATGATCCGTCGAAAGTCTGCCTGGACCTGTGGGGATGGGAAGCCTGTCCAAGTTATCAAAGGACCTTCCGCCGGAATGACTTCAAAGTTGTTTCACCCGAATATATCTGCAAACGAACGGTTGATGAAAGTTACAAATGGGGTGCGAACATTGTGGAAGGGCATCGTTTTCCATATCCACGTGTTATGGAACAACAAGCTGGATGGAACAAAGAAAGTACGGCGGCCCTTCACAGACACTATTCTAACTGCCAGATCGTGAGCGCTTGAGAAGTGGGAAAAGGGTTGACACTCCGAAAGACGAAAAGGAGTGTCAGATGGAAGAGCAAGTAGAAGTCGAACAGGCGAGGAACCGGAAGGTTCCGAGGAAGAGTCCTTGCAGGCAACTATACATGCTGGATGTGGGCGAAATTAAAAAAATCTGAATTGAAAGGAAAACACTATGAGCATGAGTTCACCAGGCACGTTTCATTTTGATGATGACTTTTTAAAGATTTCATATGACGGGATTGATTTTTTAAAATCCTCAGGTTTGCTTTTTGCGCCGGTTTTTGAACATTTTGAGACGGCGGCTCCTTCGCGAATGATCCGGAAGCGTTCTGGTATAACCTATTTCTTTGACCGGGGGCCGCTTGAGAGTCTGGCGGTTTTTTATGATAACCGCGGGACTCATTTTGAAATTCATTCCGAGGCGGCGCTGGCGAAAGACGCCACTTTGACGGAATGGAAAGCGTTCGGCGCTGATGCAAATCTTGCCGGTTTCGATCAGATTTTGACAGCGAATATCAACGCCAAAGGGCGGCTGACAACGGGGGTTTTTGACAAGATGAGGCTGGGGGATCAGTTTGGGGAATTTACCCATGCCATGGGGATTGGAAAACCCTCATGGTTTTTTCCCCTGCCGGTGAATTATATTTTTGCCGCTTATTATAAATTGCTGTTTTTGGGCCACGACAACATCCATGATTTTTCACAATGGACCCTTTCGGCTAGGGACCGAAACATCAACAGGTGGAGCCTGGTCTATGGCAATCACCTGAAATTCCGCGCGGGACAAAAAATATCGTCTCCCCGGTGGATCGGTTTTTTCATGGATGCCGACGACCCCTTTGCGCCATGGCCGGTTTATACCAAAATATTGCGACAAAAGGGGAGGTTTAAAAATAGTCATCACGAGAGACCCTCATGGTGGGCAAATCTCAACTATGTGACCTGGGGCGATCAGCATGTTTATAAAAATGGTGAAAAAACAGCCACCTATCGTCAGACGGAAACAAACCTTTCGGAAGAAACGGTGCGAAGGTGGATTGGCATCATTGAAAAACACCATCTGCCGTTTAGGACGATCACCATCGACGGTTACTGGTGTCCGAGGATAGGGGATTGGCATGCGGATGAAAAACGCTTTGCCGACATGCGTTTGCTGGTCGATGAACTTCACGGACGGGGTTATAAGGTGATCTTTTGGTATTGTCCGTTTGAAGCGGACCGTGAGGCGGATGTTTTCCGGACGCATCCTGAATTTTTTTTGGAAGAAAAGGACGGACAAGAACTATTTCTTGAAAAGGATATCAAGGTCGAAACGAGGCCGCGTTATGATTATACGCGGCCCGATGTGCGGGAATTCATCCGGGAAGATATTCGCCGGATGCTTTCTTCCGCAAGGGATGTTACAACGCGGACGGATTGAAGCTGGATTTTTACGGCAGCGCGCCTGACGCGGGAAAGATCAAAAAGTTTTTCGAACCCGGATGGGGGCTTGGACACCGGTTTATTTTAAAGGCGCACGCGTCGATTTATCGGTGGGCAAAAAAATTCAAGCCGGATTGCCGCATTGACGGAGAAAACGGCAACCCATTTTTTTCGGATTATACGGATTCGCTCCGGGCCTGGGATTGGTGTGAATCGGATTATACCCCCTATAATGACCGGGTGAAGCTCGCCAGTGTCATCTGTCCTGGCGTTCCCGCCTTGTATGATGAACACATTCATTTCAAGAATTTGTACAAGTATTGCATCCGTTCCGCGGTTGCCCGCCCCATATTTTTCAATGTGGAATATTTTCATGGCGACATGCACAAGCCAACTGTCAGGGAATATGAGACGCTCTCCCGCATTTTAAGGGTTGTTCAGTGTCTTAATGAAAGGGCGAGAGATGTGGCGCCGCAAAACATGGATGATGGAACCATCTTTGACCAAGCCGGAAGATTGATCGGCAAGGCGGCGAAAGATGACACCACGCTTGTGTCAAGGAAAGGCCGTGTCTTTGAGGCGGTTCTTTTGAATGACACGAAGAAAAAGCTGGTCAAAGGCGTGGTGATTGACCCCGGGGAATTTGGTTTAAAGGGAAAAGCTTTTTCATTAAGCGTGGAGATTGCCGGAGGGGATGCGGTGGTTCTGCGGCGGCGTATCTGACGTTTTCACATGCCAAAAATGGGCATGGTTTAAATCAGGTTATCCGCGATTTTCTGTTGCGGCGGGGGGCGGGATGTTCTAGGTCTGGTGACATGGCTGAGATCAAACCTTTTGCCGCTTTGCGGCCCAAACCCGATCTGGCGGACCAGATTGCCGCGCCGCCTTATGATGTGTTGTCCTCAAGCGAGGCCCGCGCCATGGCGGCGGACAATCCTTTGAGCTTTTTGCATGTCTCAAAGGCGGAAATCGATCTGGATCCTTCCATCGATGCGCATGACCCGCGCGTTTACAGGCAGGCGCAGTCGGCTTTTCATCGGTTGATCAAACAGGGGGCGTTGGAGCAAGACGACCGTCCGCATCTTTATGTGTATCGCCAGACCATGGGGGATCGCAGCCAGACGGGAATCGTGGCGGCGGTGAGTTGCGCGGATTACGAAAACCGGGTGGTGCGGCGTCATGAGCTGACCTTGCAGGCCAAGGAAAACGACCGGCTTCAGCACATTGAAGCCTTGTCGGCCCAGACCGGTCCGGCTTTTTTGTTTTATCCGCCGAATCAGGCCGTGGCCCGGGTTGTGCAAAAGGCGGCTGCGGCCGCTCCGCAGGTGGATCTCACGGCGGCGGACGGTGTTCGCCACACGGTTTGGACCATTCATGAGCAGGGGGAAATGGAGGCGGTGGTTTCGGCTTTCCAGGAGATGGGGCCGTTGTATATCGCCGATGGGCATCACCGGACGGCTGCGGCGGTGCGGGTGTGGAAAAACCGGCAAAGCGGTCCGGACAAAGCCTCGGCGTATTTCCTGGCGGTCAGTTTTCCGTGGGATCAATTGAAGATCCTTCCCTACAACCGCGCGGTCAGGGATTTGAACGGCCTGACAGCGGAAAAGTTTGTCGAGGCGATGGAGCGGTTGGGCTCATGGGAGGCGGCGGAAAACGGCGTTGCGGCCAGGCATGATTTGAGGGTTTTCCTTTCGGGGAAATGGCATCGATTTCGATGGCGTGCTGATCTGCCCGCGCAGGAGGATGAGGCGGGGCGGTTGGATGTGGCGTTGCTGCAAAAGCATGTGCTGACGCCCCTGCTGGGGATCGACAATCCGCGGACTTCCCCGAAGATTTCTTTTCTGGGGGGCATCCGCGGCCCCGGGATGCTGGAAGACGCCGTGAAATCCGGCGAGTTTGCCCTGGCGTTCTCCTTGTGTCCCGTGACGGCCCAGGACATCATGGCGGTGGTGGACAAGGGGGGGGTGATGCCGCCCAAGAGCACCTGGTTTGAGCCGAAATTGAGGGATGGGCTGTTTTCGTATTTGATCGAGGCGTGATTTCAAGCTGAGGCACTGAGGCACTAAGGCACTCGGGGCACTGGGGGTTGGGTTGAAGGGGATGAACAGAGGAGCGGTGCGGGAGCCCCGCCCTCCATTTTCTTGTTTCGGTTTGATGGAGGGCGGGGCTCCCGCACCGCCTTTTCCAGCAAACATTGAAATTCCTAAAAAAATGAATTTTGAAAAAAACTGCGATGTGTTGGTGGCTGGCGCGGGGGTCGCGGGGGTGACGGCTGCGGTGGAGGCGGCGCGGGCCGGTTTGAAGACGATTCTGGTCGAAAAAACGATTTTTTCCGGCGGTCTGGCCACGGCCGGGATCGTTTATATTTATCTTCCCTTGTGTGACGGGGTGGGGCGGCAGGTCACCTTTGGCCTTGCCGAGGAGCTGTTGCATTTGAGCCATCGGTACGGGCCGGGGGAAATACCGGAGGATTGGCGGTTGTCCACAAAGGAAAAGTCTGAGGGGCGTTATCAGGTGGAATTTTCGCCCGCCTCCTTTGCGCTGGCTTTGGACGAGGTGTTGACGGAGGCGGGGGTGGATGTGTGGTATGACACGCTGGTTTGCGCCACCCGGGTGGAGCGGGGGCGGGTGACCGGGGTGGAGGTGGAGAACAAGAGCGGACGCGGCTTGTTGCGCGCCGCCTGCGTGGTGGATGCCACGGGGGACGGGGATGTGGCCCATCGGGCGGGATGCCGTTTTGACGAGGAAGGCAATAAAACCACTCTGTGGGCTGTGCAATCGTCCTTGGATGCGGCACGCAAGGCGGTTGAAAAGGGGGATGGAACCTTGTTGTTCAATGCCCATCATCTGGGAGACGAGGGGGAAGCGATCACCGCCGAGGGCAAGAAACAGACTCATCCCTGGCGGGGGACGGATGGGCGTTCGGTGAGCCGGTTTGTTTTGGAAGGCCGCCGGTGTTTGCGGGAGCATTACCGGAAGGCGATGGAGGAAGGACGGCGGCGGCAGGATTTTTATCCGATCCTCCTGCCGTCCATGCCCCAGTTTCGCACGACGCGTGCGATCAAGGGACGCAGCACCCTGCGGTCGGGGATGTCGGGTAAACGGTTTGAGGACAGCATTGGTTTGGCTGCGGATTGGCGGCAGGCGGATTCGGTTTGGGAGGTTCCCTATGGAACGATGATTCCGGATGTGTCCGGGTTGGTGACCGCCGGACGGTGCATTTCGTCGGTGGAGGATGCTTGGGAGGTGACCCGCGTGATTCCGGCCGCCGCCCTGACCGGCCAGGTGGCGGGGATCGCGGCCACTCTGGCGGTGCGCGGCAAGACGACGCCGGACCGGCTGGACATAAAGGATATTCAAAACGCGTTAAGCCGGAAGAAGATGCCGTTCCATTTGGACCAAGTGGGCCGATGATTTTTTGCCTTTCAGTGCCTTTGTGCCCTAGTGCCTTTCGCGCAATAGCATTTGCATCAAACATCTTGTCGAACCGCTTTGCTTGTTCTAGGCTCCGAAGGCCATGATCAACTGGTTGCTGAAGAAAATTGTCGGTTCGAAGAATCAACGCGAAGTCCGCCGGCTCACGCCGGTGGTGCAGCGGATCAACGAGCTGGAACAATCCTATCAATCCCTTTCCGCGGACCAACTGAAGGCCAAGACGGCGGAATTCAAGGAGCGCGTCCAAAAGGGCGAGACACTGGATCAGATTCTGCCGGAGGCTTTTGCCGTGGTGAAGAACGCCTGCCGCCGGTTGTGCGGGACAAAGATCATGGTGGTGGGGCATGAATTGACCTGGGACATGGTGCCCTATGATGTGCAGTTGATCGGCGGCATGGTGTTGCACCAGGGCAAGATCGCGGAAATGGCCACCGGCGAAGGCAAGACCTTGGTGGCGACGCTGCCGCTTTATCTGAACGCCCTGTCCGGAAAGAATGTGCAACTGGTCACGGTGAACGATTACCTTGCCCGCCGCGATTCGGAGTGGATGGGAACGGTTTACACCTACCTGGGATTGACGGTCGGATGCATCCAGCACGATCAGCGTCCGGATGTGCGCCGTCAGCAGTACCAATACGACATCACCTACGGAACGAACAGCGAGTTCGGGTTCGATTATTTGCGCGACAACGGCATGGCGACCCGCCTGGAGGATCAGGTGCAGCGGAATCATTTTTTCGCCATTGTTGACGAGGTGGACTCCATTCTGATCGACGAGGCCCGCACGCCGCTCATCATTTCCGGCCCCTCGCCGGTGGTGGACCGCCATCAATACGACCAATGGAAACCCGCGGTCAACGAATTGGTCCGCAGGCAGATACAGCTTTGCAACCGTTTGGTTCAGGAAGCCAAGGATATCCTCGACAGGAAACAGGATGAACTGACGGCGGGGCGGATGCTTTACCAGGTGAAACTGGGACATCCCAAGCACAAGCAACTCCTTCGCATGATGGAGGAGCCGTCCACCCGCAAGCTCATCGACAAGGTCGAACTGGAATTGTACGGCGACACCAAGCGCGAGGAGATGCACCTATTGAAGGAGGAATTGTTTTTCTCCATCGACGAGAAAAGCCACGAGATCGATCTGGCGGAAAAAGGGAGGACAACCCTGCGCCCGGACGATCCCCAGGCCTTTGTGCTGCCGGACTTGCTGAACGCCTTTCACGAGGTGGATTCCAACGCCGCATTGTCGGCCGAGGATAAAATGAAACAGCGGCAGACAGTCCAGGAGGATTTTGAGAAGCGCGCCGAAACCCTTCACAACATCTCGCAGTTGCTCAAGGCATACTGCCTTTATGAAAGGGATGTCGAATACGTGGTGCAGGATGGCAAGGTGATGATCGTGGACGAATTCACCGGCCGCTTGATGCCGGGACGCCGTTGGAGCGACGGTTTGCATCAGGCGGTGGAGGCGAAGGAGGGGGTGGACATCGAAAGGGAAACCCAGACCCTGGCCACTATCACGATCCAGAATTATTTCCGTCTCTATGAGAAGCTGGCGGGCATGACCGGCACCGCCGAGACGGAAGCCAACGAGTTTCACGACATTTACAAGCTCGGGGTGGTGGTCATCCCGAGCAACCGTCCCTGCCAGCGAAAGGACGAGAACGATGTGATCTACAAGACGCGCCGGGAGAAGTTCAACAGGATTGTCCAGGAGATCCAGGAGCGCCATGGCAAGGGGCAGCCGATCCTGGTGGGAACGGTGTCGGTGGAAACCTCGGAGTTGCTGAGCCGGATGCTGAAGCGGTTCAATGTGCCGCATTCGGTGTTGAACGCCAAGTATCACCAGCAGGAGGCGGAGATTGTGTCGCGCGCCGGGCAGCGGGGGGCGGTGACCATCGCCACCAACATGGCTGGACGCGGCACGGACATCAAGCTGGGGGCGGACGTTCCGGGGGCGGGCGGGTTGCACGTGATCGGCAGCGAACGGCATGAGGCCCGGCGCATCGACCGCCAGTTGCGCGGACGTTGCGCGCGCCAGGGCGATCCGGGATCGTCGCAGTTTTTCATTTCGCTGGAGGATGACCTGATGCGCCTTTTTGCCTCGGGCAAGATCGGCGCATGGATGGAGAAGTTTGGTTTTGAGGAAGGGCAGCCGCTGGAGCATCCCTGGCTGAACAAGTCCGTGGAAAACGCGCAGAAACGGGTGGAACAGCTCAATTACCAGCGCCGAAAGCACACGCTCGAGTACGACGACGTGATGAACAAGCAGCGCGAGATCATCTATGGAACCCGCAATGATGTGCTGCATGATGTTGGAGTAAGGGAACGGATCGAGGAAGCCATCGATTCCACGATCCAGGCGCGGATCGAAAAACATGTCCCGGCGGGCAAGCCCATGAGCGAATGGGATTTGAAGGGGCTGGTCAATTGGATGAACATCACATTCCCCCTGGCTTTGCGATTGGAAGATTTGCAGCGCGAAACCGTGAATGCGGAGAAAGCAAGGGATTTCCTGAAGGGGCGGGTCATGGCGTTGTATGGCCAGAAGGAAAAGACCGAGGAGGCGGAGGTTTTTCGCCGGATCGAGCGGCATATTCTGCTCGGGGCCATCGACGAGTTGTGGCAGGAACACCTCTACAATATGGATGGATTGCGCACCGGCATCGGTCTGCGATCCTACGGCCAGCGCGATCCGTTGTTGGAATACAAGCAGGAGGCTTACAAGCTTTTCGAGGAATTGATGGCGAACATTGACCAGGAGGTCGTTTCCAATCTCTTCCGCAGCGCGTCGAGTCTCGAGGCGTTCGAGAAGTTTCTGGCATCCCTGCCCAAGCAGCTCATCCATGAGGATGCCCCCTCGGGATTCAATCAGGCGGTGGCGCAGGCCCGGGAAAACCAGGGAAAGCGGGAGGCGGATGCGGCAGTGGAGGAAGCCATCCAAAAAGCCGCCACCCCGGTGCGGCGCGATATGCCCAAGGTGGGGCGCAACGAGCCATGTCCATGCGGCAGCGGCAAAAAATACAAAAATTGCTGCGGCAAGGGTGTGATGGTTTAGGCGAAACCTCGCAGGGCTTGGTTACGGGTGATTTGCCATGATCGACCTTGTTGAATTGACCAAGCTTTACCGGCAGGGGGATATCGATGTGACAGCCCTGGACCGGGTCAGCCTGCACATTGACGAGGGGGAATTTCTTGCGTTGATGGGACCGTCGGGATCCGGCAAAAGCACGCTGTTGCACATCATGGCCGGCATTGACCGGCCCACCAGCGGACAATGTCTTTTCCGGGGGGTGGATGTCGCGCAACTGAGCGAGACCGCGCTGGCGGAATGGCGCAGCAGGCATATCGGGTTCATCTTTCAGACGTTCAATCTGATCCCGGTGATGACGGCTGCGGAGAATGTCGAACTGCCCCTGTTGTTGACCCGGTTGAGGGCTTCGGAACGGCGCGAACGGGTGGAATTTGCGCTCGAACTGGTGGGGCTGAAGGATCGGTTGAAGCATTTGCCCAGGCAGCTCTCGGGCGGACAGGAGCAGCGGGTGGCCATTGCCCGGGCGATTGTCACCGATCCGGAATTGGTGGTGGCCGACGAACCCACCGGGAATCTGGACGCGCATTCGGCCCATGAGGTGATGGGATTGCTGGCCACGTTGAACCAGACGCATGGCAAGACCATTGTGATGGTGACCCACGATCCGCGGGCCGCGCAATATGGCACCCGCCAGTTGCATCTTGAAAAAGGGGAGTTGCAGCATGACACCGCCCAGGCGTCCCCGGCGGAGGCTGAGGCGTGACGCTGGCGGGGTTCATGGCGCGCAACGCGCTGCGCAACAAGCGGCGGTCGTTTCTCACGATCGCAAGCGTGGCGTTGAGCCTTTTTTTGCTGTGCACCTTGCGCACCGGTTTGCGGGAGATGACCAATCCCGCGTCCATGGAGGAGAGCGCGTGCCGGGTCGCGGTGAGGCACAAGGTGTCGATTGCCAATGTGTTGCCGGCCAAGCAGCGGGATCTCATCAAGCGCGTGGCCGGGGTGGCGAGCGTGATGCCGCTGACATGGTATGGAGGGGTTTACATTGATGAAAAACATTTCTTTTCGCGTTTTGCCGTGGATCCGGCGGAGGCTTTCCGCCAGTTCGGGGAGATGAAGATTTCCCCGGAGCACCGGGATGCGTTCATCAAGAAAAAGACCGGTTGTGTGGTGGGGATCAAAACGATGGAGCGTTTCCATTTCAAGATGGGCGACCGGATTGAACTGGCGGGCGACGTCTGGCCGTGCGATGTGGCGCTGGAGATTGTCGGCACGTACCGGGGGGGGATTGACGAGACCATTCTCTTTTTCAACCACAAGTATCTGGATGAAGCCTCGGGCAACCGCGGGGTGGTGGGGTGTTGGTGGGTGCTCGCGGACCGGGTGGATTCCGTGCCGCGGATCATTGCGGAGATCAACCGGATGTTTCGCAACAGCGACGCCGAGGTGCTGGCGGAGAGCGAACGGGCGTTCCAGATGGGGTTTGTGTCGATGCTGGGGAATGTGACGCTGTTGATCGGATCGATTTCGGGAGTGATTCTTTTCACCATGTTTCTGGTGACCGCCAGCACCATGGCCATGGCCATTCGCGAGCGATTCCGCGAAATCGCCATATTGAAGGCGTTTGGGTTCCGCTCCTCCGACCTGGCGGGGTTGATTGTCGCGGAGAGTTTGTTGCTGGCCATGGCCGGGGGCGTGTTGGGATGCGGCGGAGCATGGCTGATGTTCCGCCTTGTGCCCATTGACACGATGACCAACGGTTTTTTCCCGATTTTCGAGGTGACTCCCGGAATCATGGCGCAGGGAATGGGAATCGCGATGGCGCTTGGGTTCTTTTCGTGCCTGGTTCCGGCTTGGAACGCCCTGCGGTTGAGCGTGGTGGATGGGTTGAAAATACTGGATTAGATTGGCGCAATAATTACGTTGCTTTCTGTGATTTTGAATTTTGAATTTTAAATTTTGAATTGCGAGGTATCGAGAAATGGCCATTCCCCTCAAATACAACCTTCGCAATCTTCTGGTCCGGTGGCGGACCAGTGTCGCCACTTTATTGGGAATCGCCCTGGTGGTGGCCGTGTTTGTGATGGTGGAATCGCTTGCCGCGGGATTGAAACATTCCTTTGTCACAACCGGGGACGAGCGGAATCTGTTGATGTTGAGAAAGGGATCCACCGCGGATTCCAACAGCCAGATCGGACGGATGCAGGTGGATCGCATCCGGTACATGGCCGGGATCGCCCGGCAGGCGGATGGACGGCCCCTGTTGTCCGCCGAAAGCGTGATTCTGGTGAGCCTCGCCCGCGCCTCAAGCCAGGGGGAAGCCAATGTGCTGGTGCGGGGATTGGAACCGGCCGGGTTGGAATTGAGGCCGCAGGCGCGGTTGGTGGAGGGACGGATGTTCCGGGGCGGATTGCGGGAGGTGATTTGCAGCCGTCAGTTGGGCGAGAGATTTTCCTGCTGCCAGTTGGGCAGGAGTTTCCGGGCCGGAAAAAACCAGTTCAAGGTGGTGGGGGTTTTCGATGCCGGACGCAGCGCCTACGATTCCGAGATCTGGATGGATGTGAACGAGGCGCGTTCGGTTTTTGACCGGGAATTTTTTTCGTCGATCCTGTTTCGTCCCGAAAACGAGGAGGCCGCCGCCCGTCTCAAGAAAACCATCGAGGATGACCGGCAGTTGACTTCCCGGATTATCCGGGAGCCGGATTATTTCAAGGAGCAGACCATGACGGCGGGTCCCATCAAATGGTTTGGTGATTTTCTGTCCTGGATCATGTCCATTGGCGCGGTTTTTGCGGTGATGAACACCATGTACGCCACCATCGGTCGCCGGATCAGGGAGGTGGGCACCTTGCGTGTGCTGGGGTTTCGCAGAAGGGAGATTTTGATTTCCTTTCTGCTGGAGAGCCTCTTTTTGGGATTGATTGGCGGGGTGATTGGGTGTCTTTTGGCGTTGCCATTGAACGGGGTGGCCACCGGGACGATTAATTTGCAAACCTTCAGCGAGGTGGCTTTCCAGTTTCGAGTGACGCCGGACTTGTTGATCAAGGGCATGGTTTTCTCCATGTTCATGGGGGTGGCCGGCGGGTTTCTGCCCGCCAGGGTGGCCGCCTCGACTCCGGTGTTGCAGGCGTTGAAATCCGTATGACCATCGAACAACCTCCCCAGAAAAATCTCGGACGCCTGGCGATTTCCGCCGACGTCAAGCGTCCGCGCCGGATGGGGTTGGCGGGAAAACTGGCGGTGCTGGCGCTGGTTTTGGCCGGAGCGGTGGGAGTGGTGATCTGGCGCGATCCGTCCGGCAGCGGCATCAAGCGCGCCGGAACAGCGGCCGCGGAGAAATTTGGGGGAGCGGCTTCCGCTCCGGAAAACACCCCGCCGCCAACGCCGCCCGCGTCGCCGGTTGATCCCAACGTGGTGTTGACGGCCAGCGGCTATATTGTGGCGCATGAGCGGATTGCCATCAGTCCGCGCATCCAGAACACGGTGAAATGGCTGGGGGTGAAAAAGGGGGACCGGGTCAAAAAGGATCAGGTGATCGTGCTGCTGGACGACACCGAGTACAAGGCGCGGCTGGAGGAGTACAAGGCCCAGTTGAGCGTGGCCAAGGCACGGCATGAAACCGCAAAACGGAATTTTTTGCGCATCCAGGCGTTGCAAGCCAAGGACCTGGATACCCGGCAGAATCTGGATGACGCCCTCAAGGAGCGGGACATGGCCGCAGCCCAGATGGAGGTGGCCCAGGCGGGAATCAATCTGGCCGGCGTCTATTTGGAATGGTGCACGGTGCGTTCCCCCATCGACGGGGTGATTCTTGAGAAGCTGACCCACGAAGGCGAATTGGTGTCCCCCCAAACGTTCGGAGGAACCAAGGGACCCAGCACCTCCCTGGTGGCCATTGCGGACCTGAACGATTTGCAGGTGGAGATCGATGTCAATGAGGCTGATGTTTCCAAGATTCGCATCGGACAATCCTGCATGGTGAATCCCGAGGCTTATCCCGATCGCAAGTACAAGGGCAGCGTGGCGGAGATTTCACCCGAGGCCAACCGGCAAAAGGGGACCCTGCAAATCAAGGTCCAAATCCACCAGCCGGATGAATTTCTGACTCCCGAACTGACCGCCAAGGTGAATTTTTTAAAGTGAGACGCGCTGGAAGCGCAACGGCCAATGTGCCTCCAGACTTGCCATGCTGGAGAGGGTTGGACAAGATGCCGGGCATGAGCAAATCGGGCAGGAGAGAAAATTGCAAAGCGCACGGGGCGTCCTTTGCCTGCGTGGATCATGACCGCGAGCGGCGCCGGGGATTTCCGGAGGTCATTTATTGCGAGGGAAAGACCGAAGCCCAGGTTCTGTCCATTGCCCGGGAGATTTTATCGCGGTCAAATCAGTTGTTGGCCACACGCGCCTCCGAAAGGCTGGCGCGGAGCTTTTTGAGGGCTTTCCCTGGAGCGCGTTACGAAACGATAGCCCGGGCGTTGGTGGTGGAGAAGAAGCCTTTGCCCAGGCGCCCCGGGGTGATTGCCGTGGTGGCGGCCGGGACTTCCGACCTGCCCGTGGCCGAGGAAGCCGCCGTGACGGCCGAGGTGATGGGAAACCGGGTGAAGCGTTTTTACGACGTGGGAGTGGCTGGAATCCACCGGTTGATGAATGAGCGGGAGGAATTGTTGAGGTGCGTGGCGTTGATTGCGGTGGCGGGGATGGAGGGCGCCCTGCCCAGCGTGGTTTCTGGGTTGGTGGACAAGCCTGTGATTGCCGTGCCGACCAGCGTGGGATATGGCGCCAGTTTCGGCGGCCTGGCCGCCCTGCTGGGAATGCTCAACAGTTGCAGCTCTGGGGTGACGGTGGTGAACATCGACAACGGATTTGGCGCTGGGTATGCCGCAAGCCTGATCAATCGGCAGATTTCCGAATCTTTTCGCGGATTAAGGAGGCAAAAGCCGGAGGTTGAACATGGATGGACAGGATGAATGGGATATAATTCAATGTTAAGGAATTTCGATGTTTGCGGATAAAACGAAATTGCGCAGTCTCTGGATTCCCGCATTCGCGGGAATGACGGAAGAGGAGTATGCCCATTTCACCATTGTCATTCCCGCGAACGCGGGAATCCAGTTGGCTTTGCGTCGTGCATCGAGCACTTGTCTCGCCAGCTTGTGCCGCCGAAGCTTTGGCGAAGGCGCAAGCTCGCAGAGCGAAGGCGGATCGAGCGTCAAGCTGCCGTCCCGCCGTGGCGGGAGCGCGACTTAATTTATGAAAGCCCTTTATTTCGATTGTTTGAGCGGCATCAGCGGAGACATGACCGTGGGGGCCTTGTTGGATTTGGGATGTTCCCGAAAACGGCTGGAGGCGGAACTTGGCAAGCTGGGGATATCGCGCGAATATCGTTTGCGGATGTCCCGGGAGACGCGGAACGGTTTGAAGGGAATGAAATTTGGGGTGGAAATTTTGGCGGCGCACCAGGGGTGTTCACATGGCCGCTCCCACCGGCATGGACGGAGTTTTGCCGATATCAAAAAGCTGATTGATCGCAGCCGGTTGTCTTCCTTTGTCAAAAAGCATGCCACAAACATGTTCCGGCGTCTGGCGGCGGCGGAGGGCGCGGTTCATGGTGTGGCGGCGGAAAAAGTTCATTTTCACGAGGTGGGGGCGGTCGATTCATTGGCCGACATGGTGGGTGTATGCGTGTTGATGGAGGAGTTGGGACCGCAAAAAGTGCTGGCTTCGATTCCGGTGGAGGGACATGGAACGGTGGAGTGCCAGCATGGACGGTTTCCCGTGCCCGCGCCCGCGACTGTGGAGCTTTTGAAAGGGGTGGCTGTTTGTCAGATTGATTTGGAGGGTGAATTGATCACCCCCACAGGCGCTGCCATTCTCACGGAATTTGTTCAAACCTATGGCCCCATGGGGCTTTTCACTGTTCAAAAAACGGGCCACGGCTTTGGAACCCGCCAATACAAGGATCATCCGAATGTTTTGAGGGTATTTTGGGGAGATGCCCCGGCAGCCAGGGCGGAGGGGAATGTCACGCAAGTCAAAGTGATTGAAACCAACATGGACGATCTCACGCCGGAATTGCTGGCCGATGCCGCCGAAAAATTGAGAAAGGCGGGGGCGTTGGATGTGTGGGTGACTCCCTGCGTGATGAAGAAGGGACGCAATGGGGCGTGTCTTTCGGTTTTGGCCGGAGAAGACAAGGTTCAGGAATTGGTAGAGATGATTTTTTGTGAAACAGGCAGCTTCGGAGTGAGAGTGCGCACGGCGGAACGGTTTTGCCTGGATCGGGAGATCAAGCGGATCAAGACACGGCTGGGTGTGGTGGAGATCAAGGTGGGGCGGTGGGAGGGGCGGATTGTGTCCGCCAAGCCGGAGTTTGAATCCTGCCGCAAGCTGGCTGAACGCTTGGGAAAAACCACGGGAGAAGTCTGGCGCGCCGCCTTGGAGGCGTGCAAACGTTGATTTTTTAAATTCCAGCCATGCGGGGAAGGCGTCGGAGTGAAATTGCAGGCTGAAGGTATTTCGTTTGAGTTTCTTGGCGGTTCAATTTCAGTTGGTAGAATTTGCTGTCAGTGCCTGAGTGCCCCAGTGCCTATGTGCCTGTTTATCCCGATTTAAGTCTTGAATTTTGCCTCTGAACCCGTTCTTCTCAAAATATGATTGCCAACGATCTTCTCGAAATTCTGTGCTGTCCCGAAACCCGGCAGGATGTTTCCCCGGCGTCCGCGGCGGTGGTGGAAAAAATCAATGCGGCGATCGCCGCAGGGGGCGTCAAGAATCGCGGCGGTCAACCGGTCACGGAAAAAATCGACGGCGGCCTCTTGCGCCAGGACGGCCAGTTTCTCTATCCCATTCGCGAGGACATTCCCATCATGCTGATTAACGAGGGGTTGTCCATGGCGCAATTCGGGAAAGCATAGGATAGATAGGAAGGACATTTTTAGATGGCGGCAGGGAGAGATTTGCCTTCCATTTATTTAAAACTGGAATTTGGAGGGCGGGGTTTCCGCACCGCCGGTTTTATCCCGCCAGCTTGTCCATGATCCATTTGCCTGGCGCCATTTCCTCAAGCATGATGTCGGCCAGGATGTTCCATGAGGCGAACTTTTGCGCATAAAGCGGTTCGCCGGTTTCGGCGTGGAAGTTTTCCGTGAAAGAGCCGATTTTTTTGAGTGAACCGGCCAGTGTATGAATGGTTCGGGCCGCCAAGTCCCTGGCTTCGTTTTTGAATCCGTAACGGCGCAAGGCGTGGAACATGAAGTAGTTCAGGGGAACCCAGACCGGCCCCTGCCAGTTGGAATTGGTCAGGCGCGACGGGTCATCAAACCGGGGGGGATTGCCCCAGACGGCGTTGTTGTAATACTCGCTGGATTTCGAGAGGCTGCGGATGCCGCAGGGACTCAGAAAATGTTTTTCATTCCACACATAGCGCTTGATCATGGCCTTCGCCTTTTTTTCGTCCGTCACCCCGGCGTAAAGGGGAATGAGATTGGAGCAGGTTTGGAAGGAATAGGCGCCGATTTCCCCGTCCAGGTTCAAATCCTGCAGGCGAAACTGTGAATCGCCCTCGCACAGATTGTAAGCGGCGTAGGATTGGGCTTTTTCGTTCCACAAAACACGGTTGATTGCGGAACGCAGGGCGGCCGCCTTTTTCCGGTAAAGGGCAGAGTCGCGTTTTTGCCCCAGTTGCGCGGCGAGAAGGGAAGCGGCCCGGTATTCGAGATAAATCCAGGCGCTCAAATCAGCCGGGATGGTCGTTCCCTGTTGGAAAAAGGAGGTTGCCACGTCGTTGTCAAATCCGCTCATCCAGGAAAGGGGCCAGCGGAACAAACCATGGGGCGCGGCATGGCAGCTTTCGTAAAAGGAAAGATATTTTTTGAGCTGTTCAAAACGGCGGCGAAGCCATTCCAGATCGCCGGTCCGGGCCGCATACATCCATGCGCCCTGCATCAGGAAGGGTTGCGCATGGAATTTTGGAGTGAGACTGGCGCCGGTTACGGGATGAACGCAATTGGGCGTAAAGCCGTCGGGGTGTTGAAAGTGGAGAAGATTGTCCGCGAGATGCCTCAAGTACCGGGGCTGGCCCGCATGCGCAAAACGCATGGCCATGTGGTGATGATCCCATCCGAAGATTGTTCCGCCATAGGCGATGCCATAGGCTACCATCAGATAAGGGTGGGGGATTTTATCCTGGGCCGGACATTCAATTTTGGGCATGATGGATTGAATGTGCTTGTGAACCAGTTGGAATTCGTTGGTTTGTTTCATTTTTATTGGATTTTTGTTTGGAAATTCAAAGTTTGCGATGACCTCCCCAACCCCTCCTTGCCAAGGAGGGGCATAATTAAGCCTCCCCTTAACAAGGGGAGAAATTAAGGCGGGGTGTGTTGAGCGCTTGTTTCGCCGTAGTCCCATTGTGGCGGACGAAGGCGGATCGAAAAGTTGTTGGCCCTGAGCCTGCCAAAGAGTTAACAGACTTCAGTCTAAACACCTAATTCAGTTCCTCTGTGAAATGGATGTCGTCCACGAGCAGAACTGCGCCCGGCTTGGGAGTTTTGTCGTAGTTTCCGAACCAGACGAAAACCCTCACGTATTGGGTTCCCCGGCAGAACGAAGAACCTTCCCGCGCTTCCCCCCGGATGGCGAAGGCAAGCTCTTTCCAGTCTGACGGCATCCAGCCCGAGTTTTTAACAGCCTGTCCAGTCATCGTGGTGATCGGCCGTTTTTTCCTATCATACATTTTCAAGCCGAAAGATCCGCTGGCGGGATGGTCGTCGTCAAGCGACCGCATGGAACAGGACAGCCGATAGGTTTTGGATGTGTCAACAGGGATCAGTGCCGATTCGATGCCGGTTTGGTATTTGCCGGAAAGCTCAAAACAACTTTTTCCCGAACGCATTTTTTCCCTGTTGATTTTCACCGTTCCCTGCCAGGTTGACGGATCCTCGCCGTCCACCAATTCGCGACGCTTGGCCTTCCCCCGGTCATCATCGGACAGGCGAAATTCGGCGCTTGCGGGAGGCTTGGTATCGACAAATTGACACAGGGTCAGCTGTTCCCTTTGTTGTTTTTCGGTCAGACGGGCGCATTCCGAAAGAAACGGACGCCAGCCACCACACGCCGCCACCAGCAAGACAATAAGTGAAACAATGAGTTGCATGGTTTTTCCTCCTGATATTTCCAATGAATGGAATTCCATTCAAGGCATCCATGCTTCCGTTGTCAAGGGGGAGTGTTGAATTGTGAAACTCCCGGCAACAACTGGATTCCCGTTTTTACGGGAATGACTGCGGAATGGGGATGTGAAAAAAAATTCAACTCAAATTGGAATTTTCAGTCATTCCCGCGAAAGCGCATACGCATCAACCTAATTTTTATGATTTAGAGGGAAAAAGCATAAAGCAAGGATTGAGTGATGAGTGAAATTCACATCGATAGACAGGATGGACGGGATAAAATCCAAACCACCCCTTCAGAATTAAAAATATCCTATTCATCCTGTTCATCAATGTTCAATAGGTTTGGCCAGATCCTTAGGTTGACGCCTATGCGCGAAAGCGGGAATCCAGAAGCCTGCGCCAGATCCAGTTTGTTTTTTAATATGGTCAATAATGGCTGTAGGTTTCTGCGTTTTCGGCTGCGGACGCCTTGTCTTGGTTTGCGGCGGGTTGATCCTTTAGAGCCCACGGTTTTTTGGTGCGGAAGGGATTGTGAAATTTGCGGGTGAGGCGGTCTTTTTTCTCCAGGTGATCCATGCAGGCCCGGATACAGCCGCGGGCGCCCTCGATGGCCGGCCAGTGGTGAAAGGTGGACAGGGTGGCGTCGGCAAATGGAAGTTGTTTTCTCAAGTCCGGGCGGCCGTCGCCGGAGCGGTCCTTGTTGCTTTTGGCCAGGTCGATCTCCTTGCCGGGAGGCAGAAAGGGCGAAACCTCGCGCACTCCGCCGCAGTAGGCGATGGAGCAGGCCGTGCAGTCCAATTTGCCGTATTCGCAGTGTTTTCCTCCCACATTGACCTTTACCGTTTCCTTGGGACTGATGGCCTTTCCTCCGCACCCCTTGACGCATAACATGCAGCGGTCGCAGATTTTTCCGTTGAACAGCGGATCGGGGTCCAGGGGCGCGTCGGTGAGAATGAACGCCACGCGCTGGCGGGGGCCGAATTCCGGAGTCAGCAGGAGATTGCTGTAGCCGATTTCGCCAAGGCCGGCGGCGACAGCGGCGAGGCGGAAATGGATCATGACATCCGGAATGGGTTTTTCGGGCGAAACCGGTACGGTGGGGCGGTTCAACAGTTTACCGTCCGTGTCGCTGATGGCGGCAAAGTGGCTTTCCATGGGGATGGGAACCGCCTCCCAGCCGTTGTCCTCGATGTAATTGGTCACTTTGCGAAGCGTGGTGGGGATTTGGATGCCGTTGATGTGGGCGTAACCCATGGTGGCATAGGAGATGAAGTAAGTGCCCTCCTCGATGCCGCGGAACACCCCGCGGGGAATGCGAAATGCAAAGGCGATCAGCGCCTTGGCATTCGGAAAAATATAACGCGGGTCCATCTGCTTGGGCGCGCCCTCGAAACGATCCATTGATGCGATGCCGACCAGATCCGCGCCGGCTTCTTTGGCGGTTTTTTTGACGTCAGATGAGTTCATTGTTTTAGGCTTTTAGACTGTTAGGCTGCAGGCTGAAGACTGTTACGGTAATGAGTGGTTGGCGGTTATGCACTCCCGTTGTCATTGCGAGAAGTCACGACTTAGTGGACGACGAAGCAATCTCAAATGGAGGGACAGAGATTGCTTTGCCCGCCAGGCGGACTCGCAATGACAACATGGGGTGTGTAATTGCATGTTGAAATTCTTTATGGTTTCGGCTGAGCCGGGATTGGGTGATTGATTAATCTTGAGTTTTGAATCTTGAATTTTGGATCATACAGGCGGTGGCGCATTGTTCCACGATCACCATGCAGGCTTTCTGCAGGGGGTCCATTTGTTTGAGCGCTTCGCAAACGGCTTCTTTTGTGATGTTGTCCGGGGGCATGACGTTGGTTTGCGACCCGATGAAGGCCGGGCCTTCCTTGCCCACCAACGCATAGCGCTTGGACCAATCGCAACGCAATCGTTCGCAGGCGCCGTATTCAAATGTCCTGCCTTCAAGGGTGATTTGGATTTTTTCCTTGGTCAGCGCGCGGACAGGGCAGGACGCCACGCATTGATGGCACTTCTTGCACAAGGGATTGCCTTGATAAAGCGGATCGGCTTTCAGTGGGGCGTTGGTAATGATGGCTGCGAATCTTTGGCGATTGCCGTATTCGGGGGTCAGCACCGTGCCTGACCATCCCAGTTCGCCCAAGCCGGCGGCAATGGCGGCAAACCGGTTGGCGGTCAGATCGGGATACAATCCCGCGCCGCGCCACGGCATGCCGTAATAAGATCGTCCGCTGGCGCACGATCCCGTGACCAATCCCGCCATGCCGTGAAGATCGTAACTGTACGCCGCGTCGTACCCCCGTTCGCGCAGGCGCCGGATCAAGTCCAGCGCGATGTCGTCGAGTTGATTGATGGTTTCCGATTGGGCAAATCCATAGGGACCGACAGCTTCCGCAGGCGGCTTGGCGGCCCGATCCACGACCGCATCGGGATAATGCATGCCCAGCACAATCACCGAACGGGCGTCCGGCAGGTAATCGCGCGGACTTTTTACCCGCAAGGTTTTCGGGATCACTTTGGGCTCAAACGGTCCCTTCGACAATCGTCCAACGTCCTGAACAATGAAGTATTCTCCTTTTTCCCTTGCCAGAATGGTCTCGAGTTGGGGTTGTAATTCCAACAACCGGTCAACCGATGTCACGCCCGCCAGGTCTGCTCCCAGTTCCAATGCCAGCCCCTTTAATTCCACAGCCAATTTTCCGGGGGAGGGTGGGGGAAGCCGGACAGAAAGATGATGGGGGAGCGGCAAATCTTGCGGGCGGTCATGATTGAGTTGAGCGTTGGTGATGACCAAGCCCCATCGGCAATCGGACGGCGCGCCCATCCAACCTTGGATGGCTTTGGCGTAGTCTCCCAGATGTTGAACGCAACACAAGGCGTCGTGACCAAGGCCTTCCAATGCCTGAGTGATGTCCAGTCCCATGAAAACCAGCCTTTGCTGGACAATGTCCGAGGCAAGATAGGTGTCCTGCAAACCCTGTTTCATCTCCGCAGTCTTGGGATAATCCATTTTCCCATAGGCAACCGGGGTTGTGTTTTGGACGATTTCGCCTTTGATCCGGGTCATTCCAAAAACGATTGCGCCAGTGGCGGAGGGGAGGTGTCTTTTGAGATCGAAGCCGGCGGCTGAAAAATCCGCGGCGCTCAGGATGGCCAGATGATCCGCTCCGCGTTTCAACGCCAGTTGCTTGATTTTATTGGTCAGCACGCCTGGACGGAACGGGGTTTCGGTTGCGGGAAGCCCCAGTGTTTTTTTCTTTTTCCATGGCATTCCGGGTTTTGGGGATTTTTGACGCAGATGCGGAGGGAGGCAGAATTTCTGGCAGCGGCCGTTGAGCCAGCCTTTCACATCATTTTTTTCCATGGCCTTGATGACATCGTTTGTGCCGGGGTTGTCGGGGATGGGCACCTCTTTCAAGTCCAGCGAGAAATGTTCACCCCATGCGCAACGCCACTTGTTAAGTTTGGCGTAACGGTAGGTTTTGTTTTCGATTTTCACTTCGCATTCGCCGTCAACGTCCTTGCACAACGCGGAGGCGCAATCCTTGCGGCAGGCTTTGACGCACATTTTGCAGCGGTCGCACAGCGGGGGACCGTCGTAAAGGGGGTCCGGCGTCAGGGGCGCGTCGGTGATGACGGTTCCCAGCCTGACCCGCGGCCCGTATTCGGGGGTGATCAGCAGTCCGCTGTAGCCGATTTCGCCCAAGCCGGCGGCCGCGCCCGCGTGAATATGGGAAATATCCGGCAAAAACACGTTGTCACGGTCAATGCCTTTATAGGAACGATAACGCCACAGGGAGGTGCAAACGATCGGGATGGCTTGGTGGCCGGCTCTTTCGAGGCATTTTGCCAGGCGATAAGTAATATGATCCAGACGACGCCAGGCAAGTCCTGTAACCTCGCCCAGTCCCGCGTTTTGCGGATCGACCAGGCTGGCAAACTCCGTTCCCGCGTCGGTGAGATTCACCGCCACCACAATGGCTGATTTTGCATTGGGCATGATGCCCTGCGGACTCAGTTCGATGGGTGCATGTTCCCAGCGGTTGACGGAAGCGATGCCGGCCAGATCCGCGCCGCGTGTGACGGCCTCGCTTTTGATTTGGTCTGATTGGATGGGTGGTTGCATGTTGATGATTTTAGGCGTTTAGGCTTTAGGCTGTTAGACTGTTAGGACGGAGGTGTTTCGCCTGAATTTCTTGGCGTGCTTGTTGATTTTTCCTCAGTGCCTTAGTGCCCCAGTGCCTATGTGTCTTGGTGGACGGTTGCGATTTTCCCCTTAAAATTAATCGGCAATTCCGGCAGCGGTTCGCCATTGATGCGTTTCCACAGAATTTGGACCAGTGTTTGGGCAACGCTTTTCATCGGCATTTCATAACGCGTCACGGGCATTCCGTATTCCAAGGAAATTCCCTCGTTGGCCAGGGTGATGAGTTGAAAATTTTTGGGAGGCACGGCCTTTTTGTTCCACATGGCCATGGACACGCCCCGGGTGGCGATGTCATCGGAAACCATCATGGCGTCGGGCCATCCGCCAGGGGTGGTTTGCCACTGGTCGATCAATTTCAAGGTTTCCTGGAACGCTTCCCTTTCCAAACTCGCGCCGCCCTCGCGTTGATGCCAGATCTGTTTGATTTCGATGTTGGGAAGGTTTTGCGCCGGCATCCCCGGGCCCTCCTTGTCAGGGAGGGGCTTGACTGATGCCTCCCCTTGGCAAGGGGAGGATAGGAGGGGTGTTTCGTCGAGCGCCGGGCATGTCCCGTCGAGCTTAAGGCCGCGAAGATCCCCGGCGGTTCCCGCGGGATCAAACGTGCGCAGATAAAACAACTTGCGACATTTCCGTTGAACGCAGTATTCCAGCGTCTCCCGTCCAAATTGGAACAGATCCAGTCTGGCATCCGCTTTTGGCAGCGAAGCGCCATAACGCACGATGGGAAGTTTGCCAAAGTCGTTTTCAGTTGGATCGCAGAACAGGGCAACCACTCCCTTGAACTGGTAGTTTTGACTGTCTGTTACAAACAACTGATAACCGAGGGAATCTTTTGGCTGATGTTCGTCGATTCCCTCATAAATACGGCTGGTCAACCGGTCTTTGTCGATGGCTGTGAGTTCCTCTTGAATATGTTTGGCCATGTGGCGGAAGAAATGGACCGGTTCATCCGCCAAGGAGGGTTTCATCAGGATGCCGATGATGGCTTGGGTGGTTTTTGTTCTGACAAACGTTCCCCGCCGACGTTTTCGGTAGATCAAGCCATCCCGGACCAAGGACGTCATGGCTTTTTGTATTGACATCTGCTCAACCTGCCAACTTTGCGCCAATTCCTTGGTTGAGGGAAGCCGCTCACCATCCTGCAATTTGCCATTTTGAATCTGATTTCGCAGGAACCGTTCCACCTGAACATGAACAGGTTCAACGGTTTGGATAAGAGGTTTGGCGTTCATTACTTTTAATATTTTATTAAAAATATATTAAAAGTAATTGAAAGTCAAATTGGATCTGAAGATTTTTACACCCTGTGTCAATTGGTGGTTCGCTTAAACCTACCCGACTTTTGCAGATTTCAGCCTTCCGTATTTGACAACTTAAAATGGAGGGCGGGCCACGTGGAACATGGTAAACCTTCAGTCTTCAACCTGCTCACTGCTTCCGGCTGAGCATGTATTTGAGCCAGCAGTAGAATGAATCGGCGATCTGGTTGTAGCCTTCGGTGGCGGGGTGGACGCCGTTGCAATCGCGCATGATTTTGCGGGGATTCCTCGCGTTGACGGGCTTTTCCTCCTTTGGATAATTATTGGCGCAATCGAGGTTGACGTTGAGGGGGATGATGAAAAGGCCTTCCTTTTCGCGCCCGGCGAATTTTTCCAGCAATCGTTCCACGGCGCGATGCTGGTTTTTCCGGTACTGCCACCGGGTTTGGCCGCACTTGTAATTGTTTCCAAAGCCGTCCTGGCTGGCGCAGGGGGGATGGACCAGCGCGATCCCAATCTTGGTTTTAGGTCCGACTTTTCTGAACTCCGCAATCAACGTGTCGGCATACTGGAACATTTTGTCGATGGTTTGTTCGATGGTTGCATCCTTGGCGCCGAAAGTGTCGTTGGTGCCGAGAAACACGGTGATGTAATCCGGGGCCTTGCCGTTGTTTTTCCTGTCGCAGTAAGCTTTGAAATCCAGGCCCGGCTTGCCATCCTTCAGAAAAACAAACGGGCTTGTGCCGGGAGGTGTCGGCGCTTTTTTGTCGTATTTTGCGCAAAAGGTTGACCATGCCCAGCCGCCGTAGCCTTCGTGAAGGGGAACCCCTTCGCCGGGAGGCCGTCCGCGGCCGCTGTGGCTGCCAATGAAGGTGACCTTTGGATTTTCCGGCATGGAAAGCATGCGATGAAGTTCCGCGGGATAAACGGAAGCGGCTGTCAGGCTGTCTCCGACCATGAGGAGGGTGAGGGCTTGGTCTTTTCCAGCGTCTTTTGGAGGCACATAAACGGTGGTGGTTGCCTCCGCCAGAAGCCTTTCATTTGTGTCGAAAACTTTCACCGTGAGGGGAAAGTTGCCCGCGTCCTTGTCCTCGGGTACATAGGTCCAGCGGTCCTGATCATGGCGTCCGAACTTGCAGTCCACGTCAAAAAGACAGCCCCGGATGTTGGGCGCCAGGACAATGTTGTCGAAATAGACGTTCATTTCGACCCCGGGAACCGCATGGATTTCCCGCGGCAGAGACAGACGCACAGGGCGGTCCGCCGCTTTCTTTTCCATGGGCGCCGGTTCGCCGGCTTGGGCGGGCGGGGGAGTTGTCTTTGGATCGCCCGCCAGGCAGAGGATCGCTCCATAGGAGGCAAACAGCAGGATGCAAGATGATGGGAATTTGTTCATGGATGATTTGAATGCCACCCCATAAAAAACACCAATTTTATATTTTATCAAAGCTTTTTAATTTCATTTTGCCTCGCTCATTCCTTGTTTCACGTTGAGAAAAAGCTTGGGAACGTCGGTAATGATGTAATCCACCGAGCCTTTTGCCAATGCCTTCAACTTTTCTGCATCATTGACGGTCCAAACCATCGCTTTGAGTCCCGCTGCATGGATCCGTACGACCCGTTTTATGACTTGTTCTGCTGGTTCCTCTACGGGCGTATGCAAGTTGATTCCCTCGAAACCCTGGGCCATTGCGATGTCAATGTCCTCCTGGAGTTCAGTGTCAGATGACACCAGTTTTCGACAGAAAAATATAGGAATAGACGAATCCATTTTTTTGACCTCTTTCATCCTTTGCACGCTGTATCCAAGGAATCCGACATATGGAGTGGCTTTCATTCTCATAATCAGTTCCATGATCTGAGGCACACAATCGGGCTTGGGATCAATTAAGAGCCGTGATTTTCCTTGTGACATCACCAATTGAAGCACATCCTCCAATAAGGGAATTTCAGCTTTGGGGCACTGATCGAGATTGCTTTTATGTTGTTTGCGAAATGTGGCGGCCACATCCACTTCTTTAAGATGATCGAAATCTGATTCACAAACGATCAGTTTTTTGTCGCCAACCCGCTCCGTATCTTTATCATGGATGACCACCAAACGTCGGTCTTTGCTCAAATGAATATCAAGTTCCACCCATTCCACTCCCAAAGTGATGGCGTTGCGAAATGCCGGCAGAGTGTTTTCCGGAAAATCCGCTTCACCACCCGCATGAGCAACAACGCCGTTTTTTATAAAGTCAAATTGTGATGGTGTTTCAGTCGCCTGACATCGAGTAAAAATATATAATGCCAAAGTCATCCCTAAAATAAATTCCATTCTCCGGCATTTCTTTTTTGCATTGCCAGAATAGATTTTGTGAATTCCGGAAACAATGCTGTCTTTGATGTGTTTCGTTCTTGAGTAAATCATATCACCATTTTTGTAAGAGTTAATTTTTGCCGTCGTTTTTGCTTAATCAAAAGCCTCTTTTTGTTATGAAAATGGATCGCAGCCATCCCGTCATTTTTCGGAAATAGCTTTCGCCTCGTCGAAGCCTTTAGCGTAGCACGGGGCTTTTTTGCGATGAGGATTTGCCCAGCTATTCATTTCACTCGCATCGAAAAGCAACTCGCCATTATAGTTTGATCAAATCACCAAGGATATTCATCTGGATTAGAGGAGAGCGGCCCCATGCGCCATTCGCAGTGTCCATCCAAAAAGACAAGATTTATACCCCCCGAATGCCGGTAATCGATGTTGGAAATATAACCGGTTGTGTCTGTAAAATAATAATTTGAATCGCAAAATAAGAAGTGACGGGCGGCATCGGTGAAGTCGAACACCCTTTTTGGCGGATCATTCAATCCCCATCCGCTATAAACTGACCAGCTAACCAAGCGGTTCATTGCATAATCGCAATAGGGAGTCCAACTAATGGGTTTGCCGTCGCGGTCCGTTCCGGTGTGGACAGGCTCCGCGGGGCAATGAATAATCTGCCGCTTTATTTTTGAATAAGAGACCTGTGAAATATACTTGATTTTGGGGCCGTACTCACCATCCAGATACGCGCACCAAGAGTAGCCCTCTGGCGTCAAATAAGGCAGAATTTTATCATTGTTGTCTTGCGCATATTGGAGCACTGCGGTGTATAGCTGCTTTAGATTAGACATGCACTCAATTTGCCTGGCCTTATCCCGAGCCGTTTTTAATCCGGTTGAAAGAAGGGCAAAAAATATCGAAATTATACATATTGCCGCTAAAAGCTCAATCATCGTAAAGGCCAGTTCTGCAACGCCGTGGCAGTGATGGGCGGAAGACCGGTTGACGACCTTGATTCCCTCTTTTTTTTGGGGAAGGGGCTGGCATCTCACGACCCATTTTTCGTTTTTTTCAATCATTTTCGGCAGGGGGTTTCCTGGTTGTAGTTACTGGATTGCCGCCAGCGCTTCCAGAATCCTTAGCCTCATCACTTCGGCAACGGATCTGTCCTTCTTCACGTTCCAGTCAAATTCGCTGGCGCCCATCGTATTACAAACCATTTTAGGGGCGTTTTCAAGCAACTGTTTTGCCTGATTGAACGCCCTGGTTCCCCTGTTATTTCCATTATCAATGGCTGCCTTGAGCATGGTGAGGTATTCATAATCCTCAAGACCTTCCCGTATCGCCTCCATTTGTTTTGCTGGAGTAACCGAATCTTTATCCAGGAAGAAGGGAACGAAAACGGCTCTTTTTGTCGTGAATTCGTTCCAACTGGAGCCGCCGCCCGAGTCGGAGAAAGCCCAGAAATAGCCGGCCTTTGCGCCATACTGCCAGCATGTCCAGGCCTGGAGGCGGTAATATGCATACGGGTCGAGTGCCCTTGATGGCCCTTTGCAGGAATAGAATTCTAGATGCGGTTTGCCTAGTCTTGTTTTTTCAGTGTAGTAATTTTTAAAAATTTCATTGGATTTTAGAAAGGTCACCCTGTTTGGGCAGAGCACGTCGCAGGAAGCGAACAAGGTCTGATTCGCCGATGAAGGATTCACGTAGCAGATGTCTTCCCAGATCCTTATTCCCGTTCCGGATGAATGTACCGCTGAAGCCCAATTGATGATCGTTTCTTCTATCTGTTTGATGTCATTCCGCCACTCCGCCGGCTCATCAAGGATCAGTAATGCCAGTTGTTCCGGTTTAAGACCAAGATCCTGCATATGTCTTGCCCAGAACTTCGCCCATACCCGCACTTTTTTCTGAAAAAGGTCGGTATTGTATTTTGAACCCGCAAAGTCTGATTTCACCGCCATATATACGCAATATTGAGAGGAATTTTTCCACATATCGATCCATTCATCAAACAACTTTGTATTTGGTGGATTCGTCATCTTTCCGGTGACATCATATTCTCCAGGATCCAGCACTTCGCTTGACGACCAAGGGGAATCTACAAAGTGTTCCTGCAGGTATTTAACTACTAAGTTACGGTTGTCATTCGTAATGTCGCCTCCTCCTGTTCCTGTATAGTCCCAGCCTCCCAGATGGAGAGTGCATTTATCCGGGAACCTTATCGGGTATATTTTGAGGGAAAGCGGGATATTGACTGTCTTTTTCTCGTCTTGCAAAATGATACTTCCGTGATAGTCTCCTGCTTTCACGTTTTTAGGATTGAAGGTAAGCCACACTTGCCGCACAAGCCCGGGGGTGACTTTTATCAGGAAGGATTCGGCAGACGGATCGTATTCCGCAAGCGGGAGTGCGGAAACGACCGGATTCCCTTTCTGAATCACCGTCCATTCTGCTTGGTGCACTTTTATATATTTCGGGTTTTCGCCTCCGGGGAGACCTTGTATTTTAAGCTTCAGGTTAACGGTGTTTTCAAGTGTGCTTGCGATATTGAAGCATGCATTCCTAAATTCATTTGTCATCATTTTTACCTGAATCGGCGAATCGGATTTTTTAGGCGGAAATTGCACAAGCGGCATGGGATCCCAAGGAGATGCCTTCCATGCGGTTATTTCATTCCTATCCATCCCTTTCCATAACAACGCCTGCGCGCGCAGGAATCGCTCCTGTGTGGAGTTCAGCGGGAGGATAATCCGCTCACCCTTAACATCGACAGACATGGTCGAGATCTCATCCTCGACCAGCTTTAGTTGCCTTTCGATTTCTTTTTTTTTCTCGCCGGGTATCTCGTAACGATTCATTGCATCCCTGAGCGATATAATGTTGAGGGAATTTTTCAGGAAGGATCTGATTTCTGCGCCAGCAAAGTATGACTTTAAATTTTTATAAGCCGTTCCGGAAAAGGGGATGCTTGTCCATGCAGGCTCGCCCTTGTAGACTTCTACTTCGTCGACAAAAAGATAGGAAGGACCTGTAATCAGCAGTGCGACATAGCGGCCGTGAGTTTTCATCTTGTCAGTCCAGAATTTATGTGGCTGGTATGGGGGGATATCCGGAGCCGCGTCGGATTGCATGGATGTATAAGCCATCTCACCTGCCTCGTAATAATCCTTTCCGTCGTCGGAAACTAGCACATAGATCGCGCTTGGCCACTGCACGTCTGCTGCTCCTGCGGCGGTTGAGTAGGAGACTCCCCGTATGGGATAAATATTTTTCAGGTCTATGGTGATGATGGCAGGCCGTGCACTGTTCCATCCCACTGTTGATGGATGGGTCCATAGATATCTTGTGCCCGAGGTGTATTCCCCGTCGGTAAGCTGAGTCAGATCTCCTGCATCCTTGCAAAGGGCGTAATCTGGCGCAGGGCACATGGTATAAGGCTTGCCTAGGGCGATATTGCTTCCTTCTTGGGCCGCCATGCAGCCACATGCAGCCAACGCAATAAGCAGAATTATTACCTTTTTCATCGTATTTTCTTTTTTAAGTTTTACACCACAATTCACAGTCATCCCATCATTTTGCCAGTGATGGCCTTTTTGGAGAGAGGAGGTTCGTCACGAGTGAAGTCGAGTGAAAGGGGCGATGGATATTCGTGGGGCTGTGGAGCCGATCCATGCATTTTTATCTCAGCTTTTGGCTTTTCATCTCATTCTCCCCTGAACAAAAACGATATTTTGGTCGTTGCGTGGAATGATGGGATAGCGGTGAAAAGGAAAAATAAAAATTATCATTTGATAAGATGATTTCGACTACTGGTTCAGTTTGAGAATCCATTTGGTGATTTCAGCGCGTGTTTCTGCCAAAATGCATTTTTTGGCATTTAACCGGTTGATCCATTCACGCGCTTCATGGGCAATCTGTTGTTTTTGAACCGGCGCATTATTTATTGCCTGTATCAATGTTTTCAGATAACGAACATCATCAATGCCTTCGCGGAAGGCTTCCCAGCAAAGAGTGTCCACGACTCCGTCAATAGTCGGATAGGTATAGAGAAAACCCCGTGTGGAACTGTCAAAGTCATTCCAGGCATGTCCCCGGCAGTGATCCTGATAACAATAGCAGAGAACGCCGTCAAATTTGTCTTGCCATCTGACCAAACCATGATCTCGCCTAAAATTTTCAATATTTTGTTCATCTACAGGCATTAAATTGGCGCGAAGAATTTTTCGCCTTAACCGATGAATTTTTTCAATTTCACCGGGATTTGGACCTATGGCCAAATCAATTTGCTCCCGCATGGCATCGTCAACATGAGCGGGACAATACCAGCTGAATACTTTTCCGCCAGCTTCGCGGGTGGCTTTATATCTGGCGGTTTTTTCCACCAATTTTTCTTGCTGATAATCAACGCCCGGTTCTTCAAAAAAATAAACATTGGGATAACCCAAAGGCGCTAAAAATTTCGTCCATTTTCTTGCGGCTTCTGCTGAAGGGCGTTCAGCCCAGCAGGATAAAAACAATCCCTGAGATGTCAGGCCGACCTTCTCGCGCATCTGAATCTCATTTCGAAGCAGTTGCTCGTTGTAGGTTTGATAAAAGGGGGCATAGCGAATGCCGTGATTTTTTAGATTTTCAATTTCCGCAACATACTGGATGGGAGATTTTTCCCGGGTGTCAATGGAGATTTGTCTGTTCACATTTAGTCTTCCTCGGTAAAATATACTGATCATTTCGTCCGTTTCTGTTGTTTCCAAAAGCCGGAAAGGAAGAATATGCGCTGAAAGATTAAGTGTTGGAAGTTTTGTGTTTTTGACATTGAAGCTTATTGTGTATTTATATATCCCAGGTGCGGTGTTCGGTGGCGTGTGAATGGTAATCCAAAATTGTTTGGAGGAATTTTTTTGAATTGTGATGGGTAACAGTTGTTTTGCGTCCAGGGGACGAATATTGGCTAAATGCTCGCTTGTCGCTGTGCTGATTGGCACATATTCAATTTGATCTTTATCTATAACATTTTTTAGGAAATTTTCTTTTTTTTCATAGTCAACACGCACTAGGTCATCATCGTGGAGAAGTAATTCCGGTACTAAAAGGCGCTTATCTTTTTCCAATTTGGCACCGTGTCCAGACTGATACCAGCATTTGACCGCACGAACATCCACAGCTTCCTTGGATAAAGTTTTGTTGTCATTTTTCAATGGGCTGACTTTAAGTTCAAGATTTTTCAGGTCTTCCGCTGCGTAAATGACAAAACTGGCCGCCTCATATTCACCAGCGGCAAGCAAAACCTGAAGATCTGATATCATTGTTTCCGTTATTGCATTGGTTTGGGGAAGGATAAGTGTTTTGAAAGGATCGGCCAGAAAGTAAATCTGACTTTTTTCTTCTGCCATAACTTTTTTATTTTCAAATAAAATAAGTGAACTCAATAGCAATAGCATTATTGTTTTTTTCATAATAGAATCCTGAATTTCTTATATATTTCGATATTGAGAGAGATTTTTCCGTTTGGGTTCTTGGAAAATTTATTTAACCGTATTCATCAACTCAAGGGAATAGTTTTTCCCTCATTGGCAGATTGTCTGCCTTTGACCACGGTTTTGATGGTTTCCAGGACATCCTTCAGGGGGATGATTTCCTCGCGGGTTTCGGCCATGTGGACGAAGTTGCGGAGCATTTCGGAGTAGAAATGGCCGGAATCCGTCACGTCGATGATGCGGTGTCCTTCCGTGCCGTAAAGGCCCAGTTGAAACCGGACATTGATGTTTTCGTAGGCGGTGACGGTGAAGCGGCGGCCGTCCTTGTATTTGATCGCCACCAGATCCTCTTTTTTGCGTCCCAGATTTTGCACGGACTTGACGCCTTGTCCCGCCACGGAATAGAGCAGTTCCACGGCGTGGATGCCGTAAAAGACCAGGCCGCCCATGCAGGCGCGGCAGGAGGCGAAGCCGGTGAGGATGTCGCCGATGCGGTCTTTGCCTTCGCGCAAATCCTTCGTTTCCCTGGCGAATCGCAGGGCGGAGCAGGACATGAGGGGGGCGCGGTGTTTTCTGGCCAGTTTGATGATCTCCTCCGCCTCATGGATGTCGGGGGAGAGCGGTTTGTCAATGAATGTGGGAATGCCCGCCTTGAGGAACGGAATCGCCTTGCGCTGGTGTTTGAGGGTGCAATCGTCGGCGACCAGGACGGCGTCCACCTTGCCGATCAAGTCCTCTTTTTTCTCCATGACGTTCGGGATGCCGCAGATCCGGGAGGATTCGCGGGCGTGTTCGATGTTTTCGTCCCAGACATGGGTGATGCGGGCGCTGCCGCCCACGCGGTTTTTGAATTTTGGCCCCCATTTGCATTGTTCAGCCATTTTTTCGTCATAGCCATTGAGCATTTCGGCAAAGGTCATGCCGTGCCAGATTTTAGTCGCGCCAACGAGTCCGATTTTCATGTTTTTGAGGAGAGGCACTCAGGTGCTCAGGCACTAGGGCACTGGGGTACTGAGGCACTTGGATTTTGGGGTTAAGTTGCTGAGGCACTCTGGGCACTGAGACACTCAGGCACTAAGGAGGAATTTGGGATTAATTTCTTAGTGCCTCAGTGCCCCGAGCGACTGAGTGCCTATCGTTTTATCTTAATGATACTGTTTTTCCTGTCTGGCTGCTGTCCCAGATGGCTTCGGCCAGTTGGACGGCCTTGGCGCCGTCGAAGAGATCGGCTGTGGGTTTTTCCTGTCCGAGGGCGGCCAGCGCGAAGCGCCGCAGTTCGCCCTTGTACCCCACCACTCCGCCGGCGGTGGAGCCGACCACCTCGGTGAACTCCGGCCGCCAGGTGAAGATCTGGGCGCGTCCTTCCAACTTGAATTCAGGCATGGGTTTTTGGTTGGCGTGATAATTCAGTTCCATCATGTCGCGGACTTCCAGCCAGCATTCGTTGCCCGCGGCCTGGAAGTATTCGGACATCTGGAAGTTCGGGCAGTGAAAGGCGTTGAGATTGAGCACGCCGATGGCGCCGCTTTTGAATTTCACGGTGATGGCAAAACCGAAGAGCCCCCGGTCGTCCTTGACGTCCACCATCCGCAGGATCGAGTGGACCTCGGCCACGTCGTCGCCGAAGAAGCGGATCAGGTCGAGAATGTGCACGGCCTGGGCGATGAGGAACGCATGGGCGGGGCCTTTTGTCAGGCCCCAGTGTTTGAGCGCGGGATAACGGCAGTTGGCGAAACGCACCTCGATTTCGTTGAGGGCGCCGAATTCCTCCTTGTCCATGATGGCCTTGGCCATCCGGTAACAGGTGCTGTGCCGTTTCATGTGGCCCACCATGCCGAAGAGTCCTTTCTTTTTGGCGTGTTCCGCCAGATCCAGGCATTCGGCGTAAGTAAGGGCGGGGGGCTTCTCCACATAAATGGGCAGGCCGGCGTCAAGACAGCGTTTGCCCAGTTCGTAATGCATTTTGGGAAGTCCCACGATGACCGCAGCGTCGGGTTTTTCCGCGGAAAGCATTTTATCCACATCGGTGTACCAGTTTTTTGCGCCGAAGGTACGGGCGTTTCTTTGGGCCAGTTCGGCTTTCAGGTCGCAGACGGCCACAAGGTCGATTTCGGGAATGCTTTGAAGGTTGGGGTAGAGGCATGTGGTGGAAAATCCACCGCATCCGATGAAGGCGATTTTGGCTTGTTGGGGCATGGGGCAGGGGGGGAGGTTTGAGGTTTAAGGTGTTAGGGGTAAGAGGGTGATTCGGTGGTTCACGGTTCAAAGTTCAACGGTTGGAGAGAGGGACGCAGATCAACTGATGGCGGATAATGTTTATCCTTTAAATCCTGTCAAAAAATGTTTACTGCAGATTCCTTTAGAATCTTGCGCCTTGCCCCTAAAACCTTACCCCTTGCCTCTTGCCGGGGCGGTGGAGTCGCGGATGATCAAGCGGGTTGGGAGACTCCGGGTGGGGGCTTGGTCTGAGAAAGGGTTTTTGTCGGAATCAATTTGTTCCAATAAACAGCGCATGGCGGTTCGTCCCATTTCGTCAAAAGGCTGGTCAATGGTGGTCAGGGCGGGGTCGGTGTATTGCGACGCGATCATGTTGCCGAAACCGATGACCGAAAGATCCCTTGGCACATGGAGTCCAAGTTGACGCGCCACTTTGAAAACGGCCATGGCGGTCAGATCGCTGGCACAGATGATGGCAGTGGGGCGATTGGGGAGGCTGAGCATTGCCCGGGCTGCATCTTCCTCTTGTTCCTTTTCCCAATGACCATATTTTAAAAAATCGGAAGGAACGGCAAGATTCAGCGTTTTCATGGCTTGAAGGTAGCCTTCCGATCGGCATTTTTCGCTGGGAAGACCGGGTGCGCCGGAGATGAAAGCGATTTTGGAATGCCCCAAGCCGGCCAAGTGTTCGGTTGCCAGACGGATTCCCTGTTGATCGTCTGAAACGATGCGCATTCCTCCGGGTTGGGGGAAACTGTTGGCCACGGTGACTGTCGGCATGTTGAAACGAGTCAGTTCGGCATGGATCGCCTCCAGAAAAACGGGGTCGAGGCTGTTGCAAATCAGTCCTGCCAGACGCGATTCGGTCCATTGCCGGGCCAAGGCATGGGGCGGGGCGTTGGGGGGGATGCGAACGATTTTGATGGAGAAGTGTTTTTCTTCCGCCAAGTCCAAAGAACCTTGCAAGATTTTGCCTATGAATTCGGTCTCGATGGATGGAGCTAGAAATCCAATCAAACGCGTTTTGCCGGTGGCCATGGAACGGGCCACTTCGTTGCGGCGGTATCCCAGTTCCTCGGCCACATCCAGAACCCGTTGGCGGGTTTTTTCACTGATGGCAATGGCCGCACACTGGTTGTTCATGACAAACGAAACCGTGGAAGGGGAAACTCCTGCTTTTTCAGCAACATCCTTGCGAGTAATCACGCGGGCAACGTAACACGGGTTAGTTAAAAAGTCAAATCTTTTGTAAATTTTTGGAAAAGTTGTTTGGTTGAAGGCTTGGACATTGCGTTCGCGTTGCCTCTGGATCGAAACTTGACCTCCTTCGAACACTCTGACAGATTAATGATGCGATGAGGTCTGCCTTGGCCATCCTTGGAGATCCATTTGGGTTTTCGGTTTGTAGTTTGGAAAATTAGATTCATCCATAATCCTAAATTATTCACATGCCCTTCAGCTTTTCCTATCGAAAGACCACTCAGGCATTGAATTTTTTTGCCCGAAGGGAGATCGGCGGCCGCATCAACAAGATGAAGGCGCTCAAGTTGCTCTATTTTGCCGATCGCTACCATCTCCGAAAATTCGGACGTCCGATTACCAATGACGAGTACTTTGCCATGAACTTTGGCCCTGTCGCCTCCGGAGGCAAGGATCTCGCCGAAGGCAGTGATTTTCGTCCTGATGTCGAAAAGGCGTATGCGGGACAGTACATCAATCCCAGTCGTTATGACTTTGCTTCCCTGGCTGAGTTGGATCGAGATGTCTTTTCGGAGACTGATTTGGAAGCCCTCGCATTTGCTTGGGAGCGCTTTGGTGCAAAGGATGAGTTTGCCTTGGCGGATCTCACCCATGCCTATCCTGAGTGGAAGAAGCACGAATCCGCCCTCCAAGGCGGCGTCAACTCAAGGGTCAAAATGAGTTATGACGATTTTTTGGACGATCCGCCCGCAGGTTTTGATCCATGTCATTTTCTTGATGAGGAGAACCGCAAAATCCGGCGCGATGAGATTCGGGAATTGAGCGCCATTCACGCGCTGTGGAATTGAGGGGGCGGTTGTGGGTGAAGCCGCGCTGCCATTCGATCTGCGCCTGACGTTGCGCCCGGGCACGGTTTATTATTTCGTCCACCGTGGACTCTATTCGCCCGAACCGCATTACTTCATTGTTGCCAACAAAACCCCTCAATCGGATGCCCTGCTTTTACTGGCTGTGGCTTCTTCTCAAGTCGAGAAAATCCGGGCTCGGCGGCGCGCCATGCCGGAGAACACGCTTGTTCCTGTGGATCCTGCTGAGTACGCCCCGTTTAGCAAGCAAACCCTCATTGACTGCAATCAGGTTTTCGAGATATCGATGGCGGAACTTGTGACAAAATTTGCAATGAAGGAACTTGGACATCATCCCGATCTCCCGTCCGAGATTGTCCTGCGGATTCAGGCTGGCATCCTGGCGAGCCCCCGTGTGGATGCTGTCCATAAGAAAATGATAGATCGAAACTACAGCGTCCAATGACGAGAGAGTGTTCCCATCCAATATGTTTTTCTGTTGTTCCTCAAATGTCGGATGAACCGTTCATGAGTCCGCTGATTTGTTTTTCAGCTTTCGCCACAGGGTGACGGGGCTGATGCCCAGCAGTCTGGCGGCTTGGGCGCGGTTGCCGCCGGTGGTTTTGAGGGCTTCCTCGATGCGGGAGGCTTGCATTTCGGCAAGGGTTTGGCGGGTGGCGGAAGGGGAGGCGGGGTAAGGTGGGGAGGAATGAATGATGTGGGAGGGGAGAGTTTCAGGCAGAATAACCTGGTTGCGGCAGAGGATGGCTGCCCGCTCCAGGGTGTTCTCCAATTCGCGGACGTTGCCCGGCCATTCATGGGATTGCAAAGGGTCGATGCAGGTGGCGTCCATCCGCAGGTTGGGAAGCTTCAGTTTTTCCGCCAGTTGGCGGATGAAATAGCGGGCCAGAGGAAGGATGTCGTCGCGCCGGTCGCGCAGGGGGGGAATTTCAATTTCGATGACACGCAGCCGATAGTAGAGATCCTCCCGGAAACGTCCTTCGTGGATGGCCTGGGTCAGGTTGCGGTTGGTGGCGGCCAGCACCCGGACGTCGATTGGGCGCGGTTTGTTTTCGCCCACGCGCGTGATTTCCCGTTCCTGCAGGACGCGCAGGATTTTCATTTGCATGCCGGGGGAGATGTCGCCGATTTCGTCGAGAAAAATGGTGCCGTGATTGGCCTGTTCGAAAAGGCCCACCCGGTCGCGCGCGGCGCCGGTGAAGGCGCCGGCGCGGTGGCCGAACAGTTCGCTTTCCAGCAGGGTTTCGGGCAGGGCGGTGCAGTTGACTCCCACGAATGATTTGGCGGCCCGGTGCGATTGACGGTGGATGTAGCGCGCCAGCACCTCCTTGCCGGTGCCGGTCTCTCCGCTGATCAGCACGGAGGAATCGAAGGGGGCGACCCGCGCGGCCAGGTCCATCACCCGGCGGAACGCCTCGCTTCGCACTTCGAGAAACAGGGGGCGTGATTCTCCACCGCCAAGGCCGAGCAGTTTTCGGTGTTCCTCCAATTCGCGGGTTTTTTGGCGCAATTGCTGGGAGAGTTGCCGCACTTTGCTGTTGATGTCGCCGAACTGGTAAAAGGAAAGATGGGGTTTTAAAGCGACGCCCCAAGAGGCGCGGTCGCGTCCGGTGGCTGCGCACGCCCGTTTGCCGCAAGCCGTGCATTGGGTTTCGATAAAATAGATTTCCCGGTTGAGACAAAAGGAGCAATAGCCGCTGGCGTAGCCGGACATCATCCAGCAGATGGGTTCCCTGGCGGGCCCCACGGTGGCCAGGTGTTCCTCGGCCTCGGCGGAATCGTGCCAGATCAATTCCATCTCGAACTGTCCGGAGGGTTCGTCAATCCGGAGGGATTTGATCACCGTGCGGTTGACTCCCTGCAGGGTGTGCAACTGGGCGCCGGCCTTGATCCATTCGGCGAGGTTGTCCCACTCGAAAATCCGTTTCATGGCGGCGGCGTCGGCCTGTCCCCAGAAAAAACCGAAACGAGTGAGCATGCGCCGGGCATGATCCAGTCCCGCCATGTCCAGAAGATCCTTGCGAAACTGGGCGAAGGCATGGATGTCGTGAAGAACCAGCCGCCGTCCCTTGAGGTTGAGGCGTCCGGCCGAGAATTCGATGATTTCCTTCAGGCGAAGGTCGGTGGCTTTCATGGGGGGAGGTGGTTTAGGCTGAAGCTGTTAGACTGTTAGGAATGGCGGTGCGGGAGCCCCGCCCTCCTTTTTTACCATGCGGACAATGGAGGGCGGGGCTCCTGCACCGCTTGTCTTCGGACGAAATGTTGGCGGTATGGGGCTGGGCGCCCGCACTTCCATTTCATGTGAATATTTCATAATGAAATATCACATTGAAATGGTTGTGTTGCAAGATGAAATATTGATAAAGGGTTGTGGAGAGGTTTGCCCGGGCAGAGACGCCGGAGGGGTGTTGGCATGGCTGGTGCTCATAAGGCGGTTGCGGAGGTTTGATTATGTACACTCTACTTAAAAACAAAAGCGCAGGCTTGGGAACGGAGCTGGTCTCTTTTGCCCAGGATTTGGTGAGACAAAACAGCGTGAGTCTGGACGAGGACGCGGCGGCGGGACTTGTCGAGAAGCGGATGAATGCGGTTGGGTTCGACAAGGTGTTTCGCGACGACGCGGGCAACGTGGCGGGGTTGATTCTCGGGAGGGAGAGCGAGCCGGTGATTCTGCTCAATTCGCATCTGGACACGGTTTCCCCGGCGAAGGGAAAGACAGCCGATGCGCCGGAAGCCGGCAGCATTGAAAAGGGCAGGTTGTATGGACTGGGCGCGGCGGATTGCAAGGGGGGGCTGGCGGCGCAGATTTACGCGGGCGCGTTGTTGAAACGCAGTTTGCTGCCTTTGCGGGGGCATCTGGTGGTGGCGGCGACCGTGGCGGAGGAAAACGGTTGCAGTGTGGGAGTGAGAACCTTGATTGAAAAAACGCTGCCCGAGATGGGGTTGAAACCGAACTTTGCCATTCTGGGCGAGCCGACGGGTTTGGGGTTGTATTATGGACATGACGGATGGATGGAGATGGACATCCTGATCGAGGGAGCGAATCCGTTTCATGTGGACGATGCCGCCATGGCGATTTTCAATGATTTTGGAAAACGGGGTGGAATTTCCAGCGGCGAAAACCGTCTGGAAACGATGTCGATCCGGCAGCCGAGTTTTGAAAAGGCGGAGGGTTGTCATCGTGCCACGATTCCCATGACCCGGCGGTTGTTGCCGGACGAGGATGAGGGAGGGGTTCTCAAAGAGGTTCAGCATGAGGCCGGCTTGGTGGCGCAGAGCAGCGGCATGGTGGCGGTGGAGGTGATGGTGAGGGAGGAGAAGCAGAGGATGTGCAATGGACGGACCACCGTGGTGAAGCATCTGACCAACGCATGGGAAACCGATCCATTTCATCCTTTGCTGGCCCGGGCGCGGCAGTCGCTGGCGGCTGCGGGATGCGAGGCGAAACCCGGGAAGTGGCGTCTCGGACGTCTGGGGATGGGAACGGCGGGCAGTGTGCTGGTGAAGGAATTCGGGATCCCCACCATCGGTTATGGCCCCGGACTGGAGGAGCAGGCGCACCGGCCCGGCGAATGGGTGGAAGTGGCCCGGATGAGCGAGGCGGTTTATGGGACGGCGGCGATTGTTCACGGGCTGATCGGGGTTCCGGTGTGCGGCTGGACCACGGACGAAATCTAAACCCGGGGCGCGCCATGAACATTCTGGTTTTCAACTGCGGAAGTTCCTCGCTGAAATACCGCCTGCTTGACATGCCCAAGGGCGTGGAGAGGGCGGGAGGCGAGGCCCAGAGGGTTGGTCCGCCGACGGCAAAACCGTCGGTCATTTTCCATCACGCGCGGGGAAAAAAGGAGTCTTTCGAGACCCCCATGCGCAGTCACGGGGAGGCCTTTGTCGAGGTGATGAAGCTGTTGCATCGGGACGCGGACTTGACGCCCGGCGCGGTGGGGCACCGGCTGGTGCACGGGGGGACGCTGTTCAGCGAGCCCACGGTGGTGGACGCGAATGTGTTGTCGCGGCTGGAGCAGGTGCGCGACATGGCGCCCCTGCACAATCCGCCGGCCATGGCGCTGATGCAGGCCTGTCACGAGAGGTTTCCCGACCTGCCGCAGGTGGCGGTGTTCGACACGGCGTTTCACGCCACGATTCCGGCGCATGCGCGCACGTATGCCCTGCCTTTGCGGTTGCGGCAGGAGCTGGGCATCCGCAAATACGGGTTTCATGGAACGAGCCACCAGTTTGTGATGGAGGAGGCGGCGGCTTTTCTCGGGACGCCGCTGGAGTTATTCAATGCGGTGAGCTGTCATCTTGGAAGCGGCGGCGCCAGCCTGTGCGCCATTCGCAACGGGCAATCCGTGGACAACACCATGGGATATTCGCCGTTGCAGGGGCTGGTGATGAGCACCCGTTGCGGGGATTTGGATCCAGCGCTGGCCATGAATCTGCTGACCCGCGCCGGCGGAGACTGCGCCCAAGTGGAGAAGTTGCTTAACAATCGCAGCGGGGTGCTGGGGATGTCGGGAAGCACGGCGGACATTCGCGATGTGCTGGCCAGCACATCGCAGACGGAGACCTGGACCGTCCGGCTCGATCACACGGCGCAGGTGTATTTGTGGCGGCTGCGCAAGTATTTGGGCGCGTACCTGGCGGTGGTGGGCAATGCGCGGGCGGTGATTTTCACCGACACCATCGGCGAGACCGTGCCGGCGGTGCGTTGGGGGCTTTGTTCGGGAATGGAGGCTTTCGGGCTGAAGATGGACGCCGGTCTCAACGCGAAGGTTGCGTCCCTGCCGGCGGATGTGGCCGCTGACGACAGCCGCATCCGCATTCTGGTGGTGCAAACCAACGAGGAACTGGCCATTGCGCGGCGGACGTATGGCGCTTTGCAGACGCAGGTTGTTAAGGCTGAAGACTGAAGGCTGAAGTTTTTTTAATGGAGAGGCGCAAAATGAAAACACTGGTTTTAAAACCCCGGAGGACGGGGCTTGATTACGCGTTCGTTGACGACGGACGGACGGAGGGCGTTGTCGAGGGGGCGATGGATGGGGAGTGGGATGCGGAGGACGGAAACGATCCGATGACCCGGTTGCGTTTGCAATGCGAAACGGAGTGGCGCGGCGCGCCTGTTGAAAAAATCCTGCGGGCGGCGGTGGTGCGCGGCATTTATGGAGGAGATGAGTTTTCCAAACCGGTGGTGGTGGATGATCAGGTGGAGCGACGTTTGGAGGCGATGGCTTCCGAGGCGCCGCTGCACATGCCGATCCTTCTGTCCTTGTTGAGGCGAAGAAGGGAATGGCTGGGCGGAATTCCCGTGGCGCTGGTGTTTGAGACGTCATTTTTCATCGGTTTGCCCTTTCGAGAGAGGTCCTATGCCCTTGATCCGGAGTTGACGCAACGATTGAAGGTGCGCCGTTATGGTTTCCAAGGGGTTTTCCATGAATCGGCCTGCCGATGGTTTGTCCGCCGGCGAGGATTGGATCCGGTTCGAAGCCGGATTCTTTCGGTGTGCCTGGAGGCGCGTCCCGAGGCTGCGGCGGTCATGGGGTTGCGTCCGGTGATGGCGACCAGCGGGGTGACGCCGCTGGAGGGGTTGCCCGGCCAGACCAGTTGCGGGGAGATGGATCCCAGCATTGTGCTGACCCTGGCGCAGAAACTGGGGTGGGGACCCGAGCAGATTGACGCGGTGTTGACCCGGGAGAGCGGTTTGTCCGGCTTGACGGGGCGGGAGGTGAATCTTGACGAGGTGTTCATGGAGGGAAACAAGGATGCATGGCTGGCGCGGGATGTCTTTTGCTACCGGTTGTTGCAGATGGCCGGATCGGCCGCGGCGGTGATGGGCGGTCTTGACGGGGTGGTGTTTTCGGGACGTTATGCGTTCGTGGGACGCCACATTACGCCATGGCTGCGGCAACGGATGGGATTTCTGGCCGGATTGGAACACGGGGGCGTGCTCTTTGATTATTTCACCCAATCGTTTGCGATGGCGCTTGTGGACACGGCCTGGCTGGCGTTGAGGGGAACAAGAGATGTGCGTCTCCATGCCGGCTTGATTTGATGTTGAGGAATTTCAATGTTTGCGGATAAAACGAAATTGCGACAGTCTCTGGATTCCCGCATCCGCGGGAATGACGGAAGGGGAGTATGCCCATTTCACCATCGTCATTCCCGCGAAAGCGGGAATCCAGTTGTTTCTGCGTCGAGCGCTTGTCTCGCCGAAGCGCTTGGGCGAAGGCGGATCGAGCAGTTGCCGGGTCTTGGGCCCGGCTTAATTTAGGTGTGTTTTTGTGTGAAAAATAGTGAATAGAGTTTTCCTTGTTTTGTCGGAAAAAGTGATATATATTGGGGTTTGGCGGTTGCGCATTAAAAAGCGCCTCCGTTTTTTTCAATCTCAATCTCCGGCATCCCCGAATTCAGCATTAGTGAGGAACTCCACTGTGACAACGCCGAATTCATTGGTTGTGGACGCGCCCTTGGAGCAGGGGGTGCGCGATTGCGCGCGCACGCGGGCGGACGAGGCGGCGGGGCAGACTGATCTGGATCGGCGGCAGCGCGAACTGGCCGAGGCGCTGGAGAAAAGCAGCAGGGAACTCCAGCTGACGCTGGACGCCACCACGGAGGGGATTTGGAAATGGGAATTAAAAGAAAACAAGATGGATTTCAGCCCTCGCTATTACACCATGCTGGGATATGAGCCGGGCGAATTTTCCGCCACATATGGAAACTGGGTGGAGTTGATTCATCCGGATGACCGCGATGCGGCGCTGGCTGTCTCCCATGAATGGTTGAGGACGAGACCGGACACCTATGAAGATGAGTTTCGCCTGCGAACCAAGAGCGGGGGGTACCGGTGGATACACGCCCACGCCCGGGTGGTGGAAAGGGATGAACGGGGGGTGGCGGTCCGCATGATTGGCTTCCACAGCGACATCACGGCGAGGCGCATGGCGGAGATGGCGAGTTCTGATTATCAGCGCCAGCTTCAATCCATGGCCATGGAATTGTCCATGGCGGAGGAGCGGGAACGCCGGGAATTGTCGATCTGGCTTCATGACGAGATCACCCAGACCCTGGCTTTCGCCACCTTGAAGTTGGAACAGGCTATTCAGTTGGAGAAGGCCAGGGGGGTGCGCGGCGCCTTGCAGGAGGTTGACGATTTATTGCACCGGTCGATCGGGGACATCCGGTCGCTTATGGCCCAACTCAGTCCGCCCATTTTGTATGAATTGGGGCTGGCTGCCGCGTTGGAGAATCTTGCCGACAACATGAGCCGGCTGATGAGGCTTGAGGTTCAGGTCGAGACAGACGAAGATTTGCCGGAATTGAGCCACCCTTTGGCTGTTTTTCTTTACCGGGCGGTCCGCGAATTGCTGGTCAATGTGTGCAAGCATGCCGGGGTTCTTCGGGCCGCGGTGTCCATCAGGCGGGATGGCGGAAGAATCAGGGTGACGGTCCGGGATGAAGGCAATGGCATGGAACCCTCGCGGCTGGAGATGGCCGTGAAGGGCAATGTTGGATTTGGTTTGTTCAGCATTCGCGAACGGCTTCATTGCCTGGGGGGCGGAATGGAGGTGGAATCCCGTCCGGGACAGGGAACCTCTGTTTCCCTGCTGACGCCCCTGGCAGATTCGAGTGACGCGCAAAATCCTGCGAAAGTGACGAATGAAAAATGATATGAAAACGGAGCCGGAACATTCCGCGGCGGAAGTCCCGGGTGAAAACGCCGCAAAATGCATTCGAATCCTTCTGGCGGATGATCATGTGATCATGCGAGAGGGGTTGAGGGTGCTGATCGAGCAGGAACCCCGGTTCAAGGTGATTGAACAGGTTGACCAAGGGCGTGACGCGGTAACCAAATGCGCGAGCCTTTCTCCCGATGTGGTGATCATGGACATCGGCATGGAGGGATTGAATGGCATTGAGGCGACCCGCCAGATTCACGCCCGCCAGCCGGAGGTCAAGATATTGATCCTTTCGATGCATGCGGAGCGTGAATACATCGCCAGGGCTTTTTCGTCCGGCGCCAGCGGCTACTTGCTCAAGGAATGCGCGGTCAAAGAGTTGCGTTTTGCCATTGGCCTGATTTTTGATGGAAAATCCTATATCAGTCCGTCCATATCCGAGGTGGTGATCGAGGATTATGTGAAGAGCTCGGCGGCGGCAACGGGGAAGGATGCGCCCGATCTCAGCGACCGGGAGAGAGAGGTGCTGCAATTGCTGGCTGAGGGGAGAAGCGTCAAGGAGATTGCCGGCATGCTTCATGTCAGCGTCAAGACAGTGCATACGCACCGGACTCATCTGATGCAAAAGCTCAAGATGGAAAATCTGGCGGATCTGGTTCGTTATGCCATCAGCAAAGGGATCACGCCGATAAGCTTCAGGGGGACTGCCTGAAAGCGGAGTTTTCCTGCTGGCGCGCAGCCGGCAAAATCAAAACACCCCTTTGATGATGCGAATGAATTCGTCGAGGGGTTGTTCGTTGTGGATATGCCAGTCGAAGATGTAGTCGCATTGTTTTTTGGTCAGCTTGAATGGAAAAAGGAAAATCCATTTGCCGTTGGTCAGCTTGAACCAGCCTTGATTTTCGAGGGCGCAGCCGTTTTTCCCCGCCTGCCCGGTCTGGCAACCTGAGGTGGCGCCGCCTTTGACGCACCATTTGCAATGCTGGTTGGGAGCGTCCAGCGGATGCAACACCCCTTCGGGATCCAGCCACCCGTTTTGATTTTTGCAGGAATGCGCGCGCCTGGAGAGCCCGTGATTCTTTTTTGCGCACATGGGCTGTTTTTCCGGGGGATGGGCTGAAGGCATATGGATAGCGGAAAATATACAATACTTTATGGATGGCGCAAATCGGACAAAATCTGATTTTGGACTTCAAAAAGTCTGAGGAGCGCGCGTTGAGATGGCCGGGCCGCAGGCGCGATCAATCCTCCAGATCGCCAGGTTTGACGCTTGTTTGGGGGCGGCTGCCGAGGATGTGGGCTTGTTCGATCACCCGTTGGGGATCCTCGTCAAAACGGTAGCCATGGCAGTTGGGACATGTGTTGGCGTCGCGGATGACGATGGATTCGCATCCTTCGCAAACCTTGAACAGTCCGGGTTTTTCCACGATGCGCGCCGCCCGGCGCGCGCGTTCAGCCATGTCGCTCATGGGGATATACTGGCAAAACCCGGCTGTGAATCAAATCCGTTTTTGATCAGGCCAGGTTGTAGCGCCCGGGGGCGATGATATGGTTGGGGTCCATGGCGTTTTTGAGGCTGCGGACGGTTTGCCAGAAGGAGTCTTTTTCGTCGATGACGGCGGACATGGATTGGATGCCGACGCGGTAGGGGGGGTAGCCGGCATCAATGTAGTAGCGGAGGGTTTCATCAAGGCATCGGTGGGCGGCCTGGGTTTGGCCGGAATTTCTCCGGTCAAAGGGCAGGCTGATGACGGCTTCCAGGGTTTTGTGGTCCAGCATGTTGAGGGTGGTGCAGTGGTTGAAGCCGTGTTTGGCGGAGATGCGGTCGGTCGCGTCCATGGTTTCCTTTGCGACCTTGCCGCTAAGGGGCATCATGGGCAGGCAGTAGAGCATGCCGCAGGGGGTCTGGTCGGCGTCGAATTTTTTATCGGGAGGACGCTCGCCCACGGGCCAATAGAGGCTGTTCATGGCGGCATCGGTGGGGATGCCCTTGCTGAGGCCATAGAGGGGTTTGACCGCGTTGAGGATGGTTCGTTTGCGCGAAAAGAAGGGGATGAAGGCTGCCAGATCGAGAAGCTGGCTGGCGATGTTCAGAAGGGTGTCATTGAGGAAAACGATCCTGGCGAATGGACGCAGCCGCTGCCAGGTTTCCCGGCGCAGGGCGGACATTTGGCGCCTGGGCCCGAACAGTCCGATGATGGCGCTCCATGGGCCGAAATTTTCCGAGGCCAGGAGTTCCAATGTTTTGCGCCGGAGATCGGTGTTTATTCCGTTTTTTTCAAGTTCCGCGCAAACCAAGGGGGCCAGGGTGATTTCCGTGCGGTGTTTATTGCCGACATGGACCACGGCCTGAATGACGCCGCTTCTGCGCAGGTCGGCCAGCGTGTCGATGAATTTTGAGAGATCCTCCTCCCGGCGAAGGGAGGCGATGATGGTCATGTGGGTTCCCTTCTTTGGCATCAGATCGACGCCGGCGGAGGTGACGATGCCGAAGTTGCCCTGGGAGAACAGCCCGTTCAAGTCGGGGCCGATGCCGTAGCGGTAGGTATGGACGGTCTTGCAATTGGGGTAATGGCCGAACCCGGTGCGGATGATTTCGCCGTTGCCGAGGACCACTTCCATGCCGGAAAGGGAATCCGCGCGGGTGGAGAAATAGCCGATGCCGCGTTCCAGGACGTTGCCGATGACGCTGGCCTCGCGTCCGCACCCGGTCACATTCAGGCGCAGGGGGATTTGGTTGTTGAGGAGGTGATCGTAGAGTTGTCCCTGGCTGACGCCGGGTTCGACCACGGCGTAATGTTGTTCGGCATTGACTTCGAGGATGCGGTTCATTCGCGAAAGATCCACGATGCTGGTTCCGTCCCTGACCGGGAGTTGGGAGCCCAAGCCGAGATTTTTTCCGCAGCCGACCGGATACAATGGCGTTTTGAATTGATTGGCGACCCGAACGATATCCCGGACTTGTTGGGTCGAATTTGGACGCAGGACAGCGGGCGCTTTGCGGGTCAGGGCGCTGACATTATTGTGATAAGGCGCGATTTTGGATGGATCGGTGAGCACATATTGTTCACCCAGGATTTTTTTCCATGATTCAATAGCTTCGGATAGGGAGGTCATCGTCGTGCATCCTTTTGATGTCGGGTTGGCGGATTGGAGGCTGCGGATATTTAAGTCCGTTTTTTCTTATACCGCACAATAGTTCATGTCAAGGTGTTTTAATGTTCAGGAATTTCAATGTTTTCGGATAAAACGAAATTGTGACAATCTCTGGATTCCCGCATTCGCGGGAATGACGGAAGGGGAGTATGCCCATTTCACCGTTGTCATTCCCGCGAAAGCGCATAGGCGTCAAGCTAATTGAGATCCTTTCCTGGGAACGAGGGCGTCCTGCCCAACGCCGCTAACATTTGCCCAATCTGGAACCATTCCGTTCTGATGGAAGCGGTGCGGGAGCCCCGCCCTCCATTGTCTGCACGGTAAAAAATGGAGGGCGGGGCTCCCGCACCGCCTATGATAGAGATATGATTCATTGATTCCTTAGGTTGACGCGAATGCGCGAAAGCGGGAATCCAGTTGGCTTTGCGTCAAGCACTTGTCTTGCCGAAGTGCCGCCACAAGCGAGACGAAGGCGGATCGGCCATCGAGCGTCGAGCAGTTGCCGGGCCTTGGGCACGGCCTAACCCGAGTTTCTCAGATTTCGTAAAAAATGCGCAATTTTTGCAACTCCTTCCCTGATCATGTAGATGTCAAGGGGCTGAGTCTCCAACACATTTTTTTCGATGCCTCGAAATTGGCATCCCTTTTTCCCCTTGGCTGTCCGGGAGGCCAGCCCTCCGTCAATTCCATCGCTGTTCAAAGGAGGGCGGGGCTCCTGCACCGCTTGTTGCCGCGAAGATAAATTGCAGTGTCATACCCATGACACAACTTGGAAATAAAATCCATGGAGCAGGTCTCCACACACGCCAAAATACGGCTTTTTCCAAAGTTTGAACCTGAAGGATGTCGAAAAATAATTGAAAAACGCCGAAATCTGAGAAACTCGGGCTAATTCATTCTCGGCATGCGGACGGGGAGTTGTCGATGTGGGGAAGAATGGTCCGGAGCCATTCTGTTATCGGATTTGGCCGGCAAAAAAACGCCGCCAAACCCGATGGGCTTGGCGGCGTTGTGATTCTTAAGACAGCGTCAGCCGCGGTTATGATGTCTGCCGCCGTTATCGCCGCGCCGGCGGGCGGGATGAGCGTTCAGGGCGGCTGTGATCCTGTTGATCCGCATTGCCGGCGGGAGCGGGGACGCCTTCGCCTCCCTGGGCCTGCTGGTCCAGATCGGCCATGGCGGCCTTGCGGCTCAAGCGCACGCGGCCTCTGTCGTCGATGCCGATGCATTTGACGGTCATTTCGTCGCCGATTTTGCAGATGTCCTCGACCTTATTGACGCGGACATTGGCGAGTTCGGAGATATGAACCATGCCGTCCTTGCCCGGGAGGACTTCAACGAAGCAGCCAAATTCCTTGATGCCGACCACGTGGCCTTTGTAGATTTTGCCTTCCTCGATTTCGGCGACGATGGCCTCGATCATGGAGATGGCGCGGTCGCCGGATTCCTGGTTGGAACTGTAAACCTTGATTTCGCCGGAATCCTCGATGGAGATTTCGGCGCCGGTATCCTGCTGGATCTTGCGGATGACTTTGCCGCCGGGGCCGATGACCGCGCCGATCTTTTCCGGGTTGATCATCAGGACCTTGATCTTTGGGGCGTAGGGGGACATGCGGTCGCGCGGGGTGGCCAGGATTTTGTTCATTTCATCCAGGATGTGCATGCGGGCCACCCGAGCCCGTTCGATGGCCTGTTTCATCAGGTCGAAGGGCAGGCCGGGGAGTTTGAGATCGAGCTGGAATCCGGTCACGCCGTTGCGGGTTCCGGCCAGTTTGAAATCCATGTCGCCGAAGAAATCCTCGGTGCCAATGATGTCCGTGAGAAGGATGGCCTTGTTTTGTTCCCTGACCAGTCCAACAGAGATGCCGGCCACCGGCGCCTTCATGGGCACGCCGGCGTCGAAGAGGGCCAGGCTTCCGCCGCAGACCGATGCCATGGAGGTTGAACCGTTGGATTCCATGATTTCGGAGGTCAAGCGGATGGTGTAGGGGAAGTCCACATTGCCGGGGACCATGGGTTCAATGGAACGCTCCGCCAGGGCGCCGTGACCGATTTCGCGGCGGCCCGGGCTGGTGAAGCGTCCGGTTTCGTTGGTGGAGAACGGCGGGAAGTTGTAATGCAGGATGAAGCTTTTGCATGCATCGCCGCCGCCGTAGTTGTCCATTTCCTGGATATCCTCGGAGGTGCCGAAGGTGGCCAGAACGAGCGTCTGGGTTTCGCCGCGCTGGAAGAGCGCGGAACCGTGGGCGCGGGGAAGCAGGCCGGTTTCGCCATGAATTGGGCGGACCTGGTCCAAGGCGCGGCCGTCGCAACGTTTGCCTTCGTTGAGCACGGCGTCGCGAACAGCCCGTTTCTGGATGTAGTCAAAGGCCTGGTTGATTTCAAATTCGGTGATGTCCGGATATTTTGCCGTGAGGCTGGAAACGACTTCCTCGCGCAGCTTGCCGACCTCGGTTTCGCGCTGCATCTTGCCCGGGGAGAGCAGGGCGGGGAGGATGCGGTTGCCGATGATGGCGCGGGCTTCCTCGAGGATTGTTTCGCGGGGCAGCCGCAGTTGCGCGGTCCGTTTGGGTTTGCCGGCTTTTTGGGCCAGTTCCTTTTGCATGGCGACCATTTCGCGCACATATCGATGACCGAATTCCATGGCCTGATAGAAAACATCCTCGGGGATTTCCTTGGCGCTGCCCTCGATCATGAGGATTTCCTCTTCGGTTCCGACATAGACGAGATCCATGGTGCTTTCGACCATCTGGTTGTGGTTGGGATTCACCACGAACTCATTGTTGACGCGGCCCACGCGGACGGCGCCGATCGGGCCGTTCCAAGGGATATCGGAAACCATGAGGGCTGCGGAGGCGCCGTTCATGGCCAGGATATCGGGATCCGACACTCCGTCGGCGGACAGGAGGATGGCGATGACCTGGACTTCGTTCATGAATCCCTTGGGGAAGAGTGTCCTCAGGGGGCGGTCGATCATTCGAGAAGTGAGGATTTCCTTTTCCGTGGGGCGGCCTTCGCGTTTGAAGTATCCACCGGGGAACTTTCCTGCGGCGGCGGCTTTTTCGCGATAATCGACGGTCAGCGGGAAGAAGTCATGTTCTGAAGGTTTTGCGGAGGCGACGGAGGCGACGAACACGATGGATTCGCCGGCTCGGACGGTTACGGAGCCGTCGCTTTGACGGGCCATCCGTCCGGTTTCAATCTGGATTTCACATTGGCCAATGGCACGAGAGACTTGAGTAGGCATAGGGGTAAACAAAGGCGGCTTTCGACATCATCCCAACCCCCGGGGACCTGGCAAGAGTACTCTGCGTCCTTCGCTAAAAAGGGAGGGACGCAAGGTGCTCTAGCGGGACCTCGAGAGTGGCGCGGTCGTTGGCGCCTTACTTTCTTAGGCTGAGTTTTTTGATGAGTTTTTGATAGCGGGCCGAGTCCTGCTGGTGCAAATAGTCCAGCAACCGGCGCCGCAGGCTGACCATGCGCAACAAACCGCGTCTGGAACTGTGGTCCTTGACGTTTTGCTGCAAATGTCCGGTCAACCGATTAATGTTATGCGTGAGCAGCGCAATCTGCACGTCGGCCGAGCCGGTGTCGCGCTGGTGCACTTGGTAGTCACGCATGATTTGTGATTTGGTTTTAGCATCCATATTTCACTGGTTCTTCACAGGCGGCATGTTTTGCCGCTGATGCAACACAAGTCACAACACCGTCGAAAGACGGGGAGACATTCGCACCCGACACACACGCCCCTTTTTGAAGAAGCACCTTCTCCTTATGGGGAAAGCTGAAAAGATGCAAGCTATTTTTTTGCCCGGAAAAGTTTTGAGTTTTGCTTCTCCAACTTTCACCAATAGCTGGAGCCGGTGCCGGTGACCGAGGTTTTCCCGCAGGGCAGGTTGTGGCTGGCCGGAGATGGCAGGCAGGTGGATCCATTCCCAACTCAACGGATGTCAAAAAATCCCGTGATTTCCTGAGCGCTCTTCTGCCGCCCAGGTCGAAGTAACGATTCCTGCTTTGCGCGGCAAAGGTTTTTTTATGGATTTGACAAGGGATAATTTTGAAGGAAGGTTTAAGGAGATGGCAGGAGATGCCGATATGTCAGGATACGCTTTGGTTGCCTGGGCATCTGGAGCGACCCGGCCACTGGGGCATGGAGAGATGGATTTTTATAGATGATGGTTCATTTTAAACATATTCAGGCTGCATGTCTGGCAATGATAATGTGCTCGGCGGTTTCCGTTGCGCATGGGGTGGGCGTTTTGGCGACGAGCCAGGTTCGTGATGAGATTGTGACGCGTTTGTTGGGGGAGAATGTCCGGCTGCCTGTTTATCATGCCTTGATCGTGGGGATCAGCGATTATGTTCATTGGTCAAAAGTTCCCTGGGCGAGGGCTGACGCGGAAAAGCTGGCTCAAGTTCTGTCCTCCAAGTATGGATTTTCCGATACGCGGTTGCTGTTGGATCAGGAGGCGACTCGCGAGCGAATTTTGGAGGAATTGGAGCGTTTGGTCGGGGAGATGCGGGAGAACGATGCGGTATTGATCTATTTTGCCGGGCAAAGTTTTTTCTTTTCCTCCGCGCAGGAGGCTTATTGGATTCCGCACGATGGGGTGGCTTTTGCGCCCCGAGCCCAAGCGGATCAGAAATGGCTGCGCTTGTATGAGGTGCGCGGGTATTTGTCGAGGCTGAAGGCCCGGCACGTGTTGTTGTTGAACGATTCCTCCTGCAGTGAGTGGATGATCCACGATTGGCATGGAGGAAGGAATGCGGGGGAGGAAAGCCGTTACCGCCAGGCGTTGGGGCAGCGAAGCCGGTGGTGCATAGCGAGCGGTTACCGGGATGCGCTGCCTTCGGAAAGCCGTTTTGGCAACCGATTGCTGCAGGTGCTGGATGGGATTCCCCAGCCGGTTTTTTCGGCGTCGGATCTGGCGGGTTGGATCAAGGACGGGGGGGTGGAATTTCAGGGCGCCAGAATGGTTTATGGTCCGGTTCGCGCTGCCAATGGGAATGAGGGAAGCGACTTTGTTTTTGTGGAAATGGGCGGCAAATCGTTGGCGCCGAAGGATGCATTGCCCTCCATGGCAAGCAAGAAGGAGGAGGTTTTGGCGGCGCATGAGGCCAGGCCGGTGCGACAGGAGGTCATGATCACCCCTCCCACTCTGCCGGATCAACCTGCAGCCGCGGCATCCGGGGGCGACATCAAAAAGGCGCCTGCAAAGAATGAGCCCAAGGTGAATGTTCCTGCCTTGGAGTCGGAAGCCCAGCGGTTGTTTGCGCGAAACGATCTGGACGGGGCGGCGTTGTTGTACGGGCAGATTTTAAAAGCGGAACCCCGGCATTTGACGGCACTATCCAATTTGGGGGTGGTGCTTTTTCAGAAGGGCAACCTGATGGATGCTGAAGTGATGTTTCGGACGGTTTTGGAGACGGAGCCGAGGGATCTTTTTTCCTTGTCCATGCTGGGGCGTGTGTTGTCCAAGCAGGAACGGGCAAAGGAGGCGGTGGATGTTCTCGGCAGGGCTCTGGCGATCGAACCGAGCAACACCAGTTGTTACAATTACCTGGGAATTGCCTACGGTCAGAGCGGGGAATATGCCCTTGCTGAACGGGCGTTGTTGAAAGCCCTGCAGTTGAACAAGGATTTTGGAGAGGCGCATTACAACCTGGCCTTGCTGTACGCCACCCAGAAACCGCCTTTTCTTGAACTGGCCCGCAAACATTACCGGATCGCCCGGCGCCTTCATGTGCCGGAAGACCCGGAGCTTGAGAGCCTGTTGAGTCTGGTGAAGTGAGTCGGAATGGGTTCAAGGTTCAAGGGTTTAATGGTTCACGGTTCAGCGGTTGCAAGACAAACAGAGGTCTTCTTGCGCGTCTTTTTTCGCGGCGAGACTTCGACAGGGTTCAAAAAAGTGTCGCTTGCGCCAACAGCCCAACCGTTGAACCGTGAATCGCTGAACCTTATAAACCATCGCCCGTGGCCCCGGCGCGGCTTGATTGATTCTTGCAAGAGGCGGGGGCAGGCTTTACAAACGGAACGATGAAGATTCTTGTGACTGGCGGCGCCGGTTATATTGGCGCCATTCTGACGCCTGCCTTGCTGCGGGAAGGGCATGAGGTGACGGTTTTGGACAATTTCATGTATCAGCAGACATCGCTGCTGGATTGTTGCGCGGAGGAGCGGTTGACGGTTGTTCGCGGGGATGTGCGGGATGAGCGGTTGCTTGGGGAATTGGCTGGCAAGGCGGATGTCCTGCTGCCTCTGGCGTGCCTGACCGGCGCGCCGTTGTGCCAGCGCGACCCGATGGCGGCCCGGGCGGTGAACCATGACGCGGTGAAATTCATGGCCGAACGCAAAAGCCGCGACCAGCGGTTGATTTTCCCCTGCACCAACAGCGGGTATGGCATCGGACAGGAAGGGATCCACTGCGACGAGGAAACCCCGATGCGGCCCATTTCGCTTTATGGACGGTTGAAGGTGGACATTGAAAAACATCTGTTGGATCGCGGGGATTGCCTGACCTTCCGGTTTGCCACGGTTTTTGGCGCCAGCCCGCGGATGAGGCTGGATTTGCTGGTGAACGATTTCACCTATCGGGCGGTGACGGATCGTTTTATGGTGTTGTTTGAGCCGCATTTCAAACGGAATTATCTGCATGTGAGGGATGCGGCGGGCGCCTTTCTGCATGCCATCAAACATTACGCGGACATGAAGGGGCGTCCCTACAATGTGGGGTTGAGCGATGCCAATCTCAGCAAGTGGGAATTGTGCGAGGAGATCAAGAAGCAGGTTCCGGATTTCCAGTTTCCGGTTTCCGAGGTTGGGCAGGATCCGGATAAACGCAATTACATTGTCAGCAACGCCCGGATCGAGGCCACAGGATTCAGGACAACGGTGAACATGGAACGCGGCATTCGCGAGTTGATCAAGGCATTCCAGATCATCCGCCGGCAGCAATATTCAAATGTATGACGGGACAGGTTGTTTGGGCTTGGTTTAATGGTTCACGGTTCAACGGTTGGAAAGGCATAAGATTGAAAATTTGGAGCATGACAAGGGTTGCGAGAATTGACGCGCGAGATGGAAAATATGACCATCGAACCGTGAACCGTTGAACCCGGCAAGGCCAGGCGGTAAAAACAAACCTTCACCCCATCAACCCAACCTATGATTATAACCCGAACTCCTTTCCGGGTGTCGTTTTTTGGCGGCGGCACCGATTATGAACCGTACTATTCCCGTCATGGCGGGGTGATTGTCGGCGCCAGTTTTCACCGTTATTGTTACATCACCTGCCGTCCGTTGCCGCCTTTTTTCGAGTACAAGACGCGGGTGGCTTATTCCCTGATCGAATGTGTGAACGAGCCCCGTGAGATCAAGCATCCATCCATCCGGGGGTGCCTGACTTATCTGGGGGTCAGGGATGGTTTGCAGATTCATCATGAAGGCGATCTGCCGGCCCGTTCGGGGCTGGGGTCCAGTTCCGCCTTTACCGTGGGCATGTTGTTGGCGCTGCACACGTTGCGTCACGAGATGCCGACCCGGCGGATGCTGGCCGACCAAGCCATCGAGGTGGAACAGAAGGTCATCGGGGAAAACGTGGGTATTCAGGACCAGATCCTGGCGGCGCACGGGGGCATGCAGGTGATCGACATATCCCCCAACGGCGATTACGAGGTTTCGCCCATGATCCTTCCTCCGGATTATCATGATGCCCTGGAGCAGCATGTGCTGCTGGGGTTCACCGGCCTGACCCGCAACGCCACGGAACTGGCGGGCGCCCAGATCAAGATGCTCAAGGACAACACATCCACCATGCGGGAGATTCACGACATTGCCAGACGCGCCCTGGAGCTTTTCCGCCAGCGCGCGGAATTTTCGAAAATCGGGGAATTGCTGGATGCCAGTTGGCGCGTGAAACGAACCCTGGCCAATGGTTTGAGCAATGACAGCATCGACCAGATGTACGAAGCGGCCCGGAAGGCGGGGGCATTTGGAGGGAAGTTGATGGGGGCGGGAGGCGGCGGATTTGTGATGTTCCTGGCGCCGCCCTACCGGCACCTGCAGATTCAGGAAGCGCTGCCCGGCATCCGTGTCTGGGTGCCTTTCCGTTTTGAAAAAGGCGGGGCGCAGGTCATCTTTCATACGGATGAACAGTGAGATGGACATGCCGGACATGGTGGTGTTGTGCGGCGGGAGGGGAACCCGCCTGGGGAATCTGACGGATGCCATGCCCAAGCCGTTGCTGCCGATTGGAGGCGCGCCTTTTTTGTTGCGCCTGTTGTCGCAATGGCGCCGGGAAGGGGTGGGGAGGTTTATTTTGGCGGTTCATTATCTGGCGGAGCAGTTCCAGGATTTTGTCCGGCAGCATGCCGGGCGGATCGGGCCGGTGGAGGTTTGTGTGGAGCCGCAGCCGTTGGGGACGGGCGGCGCGTTGCGTTTTGCCGCGCAACGTGTGGAAACGCCGTGTTTTCTGGCGGCCAATGGCGATTCGTATGTGTCGCAACCGCTCGGCCCGGTTTATGAGGCGCACCGGCGGCATGGAAATCCCTTTACGCTGGTGGCGGTGCGGCCGGAGGCTGTGGCTGGAGGGGCAAAGCAGAAGGGGCGTTTGCTGACGGATTCCATCGGGGATTTGAGGGAGTTTTCAACAGAACCGGATGTGCAGGATGGATGGGTGAACGCCGGGGTTTATGTGATGGCTCGCGAGGCCCCCCAAAGCTGGGCGGATGGAAAATTTGATTTGGAGAGCCGGATTTTGCCTGACGCGGCGCGTCAGAGAGTCCGGGTTTTCAAGTCGGATGGAAATTTGGTGGATATCGGTCTTCCCGAATGCTACGCCACATTTGACAGGCGGCTGGGCCCGTTGGAGCGGCTTTTTGAGGGATTAAACCGGTGAAGCGGCGGTGCGGGAGCCCCGCCCTCCATGATTACCAGAACAAATGGAGGGCGGGGCTCCCGCGCCGCTCCCCGATAAATCCGGGCTGGACAGTTGCCAGGAAAAGGAGAAAAACATGCAAAAATTCAGAGTGAGTTTTGGTCACGTTGAAGTGGGCGAGTCGGCGCGAAAACATCTGGCTGCGGCGCTGGATCGCAACTGGGTGTCGGAAGGCCCCAATGTGCGGCAATTCGAGGAAAATTTTGCCAGGATCTTTGGTTACCGGCATTGTGTGGCCGCCAGTTCGGGCACGGACGCCGGGCTGGTTGCCAACTCCTCCCTGTTGAGCCGCGGAGCGCAACGGGGGGACGAGGTGATCACGCCGGCCCTGGCGTTTGTGGCCACGGTCAATTGCATTCTGGCGGCGGGTCTCACTCCCAAATTTGTGGATGTGGAGTTGGAGACGCTGAATATCAATCCGGATTTGATCGAGGCGGCGATCACGCCGCGGACGCGGGCGATCCAGGTGGTGCATACGATGGGGAAACCATGCAAAATGGAAAAGATCATGACCATTGCCCGCAAGCGCGGGCTTTATGTGATCGAGGACTGCTGCGAAGCGCACGGGGCAAGATTGAACGGCAAGGTGGTTGGATCATTTGGGGACATGGGCTTGTTCAGCTTTTACGCGGCGCATATCATTTGCAGCGGGGAAGGCGGCATGATCTGCACCCATGATTCCGAGTTCGACGCCCTGTGCCGTTCGGTGCGCAGCCATGGGCGGCGGAACGGCCAGCTTTACTTTGCCTTTGACCGTTGCGGTTTCAATTCCCGCATGAACGATCTGGAGGCGGCGATCGGATTGGAGGGGCTGGAGAATTTCGAGAAGACCTTCAGCGTCCGGAGAAGATATCTGTTGAGATTGCACGAATTGCTGGCGCCGTTCGAGGATCGATTGATTCTGTACCACGACGGTCCCGGCGAGGTGGTTTGTCCCCATGCCTATCCGATCGTTTTGAGGGACGAGAAGGGGAACATTGACGATCTTTACCGTTACCTCGAGGAACACGGCATCCAGTGCAAGACCCTGTTTGGCAGCCTGCCGACCCAGCACCAGGCATTCAACTTTATGAAAATTCCGCGGGGAAGTTTCCCGGTGTCCGAACGCATCGGCCGCACCGGGCTGCATTTTGGCGTGCACCAGTACCTCAAGGACGAGGACCTGGATTTTGTGGCGGAAACGATTGGAAAGTATTATTCCAAATGATTTTAGCCGGAAAGGCGTTGAGAGTTCCAAGGGGGCGAGAGTCGGGCGGACGTGGACAACGCATTTTTGAGAATGAACCGTAAAAACAACGAGAAAATCAGGACGTGGATTCCGGGTAAGTTGTTGTTCCATCCGTTCAAACTCATCAGCATGGTGAGATATCCGCCGGATTGCGGCGGGCCTTTCCATGAGCATGATGTGTTTCAGGAGCTTCTGGTTGTGTCCGGGCGTTTTGATCTGGCTGATCCGAGGGGTTGCAGAATGTGTGTGGAACCCGGGGAGATGCTGGTGATCCCGCCGGGAAGAAAGCATTCATGGGATATTGGGAAAAATGGATGTGTGGCGTTTCAGATGTTTCATTTTCCATTGTTGCTTGAGAATTTTGGAGAGTTGTCGATTCTTTTTGGAAATGTGGATTTGCCATGGCAGAAAGTCAGGATTGGCCAAAATGCCATGAAACAGGTTTGGAGCCGGTTGCAAGGGGAGTTCAAGAAAAAACAGGCTGCGGATAGTGTGATGATTTTTGCCGGGTTGCTGGAGCTTTTGGCCTTGGCCTTGAGGCGCCATGTCCAGGGGAAGGGGGTTGGACATGAGGGAAAGCCGGGGGATATGGCAGTGAAGAAGGCGTTGGCGCATATTCATGGCTGCTATCGTGGAAAAATGCCTTTGAATGTTCTGGCGCAGAAGGCCGGTTTGAGTCCAAGCCGTTTTTCCGAAGTCTTCAGGAAATACACCGGGCTTGCCCCTGTGAAATATCTGAATGAATACCGATTGGAAAAGGCCAGAACCCTGATGGCTTACTCGGAGATGCCGGTCAAGGAGGTTTCGGCTTATCTCGGTTTCGAGTCCATCCATTACTTCAGCCGGTCGTTTAAAAAACGTTTTGGCCGCAGTCCATCCGGCTGGCGGGCTTGATGTCGTAAGATTGTGCAAACGGTTCGTAAGATTGCCTAAAGACGGGGCGTTGTTTCCGCATTACCGTATCGCATCTTCATATGGCGCGGGGGCGGGGAGAATGAAAACGGGCGCGCCGTTTTTATTGAAAAGCATGCGAAAGAAAGGAATGAATTTTATGAATCCGAAAAGCCCGGTAAAGGCATGGTTTGAGCCGGCGGTGATCCCGACCTATGAACCGCTTGAGCCAAACAAAAATCCCTATTTTATAGAAAACAAGGCGTATCAGGGCATGTCCGGAAAAGTTTATCCCCTGCCCGTCTCCGATCGGTTGAGCGATGCCTTGACGCCAAAAACCTACCGGGCGGGTTATGTTGAAAATGAATATCTGAAAATCACCGTGTTGCCGGAAATTGGCGGAAAAATTCTTGCCGGGGTGGACAAGACGAATGGGTACAATTTTATCTACCATAATACGGTCGTCAAACCCGCGTTGATCGGTTTGGCCGGGCCGTGGATATCGGGCGGCATCGAGTTCAATTGGCCCCAACATCATCGGCCAACGACGTTCATGCCGGTGGATTCCCGTGTTGAGGAGAATCCGGACGGAAGCCGCACCCTCTGGGTTGGGGAGGTTGATCCGCTTTATCGCATGAAAGGGATGGCCGGCGTTACGTTGCATCCGGGAAGATCCTTTTTGCAGGTGAAGGCGCGGTTGTACAATGGGACCCCTTTGCCCCAGCCTTTCATGTGGTGGGCGAATCTCGCCGTGAGGGTTCACAGTCAATATCGCATCGTGTTTCCCCCGGACGTCGAGTATGTCTGCGATCATGACCGCCGCGCGGTCATCTCATGGCCTGATCTCAAGGGGGTTTATCGAACCGCGCGACCGGTTGATTATGGAAAGGGATGTGATGGATCGTGGTTTTCCAATGTGGCGGTTCCCTCATCGTTCATGGTCATGAACGGGTCGTCAAAAATGGATTTTGTGTCAGGGTATGATTTTGAAAGGGATGCGGGGATTGTTCATGTGGCGGACCGGCATATCTCCCCGGGCAAAAAACTTTTTACCTGGGGGGATGGGGAATTCGGCAAGAAATGGGCGGCCAATCTTACTGATGCGGATGGCCCTTATGTGGAAATCATGAGCGGAGTGTACACCGACAATCAGCCGGATTTTGCGTGGATCATGCCAGGCGAGACCAAGACATTTGACCAGTATTGGTATCCCGCAAGAAACATCGGGACAGTCAAAAATGCCACCCGCGATGCTGCGGTGGGAATGGAAGTGAAGGAAGGAAAGATCAATGTTGCGTTCAATGCCACAGGGAAATTCAGCGACGCGGCGGTGGTGGTCCGGCATGGCGAAAAGGTTGTTTTCAATGCCAGAATTGACATTGATCCCGCAAAACCGTTTGCGGCGGCCATTCCAGTCGAGAGGGATGCGGAGGCGGACCCGTTTGAAGCGTCCCTGGTTTCGGCGTCCGGGAGGGTTCTGGTGTCTTATCGTCCGGTGAAACGAGGCGTGAAAGATGCGCCCCGGACCCGTCTGCCGGCCTTGCCGCCAGTGAAGATTGAAACCACGGAGGAACTCTACCTCAACGGATTGCACCTGGATCAATATCATCATCATACGTACCCCCCGGAGGATTATTACCGCGAGGCGTTGCGCCGGGATCCCGCAGATATCCGGTGCAACACCGCCCTTGGACTGGGGTGTCTCCGGACAGGGCGGCTCGGCGAGGCGGAAGGGTTTTTGCGAAAGGCGGCGGAGCGGCTTGTTTGCAGGAATGACAATCCGGACGATGTGAAGCCGTTCTATTATCTTGGCGTGGCGCTTGCGGGGCTGGGGCGGTTTGATGAGGCGTATGAGTATTATTTCAAGGCTTCCTGGCATTACGCTTGGAAATCCGCGGCGTATTTTGCTGTTGCGAAGATCGACTGCCACCGGGGGGCGTATGAACTGGCGCTGGAACATCTCGATCAGTCCCTGACCGTCAATGCGGAGGGTCTGGCGGCGCGAAATTTAAAATCCGCAGTTTTGAGGCAGCTTGGCAGGACGGAGGAATCCCTTGATCTTGCCCGGGCAACTTCGGCAATGGATGGCCTTGATCGATGGGCGTGTTTTGAGGCTTATTTTTCCTTGCGGGCGGTCAAGGGAGATGTTGCCGCAGGGGAGGAATTGTCGAAACACGATTTTCTTTTCAAGGGAAAGGCGGAGGATTTTCTCGATGCTGCCATCGAACTGGCCGGCGCCGGTTTGTTTCTCGAGGCAATGGAAATTCTTGAACTGGCCATGAATCGGAATGAAAAGGCGGCCCGGCATCCCATGATTCGTTATTATCAGGGATTCTGGCATCTGGCCCTTGGCGCGCGCGCAAAGGCGGAGGAATGTTTCCGCCAAGCCGACGCCCTTTCACCGGATTATTGTTTTCCGAGCCGGATGGAGTCGATCGAGGTTTTGGAGGCGGCTTGCAGGATTCATGCAACCGGCGCGCGGGCGCCGTATTATCTTGGCTGCCTTTTTTATGACCGGCGGCGTTATGATGAGGCTGTGGCCTGTTGGGAGGAAGCACGCGCCCGCGACGGAAAATTTCCGACGGTCCATCGGAATCTCGGACTGGCCTATTTCGATAAACGAAATGAGCCGGCGCTGGCCCTGACTTCCATGGAAAAGGCTTTTGAGCTGGCTCCGAAGGATCCCCGGGTGCTTTACGAACTGCTGTTGTTGTACAAGGCGGCGGGAGTTTCCCTCGAAAAGCGTCGTAATCTGTTGGACCTCCATCCCTCGGTTGTTGAGGAACGGGATGATTTCTATCTTGAGAAGATTGTTCTTTTCTTGAGAGTACCGAATTCTGGACTACTCCTTCAGTGATTTTTTAGCTTCCTCAACTTCCAGTCTGGAGAGCGTCAGGGCGAGGTCGATCCATTTTTGGGTCAACATTTTGAATCGTTTGAAGTTT
>JAQUAF010000107.1 GCA_028687435.1 Verrucomicrobiia bacterium | reverse complement strand
AATGGCATTCTGAACTCATTCCCAGTGCAAAATAGTCTGCCCAACAAATTTTCAGACGTTGGAGACCCAATCGCCATGCCAAAATCCTGCCTTGTCACACCCTGAAAACTCGGTACTCTCAAGTAAACAAGGTTTTTCATAATTTAATGTTTGGGAATTTCAATGTTTGCAGAAAAATGAATTGGAGATGGATTTTTTGACAGGATTAACAGGATTGACAGGATTTTTATGCAAGACCATGTCCGGCCGCATGGCCGAACAATCCTGTAAATTCTGTTAATCCTGTCAAAAAGTTGTCCGCCGCAGGCGGATTTAATTTATTGTCTGTCTGTTTTAAATTCAACGATTCGCACGTCGCCGGCGGGCACGGTGAGGCGGACTTCCGTTCCTGCGTCGGAAAGGGCCGGGCGCAGAGCCTCCCCGGTCAGCCATTCTTTTACGGATGGTTTTTCGATTTTTCCGTCAAACGCCATGGGTTTCAAAATCACGCGCACCGCCTGGTTTTTTTCCGGGAGAATGATTTCCTTTTTTCGCAGGGGTCTCAGCACTCCCTCGTTGTTGATGAGAGTCACCACCCAGCCGCTGGCATTTCGATTGATCAGGAATTCGACCTGGCCTTCCACATCCACGGGACGCAACTCCGATCCCAGGTGGCGCATCAGGTGATCGAACAGGTTCAGCATCTGGGTCTTGGTGTCCATGGCGCGCATGTAATCCGGCGCGGTCAGGATGACCCGGCCTTTGCCATGCTGGTTGGACAGAACCAGAGGCGGCTCCTCGTCCGCGGCGTCCGCGGCTTTGACCAGGAGTTTTGCCGTGGTTGACTCCAAAAACGGAAATTCAAAAGGAGATTTTTCCACGATCGCGGTTCCGTCGAGGAGGCTGAAGCTGGAGGACGCCTTGCCTCGCCGGCCGGTGATCTTGCAGCCGAGGAATTTTTCCGGCAATTGGTCCGCCGCCTGTTTTGCGTTCAACATGAGTGTGCCGCCGTCTTGGACATATTCAAGCAGTCTGGCTGCAAAAGGCGCGTCGAGAGTTACATCGCCCACGAGCAAGGCGGCCTGATAGTTTTTGAGCGTCTCAAGGGAGGCGTTGTTGGTCAGCACATCGAAAATATCCCCGAAAGGACCGGACACCTGGGTCTGGCGTTCCCTGGGGGAGCACTCTTCCCATGGAAAAATCGCGTTGTTGACCGCCCGCATCATATAATCGGCCGCGGAGAAGGGAATCATGTTCCAGATGCGGTCGCGGCTGTATTCCGGCACAAATCCATGGTGGCGGTCGAAGATGAGGGCGACGGGGGTATAGGGTGTGCCGCGCTCATGTTTTTTGACGATGTTGTCGTAAAATTCCTTGCGGATGACGCCGGCGGGGGAGAGGCAATAGGGTTTGTCGCGAAGAACCTTGACCAGCGGATCGACGGTGTGAATATCCCGGTAATCGTAACCGGCCAAATAGACTGTCGCCTCGACTTCCTGTTGATAAATGGTTGTTCCCGCCATGTAGGAGGCGAAAAGCTGCCGCTTTTGCAGGGAAAGGGACGCGCCGTAATAAGGGCCGACGCCTTGCCTCCATTTGTTTTCCTCTCCCGGACGCGATACGATCAGGCATTCCTCCGGTGAAAGACGATTGAGGTAATGATTTACCGATTCGTTGGTGGCGGTGTCCGGCGTGGTGAGCCAGACGGAAACATAGGTTCGCCAGGGTTTGCCGTATTGCCGCGCCGCGCCGCGCGAGAAAGCCAGTTGCATGGGGGTGCAGATCTCGTCGCTCCCGATCTCCTCGCCGGACATGGGCGCGCCCAGTTCCAGTATGCAATGGTCCAGATAAGTGGCGGTTCCACAGGCGTTCCATGGGCGAAACTCCTCCTGGCACAAGGCCCAGGAACGAAAAGAGGCGTTGTTTCGGTCTGAATAAGCCGCGACGAATCCGCGAAACGCTTCCTCGCGATTTTTGGGCAACGGCAATCCCAGTTTTTCCCAACATACGGCCCGGCAGTGAAAACACTCGTCAGTTGTGAAGCCGGCAAACCGGTCGCCGTATTTCTTCAGGAATTTCTGGAAGGTTTCCGGGGGGATTTTTTGTTTCAATTGGTTGTTGGCATCCGGATTTTCCATTACTTCGCCTTGGGATTCGATGCAGAAAGGCTGCTGTGTGTTTTCCAGGAATTTCCGTCTTTCCGCGTTGGGTTCGAGAAAAAGCGTGTTCATCCAATCGCCCTCCCGTTTGGGCCAGAACCGGATCAACGATTCGCGAAGGAAAGGCTCTTCCCAGATTTTCGGATTTTTCCAATAGAGAGGGTCGTAGCAAGTGTTAAGCCAGAAATCCTTGCCGCAGATTTTCTTTGGCAGCCATGCGTTGGGAACGGGGGCGGCGGCGCTTGCCTCCGGCGGCGTCAGCCGCATGCGGTCGCCCGCCGTTTTTCCTCCAATGGTTTCCCGCAGAAAAGCCGCCTTGAACGAGGAGGTTTCCTTTTCCAGGTTTTTGAGCCTTGATCTCATTCCCGCGTAGCAATCGGTGGTGATGGTGTCTTTTTTCAGGGCAAAGTCAGCCAGGCCGTTGATTTTTTTCAGCAAGGTTTTTCCTGTCCGGCTTGTCTGGGCGGAAACAGGAGTGCCGTTTTTTTTGGCCAGAAGAGTTTCGATGGAAGCCGTCAGTTTTTGGGTTTGCTGGACAATGGGCGCCGCAAAGGTTCCGCAGACCAACTGGCCGAACCTGGACGGAGTGAGAAAGCTTCCGCCGGTGGCAGACCAGCAACTGAGTTCGTTTCTTGGTTTTTCCGACCGGCATAGATTGAACCCCCAGATGGTTCCCTCCGCCGGATAACCTCCCAGTTTGGCAAACGGAATGGCCGCCTCCACCACCCAGGATTTTTCGTTTATTCCGGCTTTGGCCTCCCACCCGCCTTTTTTGCCGGGCGTATTGTCCCATTGCGTGCCGAGGGAGTTGACGATGAATTGATGGATGACGGTTTTGGTGTCCACGAATATTTCCACGGAGTCATCCCCCCAGACATTGCCGTTTTGCTTGGTGATTTTGGCCGCGATTTTTGACATTTGCGATTCCTCGCACCTGAACGCCACAAACAAAGTGTTTTCGTTGCAGGCAACAAAGGCGCTGGTTTGTTCCCTGACCGGGATGTCCAGCCCGTTTTCCGCCACGAAAGATTCGATCCTGCCCGCGCCGGCCCATTCACCTTCGGCCAGCTTCCCGTCGATGGTTGGAGGGACGGCCAGTTTGGAGGCGCAAACCGCCTTGGGTTGGACCTCTTCCGCCGCCAGGCGCCCCGGCAAGGCGAAAAGCAAAAACAAACCGCAGAAAATGATTTGTGAACGCATTCTATTCTCCTTTGTCGTCGATCAGGATTTCCTTGAGCCACAACTGGCCCGAGCCTTGGAACGAATCCGGTTTGTCGTTGAGGCCGATTGTGAGGCGGCGGATGGGAAATTTCAAATATTGCGATCCGTCGCCGCCCCAGTGGGTGGCGGAAACGCTGCCGCGGATGGGCGCATCAAGGAGTTTTTTGAACGGGACATAAAAGGTTTTCCACCCTTTCCAGTTGACGACTTGGAGGGGAAGGTAATGTTTTTCCCCGCTTGCATCCTCAAACACCGCAAACAGTTCATGCCCGGAACCGTCTCCATAGGCTGTAAGCCCCACCCGTTTGCCCGAGGCGATGTTGACATCCGTGGTTAACATCACGGCGTCGTGCTTGGGGCTGTTGAAACGGTAATCGAGCTGAAGACAGGGTTGGTCTTCCTTGGCGGCCTTGCTCAAGGCGGCGCCTTCGGGGATGGAAGCCGGCTTTTCATTTTCATGGCAGGTGATTTTCCATTGGCCGGGATCATCAAGGGTCCGGGTGAAAATGATTGCTGGCTGGGAGGCGGATTTTGCGTCCGCATCGGCGGAGAAGGCGGAGAAGGTTGACAGAATAAACGCGGCAACGGGCGCCGCTTGCCGGAGAAGAACGGAAATTTTTTTCATGAGATAAGAGTTTTATTTCTTCTTTGTTATTCCCGCGAAAACGGGAATCCAGACGTCAAACTGTGGTGAAACGTTTGTGCAATTTTGGATGGTTCCTTGTTGTGCGTGCTGTTTTAGCTGCGACTTGATTTCATGGGCGCGGAATCGCGGACAATCAACTTGGGTTGGAGGATGACGCTTGGAGCGTTTTCTCCCGCCATAAGGCGGAACAACATCTCAACAGCCTTGGCGCCCTGTTCCTCCTTTGGTTGGGACACCGTGGTCAGCGGCGTTTCCAATAACTCCGACACGGCCAGATCGTCCACTCCGACCACGGCCGTGTCGACGCCTGTCCGCAAGCCGGATTCCTTCAGCGCCCGGATGGTTCCCAATGCCGCGAAATCCGAACTGGCAAAAATTGCATTGGGACAAGGATCCTGTTTCAGCAAACGTTTGGTGGCTTCATAGCCGCTTTGCCAGTCATTGTTTGACAGTTGAATCACCCGTTTTTCGGAAAATCTTTCCGCTTCCTCCATGGTTTGACGATAGCCTTCGAGAACATCCGGGGTGCGGGCCAGATGCCAGATGTTTTGGTGACCGCATGAAAGAAGATGCCGGGTGGCTTCAATTCCGATGGATTTTCCATCGACATAAACACAAGGGATGCCGGCATTCTCAAACTTGCCGGTCACGGCCACAATGGGAAGACCCTTTTTGGCTAGTTGACACAGTCGTTTGCAAACCTCGCCTGTTGGCTGAAAAATGGGAGGCCGGATGATGAGGCCGTCAACGCGTTTTTGTTCCAACAGATCCAAGTGGGAGAGGATTTGGCGCTCATCCATGACGGCCGTGTTGAGAATCACGCCGTATCCGTGTTGCGCCGCCGCTTCCTCGGCGCCTTGGATGATTTCCCCCAGGATGCCGAGACTGATGGGGCCGAACACTGCGCCGATGAGGTTGGATTTGCCGGAACGCAATCCCCGGGCCAGGAGGTTTGGCTGATAGTTTAATTCCTTGGCGACCCGCAGAACCCGTTCGCGGGTTTTCGCGCTGATGCGGATGGCCACATCCTTGCCATTGATGATGCGCGAAACCGCGCTGGGGGAAACCTTGGCGGCTTTGGCTATTTCCAGAATGGTTGACATAAGCTTGGCTCAATCATTGCACATAAATCGTTTGAGCAAGATATTCCAATAACGTCATTGTGTCAAATGATGTTAAAAAATTTTGTTAATTTCACCGCAGGGATTGCATTGGCGTCTGGATTGGCGCTTTGGATAAGGGGTGTCTGAGGAATTGAGGAGAAGTGATTTCGCATTTGCCTCCCCTCTCACATTCCCCCTTGAACATGGGGGAACCATTCCATCGCCTTCCCTTGTCAAGGGGAGGTGGGAGCAAGGGAACCTTTGCTTGCATGGCATAAAATATGCTGATAGGTTAGGGGGGTGAGTTTTCCCATTAAACAGGGCATGGGGTTCTCAAAATTGATAAATGCCTTCCATTTATGAAATCCAGAGAAAAATCCTTTTCCAGATGCCCTGTTGGCCGTTTTTCGGGCTATACCTTGATTGAAGTGATCACTGCTGCGGCTGTCACCGTGATGGCCTTTGGGGTGGTGATGACTTCCGCCATGAAGGGATTGGAGATAGGGAAATGGCAATCGGCCTATGAGACGGCCTGCAGCTATGGGGAACAGGCGTTGGAGTACGCCCTTTTTGTTCCCTACACCGATTTTTCGGCCACAGACGGATCTTCCACGGTCAACTGGGTTACCAATGGTTTGTTGATGACCTCCGCGACCGCCACCAATTATATCAACACCACCAAGGACGGTTTGCCGATGGTGGTGACCAATGTGACGTTTTTGGCCACGCAAACCACGCTTCCGTTGGATGATTTGGGCAGCTACGTGTTGCAACGCACGGTTTCGGTCCAGGACCGGTCTGTTATCGAGCCTGCCCTTACCAACCTGAACTACAAATTGATCACTGTTTCCAATACCTGGGTATTCAGGGGGCGGGCCATGTCGCCCATTGTATTCAGGACCATCCGGGACAAACCATGAGAACTTTTTCTCCATTTTCCCGGCGTGGCATGACCTTGGTGGAGGTTTTGGTTTCGGTTGGGGCCGGTTCGATGATCATGGCGGGGATCATCCTGACGTATCTGGCGTGCGGCAAAGTCACCTCGGCTGGCATGGCTCAACTGGCGGTTCAGGCAAAGGCCCGGCAGGCCATGGACACCATTCTCAATGATGTCCGCCGGTCGGAGGGGGCGGCCGTTTATGCCTCTTACCAGGGAGCCGCCACTTTTGCGGGCGGCACCAATTCGGATGCCGGCGCCTATGTGATTTTCCGGATGGACACCAACGCATTGAACGGCGCTTCCGACAGGCTTTATCATCATTATTATATTGGCAGCTTGAAGTCCATGGGCAATGGCATCACCAATGGGACGCTTTATTTCTTCCTTTGCAATGCGGAAACCAATCTGTCCACCAAAACGGCGGATAGCGAGTTGATCCGGGGCATCACCAATCCAGACCGGGTTTTTGACTGGATCAACGGAGTGATGAATTTGAACATCCGGGTGGCGGATGAAAATGATGTGGACGGGAAGCAGATCATTTATTTGCGTTCGTCCGTGGCTTTTCGGAATAAAAAATAAACTGGTACCATGAAAGGATTGATTATGAAAGCAACCCTTCGACAGATTCCGATTGTCTGGCCCGGTTTTTCCCCTGCCCGGCCGTCCATCCCGAGATCGGGGGAAAGAGGCGGAATATTGCTGATGGTCATGTCGTTTCTTTTTGTCATGATCATCCTGACTGGCAGTTTATTGAGTTGGGCCGGCAGCGAGAGGGTCATGCTGTCCCGCCGGGCCGGGCGGGTGGATGCCCTTTACGGTTCGGAAGCGGCTGTTCGCCGTTCCATGGCCCAGGTGCGCAAGCTTTATTTTGAGAACTACTCCACCAATGGTTATATCACAGGCGGATTGGCCGCTCCGGGAGATTCGGAGCTCAACGGTTTGAGCAGCACGACCGGACCGGCCACGGTGTCAGCCTTGAATTCCTTTTACACTTTTTCAGGTGTTTCGGTGGGTTTCACCAATGGCACCTCCACCAACCGCTATACCACTTATGCCATTCAGGAGACGGATGAATCGCTCAGCGCGTATGCGGGGTTGAATTCATCCAGGGCCACCATCCAATGCGTCGCCACAGCGACCAGCAAGCAGGCTGGAACGCCGATTCCGGTGACTGTGAAGCAGCTTTTCAATATCGATTACATTCCGGTTTTCCAATATGCCATTTTCTACAACATGGACATGGAATGTTTCAACGGCCCCACCATGACGGTCAATGGCCGGATTCATTGCAATGGAACGCTCTATTACGCCCCGGCTGACACGTTGAAGGTCAACGCCAACCTGACAGCGTCCTGCGATATTGAACGGGGCATCAAGGTTTGGAAGTCCGGCATTGACAAAACACTGTCCAATCGCAGCGCGACCGTTCAGGCGGCATACGGCTACAGCCAGGCAAGATATCAGGCTGATCCGGCCAACTGGGATTCCCCGAGTTCTTCGTCCGAGTTTACAGCATTGGGGAGTTATGGAACGGCCAGTTTTCAGGTGAAAAATCCCAAGACAGCCGCCTATGTGGATTTCAAGGTAAGTTCCGGGAAATATTACGACAGCGAATCCTCCGGTTGGGCTGGCGGCGCGCTGACCAAGTGGGGTGGGGGGGTGAAGTCAAAGGATCAGGGAATCGAAGAAGTGGATCCGCCGGTTCCCACCGATGTGGTTGCCGCAGCCACGGATCCGACCAATCCCTATCATGTGATGATCGAACCGCCATCCTTGAATTCGGATGGAAGCTCCGCTGAGTCGGTCACCACCCAGGCGGCCAAGATGGCTTACAATGCCACGCTTATGATCAAGCGAACCGGCAACACCAATCTTGTTTTTATGCTGAAAGATTCGTATGGCAGGTGGCATCAGGTCAGCGATCTGCGCAACTCGGCCAATATTGTCGCGACCACCACCACCACTTTTCATGATCAGCGGGAATACAAGCAGAATGGCAATTACAAGATGACGGTTACGGAATTTGATGTGGGCGCCCTCTATGGCGGGTCCACTGCGGATAATGTGGGCGCCATGAATTCGGCGGGTATTTGGAAGGATTCCAGCGGCAGCTCCATCATCCAGGATTCCAGCGGAACCACGTTTACGCCTGTTCCGTTTGATGGAACGGTTTATGTTTATGATGACCGTTACAGCAGCTCATTGAAACCGGCCGTCCGGATCAAAAATGGATCCACCATCTACAACAAGGATTCCAACACCACCGGCAATAACGGGCTTACCATCATTTCCGCCAATCCCGTTTACATCCAGGGCAATTTCAACTCGGATGGCTCCATTTCCACCGGCCCGGAAAAGACGGGATCCAGCGACGAGAACTGTCCGCCGGCCATGATCGCCTCGGATGTGGTGAGTGTGTTGTCCACCGCATGGGACTCGTCCAAGGACGATCCGGGCAGCGGCACTTTCAAAGCTTCAACTTATGGCGGACGCACCGGAGGAGCGAATACCGAAGTCAACGCCGCCATTTTGGCGGGGGTGAACCGGAGCGCTCAGAGCGTGACCACCAGCAGTTTTGACGGCACCACGGGCGGGGTGAACAATTTCATGCGTTTTCTTGAAAATTGGAGCGGCACTTACAAGTACAGCGGGTCCATGGTTTCGCTGTGGTACGGGGCGCAATCCACGAGCACCTATTACGGCGCCGGCACCACGCATGGGGTGTTCAATGCCCCCACGCGCGATTGGGCTTTCAACACCGATTTTCTGGATCCCAACAAGCTGCCGCGGGTGACTCCCATCATCCGGGTTTACACCACGGCTGCCTGGAAAAATTTCTGATGATTTTGGGGAGGGTTCATGGTAATGCGGCGGTGCGGGCTCCCGCGCCGCCGTTTTTTTGAGAGGAAAATGAGTGATGAAAAAATCTGCTGTTGTTTTGAAAATTTGCCGGACGGGAATCGTCATGGCTTTGCTTTTTGGCGGGCTGGCGGTTGCCGCCGGGGCTCAGGCTGCAACTGTGACGGTTGAAAAAGTCCAGCAACCCCGGCTGGAACCCCGCGACGAACCGGGGTCTTACCTGAAAATTACCATCGATCAGCAGGTTTATCATATGGCGCTGTTGGGCGACTGGCGGATTCTCATGGACTATGGAGGCATGGATGTGGCGGCGATGCCGGCCAAGGGAGGGGCGAGCTTTGTTGGTTTGAAGGTGGAGAAGTGTGTGGACAAGAACGGCAAGCCGTTGAAGACGATCCCCCCTGAGCTCGTGGAGTCATGGCTTGCGAAGCTCAAGCCGAAGGAGGCGCGTTATGAGGGGGCTGATCCCGATCTATCCAAGCCTGCAACCCAGGTGGACATCGCCTTTACCCGTTTTAGTGAGAAGGAAGCATGGAAATGCCAGTATCAGTTGCGGTTGATGGATCGTGAGTTGTGGGTTTTTGCCTGCGAGATCGGTCCCTTTGGGGACAATGAGGCGCTCAACCATTATGCGTCGTTGACCACCACATTCAGGAAGGTTTCTTCAACTCCCTGAACCATGCCAGCCAGACGCAGGTTTCGTACATGAGGGTGAGGGGGATGGCCATGACGAGCTGGGTGAAGACTTCAGGGGTGGTGAGCACGGCGCCGAGGATGAAGTTGACAATGATCACATAGGGGCGCGCTTTGGCGAGCATGGCGTAATTCAAGACCCCGGCCCGGACCAGGAGCATGATGACCAGCGGCATTTCAAATCCCAGTCCCATGCCCAGCATGAATTTGGTGACAAAACTGACGTAGCTTTCCACGGTCCAGAAACTGGCGCCCAGTCCCATCCAGCGGGCGAAATCGAGCGAAATGGCGAGAGTGGGGGGGAGCAGAAGAAAATAGCAGAAGGCTGTGCCCGCCAGGAAAAAAAAGATGCCCGCCAGGAAAATGGGCAGGATCAGGCGCCTTTCGCGCCGGGTCAGGACGGGCAGGAGATAGGCGCCCGCAATGCCGATGATGAATGGCATGGAGACAACCACGGCGGCGTACAGAGCCAGTTGAAAGGATATCGTAAAGGGAGCCGCCGGACCGAAGACCCGGAGAAATTCATCCGGACTTTGAATGCCGTAACGCGCCAGAACGCCGCTGGCTTTCAAGGGGCGTTGCAAAAACCGCAGGATTTGGGGGCAAAGATAAAAGCAGCCAAGCCAGGCCAGCCCGAGAACAGTCAGAATCCTGATCAAGACCAGACGCAGATCCTCAAGATGTTCGAGAAAGGTTTTGACCGGCCCCTGTCCGGGGGCTTCGGGGGATGGATTGTGGGGTTCAGGGTTCACGGTTCAGCGGTTCAACGGTTTAAAGGTTCAAGGTTCAAGGTTCAAGGTTTTAGGAGCCGCGCAAAAGGATGGAAAACCGCGCGCAAGAAAATGCATCATAACGGTGAAATTGCGAATTGGAGGTTTGCTTTGGCGGCACGGGAGCGCCGCCCTCCATTTGGAGAAATGTTGGAGGAGGGGGCGCCGCCACGCCTGTTCGTCTTGTCGATCGCAAGGATTGGGGAGGTGGATCTTGAACTTTTAAACCTTGTTTGAAGTTTGTGTTGAATAATTTGGCGGGAAACCTTTAATGGGGGGATTGAGTCATGGGCGCGGCATACAAAGATTATTATCAGATACTGGGAGTTTCCCGGGATGCTTCCGAGGAGGAAATCCGGCGGGCTTATCGCAAACTGGCGCGCAAGTATCACCCTGACTTGAATCCGGGAAGCCGGATGGCTGAGGAGAAATTCAAGGAGTTGAATGAGGCGCATGAGGTGCTTTCCAGCCGGGAAAAACGGCGGAAGTACGACGCGCTGGGCGCCGGATGGCAGGCCGGCCAGGATTTTTCCGTGCCGCCCGGGTATGGCGCAGGAGGCATGGGGAGGGGATTTGCCGGAACAGGAGGACGGCAGGAGCGGGATTTTTCATTTGGCGGAACCGGATTCAGCGATTTTTTTGAAACCCTTTTTGGTTCCGGACGTGGTTTTGGAGGCGGCGGGCGTCCGATGGAGGGTTTTGGACAGGATGCTTCGATGCGCGGGCAGGATATCGAAGGGGATATCATGATCACGCTGGAGGAGGCTTATCATGGCACAGCCCGGACCATCACCCTGCAACGCAGCGCGGGGACGGAAACCTACAAGGTGAAAATTCCCGCGGGCATGCAGCAGGGCGGCAAGGTGAGGCTGCCCAAGCGCGGAGAACAGGGAATGGGCGGCGGACCCCCGGGGGATTTGCTCTTGCGGGTGCATATCGCACCGCATCCAAACTTCCACTTGGAAGGCGATGATCTGGTGTGCGATCTTGAGGTCACCCCGTGGGAGGCCGTGCTGGGCGCTTCCCTGCCGGTCAAAACACTGGATCAGTTGTTGAAAGTCAAGATCCGTCCGGGCACTCAAAACGGCGTCCGTCTGCGCCTGCGCGGGCAGGGCTTCAAGCATTTGAACGGATCACGGGGCGATCTGCTGGTTCACGTGAATGTGGAAGTGCCGGAAACCATCACCGGAGCGGAACGTCAGTTGTGGGAACAGATGGCGAGAATGAGCCGTTTCAATCCCAGGGACTGACAAGTTCAAGGGATAAGGTTTCAGGGGCAAGGGGTGAGGAAACGAACGCTTTCATTCAATCCCGAAGGATTGAAATTTTTTGTTTCCATATCCAACGGCATTGAAATTTCCCAAAAAAGCATCACAGACCTGAATGACACTGAAATTTTGCGCTTTAAACCTTGAACCTTGCAACCTCCATTCTTCATGAAGACGCCGACTTGCTGGCGGTCAACAAGCCGGCGGGTTTGGCCACTCATCGCAAGGGAGATTTGGAACCTTGGGGAATGGTTGAATTCCTGCAGTTCTGGCTGGAAACAAGGGATGGAGTTGAACCCGGGCAACGGACATTGGGGGTTCATCAACGGCTGGATCGCGACACATCCGGCGTGGTCGTTTTCAGCAAATCGGCGGAGGCGCGGCGGGCGCTGGCGGTCCAGTTCGAAAAACATCTGGCGGCAAAACGGTATCTGCTGGCCACGCGTTGCAAGGTGTCCCATCCGGGATTCACGGCCGATGAGCCGCTGGACGGCAAGCCGGCCCGCACGAGGTTTGTTTTTCAGCGGACTTTGTCCAATGGATTTGATCTTTGGGAAGCGTGGCCCGAGACGGGGCGCACGCACCAGGTGCGGTTGCACGCAGCCGGGCATGGGCTGCCGATTGCGGGGGATTCGGAACGGGGCGGGGAGACAGGAGAGCCTTTGCTTTTGCATGCGGCAGGCTTGAAATTGTCCCCGCCCTGTCGTCCGGGCGGACGGGTGTCATTCGAGGCGCCGCTGCCGGAGCGTTTTACGGCTGCCACAACGGAGGAACGGCTGCTGAGCGCGGCGCTGGCTTTGCGCCGGCAGTTGATGGATGCCTCGGAGACAAATGTCTGGAGGTTGTTGCACAGGCAGGCCGATGGTTTTGAGCCGTTCACGGCGGATGTTTGCGGCGGGGCTTTGTATGTGGAGGATTTCCAGCCGGATCAAACGGAGGCCGTCCGGCGAAAATTATTCGAATTGCTTCACGCGACTTTTCCCGGAACACCGGTTGTTTACGCCGGGGTTGATCCGGGACATCCGCGTCAGGAAAAAAAACTGGAGACCGGCGCGATGACGGACGGGGTTTTGACGGTGAGGGAAAACGGTGTTCTTTACCGGATGGATTTGCTGCGTCCCGGGGCGGTTGGGTTGTTCCTTGACCAGCGGGAGAACCGCCGGCTGGCGATGGTTCTGGCAAAAGGAAAACGACTTTTGAATCTTTTCTCCTACACCTGCGGATTTTCCGTGGCGGCGGCCCGGGCGGGCGCCTCCGGTTCCGTGAATGTGGATCTCTCCCGTCCGGCCTTGGAGTGGGGGCGGGAGAATTTCCGGCTGAACGGCCTTTCGTTGGAAGGACACGCGTTTTACGCGGACGATGCGATGAAGGTTTTGCCCCGGTTGCGGCGGCGGGGAGAACGCTTTGGCGTGGTTGTGCTGGATCCGCCATCCTCCTCCCGCAGCAAGCAGACGGGACATTTTTCCGCGTTCAAGGATTACGGCGCCCTGGTCAAGGCTTCCGCGCCGCTGGTCGAGGAGGGAGGCTGGCTGTTTTGCTCCTGCAATCTGGCCTCGTGGCCCGCCGGGGATTTTCTGGGTGTTGTGGAAAAAGCCGTCCAACAAACCGGCCGCCGGATGACGCAAAAGAACTGGATGCCCCAGCCCTTTGATTTTCCCGCCCGCCCCGGCGCGCCGCCCTATTTCAAGTCTGTCTGGCTGCGGATGGAGTGAGAATGAACTCGCACATTGCGCCGGACTGATTTTTTAAAAAATAAAAAAATTGGTTGAAAACCAGCGGTTCCGAATTAGGGATTTTTCGGGTTCGTCCGGCCAAAATCCGGCACGACGGTGGGTCCAGCCATCGCGCCAGACTTGATTGAGAGGCAAAACGCTCCCCTATGCGGGGAGGGTGCCTCCG
>JAQUAF010000150.1 GCA_028687435.1 Verrucomicrobiia bacterium | reverse complement strand
TATCCACAACATATCCCAATCCGTCCCGTCCCGCTTCCACAAACCACCCCGGGACGCCTGCCGTTTCCAACCCATCTCTTATCCTCGGATGCGGCGCTCCGCATCAGTCATTTTTTATCACTCCGCACGGAGTCACGTTTTCTTTGACAAGTTGAAAATACCTTTCCCAAACAGCGGGAGGGAGCCTTGCCCCGACTGGTTTCTCGGATCGATCGCTTCCCATCAGTTTGACTGTTTCGGCCAGCTCGCTGTTTAAACTCCCTCCAAATTTAACCTTTTTCCATTCAGACGCCCGCTCCGGGGCCGCCTTTAAATAGTCACTCCAGTTTTTTTTGCCATACAATTCCTCACCCACATAATGACCTGGGCCGTCCGCGTAAAGATTGCCTGTCATGACAACCCTGCCATCGGGGTTTTTGGGGATCTTGAAAAAATATTTTTCACATCTTGCCAAAGCGCAGTTCTCCATATGGATGCTTCCGGGGCCATTTTCCGGAATGGCACAAACAGCCTTCGCGTCCACAATGGTGCAACGTTTGAAACAAACCGAACCGGATTCCAATTTTAAAATATCCTGGGTGGGAATGCCGCTGAACACACAATTATAAAAATTGAGTTTTGAGTGGGCCAGTTGCCAGACCTGCTCGAATGGACTGTTGCCCACGATTAAACAGTCTTCATAGTGATGAATGCTGTCATTGTGAGCGTAAACTCCGGCTTCATAAGTGTTATGCACAAAGAGGCAGCGTTTATAGGTGGAGTTGCTCCCATTCACATCGCACGAGCCTGAACTTGCGCAACGAATGGCCGAGCAGTCCTCATAATAAACACAACTTTCTCCATGACACGAAAAACCCTGGCCGCAATTGTTATAAGCAAAACAATTCTTGAAAACAATGTTCTTGGAGGCGCCAAAAGCGTCAAATCCGTCATCCCACGAAAAGATGACCGAAAAATCTTTAACCATCACATGATTGGCGGAAATATAAATCCCGGCGGTGGCCGGAATTTCAACCTTAAGATCTTGAATCCGTTTTCCATCCGGAAGATGAAAAAGAACCTTTTTTTCAGATTTATTCCACCAAAAACCGTTGGCCGTTTTGCTCAATTCTTCCATGCTTTTGCAATTGGCTGCCGCCAGCCCGTCAACCCACCAGATGGGAGTGCCGTCCAGCCAGTCATTCTGTTCTTTGCAAAGTTTATATCTATTGCTCATGGGCCAGAATGGCAAAGAATAAATATCCCCGGATTCGGCAGTCCACTTTTCCGCGGGGATAACTGACAATCCAGATAAGACTGCCCCATTGCCATGGATGACCACCGGTGCGTCAACCGTCCCGCCGACATTCACACCATAGGCCACCCCTTGCGTTCCTGGATACTGCCGTTGGTACGGTTTGCCGGTATTCATCACCTCGATGCGGTCGGATGTTTGCAACAAAGCCAGCGCCCTCTCCAGACTGGCAACCGGCCCGCAAGAACCTCCGTCATTCGCCGATGTCTGCCGTCCGTTATTGAGATCATTTCCTTTGATATTATCAACATAAAGGGTCCCGGCCAGAACATGAACGCCTTCCAATCCGGCCAGGATGAAAATCAAACAGATAATTTTTTTCACAGCCTTCCCATCATTTGTAAACACTCACAGCTAAGTTGACAAAATAGTCCGCCTCTTTTCTTTGAACGCTGCCGTCGATCATCAATACGTGGGCGCCCAGGGCATGTTTTAAATGGGCGCATGTTTGCGGATTGTTCGCGCCATACAGGCAATAGCGTTGTTTCAAATGCGAGGCGCTGGCCGTATTGATATAAATGCTGTCCGCAAGAAGAAAATAATCGGCAGGATTGTTGATATCGAGCGCATTGATGCTGTTGTGCTCGACATCGGTTATCCCGGAGCCCGCCACCCTGAAACCATAGGCGTACATGCCCGTGGAACTCCAGGTTGTCGGATCGCCGCTAGGACAAAGGCATAAATCCTTGTTATTGATATATCCGCCATCATGGATCATCATCGGCCAGGTTTTGACGGCAGATGGATCGTAGGGAGGCGGAAAAATCCCGTTGTGATCCTGGGAATACTGGCTTAAAGCCAGCCCGATCTGGCGCAGATTGTTGAGGCACCGCAACCCCTTGGCCTGATCGCGCACCTGTTTTACGGCGGGCAACAACAGGGACATCAAGATGGAAATGATTCCAATGGCCACAATCAACTCGGTCAGCGTAAAGCCCGCCATGCCCCCGCGGACGCGGTGGACAGCCTCATATTCGCCATGGCATTTTGTCCGCATATCATGGAGCGGCAAAATGGATCGGCGATGTGACCAGCATGCCTTTCTTGGTTTCAATGCAAACAACATAATGTCGTTCTGTTGCGGCCATTTTATCATCTTTCCATGAAAACGAACAGGAATTTTTTCCGCATACGGCTTGGTCAAAGGCCAACTCCCCGTTGCGGTAGATTTCCACTTTTTTGATTTCAGTGTTGTCCGCCCCTTGCGCCTCAAAATCAATGGCGGGAGGATTTGCCTGGCGGACGGCGTCAAGGCCTGGCACAGGGGAAAGTCTTGTAAAATGGAGAAAATCGCCGAAAACCGCGTAGGTTCTGCGCTTTTCCCACGCATGCAGAAGATTTTCCGGATTAAAACCATTCTCAACATAAAAATAGGTCGCCCGGTTGATTCCCGGATGTTCCCTTGGGTGCCGGTAGGCGGATGAATCCACTTCGCTATACGCACCCATTTTGGCCGAGAGGGGCCGTTTTAAAAAAGCCACATAATGCCTGCGAAAGGCATCGCGTTCCTCAAGACCCAAATAATCCATGTTTTCGAGGTCGGGCGAATTCAATACGCTCGGGGCGCCACAACGCTCGGTGACAACAGGATGGCAGATGGTGACGGAACAGCGGCGCGCATGCGCGGCCTGAATGTATGGGCTGGCCTTCAAGGTTTTGAAAAGAAATTGTGGAATAATGGACTTGTCCAATGAGGGAATCAGGGTGTGGCAGGCATCCATGATGGGCGTAACCGAAGCGGCTTGGCTATGATAACTGCAATGCGCCTCGGGCGCCGGTATGAGGAGGCACGATGGATCCTGCCTGTTCCATGCCAGGCAATCATCAAAATAACGCGTCCAATAATCCGCGGGGACCGCCGCCGGATTATATTCATCAAAGTGATCGCCGGCGCAAAAGACGAAATCAGCGCCCAAGTCACCCACACGCCCTCAGGATCCGCCTCCCTGATGATTTTTGCGACCGACTTTGCAAAAGCCATCTTCAGCTCGCGCACATCCGCCGGCGTGGACGGATCATCAAAGGTCTGCTCGCGG